>CAXXMR010000001.1:0-24212 GCA_963663805.2 Sedimentisphaerales bacterium
TTCCAATCTCACCTGCCAGCGTGAGCGGGTTAGATGTAAATCGTTTTGATTGGTTGTTTAATTTGTTATTTTAGAGATAGTTATGGACGATAATGTTGGAAAAGAGAACGGGGCTGACGCTGCGGTAAATCAGCCGGTTGTTAATAATAATTCGACGCGGAGTGCTTCCGGGGAGCGTTCTTTCAGTCTGGATGATAAAAAACGTGAGCAGCAGCAGGCTCAGGCGGCGGCTAAAGAGGTATCGATACCCAGTCCGGCGCTGGATGATGAGCTGCAAAATGAGATTGATTCCGCTCTGGCTGATGTGAGTCTGGTGGATGTTTATGGCCTGGACGATGCGGTGGATAAAGCCGCGGCGGCGGTGGGCGGCGACCTGAGTGAGCGGCGGGACGGGGTGGTCAAAGGCAAGGTTGTCAGCGTCAGTGATGGAGATATTTTTGTAGATTTGGGTGGTAAATCGCAGGGGTATCTGCCGCGTGAAGAACTGGAAGAAGGCCAGGAAGTGAATGTTGGTGACGTGGTCGATGTTTCGATTATGCGTTATGACGAGAAGGATGGGCTGGTTGTTCTTTCGATGCGCAGTGCGGCCCAGCAGTTGCTGCGTCGGGATTTGAATGTTGGGGCTCAGGTTGAAGCTCGTGTTACCGGGACGAATAAGGGCGGGCTGGAACTTGAGATTAAGGGATTGAAGGCATTTATGCCGGTGTCGCAGATTGATATTTATCGTACGGAAGATACTGAGACGCTGATTGGCCAGAAGTTCATCTGTGAAGTGACGCAGGTGGAGCGGGGTGATAAGAATATTGTGCTGAGTCGGCGTAATATTCTGGAGAAGGAACGCGAAGCCTTGCGTGAGAATATCTGGGAGGAACTGGCTGAAGGTCAGATGTGTCAGGGCGTGGTGCGGAGTATAATGGATTATGGCGCGTTTGTGGATTTGGGCGGGGTTGACGGTCTGTTGCATGTGCGGGAGATGAGCTGGGCGAGGGTTAAACATCCCAAGGATATTCTCAGTGAAGGTCAGCAGATTGACGTTATGATTGTTAGTCTCGACCGGGAGAAGCAGCGTATCGGTTTGAGTCTGCGTCAGGCGGGCGGGGATCCGTGGACTTCGGCGGAATACCATTACCCAGTTGGTGGTCGGGTGCAGGCCAAGATTACGAATCTGATGGATTTTGGTGCTTTCGCGGAACTGGAGCCTGGTGTTGAAGGTTTGATACCTATTAGCCAGATGACTTGGGCTGGTAGGATAAAACATCCGTCCGATGTGGTTAAAGTGGGCCAGTTGGTCGAGGTTGAAGTTGCCAAAGTTGACACTCAGCAGCGTCGGATTTCGCTGAGCATGAAGAGTATTCAGGGTAATCCATGGGACGATATTGAGATGAAATACCGGGCTGATGATACCTATACCGGTACGGTGGCGCGGGTTACGGATTTTGGCGCTTTTGTGACTCTGGAAGCGGGGGTTGATGGGCTGGTGCATATCAGCGAGTTGAGCGATAGGCATGTGTCCCAGGTTCGTGATGTGGTGCGTGAGGGTGATACGGTTAAGGTTCGGGTGCTGGAGGTTAATCCCTCTCAGCAGCGTATATCTCTTTCGATGAAGGTGCAGGCACAGGGCGATGTTTCGGACATGCCCAATCGCGAAGAGGCCGGGCCGGTGGGCGAGAGTGTTATGCGGGCGGCGGAAGATGGCCAGTCCCGGTCGGAACAAGCCAGGAAGAAAGGCAAGGACCGTCCGCGGCGTGGCGGTTTAAGCTGGTAAAAATATTTTCGGCGACGGAGTTGTCAGAGTTCGATAATAGCTTTAACAACTCCGTTGCGGTAGTTTTCGACCATTTCGAAGGCTTCGACGGCTTGGTCCAGTTTGAAGTGGTGGGTAATCATAAAGTCTACGTTGATTTTGCCTGACGCTACCAGGTCGATGGTTTTTTGCTCGCAGAGATTCTGACGGCGGACGTTTATCACGGTAATTTCTTTGCGACGCATGGTATCGATTTTGAATGAGATTCGCTCTTCACGCGGGATACCGATGAGCATCAATGTTCCGCCGGGTTTGAGCAGGTCGATGGCCTGGTCGATGGTTTCCTGTTGGCCGGCGCATTCAAAAACGGTATCCATGCCGGCTGGTTGAGTGTTGAGAATATCGGATACGATATTGGATTTGTCGGGGTTGCCGGTCCAGACGGGATTTGCTTTTTGGGCGACGCCGAGACGTTCGGGGATTTTGTCGGTGATGTAGCAATTTGTCCGGAAATTCGCATGGGCGGCGAGCATGACACTCAGGCCGATGGGACCGGCACCGAGGATAGCGGCATCTGAGCTGGGTTTCATCTGGGCTTGCTGGACCGCGTAAACTCCGATCGCCAGCGGTTCACAGCAGACGGCCTGGTCGAGTGTTAATTTATCGTCGATGGGAAAAAGACATTCGCTGGGCAGGACCATTCTTTCGCAGAGGCAGCCGTCGGCCTGACCGGGGCAGCCGAGGAATCGCAGGTTACGGCAGGTATTTTCTCTTTCGAGTTTGCACTGGTCGCATTTATGGCAGGCCATGGCGGGATCGATAGCGACTTTTTGGCCGGGCTTGACATTTTTTACCGCGGCTCCGATTTCAAGAACTGTCGCGGCGCATTCGTGGCCTACACGATAGGGATATTGCACAATTTGTGAGCCGATATGGCCGGTAGCGTAATAATGAACATCACTGCCGCAAACGCCGACCCTTTCGATTTTCAGCAGGACATCATTGTCACGTTGAATTTTAGGGTCCGGTACTTCGCGAATTTCCATTTGCCGGATGCCTGTCAGCACCGCTGCTTTCATGGCAGATACTCCTTAGGGGAATGAAAAGGTCATAGACGGACTTAATCTGACTGTCGTCCGGCGGGGCGGGCATTTCGTCGTTATCCTGGGGTGGATTGTCCTCATTTAGTTTGTTGATAAAGCCGACGTCTTCATTTCGGAAGGAATCGACCCGAAGACGTTCAGTTGAAGCCAAAGGCAAAGGAGGGTCAAGCTCGTCTTTGGCTAACGGGTCGCCGAGTTCGTCAAAGGCCACGATTACCAGCGGCTTGAATGGCTTTTGAGTGTCGTTGCGAACGACAATTGCCCACATGCCGGATTTGAGTTTGAGTTTTGCTCCTATGGGGAACGGCGGAGTGATGCCGGCGAAGACTTTGAGGACCACTGGGTCGAAATATTTGTTATATTTTCCATAAAGCATTTCGTACAACGCGATAGTTGATGAAGGACCATGGCCGGCGGTATGGGCACTTAACGCTGTTGACCAGGCATCAGCGACCCGGAGGATGCGTGAGAAAATATTAATTTTGTCGCCTGGTATACCTGCGGGATATCCAGTTCCTAGAATATTTTCGTGATGCATCCGGACAATAAGTTTAACCATAGGGTCAATGGAGAGCGGCAACATATCTGCGCCTCGTTGAGGATGCAGACGAATTTTCTCAATTTCTTCGGGGCTAAGCGGTTCTTCTTTAGAATAAACATGTTCTATGGGAGACATGCCAATATCGTGAAACAGGGCGGCTGTGCCCAGAGGGGTGATGTCGAGTCCTTTGCTCAGCGTTTTGGCCGCGGAAAGTCTTTCTCGTTCCTGCTTGATGTAGTTTCGAATGGTGTTGCCGATTAACATACTGAGGTAAAAAACATTGGCGGTATGTTCCTGAAGGTAACCGTCCCATTTTTTGCTCTGTTCGACGATGGCGATGGTTACGGGGCTGGACTGGATTTTTTCCATCATATCCACCACTACATTTTCCATGCCCTGAATATTTTGGGCTTCCAGATTGGCGGAGTTGCGAAGCGAGACGCTGACTTTGCGTGCCATGTTAGCAACGCAACTGCGGACTTCGCGGGAAATCTCATGGTCCTGAGAATCGTTCTGAAAATCTACCACGCTATCGAGCAGCGGGTCGGCAATTTGCACGGTAATATCGGGGAAGCGTTTTTGAAGTGATTTGATTTCCGCTTCGCTCAGTTTCTTGCCGTGGGGCAGAAGTACGCTGAACTGATTGACCAGATTGTTGGCCAGGCACATCCCCGGTACTAACTCGTTCACGTCAAGAACAATGGGCATTTCAACTCCATATTCCCCGGTCGAACTTTACAATCAGTTGCCTTCCTGTTTGTCTAGCTCGTTCTTTTCGGAGGGGGTATCCAATTCAGGGCTGCGTTGTTGTTCAGCTTCGAGCAGTTCGTTGACTGTGGGCTTGTCGATTATTTCGCCGTCGAGAATTCGTTTAACGTCTTCGCCGTCGATAGTTTCGTATTTGATGAGTGCCGAGCGCAGGGCCTCGACCTGAGTTTTGTGCTCAAGCAGTATTTGTTTAACTTCGTGATAAGCCTGGTCCATCATCTGTTTGATTTCGCGGTCGATTTCCTGAGCGGTGGTTTCGGAATACTCGCGACTGCCGGGCAGTTCCCCGAAAGGATTCATGCCGTTACTGCTGTAGCGAATGAAACCGAGTTTGTCGCTCATGCCCCACTCCATAATCATGGAGCGGGCTAGCTGAGTTGCCCCGGCAATATCGCTTTGAGCGCCGCCGGTGATGTCGTCACAGAAAATTTCCTCGGCGACGCGACCGCCCAGATAAATGCGAATCATGCTTAGGCAGAATTTTTTACTGTAGTGCATGCGGTCTTTTTCGGGCAGACTGAACGTCGCACCACCCATCGGTCCGCGGGGGATAATGCTGACTTTGTGAACCGGGTCGGCATCTTCTATTATGGACTGGACGATGGCATGGCCGGCCTCGTGATAGGCGGTGATGTCTTTATCTTTATCGTCCACGACGCGGCTTCTGCGGGCCCGGCCCCAGCGGACTTTGTCGCGGGCTTCTTCCAGGTCAACCATTTCCACAAAATCTTTATTGCTCATGGTCGCGGCCAGGGCAGCTTCGTTGATAATGGCTTCCAGGTCGGCACCACTGAAAGTGGCAGTGCCGCGGGCCAGTCGTTGCAGGTCGATGCCGGGTGCCATTTTAACTTTTTTGGCGTGTACTTCAAGAATCGCGAGCCGGCCTTTGATGTCGGGCAGTGGCACATAAATCTGACGGTCGAAACGGCCCGGACGGGTCAGGGCGTTGTCTAATACGTCGGCCCGATTGGTCGCGGCAATGACGATTACCTGGTCGTCGGTGGCGAAGCCGTCCATTTCCACGAGGATGGCGTTTAAGGTTTGTTCGCGTTCGTCGTGACCGCCGCCGGCGATACCGGCCCCGCGTTTACGACCTACGGCATCAATTTCGTCGAGGAAGATAATACAGGGTGAGTTGGTCTTGGCTTCCTTGAACAGGTCACGCACACGTGAAGCCCCGACCCCGACGAACATTTCCACAAAATCACTGCCAGAAATACTCAGGAACGGCACGTCCGCTTCGCCGGCGATGGCCTTGGCCAGCAGGGTCTTGCCGCAGCCCGGTTCGCCGACCAGCAGTACGCCGCGGGGGATACGTCCACCAAGCCGCTGGAATTTTTTGGGGTTACGCAGGAACTGAATAATCTCGGAGACTTCCTCTTTGGCTTCTTCGATGCCAGCAACGTTGTCAAAAGTTACACTGGCCTGGTCCTTATTGCTGAGGCGGTGTTTACTGCGTCCGAAATTGCCGAGCATTCCGCCGCCGCCTGCTCCACGGAACTGGCGGAAGATGAAAAAGTACATCAGACCCAGGATAAGAATCCAGGGGATGAAAGACAGGAGAATGTTGTAAAACATGCCGGTCTGTTCAAATGCGTATTCGGTGTTATTTTCGTCCAGAAATTTTCTCAGGTCTTCCTGTTCTCCCATGCCGTTGAGCAGGGTTACTTCAAAGCGACCAGCAGTGTCTTTGGCCAGCCCTTCCAGAGCTTCGCTGCGCATTTCGCCGGTGATGGCACTGTCGGAGATAATAACCTTTTGCACCTGCTGATTGATAACCCTCTGGCGAAACTCGCTGAAGGTGATAGCCTCGGCGGGCTTATGGTTGCGTGAAAGAAGCATGAACGCCATGACTGCCAGTACCACGAACATTACCCAGCTGTATTGTGGGCGGGGTATTTTTTTCTGGGGCGGCAATTTAGGGCCGTTTGATTTGGGTTTTTCAGGCTGTTTTTTCTGGGGCTTTTCGGATTTACTCATCAAGCTGTCTCGTAATCCTGTACGGGGCTGCTTTGGGGGGCAGTACCCGCTAAAAGTTTCAATTGTTTATGGGCCGCGGGATTCGGCTTACCAGGGGGCTTCCATACCTTCCACGATTCGTACCGCCAGATCATCGACCGCTGAGCGGGTTGCCGCGGTTGTGCTCTCGGCCAGCAAGGGGTAATATTGGCCGGCGGATTCAAGCTTTTGGTTGTCCAGGATAAGCCGGCCGGTTCGCAGGTCTTTCCAGGTAACTTTCACGTTCACTAAATATTGATTTTCCAGAGGCCGGTCTAAGTCCCTCTGGTGTATCAGTGTTTTTTCGCTGATACTGGTAATCACACCATATAGAACCGTATCGGCACGCTGAGCGTCGGCCACCACTTTGTATGGTGTCCGCAGTTCGATTTGCCGACAGACCGCACTGGTCAATTCGAACTCTACTTCCCGCCGGAAGCTCTCAGACTGGAACATCTGTACGCAGACAGTCTCAATATCGGTTGGATGCAGCGGGGCTGAAGTGTAACCTTTATGGGGGTCAATCTCGCCGCAACCGATGTTCAGGCCCGCCAGCAGTGATATTATCAGTATTCCAAGCCCACGGCGGCAATTATGTCGCAACGAGAGCGATAACGCCTTAGTATCTTGAGGGTATTGTTCAGTTGTGTTTTTCGAGCATCGCATTTGATAAGGTCGCCCATTCTGTTTCAGGGTATTCTTTGCTGATTAACGTCCAATAATGTTTGGCCGCTCCCAGTCTTTTAGTCCGCAGATAGAAGCCCGCGGTGTCATACATTTCCAGGGCCTGCTGCCATTGAATCCGTTCGATACGCCCGGCTACCTCACGTTCGGCGGCATATTCTGGGTAGAGGCTCAGCAACTGCCGATAGCGAATCAGGGCTTCACGCAGGCAGGTCGTGTCATATTCACTGTTTTTATATTGAGCATGGGTTGATTCCGCCGAACGCAGCAGGATTTCGCGACGATTGCCGACGCGGGGATAGCTGTCCAGCAGGAGCTGATAGGTCGATTGGGCCTCGCTGAATCTGCCGACGCTGAAGAAGTATTCCGCCTGAGCCAGCAGGGCCTGAGCGGCAAGTTCCGAGCCCGCCCAGTGGCTGGCGACCTTGTCGAGAATCTCCAGTCCGTCGCCGCGGGCACTAATGGGGATAAAGTTGAGAATCTTGCGTTTATGGCCGGCCAGAAAAAGTTTGCCGATTACCAGCTCTTTTTCGATGGCCTGCTCGAAATGGCCGCTGGCACTGTAGTCTTCCAGCAGTTTGTCATAGGCCAGGTAGGCATCAAAATAATGTTCGCGGGCAAAAAGGGCATTGCCTTTGAGGAACAAAGCCCGGTCCATATAAGGTGAACGGGGGTTCTTTTCTATCCACTTCGCCAACGATTTATAGGCTTTTTTGTTTTGGCCGGCATCCAGATTTGCTTGAGCAGTTTCCAGTTCGCCCGGCAAAGGAGCGCCCATCTCAGCCATCGGCAGAGTTACATCCTGACGCTTCGGCTTTTTGTCTGCGCATCCGGCACTCAAAATAAACATAAGTCCTGTCAGTACCAGCGCGATATTCCTGTTCATTACCCAATGCCTTTCAGCCGCGTCCCTGCGGCACAAACATGTTTTGTTGTTTAAGTGTTGGTACATTCACTGGATTATAGCCGCCCTGAGCCCAAATGCAACGGCTTTGCCGGTCGGTTTAGGATTTGTTTGACCGGGCGTTTTGACGCAGGAGTTGAAGCAAAAAAGACATGATTTGCGGCTGTTTGCCCAGAATTTCCCGCTGATGGTAGCAGAGCAGTTCGTGAATTGCCAGCGTTTCAGTTCTGGACGTATTTCCCAGCTTACCTATATCGCCTAAAACTCCCCAGGTGGTCGGCCCTGCCTGCGTTTTCTCACTGACAGCCCCTTCGCAGTCTCGGCAAATCATTCCGCCGGCCTGACTGCTGAAATAAGCACTTCGACCAGTTTGAAGGTTTTTTTTGCACGCGGCACATCTGGACCAGCCGGGCAGCAGTCCCGCGGTATGGAGCAGAACAAGCTCTAATTTCACCAATACCTGGTCCGGACGCGGTGAATGTTCCCATTGGCCCAGTGCTGCGAGAAAATTATCGAACAGATCCGGGTTGGGGTCGTTATCCTCGCTGAATTCCGCCAGCCGGTCCGCGGCGAATTGGGCACATGTCAGGGCCAGCAGATTCTGACGCAGCAGGCTGAATGATTCGCTGAGATTAAACTCCGCCAGAGTCGCCAGGTCGCTGTCTCCGCGGGGCCGATGGTAGATTATCTCGCCGACGTTGAGCAAATCAATGCCGCCCCCGAATTTACTCTTGCCGCGTCGAGAACCTTTGGCGATGGCTCGAACCTTACCGTTTTCTCTGCCGAAAAGGGTGACAATCTGGCTGCTTTCGGAATAGTTGATACGCCGAATACACAGGGCCTGGTCTTTAACCGCGTTCATGATGCGTTATTCCTGTTGGTTGGCGGATTCTTGAGGCAGCATATCGATACGCAGCCGGTTAATACGCCGCTGGTCCGCATCCAAAACCGTAAAACGCAGATCGCCGTAGTCAAAACTTTCGCCGGCCTGGGGGATATGGCCCAGACGGGCACAGGCGAATCCGCCGATGGTTTCGTAGTCGTCTTCTTCGGGAAGTTCCAGGTCCATTTCGTCATTGAGTTCATCGACGTGGTAACGGGCATCGACTTCGAGGGTGTTTTCATCAATTCGCACCAGAGGCTCGGCTTCGGGTACTTCGTATTCATCTTCGATTTCGCCGACGAGTTCTTCGAGAATATCCTCAATCGAGACCAGTCCCGCTGTCCCGCCGTATTCGTCCAGTACGACCGCGGCGTGAACTTTCTGGTTCTGAAAATCGTGCAGCAGGTCGCGCACGGTCTTGCTTTCGGGCACAAAGGTCGGTTCACGCAAACGCTGGCGGATGCCGGGGTCGCTGTCGGGTTCATTGAGAAACTTGAGCAGGTCTTTAGCGTATAACATGCCAATGACTTTGTCGATGGAGTCTTCAAAAACCGGGTAGCGAGAATGGCCGGCGCTGATGATGGTATCGACCGCGTCACGGAACGACATATTCACATCCAGAGCTACCACGTCAGTACGCGGGGTCATGATTTCGCCTACAGTGGTATCGCGAAACTCCAGTACCGAAGCTATCATGTCGCGTTCTTCTTCATCGACCACACCTTCTTTTTCACCTTCTTCGACGACATTCAGCAGCTCTTCCTGTTTGTCTTCCAGCGAACCGTTACGGTTTTCGACCGAGACACCGGCCAACCGACGGATGGGCGGGTCGAAAAGTTTGAACAGGGTTATCAGAGGCAGGGTCAGCCAGTAGAGCACATTCAGCACGGGGTAGCATTTTACGAGAATCGAGGTGCTGGAATAACGAGCCCAGGCGTGAGGGATAGTAACTGAGAAAATTAGCAGACAACCGGCCGCGATAAGAAAGGCTTCAACCAACGTAGTCAGTGACCAGGTGATTTTGCCGTCGCTTTCGGTCGATAAACAAAGCAGGATGCTGAGTACAAAACCCAGACTGCCCATCATTCTGAGACCAGCCAGGCCGCGAGTGAGGTTTTCGACACTCGCTCGCAGCATGGTTAGTCGTTCAGGATGTTTGTTCGCTGCGAAGGCCTCCTCAACTTTTACCCAGAGAATCTCTCGCAGTGATAAATAAGCCAGTGCGAAAAAAAATGTCAGTACAAAA
Organism: Sedimentisphaerales bacterium; assembly: GCA_963663805.2. Classification (GTDB taxonomy): domain Bacteria; phylum Planctomycetota; class Phycisphaerae; order Sedimentisphaerales; family SM23-30. Next base: position 9,872 of record CAXXMR010000001.1, read on the forward strand.
AATACTATGGTGAACAGTGAACACCAGGATCCAGGATCGTCCACAGAAAATTACCCTTTCAATTTTACCGAGGGGCCCGATACTCCCTGGCCCTGATTGCCGCCGGTCGATTATTCTTCCTCAGCGACATGATTCTCGGCACTGTCATATACTTTTCCAAAACCCAACTCCTCCAGGAGCAGGTCTTCCATTTTGTGCATCGCGTCGGCATCGCGTTCCACCTGGTCGTCAAAACCCAGTTGATGCAGCAGGCCGTGTACTGCATAAAGGTTCAATTCCGCTTGCGGGTTCATCTCTCTGCGTCGGGCTTCTTCCTGGGCTCGCTGGGCATTGACCACAATTTCAAACTCTACGCGATTTTCCACTTTGTCCGCCGTGTCGGTTAAATCAAAACTGATAACATCCGTTACCATGTCCATGCCGAAATACTGATTCTTCAGGTTGCGGATGGTTTCATTATCCACAATCACCAGACTCACCGAACCCGTTTTCACGCCACGGGTTGCCAGGACATGATTGACTGTCTGGTGCAGCCTCTGTTGGTCTATCTCCAGAGTATTCTGCTGATTGGTAATGTCAATGTAGATTTGACTCATCGTTATTTACTATTTTGTCCCTAGACTGAGTTTTTCCAGTTTGTCATTTTTCGGATACGAGATTCTGCCGTGGTACATGCCGCAAAGACTTTTAACCAGGCTGGCCTCGATAATTTTCAACTGCCGCATGGTCAGATCGCAATCATCAAACTGGCCATCCTGCAAGCGTTTCATGGCCATGTTACGCACCACGCTTTCGATACGGCTGGGGGTCGGCTCCTGCATGGCTCGGGTGGCTCCTTCGACGGCATCGGTCAGCATAACAATGGCGGCTTCGAGCGTCTGAGGCTTCGGGCCGGGATAGCGAAATTCCGTATCAGCGATAGTGCCGCCGGTTTCGGCTTCTTTTTTTGAAGCTTCATGGTAGAAATATTCCACCAGGGTCGTGCCGTGATGGCTGCCCACAAACTGACGCAGCACCCAGGGCAGGTGATATTCCCGTGCCAGCTCCAGCCCGTCTTTGACATGGCCGATGATAATCATGCGGCTCATGGTGGGCGAAAGCTCTTTGTGCTGATTGAAGTTTTCGGCCTGGTTCTCCACGAAATAATGCGGCTTGTTGATTTTGCCGATGTCGTGATAATAACTTCCTACCCGGCAGAGCAGGCCGTTGGCGTCGATGCTCTCGGCGGCAGCTTCAGCCATCATGCCGATTTGCCAGCTGTGATTGAATGTGCCCGGCGCTTCGACGGCCAGACGCTTGAGCAGAGGTTTGTTGACATCGCTGAAATCCAGCAGCGTCATATCCGTCGCGGTGTGGAATACTTTTTCGATTACCGGCAGCAGGCCCTGCATGAGAAACCCTACAAAAATCGCGCCGCCAGTGCCCCAGACGCAATTCAGAAAAATAGTTCGGGTCGGTGTGCCTTCCCAGAATCCCACGAACCAGCTCATGACGAAAACAAACAGGCCGGCTACGCACGATACTTTGATGAGCTGCGAACGGGTACGCACCCGTTTTAGCAATAGAATCGCCGTAACCGTGCCGCCACCCACCGTCAGCAGCAGGCCGATTTCGTGACTGAAAAAATTCGGATGGTCCCGCAATGCCAGCAACGACGCCATAGCCTGAAAACCCGAAAGTCCCAACGCGAAACGCTGATTATAGGCAATGGTCATTATGACCGCGGTAATCATTACCGGCACGATGGTCAGATAGATGGGCCATTCGAAAATTACTATCAAACGTAATGGCCCGAGCATTGTCAGCATAGTCGCCAGCAGTACCGTCGCCCGCATATGGTCTTTGAGCAGTCGTTTTTCGCTTGCGGCAATATAAAGCCCCGCCGCTGCGCTGACCATCACCATCAGGCCGGTAACTATCAGTAGTGAGCGTGTCTGGTCCCAGTTTTGCAAACCGAAAGTCGATTCCGGCCCGGCCCCCATACCGAAAATCAGGCTGGCGAACAATACGAAAATAAAAAGCAGAATTAGCGAAACGGGCGATCCGGTTTCGTAAAACTGACGACGCCGAACCGCCATTTGTTCTTCGATTGCTTTGCGGGTAATACGTTTGGTTTTTTTCTTATTCATGAATCAATTTCACCGCCGTGGGTTTTCTGTTCGTTATGGTCGGGTGTTTCCTCTGGATGTTTGCCGTTATCGTAGGCCTTGATAATATTCTGGACCAGCCGATGGCGAACAATGTCACGGTCTTTCAACTGAACAAAAGCTATACCCTTTATCCCTTTCAATCGGGCCGTGGCGTCAATCAGCCCTGATTGCTGGCCGCGGGGCAGGTCAACCTGGCTGTCGTCGCCGGTTACAACCATCTTCGAGTCGTGCCCCAAACGCGTCAGAAACATCAGCATCTGGGCGACAGTGGTGTTCTGGGCTTCATCCAGAATTACCAGAGCGTCGTTGAACGTCCGCCCGCGCATAAACGCCAGCGGAATTACTTCTATAACGTCATTGGCCAGAAAACGCTGCACCTGGTCATATTCCATCATGTCTTCCAACGCGTCAAACAGCGGACGCAGATATGGGTTGACCTTGGCCTGCAAATCTCCGGGCAGGAATCCAAGTTTTTCGCCCGCTTCCACCGCTGGGCGAGCCAGCACGATGCGACGAATATTTTTGTCCTTCAAAAGTGATACCGCACAAGCCACCGCCAGATAGGTCTTGCCCGTACCTGCCGGACCAGTGCAAAAGCATAAATCGCTCTTCTCTATCGCTTCAAGATATTCTTCCTGACCACGACTGCGGGGCTTGATGACCCGCCCGTGCACATAAACGCTGACTTCATTCTTACGCAAATCATCCTGATCGCCCGAAGCTGCCTCGCGAATCAGGTCACGAATGTCGTCGCGGGTCAAATAGTTCGTTTTGTTCAGCCATTCCTGCATCAGATCAAACAGCCGCACCGCTTTATCAACCGAATCACGCGAACCCATAATCTTGACGCGATTGTCGCGGGCTGACAACTGTACGTCACATACCTGTCGTATTGTCCGCAGATTTATATCAGCAGGCCCAAAAAGCTGTAAACGCTTGTCGGGGTTTTTCAGCGTAAGTGTAAGTTCCAAAATTTGTTTCCTGTCACTCCCAATAAAAAACAAACAGCCCGGCCCGCCTTACGCGAGGCTCAAAATCATATAGCCAAACGGGGCCGCGACCACCACCGAATCCACCACGTCCAGCACGCCGCCGAACTCTGGTATCAGGCTGGCCGAATCCTTTATCGCACCGTCACGCTTGAGCATCGACTCCAGCAGGTCGCCTAGTTGACCCGTTACGCCCAGGACCAGGCCGAAAATTACGGCACCGCCAAAGGGTATTATATCGGATATCACCGCCAGAAGTGAAGAAACAATTGTAGATAACAAAATTCCCCCAAAAAATCCTTCCCAGGTCTTCTTGGGGCTGATATTGGGCATCCATTTATGCCTGCCAATGGCCCGACCGGTGAAGTAAGCCCCTATATCAGCACATTTTACAGTCGAGATGACCATCACCAGCGGGGCTATTTGCTGCCAGATGGTAAGCCCATTTGCGCCCAGCAGCCTCAATTTTACCGTAAAAAAACAGCCACCGCCCAGATAAATCATCGCCAGGCAATGTCCCGAAAGGTGTCGGTAGGTGTTTTCCGTACCCCATTTCCTACCCTGAGCCAGCGCTGCCAGAAACAGCCCCGCCGAGCAGATGAGCATCACCAGCACCCCTTCGTCCAGCCCGACAAATTGTCCCCAGAACGGTTCGGTCGCCAAGGCCCCCGCAGCCAGCATCGCTATGCCCAGTGAGCCGGTCGTGCCCCGATTTCGCGCCAGCCGGTCCAGTTCGACCGTGCCGCCCAGTACGAACAATCCCGCCAGTATCGTAAAACCCAATCCCCGCAGATTCACCGACCAGACCGGATTATCTCCCGCCGAAAGTGCTGCGTCACCTACAAAAAGAACTGCCAGAACCAGTATCATTAAACTGCCGAAAAGCAGACGTTTTGCCATTAAAAATAAAAGGCGTCAGACACCTTTTCCTTTCATCTGTTGGCCGGGTTCAGACCGCCGAATCGCCGGTTACGCCGGGAATATTCCAGAATCGCTTTATGCAGAACTTCGTGCGTGAAGTCAGGCCAGAAAGTGTCGGTGACATAAAGCTCAGCGTAGGAAATCTGCCACAACAGATAATTACTGATACGCATCTCGCCGGCTGTACGAATCAACAAATCCGGGTCCGGCAGATTGCGGGTATCTAGGTATGAGCTTACCATATCTTCGTCGATGGCCGCGATTTCCAGTCTGCCGTCTTTTACGTCGGTTGCGATGTTGCGAATCGCCGCCGCGATTTCCGCCCGCCCCGAATAGTTTAAGGCTAGACAAAGCACCATGCCGGTATTATTCTTACTTAACTCAACCGTCTCACGCAGTTCCTTGAGTACGTGTTCGGGCAGATGTTCTTCAAAACCCAGATGACGCACCCGAATATTATTACTCATTATAGTGGGCCGCTCTGCGATGAGATACTGGGCATAAAGTTTCATTAGCCCTTCAACCTCTTCCTTAGGCCGTTTCCAGTTTTCCGTACTGAACGAATACAGCGTCAGCACCTCAATGCCTAGCTTGGCACATTCAGTAAGGGTATACTGTACCGCCCGACTGCCGTTCTGGTGGCCCTCAATACGCGGACGCCCTTTCTCCTGAGCCCAACGCCCGTTGCCGTCCATAATAATCGCCACATGACGCGGCATTTTCTCCCAGGGAATCCCCAGGACCGGATGAATTTGCTGATTGGATTGTTTTTCAGACATTAAAATACCTGCCGTATAGGTCAGTTGGTGTGTTTATTGGGTGCCGGAAAAAATATCATGATTTTACTGCGGCACTGCCAGGGCCTGCTTCCGGCCCGGACCTACGCCTATCATGCTGATGGGGGTTTCCAGGATTTCGCTCAGGCGGCGGACGTAGTTTTTGGCGTTTTCCGGCAATTGTGCAAAATCTGTTATGCCGGAAAGGTCTTCGTCGAAACCGGGCAGGGTTTCGTAGATGCATTCTACTTCTTCCAGTACGTCTGCTTCCGGAGGGAAAAACGTAAGTGTCTGTCCCTTGTATTTGTACGCCTTGCAGATTTTCAGTTCCTTCAAGCCCGCCAGAGTATCAACATGCTGGACCGCCAGGCTGTCAATTCCGCCCAGTTTAATCGAATAACCCACGCTCACCGCGTCGAACCAGCCGCAGCGGCGAGGCCGCCCGGTGGTTGTGCCGTATTCATGACCTTTTTCACGAATATAATTGCCGGTTTCGTTGTCCTGTTCGGTCGGGAAAGGCCCGGCCCCTACCCGTGAAGTGTAGGCCTTGACCACACCCAGAAAAGTATCAACCTTTTTTGCCGGCACGCCCGTCGCCGCCGAAAGACCAACGGCACTGGCATTGCTGGAAGTCACAAACGGGAATGTCCCATGGTCCAAATCCAGCAACGAACCCTGGGCACCTTCAAATAATATTGATTTACCTTCATCGAGGGCCTTGTGCAAAATCTCGGCAGTGTCAGCGGCCATGGGCTTGAGAAATTTCGCCCAGACCAGACATTTTTGGAAAACTTCATTGGCGTCCATTGGTTCGGTGTCGCTGTAAAGAGCCGCGAAAATCTTATTTTTAATCGCTACAATACGCTCAATTTTTTCTTTGAGCTTGGCTTCGTCGAACAAATCCGCCACCCGAACCGCGGTGCTGCGCGTAACTTTGTCACTATAGCAGGGGCCGATACCGCGGATGGTCGTGCCAATTTTATCTTTACCCAGAGCAGCTTCGCTCAGGGCGTCCTGTTTTTTGTGATAGTCCATCACCAGATGGGCCCGACCGGAAATACGCATCTTACCGGCAGCGTCAATGCCGCGTTCTTTCAGACCGGCGATTTCCTGAGTGATGATGTCGGCATCCAGTACCACGCCGTTAGTAATCAGGCAGAGTACATTGTCGCGGAGGATACCGCTGGGGATAAGGTGCAGAGCGAAGGGTTTTTCGCCGGCGCTGCGTACCACGGAATGACCGGCATTGGCTCCGCCGCTGTAGCGTACCACCAGGTCTGCCGACTCGCCGAGGATGTCAACTACCTTACCCTTACCTTCGTCACCCCACTGCAAGCCCACAACACAAGTATTCATCCGCGTAATCCTTTTTCAGGTACCACAATACATCCGGCTGGCATTAGCACAGCAAAATCGCTAGACTAACCGAGCAGGAACGCCCGGTCAAGCATTTGTTGACCTTTTAGAATACCGAGAACCTTAACTGTTCATCTTGAAATGGCCTATGCGTAAATTCTTGTTTTACATGCTGTTATTGCTGCTGAAACTTCCGGCTGGGGCTCAATCTCCGACCCCGGTGATTCCGCCCGAAGTTTTCGAACGGATTGCCCGTAGTCGCCAGATGACCACCATATCATCAGGGCCGGAGCTGATTTCTCCTGCCGGGCGAATTCTCCTGGGAGTGGCGGGACTGGCGTTGATTGTTGGGGCAGCGTTGATTTGCGGACATCATCGTTGGTCGATAAGCAAGGATAACTTCAGACTTATTCTTGGGTTATGTGGTTCTTGGGCGGCTCTGTTGATGGCCGTGGCCCTTCAGGGACACTACTATATCCATTTAGCCCCAGCCCTGTGTTCTACGCTGACTGGGTTTTTAATAGGTGTTTTGCTTGTTTATCCTATGCTCGGCTCGCCCCGGAAAAATTCTAGAAATGTCAGTTCAGGCGGTTAAAATGACCTCTGGTGCGGTGCGAGGGTCGTGTCGCCGTATGCGGGTTTATTCATATAACAGCCTGCAATTCAGGGGTTTACATAAGAAAGGTGTAATTATGACCACCGTGAAAAATGGCGATGCCGTGCAGGTGCACTATACCGGAAAATTTGATGATGGTACGGTGTTTGACAGTTCAGACGGACGCGACCCCCTGAAATTTACCGTTGGGGCTGGCCAGGTAATCCCCGGTTTCGACAGAGCCGTCGAGGGTATGGAGCAGGGCCAGTCGAAAACTTTTACTATCCCGTGCGAACAGGCCTATGGCGAGAGTAACCCCAACCTGATTCTCAAGGTCGGCAAAGACTCTATGCCCCAGGATGCGGAAGTCAAGGAAGGCATGGTACTCCAGAGCAAGCAGGAAGATGGCCGGATGATTCAGTTTGTAGTTGCCGAGGTCGGCGAAGCCGAAGTTACCCTTGATGCTAATCACCCCATGGCTGGCAAAGACCTGACCTTCGAAATCGAACTGGTCGATTTGCAGGCCGCCGCGGAATAGTGGAACCTGACTCAATGACAGAAGATTACGATTATTACGACGAAGACGACCTCGGACCCGACCAGGATGAAATCGATGCCATCGACGAATCCGTTCGGTTCCGGGACTTCGTTCGTCTCTGCCCCGGCTGTAAACGCCAGGTAACTGAACAGATGGATTCTTGCCCCTTCTGCGGTGACAATCTCTTCGATTATTTCAAAGACAGCACCTTCGCCCCCAAAAAAGGCCCGTTAACCAAAATCTTCGCCGCCATCATAATTACCCTGGCAGTGTTGGGTGGCCTAATGTTTATTTTGGCTTCGATACGATTTTAACTATCCACTTGACTTTTGTGCCACTAGGTGGTATGGTGGGTGCGGGTTATGAAACGCATTTTTATAGAGCTTGCTTCTTTTACGAGATTTATAAAAGACCGAAAGATAACCGAGGATATGCTTAACTCTTTGCAGCAGGATATGTTGCATGAATCAGGAGTGACAATCAAGAAAACCGGGGGGCTGAAAAAGTTAAGGTTCGGTGCTCAAGGCCGGGGGAAAAGTGGTGGCTGGAGAGCTATTTATGCTGAATATCCAGACCAGGGAATAGTGGTTTTGATAACTGCTTTTTCCAAGAATGTGCAGGAAAATATTAGTGCCTCTGAGGCCCGGCAACTTAAACAATTAAAACAGTTATTGGACATTGAAATAGGAAAATATAATGACTGACCGCAAATTTTCCTCGACTGATAATAACGAGTTTTTCGAAAGTATTCAAAATGCTCTTATTGAGGGTATTGATGACCTCAAGGCGGGTAAAAAGCTCACGGTGCGTACCGCTGCTTTGCCCGACCCGCCTCCTGAGCTGGCACCTAAGGATATCATAAGTTTGCGAGAAAAACTTAAACTGAGCCAACAGGTTTTTGCGAACTTGCTTAATGCTTCTGTCAAAACCATACAGGCATGGGAGCAAGGTAGAAAAAAACCCAGTGGTCCATCACTACGTTTGTTGCAAATAGCCCGTAATTATCCTGAAGCTCTAATCAGCAAGCAATAAAAGAAATGTTTTGTTGCAGAGTGTTGATTATTGGATCTTGTCTGGAATCTTACCGGAAACGACCATTTTGTAGAATGCGTCGAACAGGTAGGTTGCGTCATGTGGGCCCGGCGATGCTTCTGGATGATACTGTACCGCGAAGATAGGTAGTTTCTTATGAGCGATGCCTTCCAGCGTCTTATCGTTCAGGTTGATATGCGTCAGGCGAACATCGTTTTTGTTCAAAGAGTCGATGTCTACCGCGAACCCGTGATTCTGAGCGGTGATTTCCACCCTGCCGGTATCGAGATTCATTACCGGCTGATTCCCGCCGCGATGGCCGAACTTGAGCTTGAATATTTTGCCGCCCAAAGCCTGCCCAATCAACTCCACGCCCAGACAGATGCCGAACATGGGAATTTCCTTCTTAATCAGATGCTTGATAGTGTCAATGGTATAAACAATCGGGTCCGGGTCGCCCGGCCCGTTGCTTACGAACACGCCCGCTGGTTTATGTTCCATAATTTCCTCGACGCTCGCTTTGGCCGGCAGTACAACAACTTCAAACCCGGCTTCGATGAGATTGCGGCTGATATTTTGTTTCAAACCACAGTCAAAAGCCACCAACTTATGTTTTTTGCGGTCCTTACGGGTGGAATCCAGCACGATAGGCCCGGCGAATCGCGATTCGTAACCTTTTTCCCAGGGGCGTGGTTGCGTGCAGCTTACTTCTTTTACCAGGTCGATCCCCACCAGCCCGGAAGAGCCAGCAGCCAGCTTGACCAGTGCCGCGTCCGAGTATTTCTCTTCGGTGCTGAGAATACCTTTCATGGCCCCGTCGATACGCAGCTTGCGGGTCAGGGCACGGGTGTCAATATCAGAGATTCCGATAACATTATGGGATTTGAGGTACTCTGCTAGTGACTCATCAGCCCGAAAATTACTGTATTTATGCGCTATTTCTCGGACTATAAACCCCGCCACCTGAATTTTTTCCGACTCCATATCTTCCGAGCAGATACCATAGTTGCCCATCATGGGGTAGGTCATGGTCACGATTTGCTTGCGATAACTAGGGTCGGTCAGTATCTCCTGGTAACCGGTCATGCTAGTATTGAAAACGACCTCGCCGTCGGTGGTTCCCTGGGCTCCGAAGCTGTTACCAGCCATTACCGTTCCATCCTCAAGAGCCAGTCTGGCGCTGCTGTTATGCGTCATGGTTCCTCACTGTGAATAAATAGTACAAAAAATCCCTTTGTTATTAAGCAACTCGGCATTCTCTGCCGATACTTCTTTCAGGCTGTGGGTCTGCCGGCTTTTGCCGGATACAGCCTGGCTTGAAGGGTCCGGGTTACGGCGAACTCGGATCCTCTTTTTTTATGCGCCGATTATCAGCACGTCCATTGCCGAAATCTTCACATCCAAAGTCGTTAGATGCTATTAGCCCCGGCCCTAAAAATCAATTAAAATCCCCGATTCCCTAACCTGACCTCCCTGATACAGTTATCGGAACACGTTTCAATGAAATGGGTCAGGCAATGTTGACCTGAAGCAACGTCTGGTTTTTCTTGGCATTTTTAGGTAAGTGTCTTTTTGACAGTAGGTTATGCTTGATTAGGCCCTTTTTGGGGTTTGGTTGTTTCGGACGGTCAACAGGGGGGCTGGGCAGAAGAACAATTTGCAGAACGATTTCTTTGAAAAAAACCATACATAAAGACTTGTAGATAATGGCGTTATAGTAATTACATTGAATTCTGGGGTATTGTTGGTTAAATTACTGGTATCGTTTTTGCTGGTTTTACTGCCGAGAGAGTGTCGGTCACAGTGTGGCTGAAGGGTTGAGAAGTTGTTGTAAGCTGACGGTCGTTCCGGCCTGAAGCGGAGAGTGAGAGAGTTACGTTTGCAGAGACGTTCTGAAGTTACGTCGTTTGTGGCTGTGGTGACAGTTCAGGCGGATGTTGTTGTGCAAATTACCGCGATGGTAGGTCCTGAGCTGGCTGAGCAGGTGGTTTTACGCACGGTTTCCCGTCGGGAGCTTTCGCACACCCGCTGCCAGCCCGCGGTGGTTGTCTTGCATCTTGCCAGCCCGCACGGTCGGGTCGGTCAGGCTGAGTCGTTCCCCGAACTGATGGAGACTCTCGGCTATCTGAGGGGGGTTTCGCCTGCCAGTCAGGTCATTCTGTTAGCTGAGCGTAATCTTAACGTGCAGGAAAGTTGCCAGGCGGTAGTAGGCGGGGTCGCCGGTATCGTTAATCTTCAGGATGCCGACGCTGCCAAATATCTTCGCGAGCATATCCAAAGTTCTTTGCGCTATCACTCCGAATTGAAATATCGCCAAGCCGGTCAGTTTGAGCACCCCGGTCGGGAGTTCGGCCTAATCGGCACCAGCCAGACGCTTCGTACTGCTATACAGCAGGCCCGTCAGGCGGCACGAGTATCGGATGCCCCCGTGATAATTACCGGAGAATCAGGGACAGGAAAACAGTTGATAGCCGAGATGATACACCGTCTCGATAATAAACGTTCCCAGAGACCTTTCGTCAGTGTCAACTGCGCCGCCATTACCGGTACGTTGGCTGAAAGTGCTTTGTTCGGCCATGTCAAAGGCGCTTTTACCGGCGCTACAGATGACCGTCCCGGATATTTCCGCGCTGCCCAGGGTGGTACAATCATGCTGGACGAAATTGGCGAACTCAGCGGTGAGTTACAGCCCAAGGCTCTGCGTCTGCTCCAGGAAGGTTTAGTTATGCCCGTCGGCAGCGACCGCGAATATGAAGTTGATGTGCGGGTGATTGGCGCGACTAATCGCGATTTAGCTCAGATGGTCGAGCAGGGGCAGTTCCGTCTCGATTTATTTCAGCGTCTTAATGTAATTCATTTGTCATTGCCTTCACTTCGCGAACGCAGTGAGGACATTCCGCTGCTGTTCGAGTCTTTCCTGGAAAAATACGCTCATTATTATCCCGGCCGTATCGAGCAGGTTGATGCCGGGGTTTATGAAGTATTGGCCCGGTCGGTAGGGCAGGGAAATATTCGCGAGCTGGAAAATATAGTTCGTCAGGTGCTGGTCTTCAAGGAAGGAGGCAGCCGCATCGGTATGGCTGATTTACCCCGAACCGTGATTGAAGGTTCACTCGCCAGCGAGATGCCCACGGCGGGACGCTTGCCCGATGAAGCCGCCGAACAGGTCTGGGCAGGCCGCAAAGACCTTTGTCAAGCCGTGGACGAATATGAACGTCTGATTCTCCAGCGACTCATCTCCCGCGGCGCCAGTCGCTCAGACATCGCTCAGCGTCTGGGAGTAACTCGTCGCACCCTCTACAACAAACTGCAAAAACACGGCCTGTGTTGATTTGCGTGGTAGTTCGGATGAGTGAGGTATGATGAATACCAGGCGCGTTAGAATACTTTCGTTGCTGATACCGTATGCAGCGGTTCTGGTCGGCTTAAATATTTTTCACTGTGCCTGGCTGGCATTGGGTCTATACCATCTTGGGATGTTGGTCATAATTCTGCTTTTCGGCAGTACGAAGGAATTACTCAAAAAATTTCTAAAGGGATGGGACGCACATTGGGCTGTTGCAATGGTGGTAATGCCCGCCCTGATTATCCCTCTGTTTCTGATATTTTGGAAATACATGCGGGTGGGAAGCGTAGATCTGGATAGTCTTCTAGTTGACTTTGGTCTGAAAGGATGGCTGTGGGGGGGCTTTATGATATATTTTTCAACAGTCCAGCCCCTAATTGAGGAATTATTCTGGCGCGGCCATCTTCTTGGTAAACATCAATTGCTTTGTGTAGAGGACTTTGCTTTTGCTGGTTATCATATTCTTGTACTGGCTTGGTTCTTATCCTGGCCTTGGTTGCTTTTGGCGTTTGTGTCACTCGTTTTAGTAGCTTTAATCTGGCGGCATCTGGCCATACGGCTTAGTGGCCTAGCAGTTCCTTTAGTGTCCCATATAACAGCAGATGTAAGTATTATAGCTATTGCGTATTTGTTGCGCAGTCAGACCGGATCCTGATGCGAAATCCAGACATAACGATAGCAACAGGCCAAATAACCTGTTAAGCTTTCTCTATCGTCGCCAGCAGGGCTTCAATAGTTTTAATATCTTTGGGGATGTGAACGGTAATGAACTCGCCGCTTTCAATCATGCTATAAGCATGGTCCAGCACCCCGTCAAAGAGGATTGTATCGTCCTGATTGAGCGTGTAATCCTCGCCCTCCAGTCGCAGACTCACCGACCCGCTGATGACATAGCACATTTCGTGGCAGTCCTCGTGCAGTTCCATAACATGGACTTTTTCGCCGGATTTGGCCCGGACACGAATGAGCTTACCTTTATCGAACCGAGCGACCTTGAGGTTTTCCAGGCCGGTCTGACGGAATTTTGATTTGGACTTGTCAACCGGCTGAGCCCGGCGAACCTGCACCAGCCTTCTTTCTGCCAGACCCAGAAGGTCGCTGGCTGATAGCTCCAGAACCCCCGCGATAGCGTCCAGAGTCTTCATCGACGGCAGAGATTTGCCAGTCTCCACCGACGCTACGGTGGGGTAGGTCACCCCCGCCATAAAAGCCAACCGTTCCAGAGTCAGGCCTTGTCTTTTTCTTAAACCTCTGATTACACCAAAGTTATATTTGCTGAACATGGACGGTCCCTCTTTTTTTGCGGTTCCGGTACATCCCCCGTATAACATAAGGGACTATATTTGACAAAGAAAATTTAACGGTTTCTGATAAAAAACTGATGTCGGAACGCATAGTCCGGGCTGTGCAAGCAATTGTTTAGTCTCTTACAAATGAAATTTTGCGCAAAATGGCCACAATTTACCAGAGCCGCGTACGTAAGTAAGCGGCGCCGTTGAAAATCCGTGTCATCCGCGGTTAATTTTTTTCGTTGTTTGTGTTGTTCTGAATTTTGAGTTTAGAATTTGTTCAGGATTTAGAATTTAGTACTTATGGGTTTCCCGTTTACCTGGGTTAGGGAAAACATGTTGAAGAAGTGTGCTTTTTCCGACTTGTCGGGCACCTGAAACTACCACAATGGGGAAGTTCCCTGCGAATTGCATAAGTCTATTTGTGATAATTCTATCTTTATACATACTTGAATTGTGGTGTTGTGGTCATCAGAAATCAAGAAAAATGGTGGCACGCTCTATATTATCAAAAAAAAAAAAACGGTCTGACTCCAGTATGCCTTACCTCTATTACTAAATTACCAGGCTTTGACGCGGCGTCCGATAATAATCAGGTTTCTTTTGATAAAAAAAAGCCCGCCGACATATTGCCGACGAGCTTATTCCTGCCCAGGAGAGGATTCGAACCTCCACAGGGTATTAACCCTACCAGGCCCTCAACCTGGCGCGTCTGCCAGTTCCGCCACCTGGGCATATTTACTTTTTATATCTTGCCCACGATTAAAGCGGCATTGTGTCCGCCGAAACCGAAGGAGTTGCTCATAGCATAGCGGACTTCCGCTTGGCGTGCAACCTTGGGCGTATAATCCAAATCGCATTCCGGGTCGGGACAATCATGATTAATTGTCGGCGGAATCAGATTGTTATGAACAGCCATTGAGCTGGCTATCAGCTCTACCCCGCCGCTGGCACCGAGAAGGTGTCCCAGATGGCTTTTGGTACTGCTGATGGCGACTTTGTAAGCCGCATCGCCCATAGCTGACTTGATAGCGTGTGTCTCGCCGGAATCATTCAACTCGGTACTGGTCCCGTGAGCGTTGATATAATCAATGTCCTCCGGGTTCAGTTTTGCATCTTTCATCGCCAGAGTCATTGCCCGGGCTGCACCCTTGCCGTCGGGGTCCGGGGCGGTGATATGGCTGGCGTCGCAGGTCATGCCAAAACCCAGCAGTTCCGCGTAAATGTGAGCGCCGCGGGATTTAGCGGCTTCATATTCTTCCAGCACAACGATGCCGCTGCCTTCGCTGAGGACAAAACCGTCACGATCCTTATCAAAAGGCCGAGACGCTCTTTCCGGCTCATCATTG
>CAXXMR010000002.1:0-175948 GCA_963663805.2 Sedimentisphaerales bacterium
TTTTAAGTCACAATCGCGACTATGAAGTCACCTTCGCGCCTACAAAAATAAAGACTTACAACAATCACCTCCACGCAAAACAAGCACTTACAGACCAATTTCGCCGCGATTATACAGCTATCCAGGCCGCGCAATTTCGCCCCAAAACCTGATTGGAACGCCCTCGAATGTGACAATTGATTGACAACCCCCCCGCCCCCAAGTAAGCTAACGTCGTTTCATTTATAGTGTGATTTTTTAACAGCAGGAACAAAAGCTAATGACCCCAGAAAAGAGTACTCTCCGGAATCCAGCCTTCCGGTAAGTTACATATTGGCAACTACTTCGGTGCCATGAAACAGTACCTTAAACTACAGGCCCAGGGCCACCAGTGCTACTATTTCATCGCCAACTACCATTCCATGACCTCCGTCACCGAACCCCAGGCACTACGCCAATACACCGCCGAAGTCGCCGTGGCTACCTCGCCGTCGGTATCGACCCCGACCGCCTCAGTCTTCTTTCGCCAATCAGACGTCCCCGAAGTCTGCGAACTCGCCTGGATGCTCTCCTGCGTAACCCCAATGGGCCTGCTCCAACGCTGCGTCAGCTATAAAGACAAGGTAGACCAGGGGTTAGCGCCCAACCACGGACTGTTTTGTTATCCGGTTCTTCAGGCTGCCGACATCCTTATATATAACAGCAACCTGGTACGGTCGGCCAGGACCAGAACAGCACCTCGAAGTTACCCGCGACATCGCCGTCAGGTTCAACAACACCTACGGCGACATACTAACCGTACCCGACCCCTATATCGTTGCCGAAACCGCCGTCGTACCAGGCCTGGACGGCCGTTAAAATGAGCAAAAGCTACGACAATACCCTCGAACTCTTCGAGCCGGCCAATAAGACCAAAAAGAAAATAATGCGTATCCAGACCGATTCTACCCCGGTAGAAGAGCCCAAAGACCCGGAAAACTGTCTGGTTTTCACCTTATGAAGCTTTTCGCCGAGCCAGACGAACTGGAACAATGGCGAAAACGCTACCTTCAGGGCGGAATGGGCTACGGCGAGGTCAAAAAACGCCTGGCCGAACTAGCCAACCAGATGCTCCAGCCCTACCGAGAACGTTACGAACAGCTCGAAAATGACAACGATTATGTCGAGGACGTCCTCAGTCAGGGCGGGAAGAAAGCCCCGAGCCATCGCCATCGAACTCATGGACAAAATCCGCACCGCAACCGGAATCGTCACCAGCGCTAAATTAAACCTAAATCTAAAATTAGAACAACTTAAATGGCCGAATACCGCGTCAGTCTCGACATCTATAACGGTCCCTCGACCTTGCTGCTCTACCTCATTCGGCGTGAGGGGAAGTCGATATTCACGACATCCCCATCGCCCGTATCACCGAGCAGTACATAAAATACGTCGATATCATCAAAGATCTCGACATCAACCTCGCCGGCGAATTCCTCGTCATGGCCGCCACACTCATGGAGATCAAATCCGCCACCCTCCTGCCGCGTGAAATGACCGAAGATGGCGAAGAAGTAGAAGACCTCTCCGACCCCAGGCTTGAACTCGTCCGACAGCTCCTGAATATAAACGGTTTAAGGACATTGCCGACGAGCTGGGCGAATCGGCTCAGCAGCAGACCTTCAAATTCCCCCGCTCCACGCCGACCTCGACCGGTCAGGGAACACGAAAAACAACAACGCGAAATTGACATGGACGCCCTGGAAATCTGGACCTCTTCGATGCCTTCAACCGCCTGATGGCCGCCACCTTAATAACCCAACGTCACCACGAAGTCGTACATGACGATACACCTATAGATGTTTTTGAGGTGCAAATCTCGGCATGGCCCAGCAGGAAAAAACGCTTACCTTCGAAAAAATCTTCAGAGGACGTAAACATCGCAGCGAGATGGTTCGCGTTATTCTTGCCCTGCTGGAACTTATGAGGCAGAAGCTGGTCCGCATCGAGCAGGAAGATTCCTTCACGCCGATATATATCTTTCCGCTGACAGAAGAACCGGCTGAGCTGGCTGTTACCCACGCTATTTCTGCTGAAGCAGAGCATCTGCCAGTGAAATTATCAAAGACCACACCGTCGCCAGACCGAAGCCAAGGCCCCTGCGCCAGCACCAAGGAACCTGAACCAACCTTCAACTTTGACGAAGCTGAAGATGAAGATGAAAAAGACGACGATTACGAAGGAGATTTCGGTGACGATTTCCCAGAAAATCCGTGAAATGGGCCTCAAATTGCCCCAACCACCTGTGCCGGCAGGGGCTTATATCCCCGTCGTCCAGACCGGTAATCTGCTCTTTGTCTCCGGCCAATTACCATTTGTAGACGGCAAAATCAACCATCCGGCAAGGTTCCCGCAGATGTATCTCTGGAAAATGCTCAGCAAAGTGCCCGCACCGCGGTTATTAACGCTCTGGCGGCGGTATTAACGACCATCTGGGCGGCTGGAGAGGGTTAGCCGAATTGTCAGGCTGGAAGTTTTTGTCAATTCCGCAGCGGGTTTTACCCAGCAGGCCCAGGTCGCCAATGGCGCCTCGAATCTGCTGCATGAACTGTTCGGCCCGGCTGGTCAACACACCCGCTTCGCCGTAGGAACCGCAGAACTCCCCCTGAACGCCCCGGTTGAGCTGGCTTTGATAGTGGAAGTAACCGCCTGAAAATCCGTATTTTCTGTACTATAGTTTGACACACCTGCCCTTTATGCGTAGAATCTGGTCAAACAAGCGATTTCGATTTAATTCTTAACCGGTCCAACCGGATTTGCTGGTGAAAGGAGCTTTGACATGTCTGAAACGTAGTTGAGATAACCGATGCTAACTTTGATTCGCTGGTCAATCAGGCGGACAACCCGTATTGCTGGATTTCTGGGCGGAATGGTGCGGTCCCTGCCGGATGTTGGGCCCGACTATCGAGGAAGTCGCCAACGCCTACGCGGGCAAGGCCCTTGTCGGCAAAGTCAATACCGACAATAACCGCGATACCGCCGTCAAGTTTGGTATCAGCGCTATCCCGACCGTCATCATTTTCAAGGGTGGCGAAGTAGTAAAAAAATTCGTCGGCCTGACCAGCAAACAAGATTTGCAAGCCGCTTTGGACGAACATCTTTAACCATCGTCAACAATACTGCTTAAGTACGCGGCTCGGATAAAAAAATAAAAGGGATAAGCATTTTTTTGGTGTTTATCCTTTTTTATGCGCCTGTTTGAACCAGGCCCCTACCGAACGTTTATTCAGATATATCACCACAAAAATACTATAGGCCAACGCAGTTATATTGCCAATCTGGACATTGGCCATTCCGCCGCTGTACAAAAGCTCCGCACCCTGACCAAGGATACCAATAGCGGAGGTTATCATGATGATAATCCGTGCTGCCCGACCACCGCGTAACAGACTGATGGCTGTCACCAGCATAAACACATTCAGAAGTGTTATCACCGCGATAACCGGCAGCAAAATCGTATCAACGGCAAAGGGCAGGTTTGACAGGGCTTTATCTAACTCTTCCATTTGTCCGGCCATTTGGGTTGAGAAAAAAATTGCCAGACCAACGCAGGTGCAACCCAACACCGCTAAGGACGAACCCAGAATCGTCAGAAATCCGATAAGAGTAACACCCCAGGGACGTTTGCGGTTAATGTGTATTGAAGACTCATCGAATACAAAATAACCCGCGCAATGGGGACACTGGAACATCATCTCACGGTTAGAATGAGTGGGGGCAAACTCTTTATGGCAATGCGGGCAATTTGTAATTTCGGTCATTATTAATCTTTCTGTTCCGCGTTAAAGAGCTGGTTGAATTTGGCGGCTATGTCGGGGCTGCGCATCAGGGTTTCGCCAATTAGGACCGTGTTGTAGCCTGCGGTGATAATACGTTCAACGTCTTTTCTTTCTTTGATGCCGCTTTCACTTACGGCTATTCGGTCTTTGAGTAGTGGGGCGAGTGATTCTGAAGTTGCCAGGTCAACAGTCATTGTTTTGAGGTTGCGATTGTTTACGCCCAGCAGGCAATGACGGTTGTCGGGACTTACCAGGTCGAGTACCCTCATGAGAGAATCCTGTTCGTGAACCTCAAGCAGGACATCCAGACCCAGCTCGACGGCGAGGTCCAATAACTCGCCGAGTTGGCGGCCGGGCAGAGCTTCGGCAATAAGCAGTACCGCATCGGCTCCGGCGGCGCGTGCTTCGTAAAGTTGATAGGCATCGACGATAAAATCTTTTCTCAGTACTGGTATCGACGCGTTTGCTTTGACGATGGGCAAAAATTTAAGGCTGCCCTGAAAAAAAAATTCATCGGTCAAAATACTGATGGCCTGAGCGCCCATGGTCTGATAATCAGCGGCGAGTTTTGCGGGGTCAAAATCTGCTCGTATCAAACCGGCCGAGGGTGAGGCTTTTTTAATCTCGGCGATAACATTGATACCGCGGGTGTTGCCTTGGGCGAGTGTCCGATAAAAACCGCGACACTCAATCATATCACGGCATTTACTTTTCAGCTCAGCTATATTGAGGACAGACTTTGCGGCGGCGACTTCCTGTTTTTTAACTTCGAGTATTTTTAATAAGGTTTCCATGAGCATAAGTTTGAAGGATTTGGAGTATTTTGTCAATGATACAGCCGGGCGAATTATCGGACGTGAGGTTTGGTATGCAACTGATACTTATCGGCGAGGAGGCATTCGGGCATGAAAAAAATGGCAAATTTCCGCGCCATTTTCAAAATATACGCTATAATTACTATAGAGGAAGCAGACGGCAGAAATGGCATAGTCGTTATAACCGTTACAAAGCGAATTGGGCTTTGGAAACTGGTGGTAACATACCCGCAACAGGCCCGAAAGCGTTGTGGCAGGACAACACCGCTGTTAAGCCGTGCCGAGCCAACAAGTTAAAAGTGCGAGTCCGTTTTGGGCCATCCAGACATGTGGATTCTGGTAAACAATCCACCCATTCCCTACAGGAGTCCGGAACGTAGTGGGCCGCTTTGGTTATTGCTAACTGCCGCTCAGGGCCGCAATTAGGCTTCTAAAATCGCGGTTTGAAAAGTTAGCGGCATCTGGCATAGCATTTGCGACTTACAGGATTCTTAGCGTAATGATAGTAATGCGGCTTATCACAACCGAGTCGTAAAGTAGTACCGTGCTTACGAGCCAATGCCGAGGAGCAAACAATGGACGAAGCAACCTTCCATAAGAAACTGGGTGAATTAGTCAACGAAATCGGTTCTCTGCCCCCTTCACAGCGTAAAAAACTGGAGTTGCTGGCTGAGCAGACCAAACAAAGACACGCGGATTTGAAAAAGAGTGTTTCCAGTTTGCAGGACTCTCTGGACTACCTGCGACTGAGCATTAAATATCTTCTGTTTGATCTTGAGGCCACGCGTCGTGAAAACGCCTACCTCCGGAAGATGCTGGAAGAAACTGATAATAACAAATAACCTCGCCAGGAGTTTATTACCTGGCAGGTAGGAAATTACTGACCAGGTAGGAAGAAAGATGAGAGCAGCGTTTGTAATGAGCGCTGCTTTTCTTTTTGCGCGGTTATCTTTCGCGGATATTTTTTCCGACGGCGAACTGGACATATTTTTCGACTTCGGCGGCAAGCTCAGATATATTTTCGAGTTCAAAATCGTCGTAATGGCCGGGCTCAAATTCACCCTGCTCATTCTTGTTAAACAACCTGACCCGCACAACCACTATACTCTGGCTGCCGCCGATACCACCGTGGATATGCTCGGTAAGTTCGACGCGGGAAGTCTCGCTTATGAACAACAGCGACTTGCCCGTGAATATGGCAGTGGGGAAATAATCTCGCAAAAGTTGTAGTCGTGCCGTTTTGTTCATCAGACCTCCAGAGTTCCGATAAGTTCGTGTACGGAGTTGATGTTATTACGCACAAGATAATCTTCGATGCCGTCGATGGTGTCGGTCAGGCAGCGGGGCTGAATCATGGCGGCAGTACCGATTGAAATCGCGGTTGCGCCAGCAATGATAAATTCCAGGGCGTCGCGAGCGTCCTGAATACCGCCCAGTCCAATAATGGGGACATTAGCGGAACGGGCAACCTCGCGATAGACCCGGCTGACCATTTGCATCGCGACGGGTTTGATAGCTGGACCGCTCAGTCCGCCGGTGCCGTTAGCGAGAACACATTTTCTTTTTTCCAGGTTGACGGCCATCCCGGTGAGTGTGTTTATGAGGCTGAGGACATCGGCTCCGGCTTCGATGGCGGCGCGGGCGGTGACGGTTATGTCGGTTACGTTGGGGGTTAGCTTAACAATCAGCAGAGTATCGGGGCAGTGTTTGCGGACCGCGCCAACGAGCTCGGCGAGGGTTTGGGGGTCGGTGCCGAAAGTGATTCCGCCGACTTTAACGTTGGGGCAGCTTACGTTGAGCTCCAGACCCGCTACCGCTTTGGAAGCGGCACAACGCTCAGAAACAGCGATATAGTCATCAATTGTTCGACCAGCGACATTGACAAAAACGGGCATGGGCATACGTTCGAGCAGGTCGAGTTTTTCCTCGCAAAACTTATCCAGGCCCACGTTGGCCAAGCCGATGGCGTTGAGCATTCCGCCGGTAGTTTCAATCGTGCGTTGGGGGTGATTACCCAGTCGCGGTTCGGGGGTAATGCTTTTGGTAATAAAAGCACCTAAACGGTGGAGGTCGACGAAGTCGCGAAATTCATAGGCGTAACCGCAAGTGCCGGAAGCGGTCATAACGGGGTTGGCCAGTTTAACCGTCCCCAGTTCCACGTTCAAATCGGGCTTGTTCACAGCCATTATAATTCCTGTATGCTTAACTGACCTCGCGGTCATTCCCATAAAATTTTTTCCGCATCGAAGACCGGGCCATGGGCACAGACCAGACGATACTTCTGAGTTTCGGAGGTCTGGGCCATCTCCACCGCACATGACTGGCAGACCCCGATACCGCAGGCCATATAAGATTCGAGACAGACCTGACATTTCATGTTCAAACCTAATACCAGCTGTGCTGTTGCCTTGAGCATACCGTGGGGGCCGCAGGTGTAAACTGTGGCCCGGCCCCATTCGGGGTAGCGCTGGACATATTCGCGTAAAGCATCGACCGCTGAACCGGCATAACCAAAACTGCCGTTGTCGGTTGCTATTACGCAGGGGGTATTACTGCGGGCGAACTCCTGCATACCGCCATGCGGCTTGAGCGGGTCGTTGCTGTCTATTACTTCTTCGTAAACGGTGCCGACCAGGTCGTGCACGCCGCGGGCCCCGGCGAAACCTACTACCTTTTCGTAGCCCTGTTCATGAAGTCGGTCAGCCAGAAAGAACATCGGGGGTAAGCCTATTCCTCCGCCGACCAGCATTATCGGTGTACTTTTATCCGTTGGGAAGGTGAAACCCCTACCGAGCGGGCCGAGCAGGTTGATGGTCTGGCTGGTCTGGCGATGTGCCAGCCATTCCGTACCCGGACCGAGTATGCGGAACATGACTTCCAGTTCAATCCGGTCGGGTGTGATTTTCAGGCCGCCGATGCTGAAAGGTCTCCGCAGCAGGGGGGTGGCTGACCGCGGACTGGTGAGGTCCCGGCAGGCAAGCTGGACAAACTGTCCCGGCTGGCAATCGGCAAATGCCCCGGCCCCTGAACCAGCCAAAGCCAACCTCATTGCCCTCAGTTCCGGCCCTATCTGACGCAGCTGTACTATCTCCGCGACAAATTCCCCACGCTTAACATGATTTTTCGTAGTTTCCATAGCGGAGGTTATAGCCGGAAAACCGGTTACCGTCAGCAAAAAAACGGGTCGGTTTGCCTATTTTAACACTTAGCCCCAATTTCTCACTTAGCGGTCAAAACCGTCAAAAATAAAAATATTTTCTGTGATTTTGAGTTGTAAGCGGCGATTTTAGTTCGATATTGGCTCTGGTACAGACCTGCCCTATTGCCAGGTGTTTTTCAGCCGCGATAATATGTGCATGTACCTGAAGAAGCACAAGCGAAAGAAGAACGGCAAGTACAACACCTACTACAGCATAGCTGAGAAGCGTAAAGTCTCGCGCGGTCGTTATGTGGAGAAGATGGTTCTGTATCTCGGGGAGATTTCCGATTCGCAAAAGAAGTCCTGGGAAAAGTCTATTGAGATAATCAACGAGGATAACCAGCCTGTCCGCAAATCATTGTTTGCTTATGACCAGGATAATCATGCCCACCATGATGTCGATACCATTGCCGTGAAATTATCAAAGATGCGGCTGGAAAACCCCCGAACATTTGGTGACTGTTGGCTGGGCTGTGAGATATGGGATACTCTTGGGCTGGATAAATTCTGGTCCGCTCGTATAGACACCGAAAGATCTTCGGTGGAGTATTCCAAAGTCGTTAAATTATTGACGGTAAATCGTCTTATCAAACCCGGCGCGGAGTTTTATGTTCATCAGCACTGGTTTACTCAAACCGCAATGGATGTATTGCTGGACTGTGATTTTGAGGTTGCCGAAAAGAACCGGCTTTACCGCTGCCTGGACAGGATATTGCCCTACAAAGAGGAGCTTTGCTCTTATCTGAAAGATACCTGGCAGATGATGTTCAATCTGGAATACGATATTTTGCTTTACGATATCACCAGTACGTATTTTGAGGGATTATGCAAACAGAATCCTAAAGCCAAATTTGGTCATAGCAAAGATCGCAGAAGTGATTGTCGGCAGATTCTGATAGCTTTGGTAGTTACGCCCGATGGCTTTCCGATTAATTATGAAATCTGGGCGGGTAATACCTCGGAGAAAACCACGCTAAAGCCGTTATTGAACAAGATAGAGTCAAAATACGGCCAAGTCGGCAGGGTTTGGCTGATGGACCGGGGTATCCCCACAGAAGCGGTACTTGAGCACATGCGTGATAATGACATTGGTTACCTTGTTGGTACTCCTCGTAAATTACTGGATGAATTCTCAAAAGAACTCTCGGTGAAAAACTGGCATGATGTAAATGACAGTGTTCGCATAAAGCATATCGAAAAAGATGGTGAATGTTATGTTCTAGCCCGCAGCAAAGAGCGGATGGCTAAAGAACGGGCTATGCGTAAGCGCAAGCTGCGTGACTATCTGGAAGGTCTGGAGAAGCTGAAGAAATATCGTGATTACGCCCGTTTTATGCAAAGGCTGGGCAAACTCAAACATCATGCTGGCAGTTCGTATAAATGCGTTACTCTTACAATTCCAAAACCAAAGGAAAGAATTGAGGAAGGTGAGTTTGATTATAAATTCGATAGGAACAAATACCGAGAAATGATTTATCGTGACGGCACATACTTTTTGCGTACCAATCAAACCGGAAAGAATGGCATAGAGCTTTGGCAGGAGTATATGCTGCAATGTAATGTAGAACAAGCGTTCCGGGAGCTCAAAAGCGATCTGGGTGTTCGGCCGGTCTATCACCATAAAGAAGACCGGGTCGATGCTCACGTGTTTGTAGCGTTTATGAGCTATTGTCTGCAAGTGACCTTGAGACACAGACTGCGGGCCAGTGCCTGCGGGATAACCAGCCAGGCCGTTTTGGAAACAATGTCACGAATCCAGATGCTCGATGTGTCCTTTGAAACCCAGGACGGCAGGACTCTGCTGATGCAGAGATATACCGAGCCCGATGGCGATCAGAAATTGCTGCTATACCATTTGAAGATGGAAATGCCGCCGCAAAAGCCACCGAAAATATACAGCGGTCAGCTCAAAAAATAACACCACTGTTGGCGACAGACCAACAGCCCTGAAGGAGCCAAAAATCCACTTTTTACCCCTTAAGTGAGAAATTGGGGTTAGTGTCCCTGAGCCAAATCGAAGATGCTTTTTTAACCCCAATTAAACAAGCCAACTATAGCACAACTTTTTTTGCCTGTTATTGAACACATATAATTTTTATGATAGGTTTTGGGTTGTTGCTCGATTATTTGCTTTTGAAGCTGGAGGTGTCCGAAATGAACAGGCGTAATTTTCTGGCGTATTGCGGAACTTTGGTGAGTCTGAACGCGATATCGAAACTCTCCTGGGCTTCGAGTCTGGCGGCCAATTCGGCGCGGAAAAACGTTCTTTTTATCGCGGTTGACGATTTGCGTACCGCTCTGGGTTGTTATGGTGACGCATCGGCAATTACTCCCAACATTGATAAACTGGCAGGCCGCGGGGTTTTGTTTCAATCGGCATATTGTCAGGTGGCGGTATGTAATCCGTCGCGTGCCTCGCTGCTTACCGGGGCGCGGCCTGACACAATCAAAGTCTGGGATTTGGAAGCGCATTTTCGAGGCAGTGTCCCTAGTATTGTTACACTGCCCCAGCACTTCAAGAATAATGGTTATGTAACCCGCAGTATTGGGAAAATATTTCATGAGGTGGGTCGGTCTGCGAAAGACCCTGTTTCGTGGTCGGTTCCGCCTTTGTATGACTGTATTACGAAACGGGATAACTATGTTCTGGCGGAGAATCGGACGGATAATCCCAAGAAGAAAATGAGTGCGGCGGAATGTGCCGATGTTCCTGATGATGCTTATGTTGATGGTAAAGTGTGTAATGACGCCATTACTGCTCTGGGGGAATATGCTAAATCTAAGACCGCGTTTTTCCTGGGAGTAGGCTTTCGCAAACCCCATTTGCCATTTAGTGCGCCTAAGAAATATTGGGACATGTACGGCGAAGGCAAAATACTGGCGGCGGAATCGAGTGAGTTTCCGGCGGGTGCGCCGGAGTTGGCCCTGCGGAGTCCTCTGGAGCTGCAAGGTTATAAAGATGTTGAGGATGAAGATACTATTTCGGCAGAACAAACCAAGTATTTACGACATGCTTATTACGCTTGTGTGAGTTATACCGATGCGCTGGTCGGCAAGGTTATGGATGAGCTGGACCGATTGAAACTGTCTGATAACACGGTTGTGGTTTTGTGGGGCGACCATGGATTCCACCTTTCGGAGCAGGGGCTCTGGGCGAAGTCTCGTAATTATGAACTGGACACGCATGCACCGCTGATAATTGTCGATGCCGGTCGGAAGGCGAATGGGAAAAAGTGTGAGGCGCTGGTGGAATTTGTGGATATTTATCCTACACTTACAGAAGTTTGCAATCTGGATTCTCCCAAACATCTGGAAGGGCTGAGCATGGCTGCTCTGCTGGATGAGCCGAATCTGCTTTGGAAAAAAGCGGCGTTCAGCCAGTTTGCCCGTAATAAAACCAAAAGCCGTAATAAAAGTCACGGCGATATTATGGGCCGGGCGATCAGAACCAAACACTTCCGGTATGTTGAGTGGCGACAGTGGGATGACAATAAACTTCTTGCGACCGAACTTTACGACCACCAGAGAGACAACCGGGAAATGTCTAACATCGCTGACAAAGCAGAGTACGCAAGGACCGTGCAGGAATTGAGCGAACTGCTCCAAAAAGGCTGGCAGGGTGCCCTGCCGGAATAAAAATCAGTTACGCCGGGCCAATGGGAAGACTGTTTTGGGGTTGGCGAGCAAGTCGCAAAGGTAGATTTTTTTGAGTGAATTAGCCTGCTGGTTAAAATTTTTCGCAGTTTTCCTAACCCAGATAAACTGGAAACCCCAAGCACTAAATTCTATCAGAAAAAAATATTTAGCCGCGGATTACACGGATTTCGCGGATTTTTAACGGCAACTAATTTAATTATATACACGCGGTTCCGGGAATATTGTTGCCATTTTGCGTAAAATATTACTTGTAAGAGACTAATATTATATTTGGTAATATGGTGGTTTTCGCGGACCGACCAACGCATTAGCGAAAGATGGGGAGGGGGGCGACAAAATTTCCTGAATCTCCGTAACTATTTATTATACAATGACTTACACGGTGTTCTTTTTAGATGGGTAACAACAGGGAATTTGAGGTAAGTCATGGAAGAAAAACGGTTTACGAAGGAGCAGTCGAAGGCGGCACTAGGATGAGTTGGCTGAGCGTATGGCAAATGCGGTCCATGAAGCTGAGTACGGATATATCTCAAAGTGAAAAGCGGGATGATCGGGGAGGAATTGTTAGAAGGTTGTTGTTTTTCAAGCCATTTCGGGGGGCTGGTCGATAGGCTTAGAGTCTGACTGAGGAAATCTCGGTCGGAGTAACTCTAACCGGGAGCGAAGACATGGTTGACCTGAATGTGATAAAAGAATTGGCTGAACAGGTTCTGGCGATTCCTACTGTTAAGGGGATGCCGGACCGTTATCTGATAGACCGGGCGGCGCGGGTAATGCGTCATTGCGGCAGTATCGCTCAGTTGCGGGAGGTGCAGCGTTTCCAGATAGACCGCGACTGCCTGAATGTGGCGGCTCTGTTTCGGGATGCGGGTTTTGCTCGCTATGCTAATCAGGGTGATCGGGTCTCGCGGCTGGTGCTGGCGGACCTGACGGATTCGGATTTGCGTGATTTTTCGACGCAGGTCGTGCAGGAGCGGGTGGCTGATATATTGAATCCGCGTCAGATGGAGCGGGTTTGCAGTATTATTATCGAGTCGGGCCGGCGGGATACGAATCTTATCGAGGCGATGATTCTGTCGGATGCCCGGAATCTGGATGATATGGGGGCGACGGGTATTTTTAATGAATGCCGTCGGTACGTGATTCATGGCCGGGGGGTGAGCGAGGCTTTGAGCAGCTGGAAACGCAAGATTGAATATGATTACTGGCAGGCTCGTTTGCGGGAGAGTTTCCGGTTTGACGCGGTGCGTGAGATTGCGCGGGCGCGACTGGAGACGGCTCTGAAATTCATGGAGATGCTGGAGATGGAAAACCGGGCTGGCGATCTGGAAGAGATGCTGATGCAGCAACAGTTCAGCGGTGAGACGGTTAAGGTCGGGCAGGTTGGTTCGGTGGATAAGGCTGGCAGGCTTAGTCGTAGTCCGGTCAATATTTAACGGCAGGCATAAGGCATAAGGCAAGAGGCACAAGGCATAAGTGAACGGCGTGGTGCCTGCCTTCGGCGGGATTTTTTTGTTTTAACGGCACCGCTTACTTGCGTGTGCGGCTCGGATAGTTTGTTTGGGTTAATGTGGCAAATGGATTTATAGTTCGGGCGGGGTGGGTTTATGGAGCTGGCCGGGGGGTGATTAGAGAGGGGGCGGTGGGGGTTGAATCTTCGGTTATTACGGCGGTGGGGGAATTTTCGGATTTGCGGCGGCGGTTTGCCGGTGCGGGAATTATTGAGCTGCCGGATTGTGTCCTCCTGCCGGGGTTGGTGAATGCTCATGGTCATTTAGAGCTTGCGGATTTGCGGGGTGAGGTTGGTTATGAAGGGGATTTTACGGACTGGGTGCGGCGGCTGGTGCAGCTGCGGGGACGGAAGCGGGGTGATTTGGCAAAGACGGTGGCGGCAGGGGTGCGGGAGTCGCTGAGCTATGGGGTGACGACGGTGGGGGATATTTCTTATGAGCATCAGGCGTGGAGTTTTTTGGCGAAAGAGCGGATTCGCAAAGTTTGTTTCGCCGAGGTGTTCGCTACGACGGCTGATTTGGCCGGGCCGGGCGAGTATTTGCGGCGGTGTATCGCCAAGACCGAAGGTGACGAGCTTTTGCGGTTGGGGCTTTCGCCGCACGCCCCATATTCTACGCGGGGTGAGGTTTATGAACTGACAGCAGCGCTGGCGGCGGAACATGGGCTAATCGTTACGAGTCATTTGGCTGAAGATAAAGGTGAGTTTGATTTTTTGCGGGATGGTTCGGGCGAGTGGGTTGGTTTTTTGCGGGAGCGGGGCAGGTGGGATGGTTCGTTTGCGTTTCCGGGTGAGCGGCCTGTGGAATATTTTCTGGGTTTGGATTTGCGGGGGCAGCGGTTTCTTTTGGCGCATGTTAATTATGCTAATGAGCAGGAAATCGCGGGACTGGCGCAGGCGGGGCATAGTGTGGTTTATTGTCCGCGTTCACATGATTTTTTTGGGCATCAGCGGCATCCGCTAATGGAGATGCTGGGGGCGGGGGTTAATGTTTGTTTAGGGACAGACAGTCTGGCCAGTAATGATTCGCTGAGTATGTTGGCGGAGATGAAGCTGGTGTATGAGCAGTTTCCGGGACTGTCACCGGAGCGGATTATTGATATGGCAACGCGGGGCGGGGCGCTGGGACTTGGCTTACAGAATGAGATTGGGGTGTTGAAGGCAGGGTATAAGGCGGATCTGGTTGCTTTGCGAGTGGCGGGGGATGAGGTTTTGCGAGAGGTTGTGGGTGGGGAGTGTGAATGTGCGTTGACGATGGTTGATGGTGAGGTGGTTTATATCAGGCAAGAGGCATGAGTGAACGGCGAGGTTTCGGCCTTTGGCCGAGGTGCGTATCGCACTGATAGATCGCCGCGAGCGTTTGGCGTATTTGGCGCTTCCGTTGGTCGCTTACGTGGCTGGCAAGTAACTTAACGGCGTGGTTTGATCTTTGGTCGAATCATTTTATTTTTGGTTGGGAGTCAGGGTTTCGTCGGCGGAGCCGCTGCGGAAGCCCTGGAGGTCGAGGGTTATGTAGGTGAAGCCGAGTTCTTTGAGGGTGGGAATGATTTTTTCACGCAGTTTGATAATTTCGTTTAGTTTTTCGGCGGGAACTTCGATGCGGGCGGTTTGGCCATGATGTCTGAGGCGGGATTCGGGGAAGTCCAGGCTGTTGAGAAGGGTTTCGGCTTGTTCTATTTGTTGGAGTTTTTCGGGGGTGATGGTTTGGCCGTAAGGTATGCGGGTGGCCAGACAGGGTTGGGCGGGTTTGTCCCAGGTGTTCAGGTTTAGATGTTTGCTGAGTTGGCGGATGTTGTTTTTGGTTAGGCCTGCCTTTTGGAGGGGGCTGATGATATGGTATTCTTTTACGGCCTGGAGGCCCGGGCGGTAGTCGTGGATGTCGTCGGCGTTGTCGCCGCAGAGTATCGCTTCGTAATGTTTGGCTTGGGCGAGCGAGGTTAGTATATCGAAGATTTTGCATTTGCAATGGTAGCAGCGTTGGGGGGTATTGGCCTGGTAATTGGGGTCGTCAATTTCATGCGGGAAGATTATTTCCTGTTTGCTGCCCAGTTGGGTGGAGATTTCGATGGCCTGGTCGAACTGGAATTTGGGCATTGATTCACTTTGGGCGGTGACGGCGAGTACGTTTTTGGGGCCGAGGGTGTCGAGGGCGATTTTGAGCAGTAAAGTGCTGTCCACACCGCCGGAAAAGGCTACGATGGCATTATTCAGGGGTTTGATAATCTTCTGGACATTATCGTAAAGCTGTTGGGGTGAGGCTTTGGAAGTCATTATTATATAAGCTCTTGTGTGTTGATAGGTAGTTTTTTTAGATATTATGGGCTGTTGCCCAAATGTCAAATAATGCCAAAAATAACGTCAGCCAGCCCCTTGCTTTGCAAGAAGCTGCCACCCTATCGCGCAGGTGGCTTTTGTATTATATCGGCGATGGGTGGCTGGGGCAATTCAGAGTGTTTGGGTTGACTTTTGGGTCTTACCAACTATCATTGGGATAGGATGTTAAATACTACCGAGACAAAAGGAACTGTTTTACTGGCGATTCCGGCTTATAATGAGTCGGCAAATCTGTCGGGGGTTTTGGATTCGGTTCTGAAATATGTAGATGACGTGCTGGTTATCGATGACGGCAGTACGGACGGGACCAAGGAGATTTTGGCGGGCCGGCGGGATGTTTTTGTCATAACCAGAGAGATAAACAGAGGTTATGGTCAGGCGATTATTGATGCGCTGGGGTTTGCCAGCGGGCATGGTTTTGAGTGGGTTATAACCATGGACTGCGATTTGCAGCATGAGCCTCAGCGGATACCGGCTTTTTTTGAGGCTATCAGGCGGGGTGACAGTGATATTATCAGCGGGTCTCGGTATATGGCTGAGTCTGAGAAGTCGGACGTACCACCCAAGGACCGGCGGTGGATAAATCAGATGATAACGAAACAGCTGAATGGTCTGTTTGATTTGGGGATTACGGATGCTTTTTGCGGTTTTAAGGCGTATCGGGTGGGGGCGGTTGAGGGGCTGAAGCTGACGGAGCCGGGTTACGCGATACCTTTGGAGTTTTGGGTTGAGGTTGCCCGGCGGGGGCTGAAGGTGCGGGAGATACCGGTGAGTTTGATATATAATGACCCGAACCGACATTTTGGGGGCGAGCTGGATGACCCTCAGCATCGCTTGGGGCATTATCGCGAGGTTCTGGAGCGTTCCTTGTCGCGGGCGGGATTTTCGGGTATATCTAGGGTGGCCTCCTGCGACTGCTGTGCTCGTAAATGCGGGTCTTAAGCCCGGCTGGTGCGGGCAGGGGGCTTTAGAATATTTATTATGGACAAAGACAATATTTCAGTCGGACTTTCTATGCCTACAGGACCGAGGGAGGTGCTGGTCTGGCCTGAAATCGGGCGGATAATTGAAGATGTGGAGTTGAATCGTTCTTTGCTGAATGATAGTTCGGCGGAGATTGGCGGGTATAGACTTGGCGAATTACGGCGGTCGGTTCGGCGGGAGCTGCTGGGCCGGGCGGGGGAATATACCAGGGGGCTGGGGTTTGAGGCAGGGGAAATTCCTGAAGCTGGGCCTCTGATAGTTACAGGCCATCAGTGCCAGTTCAATCACGCGGGGATTTTTATAAAGTACGCACTATTGGATTATCTGGCGGGCCGGACGGGGGGAGTTGCTTTGAATATCGTGGTTGACAGCGATTTGCCGAAGAATATTGATTTTCGGGTTCCGGTTGAGAAGGCTGATGGGGCAGCGGTGAGGTTGTGGAGGATGGGTGGTGTTGACGGGTCGGTGCCGATGGAGTTTCAGGCGGTGCCGGGCGAGGAGTTCTGGGCGGCGGTGGAAAAAGAGGCGGGGGGATTGCGGCCTATCGTGGATTCGGGGAAGGTGCGGGAGGTTTTGGGGGAGGCCAGGGAGTGTTCCGCGCGGGCGGGCAATCTGGCGGAGATGTTTACGCTATTGAATCATCGTTTAGCAGGGCGGTTGGGTTTGAGGTGGCTGGAGCTGCCGGTTTCGCGGTTGTGCGACAGTGAAGGATTCGGAGTTTTCGCGGCGGATATGGCGGGTCGGGCGGCGGAGGCGGTCCGGTGTTATAATGGGGCTTTGGCGGAATATCGGGGGCGAAATGGGATATCGGGGCGGTCTCGGCCTATGCCGGATTTGCGGGTTGCGGGCGATAGATTTGAACTTCCATTTTGGAAAGTTGGGCGGGGTAAGAGACGCGAAGGGGTGTTTGCAGATGATATGGATGGTTCATTGCGGCCTCGTGCGGTCGGTCTGACGGCATTTTTGCGGTTATTTTTGGCAGATTATTTTATTCACGGAATCGGCGGGGCGCGGTACGATGAAGTGACGGACAGTTTTGTTTCAGAGTTTTATGGTGTCCGGGCACCCCGATTTGGGTGTGTTTCGGCGACTTTGTATCCAGCGGGCGGGGAGGGTTTGGATGCGGCGCGGCTGGCAGAGCAGTTGCGGCAGTTGGAGCGGATGCGGCGTGATGTGGTTTATAATCCGCAGAGGTATCTTGGGACGGGAAATTCGGGAGGGGCGGCGGAATTGACGGCTAGACGTGAGGCGGCTGTCAGGAAAAATGAGCAGTTGAAAGCCGGCGGCAGTGCTGAAGAAAGACGAGCGGTGTTTGAGGAGATAAGGGAAGTTAATCGGCAATTAAAAGAGATTGTCGCTAACGCCGGACGTGAGATAGATGAAAAAATTGAGCGGCTGAAATGTCGTACGAAGCTTGAAGAGATTTGGCGCGACCGCGAATATTATTTTGGTTTGTTTGGTAATGATGTTTTGCGGACGCTGGTAGATAAAATTGTGTGATAGCCGGGTGTATTATTATTATTATTTTCTATTTGTTTTTTTGAGTCCGGCAGATAATTTAACATTTTTATTTTTTAACAGGAGCATAGATATGGTTATCTGGTTGATACGTGCGATATTTATTGTGCTTATCTTTTCTCTGTTGTTGATGGGCTTTACCGAAGGCGGCGCGTTTTATTTTCAGGAGACGAACACTTTTACGGTTCATCGTACGATGGCGTATGTTGGTTGTGCGGGGGTTATCTTTCTGGGGCTGGGGATTGATATTCTGGTCAAGCGTAAGAATCTGGCGGGGATGGTAGTGATTTTCTTTGGGATTGCTGTGGGGATGCTGATAGGGCTGGTATTGAATCATGTGCTGGACTTTCTTTTTGTGGTTTATAATGTTCAGGAAGGTACGGATTTCTTTCAGGCCAAGGGCGGGATTAAATGGATTATCAACGTTTTGTGCTGTTACCTGTCCATAGTTTTTATTATGCAGACGAAAGATGATTTTCGTTTTATCATTCCCTACGTGGAGTTCAGCAAGCAGACCAAGAATACGTGTCCTTTGATTCTGGACACTTCGGTGATTATTGACGGTCGTGTCGCTGACATCGCGGCGACGGGTGTTCTGGATGCTCCACTGTTGATACCGCGTTTTGTTTTGAATGAGTTGCAAAAGATAGCGGATTCTTCGGACCGCATTCGGCGGGTACGCGGTCGGCGGGGTCTGGATATTTTGAATAAGATGCAGACGGACGGCAAGTATGATCTTAGTATCGAAGATGTCAGTTTGACTTTGGCCGAGCAGAAAGAGCCGGTTGACCATCAGTTGGTAGCGTCGGCGTTGAAACTCAAGGGC
Source organism: Sedimentisphaerales bacterium (assembly GCA_963663805.2). Lineage (GTDB taxonomy): Bacteria > Planctomycetota > Phycisphaerae > Sedimentisphaerales > SM23-30. Next base: position 18,641 of record CAXXMR010000002.1, read on the forward strand.
AAACTGATAACGAATGATTATAATCTTAATAAGGTCGCGAGTTTGCGGGGGGTGCAGGTGATAAATATAAATGAACTGGCCAACGCCTTGAAGCCGGTGCGGCTGCCGGGCGAGAATATGATTGTCAAGCTGGTCAAGCCGGGTGACCAGCCGGGCCAGGGGGTGGGCTACATGGACGACGGCACGATGGTGGTCGTTGAAGAAGGCCGAAAGCATGTCGGTCAGGAAGTTGAAGTTATCGTGACTTCGTCGCTACAAACTTCGGCGGGCCGGATGATATTCGGTAAGGTTTGTGAGGAAGATGTTATTTGATTAGTGGATAAATCTCATTTCGCCGAAATTGGGGACAATCGCAATGGGCATTTTGTTGGTGATTCGGTATCCGGCGGGCCAGTAGACGAAGAGGGCTCGGCCGATGAGGTTGTTACGTGGTACAATTCCGGTTCGGTAGGGCATGCCGAAATTATTTTTTCCAGGGGCTGCCCATAGTCTGGAGTCGTAGCTTTCGGGGCTGTTGTCGCCGCAGACAAAGAATTCGTCTTTGTCGAGCGTGAACGGTAGTCCTTCGGTTCCGCGTTTGGTATTTGAGCCGCTGTAGTTGGTGTAGTAGATGTCGCGATAGAGGCCCAGTTGTTTGAATGAGCAGGGTGCGCCCTGAGCGGTCAGGGTAACTGTGGGGGGTATTTGAGTTAGAGGTTGATAGCCCCACTGGTCGGGGTCGTTGGGGCCTTGCCAGGTTAGGCGGTTATCATCGATGTCGAGTTTGATTTGATGGTCGAGGATGGCGAAGGCGATTTGTACGGGTTTATGGGGTTGGAATGGTTCGAGTTTTTGCTGGGCGAGAATCTGTTGGTCCTGGTCGAGTATTTTGCATTGGCCGTCGGGTGATATTTGGGCAAGGTAAGTTTTGCCGTATTTTCCGAGTTCGATATTAATGGCTGTACCGTCCTGCTGGGGGACGATGACAAACTGGAGTTTCAGGTCGCTGATGAAGGGCATACGATTGGCGTGCAGGCCGTTGTAGGCGGCAAAGCTGCGGAGCAGTGGTATCAGGCGGTCGGGGTTGAAGGTTAGCGTGTTGGGGGTTGGGGAGCCGTTGAAGTCGAAAACGCGTTGGGTTTGGTCGATGTTCCAGTTTGAAGATTCGGCGGCGGGGTTGAATGGTTGGGTCCAGCGGTCGGAGACGAAGCGTTCCTCAGGCTGAAAGTCGTTCAGGAAGACGGGTATCCAGAGTACCTCCTGGATATGTTGGGGTTTGGTCTGGATGGTTCCATCAATGTAAATGTCGCCGTCGATGATTTCGATGGTTTCTTCGGGCAGGGCCACTAGTCTTTTGATGTAGTTTTCCTGGGGCTGGGAGGGGTTCTTGAAGACTATGACATCCCATCTTTTGGGGTCCTGGAACTGATAGAAGAATTTATAGACCAGGATTCGGTCGCCGTTGTTGACATATTGGTTGTATTCCTTGAGGGCGGGGGTGCCGCACATGGGGCAAACTGGTTCGCCGGAGTGGGTTCTGATGCGTGAAGGGTATACGCTAATAGGCCAGTTGGGAATTTGGCCTTTGTCGAAAGTGCTTTGAGAGCTTCTGGGATTGATGAAATAACAGTCGTTTTTGAAGCCGTAGTTGTACTCATATCCGCAGGCGGGGCAGGTAAGCCCAAAATGGGCGCCACGGAGGGTGTCTGCCATTGAACCGGTGGGGATTACGAATGCTTCGGCGACGAAAGCTCGGAAGACGAAGGCCAATATGAAGGCCATTACGAGCGCTTCGATGGTGTCTTTGAAAGATTCGAGTGCGGTTTTTCTGGGCGGGGTGGATGATTGAGGCATGTTTTGTGGTTCCCGGCGGTGGGCCTAATTTTAGGTAACTTCTTTATTTTTATCGAGTTGCGTTATTTTTCGCTAAGTTTCAATATATATGATGTATCGGTTATCGCTGGTGACTACGTTAGCGGTGAGGGTGGTGTTCGTCAAGTAGCGGTATCCGGCGGGGCAAAGTTGGTTTTTTCAGGTTATGGTTGTTTTTGGGGTTTGGGGGCTATACAATCGGGTTGTTGTTCGGTTTCTGCCTTTTCGGCAGTGGTGTTTATGAGTTATTGAGCAGGTATCAGGACTTTAGAGTATGGATATGATTTTTGGGATTATGACGGTGGTATTGGGTCAGAGCCAGGCAGAGCCTGCCGGCGGGGTGGGCAAGGCGGTGGCTGATATTTGGTCGAATACCTATCAGGGTAATGAACTTTGGCGTTATTTTGTGCTTCTGGGTGTTATATTGGGTACATTAGTGGTGGGGCGGATAGTTCGGTTTATACTGGACGAGATATATAAGCGTTGTGAGGTGCGGGAAGGGGTTCATTTTTTTGAGCTGCTGATGAAGACGATTTCGCGGCCGGCGGCGATGATGATATTTGGTGTCGGCATTTATTTTTCGCGATTGGCGATGGTTTTTGGGGATGCGGGTTTTTCGGTGGGGATTGAGGACAGTTGGAAGAAGATAGGTCTGGTTATTATGTCGGCGGCGGTGGCGTGGTGGGTTTTTCGACTGGTAGATATTGTGGAGTACTATCTGCGGAACCTGACCAGTCGTACGGAAACGCCGCTTGACGATATGTTGGTACCGCTGATTCGCAAGAGTTTGCGGATATTTGTGGTGATAGTTTCGGTGCTATTCATTGCTGACAGTGTGTTGGAAATGGATGTAAAGACGATATTGGCAGCGGCTGGTATTGGCGGTCTGGCGTTTGCTTTGGCGGCTCAGGATACGGTTAGTAATCTGTTTGGCTCGGTGACGATATTCGCTGACCGGCCTTTTCAGGTTGGTGATCGCATCAAAATTGGCGGTTATGACGGGCCGGTGGAGGAGGTTGGTTTCCGCAGCACTCGGATACGTACGCTGGATGGTCATCTGGTGAGTGTGCCGAACAGTAAAATTGCTAATGACATGGTTGAGAATATCAGTAAGCGTCCGACGATAAAGCGAGTTGCCAATATTACTATCACTTATGATACCGAGCCAGCGAAGGTCGAGAAGGCTTTGGCGATAATCAAAGGCATATTGGCGGAAATACCCGAGATTAACTCCGTGGTTGATTTGCCGCCGCGGGTTTATTTTAACGATTTTAATGAATGGTCGCTGAATATTCTGGTGATATATTGGGTTTCTCCGCCGGACTACTGGATGTATCTTGATATAGCTGAGCGGGTCAATCTGGCGATGATGCGTGATTTTGAGGCTGAGGGAATAGAATTCGCGTTCCCGACTCAGACTCTTTATGTGAACAAGAGTGATTCTTGAACGTATAAACGGAATCTGGTCTTTGCGTTATTGTTTGGGCGAGATGTTTTTGAGGTTGCCTGGCAGTATTGTTAGTGGATATTTGGTTGTGGTGGAAAAAATGCGTTAAGATGAAAGAGAATGGGCAGATAGGTACGATAATAACACTGTTAAGATTGATTTTTTTGGGGGTTTGGTGTTGATTAAGCTTGACAGTCGGCCAACCGGACACTAAATATTTAGGGTTCAGGGCTGTAAAAGGCGAAAGAGCAGCCCGCATGTTCGGTCGGAGTTGGCCGGTAGGTACTGGAAAAGCCAGGAAAATTAATTATCATCGAAGTAGAAAGGTAGTTCCTGATGGCAGAAGCAAAGAAAGACGACAAGAAGACTGAAGCGAACGTAACTGAGAAGGCCGGCGAAGGCCAGCAGATACGTATTAATTTAGATGACAGCCAGGTTGTGAGTAAATACTCGAATTTTTGTCGGGTAACCGGCTCACCTGAAGAAGTAATTATTGACTTCGCGTTGAATCCGAATCCGTTCAGTCGGCAGGATCAGAACCTGAAGGTCGATGACCGGATGGTATTGAATTATTTCACGGCGAAACGTTTGTATGCAGCCTTGCAGCAGACGATTATGCGTCATGAGCAGAATTTTGGCGTAATCGAGCTGAATTTCCAGCGTCGTTTGCAGCCGGGTACTGCTGAGAAGAAGTAGATAAAACGGTAGTTTCCGGGTCTTGTGCGGTTATACACAAGACCCGGAGCTGCGATAGCAGCATAGTAACGCGGCATTGTTAATTTGGATAAAGGTCGGCTCTGGTAAAAGAATCTAGAAATTTTTTTGCAAATGGGGTTGACACCCGGTGTCTGTGGTGATACATAGCACTGTAGTATATGCACTTACATGCCCCTTGCGAGAGCGCGGAGATGTGTGCCGGCAGGATTTTAGTGGTGCGGGCAGGCGTTTTCGGGTGGTCGAGCAGAGGGAGTTATCGGGTGTAAGTGGTTAATTTTGATAAGGTTATGAATGCCCGCGACAAATCAGGTGTCGGACGCGACAGAGGTATTTGCGGGTAGATAAGACGCGACGGAGCGCAGAGTCGGAAGTAGGCATTTGTCAGTAAAATTAAGTTTGGCTCATCCCGTCGCTTGTATCACTATTGAAAAGGCTATTTGGCCGAATAGACCGCAGGAATAAGCGCCTGTCTGCGGTGGAAACAGGGCTGATTTTTGGCAACAGTGTAGTTGTGAGAAGATTGGTTTTGGTCGGTTTTGTAGTGGAAAATAAGAATTTTTTAGAAAAAGCGTGGAAAAATTAAAAGAAAGGCGTATAAATAGCAGAAAAATAAGACAGTTGGTGAACTGTCTATGGCGATTCGGCCAACCCGACCGGCGATTGTAGAGTGTGGCAGTCCGGTTGGAAGCGATAGATCGGTAAACAAAAGTATATAATAAGTCAGGTTTTTTAAACTAAAACACTAACGGGACAGAATAATAACCTGAAGTTCCGGTTAATAACCGCGAAAGGAGATTCATGTCATGGCTAACGGGCTTCGCAAACTAATCAGGAAGGCTCGCAAGGAAACACTGGGTACTACGCTGCTGCGTAAGTCCCAAAGGTTCGGCTCGCGTTTGCGTGTCGAGGAACTAGAAGAAAGGATCGCTCCGGCAACAATAGTTAGTCTGGATACTCCGGGTTGCTTTGCTACCTGGGATGATGGTGGTGTCAATGGCGATGCTACCTTCGATACCAGCGATGGTATTATCGGTATTGGTGAATCGACCACCACCGGCGTTACGGTTGCAGTAGCGGATATTACAGACGCGACGACCGATGATACGGTATCGTTGAATTTGAGCATCACTGCGGATACGGCGGGTGCCGGTGCTCGTACGATTTCGATTATCTCGAATAAGGCAATTGGCAATATTGATCTGAGTGGTCTTAGCTCAGCTGCCACCAGTGTAACGCTGGTGATTGCTTCGGGCCTTAATGTTGCTGACTTTATCGGAGGCGTATCGACCAACACCATAGATGGTGAGACGGTTGTGCTGACAATTGCCGACCAGATTAACCTTGGTACAGGTGATATCCCGATTGTCAACGGCAACGACTTCGCTACGGCCGGTGATTTGGGTATGGGCAATATTACCCTGCCTTCAGTATCCGGTACTGACATTGCCTGCGAAATTCACTTTGTAACTGAGGGTACCGGTGCTATTGGCACGATTACCTCGGCAGACACTGACCTGAATATGAGCGGTGCGACAGACAACTGTCTGATTGATGCCGGTTCGGTTGGCGCGATTAGCTGGGCTGGTGATATCATCCCGGCAGGTAATGCCATCACCTTCACGATTGACAACGACGCTGTAGCGACCAACCTTACTTCGCTGAGTGTTGGTGCTGTTACACTTGCTGGTGCTGGTGGCTTCATCGTCAATGCCGAAGGTATCGGTGCTTTGACAACCGGTGCGGTGACAATTAGCGGTGCAGGCGGCGTAGCAATTGACGCTGACGCGACTGAAACCAACGATGGCTTGGCCTCGGTTACCATGGGCAATATCACTTTGAGTGGTGCCGGTGGTGGCGATTTGACTATTGATGGCGGCGTAGGCGGTATAACTGGCCTGACCCAGGTTGGTTCGATTACCAGCACCGCTACCAATGACAGTGATATTTTGATTGCTCCGAGTGGTGCAGGCGGCATGGCTGGCTTCACTGCCACGGGTCTGATTTCGACGACCGGTGTTATTGACGGCAGCATTACGATTGGTGCTGATGGCGCAACCGCCGCTGGTTTGGGCGCGGTAAGCCTGGCAGGTATTACAAATTCCAGTACCGATGGTGGTGCTGACATCAGCTTCCTGGGTCAGAGCATTGGCAATATAACCAGCAGTGCTGCTCTTACGACCGCGGCGGGTACGATTCTGTTCGATGCCAACGGTGCGGCTGCTCTGGGTTCGATTGGTGATGTAACCATTACTGGTAATGTTAATTCCAGTGGTGCTGGTTTGATTCAGTTTGTCGCTAATGACGATTTGGGCGACATTGATGTGACCGGCAATGTTGGTTCGGTCGCCGGTGGCGCGATTTCGTTCGTGGCCGATAACGGCGGAACGGCTCTGACTGGTAACGTTGGAACCATTGATGTAACCGGTACGATTGGTGCTGCTTCGGCGGTAACCTTCCAGGGTTATAACATCGGTGTTACCGGTGGTACTAATGAGCCCACCTCGATAGGTGCCGGTGCAGTAGTGACCTGGTCAGCGGAAAATGATATTGCCAACATTAACACTTCGGGCGTTTTGGGTTCCGGTGGTAATACGGCAGTGATTCTGGCGGACAGCGATACTGACGGGACGACCGGTGGCGATATTGCCTCGGTAATAGCCGGTGGTGCGGCTGTTGTTAATATTGATGGTGTTGACCTGACGCTGCTGCGTTCGGCTGGCGCTATTTCCGGCGATATTGATTTGACCGGTGATATTGGTTCAATCATTTCGGGCGGTGCGATTTCGGCTACGATTGACGGTGACAATATTGGCACGGTTCAGTCCGGTCAAGGTGTTGCTGACCACATAAGTGCGGCGATTACCGCTACTGGCGACATTGATGTTGTCAATGCCGGTGCCGGTGATATAACGGCTGCCGTTTCGGCTGCTGCTGCTGAGAGCGGTTCCCCGCTTTATACCGTAATTCATAATGGTAATAGCTATGCGGTGTGGGCGTTCCAGGCTGGTTCGACCACCACAACCGTTTCGGGCGCGACCGCCAACGTAGTATTTAATGGTGCCGCCGCTCCTCCGACGTTCAGTGTAACCGCGTTGGATACCAATGGCGCAGCGGTTGATGTATATGTAACCAGTCGCGTATCGACCGGTGGTGAGCAGGTGTTTACTGATCCCGACGCTCCTTTGTCAGCGGCGACTAGTGTTGAATTGGTTGCCTTGTCGGCCGTAGCTACGACCGATGTTGGTTCGGTGAACCTGGTCGTAGAAGGTGATTTTGACACGACCAACGTGACAAATGTTACCGTGGCAACTATGCAGGTTGACGGTGATTTGGCTGGTACTCTGACCGGCGGCGATATTACCATCGGTGGTGTTGCGGCAGGTGGTCTGACGATTACCTCTAATGTTGGTGTTTTGACAGTTAATGGTGATATTACCGGCGCTCTGACAATTCAGGGTAATGCGACTGATATTATCGTTAATGGTGATGTCAATGCCAAGATTGATGTAACCGGTACCCTGACCGACATCGTGGTAAACGGTGATTTGGCCGCGGAAATTGAAGCCACGGCAATTGCCGGCGGTGTAGATGTAACCGGAGATATGACAGGTGCTGGTATTATTGATGCCACAGCCGGTAACGTTGGCGACGTATTCGTCGCTGGTGCGATTCTTGCTGGTGCGACAATCACAGCAACTGAAGGCTATGTCACTTCGGTGACTGCCGGCGGTGCTTTGAACGCGACGATAACGGCGAGCAGTACGACATCGACTGTTGCTCAGTATGTAACCGACTTTGCTGACACCAGCACTCTGGTGGCTGGCTCGATTGGTGCGATTTCGTCCTATGGTCTTCTGGCCGGCGTGATTACTGCCGATGGTAATATTGACAGCGTATCGAACGGCCTGGATATGAATGCGGCAGCAGCTGTTACCGCGGCTATTACCGCGGACCTGGGCAGTATTGGCTCGGTAAGTGCCGTTGATGGTGACATTACCGGTGCGATTCTTGCCACAGTTGGTAATATTAATTCGGTAGAAATCAGCGACTATACCGTTGGTGGTAACTCTGACGTGACGAGTAATATCACTGCCGGTGGCGACATCGACAGCGTTATCGGTGATGACATTACCGGTACGATTATCGCAAGTCAGGGCACGACGGGCTCTCCGATAACTACCTTCCAGATTGCAGGCGTTGATTATATCTTCGCGGCGACCGGTGCTGACGGCACGACCGCCGCTAACGCTATCTTCAACTACACCTTCCTGGCAGGTGCTCTGACGATTACGGCGATTGATAACTGGGATGGTACCGCGGTTCGCGATGCTTCTCTTAATATCTCGCTGACTACTACGACAACTGATGATGCCGGCAATACGGTTCTGGATGACGCTCAGTTCAATCTGGCTGGTCTGGACTTTGATAATGACAGTATCGTCGGTGGTGGCAATGTGATTGGCACGCTGACAGTTGAAGGTGCCGCAACCGGTATTAACACTGGTTTGGCTGGTACAATTGACGCTGTTATCGTCGAAGGCGATTTGGACCCGGTTCTGACCAGCAGCATTGGTGCTGTGGCAGCGGGTTCGGCCAACGGTGTTGATGACCCGACAGCTGCTCAGTTGCAGGCTTTGTTTGTTAATCCGGGTGGTGGTGCTGTGACGATCGCTGATCCTGCTGGAACAGCGGCAGTTGCCTACACGATTCCGGTCAGCAATGCCAGTGCCGGTGATGACGTCAGCTTCGCGATTGGTGACGGAACCAGCTTCAGTAGTGGTCCGGACCTTGAGGCGGGCGACACTGGTGTCTCTGAGTTCATCTTGACGGCGAACACCGATGGTTCGTTTACCGTTGCTATGTCCAGTGCGTTCGGCCAGGGCAATGGTAACGTCGATGTTGATGGTGACTTGGATTACATGCTGACTGCAATTGACCTTGGCAACGTGACGGTTGATGGTTCGATTTTGGTCGGCGGCGGTATCTGGGCCTTCGATGTTGATAATATCGTAGTTGGAACCGCGGGCGACACGACGACCGGTAATATGGCTGGTACAATTACCCAGAGCAGTGCGGTAGCGGCTGGTGCAAGTGACATCGGCACTATCGATATTCTGGGTGATTTCAGCGGTACGATTCAGGCTGACGGAGATGTTGGCGTGATTACCCTGGGTCAGCAGATTCTGAATGTTGACGGTTCGGTTGCTCAGGCTGTGGGCGGCATGACCGGCACGGCTCAATTGATCGTGGGCGGCGACTGCGGCGCGATTACGGCTGAGCTCGGTATTGATGGTTTGATTATGATAGGCGGCGACGGTGCGAATATTACCGCAAATGGCGGTGCCCTGGCTGCTGACATATTTGAAGGCGGCGGCGGTGCTGGTGGCGCTATTACCCTTGAGGGTGTTGGCATCACTGGTCAGTTGGCCCTGGGTGCTGTAGCCGGTAACGGTGGCGCGGTTATCATGAACGTGCTGTCGGCAGTTGATGCCGACCCGGTTGTTTACACGCTGAACGCCGGTGGTGCTCCCGCGATGTATGAGATTGCCGCTGGTGCAGTTGATACCACCAACGCCACAGTTGGTCAGATGACCGTCTTTGGCGCGACCGCGGCAATCAACGCGACCGCCAATGGTGTTGCCACTATCGATGTTGATCGTTTGATTGATGTTGAAGACGGTCGGTGGGCTCTGACGGTTGAAGGTGACCTGGGCTGGTTGCTGGTAGGCGAAGGTGCCACCACGGCCCGGACCAGTGAAGCTGTTCAGGCCGAGTTCAACGCTCTGGGCACGACGACGTTCGATGTTGTGGCTGCCCCGACCGTGATGGACACCGCACTAAATGATAATGATGTGTTCGACGCCGAGTTGACCGTGGCTGCTGACAATGTAACCGGTGGTATGGTAGTGAACGGCGACTTCTCGCTGGCTGCTGATGTCGCTGGTGATATTGGCCATATCGTATCGCTGAACGGTGCGATTATGGATAACGCCCTTGGTTTTGCTCTGGCAGTCGAAGTTGATGCTGCGACCAGCATTGGCTCAATCGTAGCCAGCAAGGGCATCGACGGTGATTTCCAGGCTGAAGGTCCTATCGCTATCGCGGCAGTTGATCTTGACGCTTTGATTTCGGCTGAGTTCGGTGCGACTTTGGCTGCCTTTGTACCTGCCTGGTTCACCGGTGGTGTACTGAGTGAAGTAGCCAATATTACTGCCAACTTCGACGCCATGGGTACCGGCAATGACGGTGCTTACGTTGGCGGCGATGCCATGGGCCTGGTAAATGCCCCGGTTGGCAATGTAACTGGTGTATACAACATCGCTGGCAACTTTGAAGGTATCCTGGCTCCTCTGGGTGCTGTAACCGTTGCTAATATCGCCGCCAATTCAATTGGTATGGTGATTGCTCCGGCGACCAATGCCGCGGCTGCCATGGATAATGTTGGCCTGCAGGTTACCAATGGCGAAGTTGTCGCAACGAGCCTGAACGCGGTGACTGTCGGTGACTTGACGGTTACTCCGGGTGCCGGTGTTGTGGCCATCGTTGATGGTACCGACGTAACGGCTGTCGGTCTTGGTGCTGCTGGCACGACCCTGGCTTTGGCTGGTGACACTGTTGATGATTTGTTGATTTTTGGCAATACCTGGGCAGGTGGCATCACTTCGAACGACGTAATCAACACGATTATGGTTGGCGTTCTGGGTGATGGTGCTGTAGCTGCGACCGCCACTCTGGTTGTTGACGACTTCGGAACTATCGAAGGCGACACCAGTGCCATCGCTGTAACCCAGCAGCTGGATCGTGACAATCAGCTTGATACCTTCACGAACATGGCTGGCGTTGACCAGACCCTGTACCTGAAGGCTGGTCGCAGGGTAACTGCTGACTGGACGACCGTGTTCGGCAAACTGTCGGATGTGGTTATCAATGGTCGCGGTTCGATCGACTTCGCCAGCGCCGTTGGTGCTCTGGATGAAGATGATATGCGTGACATCCTGCGTGCTGGTACCATTGGTGCCGGTACCGCTCATGTCGGTGACATTACCCTGACCGACGCCCGTGCCAAACTGAGTGACGTAGTTATTCAGGGTAACGTTGGCGATGTAGCTGCTCAGTTGGGTCAGCTCAAGGGTATTAATGACATGTACGTTGCTGGTGATGCCGGTGACATTACCGCCAAGAGTATCAAGAATCTTGATATTGTAGGTGATGTTGACAGTGTTCAGGCTGACAAGCTCAGCAAGGTACAGATTGGTGGCGATGCAGGTAATATTGCTGCCACTAAGGTATCGAAGCTGTTTGTTGGTGATGATGTAACCAGCATGAAGGTTGGTAAAGCCAGCAAGATCTTTGTTGGTGGTGATACTGCCGAGCTTACCGCTTCTACCAGACTGGTAAACAGTGTATTCAGCGGTAACGTTGTTGATATTCAAATCTTTGGTGCCAAGGTAAGAAATGCCTCAGCCAATGGTTATGATATTGCTCAGGTAGACTACGAACAGAGAATCTAATTTCTGATAGTAGGTTCTAGATAGTAAAAGGCCCGGTTTGGGAAACCAGATCGGGCCTTTCTTTTTTGTGAGAATGGGGGTTTTCGCTGAGGGGATAATATGATATAATTTGGGATTGACTTATGAACAGTGAGGTTCAGGAGGCGGTATGGTTTTGGAAGCACAGATGAGTTCATTAGAAGATCAGTTGTCGTTATTGAGCAATCAAATCGTGGAGCTGGGCAGGTCGGATTTGACGGTTGACCAGTATTTCAGGGGGTTTCTTGACCGTGTGGTGGGTGTTTTGGGCCAGGGCGGGGCGATTTGGGAAATAAATGATTTAGGTGGGGTTACCGGGGTCTGCTATATGAATCTGGCGGCTGCGGAGATGGAGAACGGGGGCCGTCAGTACGACCTTTGTATGCGTGGTGTTACCAAGGTATTTGAGACGGGTACCCCGATTGTTTTGGCGGGCAAGCAGCAGTCTGATGTTCACGATGGTGGTCTGGGCGAGGCGGGCGTGAATGATTCGCCTTATACACTGCTGTTTTTGCCTATCAAGGTTCTGGATGAAGTAAAAGCGGTTATGCTGCTGATAAGTCCTGAAGGTGTTGATTCTCGCGCGGTTCGCGGTTATCTGAATTATGTGGCTTCTCTGTGTGAGCGGGCTTCGGCTTTTATGCAGATTAAGCATATTGACGAGATGAACGATGAGATTCGTCGTTCGGGCCGTTTGCGGGAGTATGTCAGTGCTTTGCATTGCTGTCTGGACCCGCGTCGGGTTTGCTATGCGATGGCGAATTACAGCCAGGAGCTTCTGGGTGTTTATCGCTGTATGGCGGGGACTTTTAACAGCCGAGGCAAGTTCCGGATGGAATCGGTTTCGGGGCTGGAGTCGGTGGCGGCCAAGAGTAATTTCATTCAGAGTATCGCAACGATCGCGGAGATGGTTTGCAAGAATGATGAGGCTTTACTGGTCGAGCAGCCGGAGCTGGCGAATGACACTCGTCATGCCGAGGATGATTTGGTTACAGCGGCTCGTTTGTATATGCTGCAAGCTGAGACGCGGGTAATGGGGATATTTCCGGTTCGTCATGACGGTCTGGTGGTGGGGGCGCTGGTGGTTGAGCAGGCCAAGGATATTCCGCTGGATTCAGGTTTGCGTAAGAAGGTCGATAGTCTTTTAGCGGAGGCAGGCGGGGCTTTAGCGAACAGTCTGGCGTATCGTAATTTGCCGCTGGGGGTAATCAGTCGTCCTTTGGGAAGTCTGCGTGATAAGATTTATCGGATGGGCTGGGTTCATCGGGCGTTATGGGCGGCACTGCTGCTGGTGATTTTTGTGCTGCCGCTGGTAATAAAGACGCAGGTTAAGGTGGTGGGGACGGCGGAATTATCGCCTTTGGAATCGCGGATAGCATATGCTTTGCAGGACGGCCAAATCGAGGTGGTTTCGATTCCCGAAGACCGCAAGGTTGAGGCGGGCCAGGTTTTGGCTAGTCTGGACACGCGTACGATAGACAGTCAGATTGAACGGGTTACGAATCAAATAGCCGAAACAAGTATCGCTTTGGAAGCGGCCAAGCAGCGGCCGGGCCAATCGGCTCAGGCGGCGCAGATGGGTCATCGACTGGAGGCTTTGCGAGCTGAGCTGTCGATGTATGGCCAGATGCGTCTGGAGCATCAGATAACGGCCCCGGTTGCGGGTATGGTTATTACTCGTGAGAGCAAAGTTCGTCAGTTGTGGTCGCGTCCGGTGCAGCGGGGGGAGGCGATTCTGGAGGTTGTGCCGGCAGAACCGCAATGGGAACTGGTGGTTAATATTCCCGAAACGCAGGCGGGTGAGCTTTTGCGGGCTTATGATAAATTGGAGCCGGGCCAGCGTTTGCGGGCTCGCATGATTCTGAATGCTTATCCGGGCCGGAAATTGTATTCGGAAGTTCTTTCGGTGAGTCGTCGGGCTCATGTCCAGAATACAGGCCAGAATGAATTTCGTAATGTAATTGAGGTTCATGTAGCGGCACCGGCAGAGCTTGAGGAAGTGGTTGATGCTCGTGAAGGTTTGGAGGGCAAGGTCGCGATCGAGTGCGGCGAGCACAATTTGTGGTACGCGGTGACGCATGAGTTCGCCGATTTCATGCGGGTGGTAATGTTTTGATTCACAAATTGGAAGGATCTGATTTTATGAAGATGGTTCGAGAGTTATTAGGGGTGCTGGTTATTTGGGGCTTGCTTTTCTGGGCAGGCGTAGCTGGCGGCCAGGTTAGCGGTTATGGCCTGGGTAGCCAGGATGATTATCCTTCGTTTCTGGAGGCTGAGCAAATCGCGGTGCTGAGTTCGGCGGTTGATGGCATTGTCAGCGACGTGAATTATGTTCCGCAGGATTTTGTCAAGGCCGGCGCGGTTATCATCCAGCAGGATACGCAGGAAATGGAGCTGAAGATTGCCGGTACGGAGGTTCGCCTGGCTGATGATACGACCGTTGGCAAGGCTGAAGTTCGTCTGGAATATTCCAGTGAGAATCTGGAAATCGTCAAGAAGCTCTATGAAACTCATGTCGGCGAGATGCGGGTGGGGACCAAGAAGGAATTCCAGGAAGCTCGTCAGGCGAAGATGCTGGCGGAGCTGGATTTGCAGCAGGCAAAGCTGGAAAAGAAACTGTTGGAATATGATTTGGCGTTCAGCAAAAAGATTCTGGAAAAGCACAGCGTAGTCAGTCCCTTTGATGGGGTGATTGTGGAATTTTCGAGTGTTCGCACTTTGGAAGATCGGGGTTTGAAGAAAGTCGCGGTTGGCGAGATGCTGCGAGCCGGTCAGCTGGTGGCGGCGGTGATGAAGGTTGAACGTTTGCGGGTATCGACTGATTTGCCGGTCGAGATGCTGGACTCAATCAAGCTTGGACAGAAGGCCCAGGTTTATGTGCAGGGAAGCGAAGAGCCGGTTGACGCGATGGTGGTATATAAGAGTCCGACGGCTAATTCCGCGACGATGCAGTTTCGGATAGAGGTTGAGTTGGCTAATATTCCGGTGGTCGGCGGGGATGTGGGCAAGGGGGCTTATATTTATAAGTTTCGGCCCGGCCTGCGGGCTCGGATAGAGCTGACTCAATAGTTTTTCTAATTGACCAGCAGTATAGGTGTACGGTGAGCGGTTATAAAGATAGTGAATTGCATCCCGAAGATCAGGCCTTGCCGCGTTTGCGCCCTGAGCTGAAGGTGAGTGAGCATATCTATGATGGTCAGCCTTTCTGGGTATTGAAAGACCCGATTGGGCTGCGTTATTACCGTTTCAATCGTGAAGAATATTTCATCGTCGACCAGTTGGGCAAAGGCACGACGCTACGTAAACTCAAAGAAACGCACCGCAAGGAGTTCGGCAGTGATATTCTGCAGAACGCCGAGATTTCGACCTTTGTCACGGACCTGGCAACACGTAATCTTTTGGTGATGGGCCAGGATAATCGCGATGAGCTTTTGTATGACTGGTCGGAAAAGCGGCGGAAGATGAAGCTCAAGGGGCAGATGACCAGCCTGATGTACATCAAGTTTCCTCTGATTGACCCGGATAAGATTCTGGACCGGATGATGCCTTATATCAGTTTCATCTGGACGTGGAGTTTTTTACTGTTCTTCACGTGCTTTGTGGGATTGGGCATTTGGTTAGTATTGGACCGCTGGGGAGATTTCGCGGAGATGACGCGAACGGGCCTGCTGACGATTTATAATGTGCCGGTGATATTTGCGTCATTGTGGCTGATTAAATGTCTGCACGAGTTCGGCCACGGCCTGACATGTAAGAAATTTGGCGGCGAGGTCCATGAGATTGGCATAATGTTTCTGGTGTTCGCGCCGTTTCTGTATTGTAATGTGACGGACTCGTGGAGTTTTCCCAGTAAGGCTCATCGTCTGCTGGTTACAGCTGGCGGAGTTCTGACGGAGATTCTGGTGGCTTGTGTCGCTTGTGTGGTGTGGTATTTCACCGAGCAGCCGAGCTTTATCCATACATTGGCGTTTAATCTGATTATTGTGGGTTCATTTTCGACGATAATGTTCAATATGAATCCGCTGCTGCGATTCGATGGTTATTATTTCATGATGGATTTGATTGAGGTGCCGAATCTGCGGCAGCGTTCATCGGAATATCTGGGCAGTTTGTTTGTTCGTCTGCTGGGCGGCAGGACCGAGAGTCTGCCGGAGGACCATAAGTATCGCATGGTGTTTCCGATGTATTCCACTTTGGCGTTTATATATCGCTGGTTTATTGTATTCAGTATCTTGGGAATTGTTTATCATATGCTTGAACAGGTACATCTGGTATGGCTCGGACGGATATTGCTGGTGGGGCTGGGCGGCATGATGCTGTTACTGCCGCTTTATAAGACCGCGAACAAGGTTATCCGTCGGCGGCGGGCTTACGCTTTTTCGACGGCTCGTCTGACGATATTCATGGCGTTGATAGTCGCTCTGATCGGCGTGATTTTGTTCATGCCGCTGGAGCAGGAAGTGACGCTGCCTTTCATCCTGGAGCCGGAGCAGATACAATATTTACGCAGCGAAGTGCCGGGCAATCTGACCTGGTGCAGCGGGGTGACCGAAGGCCTTTGGGTTAGCCCGGATGATGCTTCGGGCGGAGTGGTCGCCGGTCTTGATAATATCAAGCTGGCTTATGAGCGGACAGCCCTGGATGCCTCAATCGCTCAGACGGAGATAGACATCAAACGCTATCAGCAGCAGGGTTTGACGACGCTGGTGGAGCAGTATCGCGAGCGGTTGGGTGCTGCGCGTCGGGAACGCACGCGTTTGGGTGAGCTTCAGGAGGCCTTAAAGCCGCGGGTGGAGTTTCGGGGGGAGATTCTTTCCGATACGCGGAGCCTGAAGAAGGGGCAGGGGCGTTTTGTCAATATTGGTGAGCCGCTGCTGCTGTTGGCCGATACGCGTAAGATGGCGGCCAAGGTCTGGGTGCCCGAGTCGATGCTGGGCCGAATCTTCCATCAGCCGAATCAATATGGCCAGGCCGCCGAGCTGATGCTTTACGCTTTCAGTAAAGATAAATTTACCGGCGAGGTCGTCTCGCTGGGCCAACATGCCGAAGATGACATGGGTGAGTTCGGCGAGAAGATGGCCCTGAGCAATAAGGTCGGCGGTGAGGTTCTCACCGAGCGTGACCAGGAGCTGGGGCGCGAGCGCCCGCAGGAAGCGGTCTATGAAGTGGTCATCAGACTCAACCAGGAATCCCTGCCGGATTCCGCCCGGGCCTATATGTCCGGCCGGGTACACATCGCTTGCGGCGAAAGCACGCTCTATAGCTGGTTCCGCGATTCCGTGCTGCGGTTTATCTCACCCGAGGTCAGACTATAGTCTTACCCGGTCCGTAATCATCCGTTGCGGGTCTAACGGGCGAGTTTGCCGGTTAACAATGAGGCGGGGGAGACTGTCCGCGGGGTGTTCATTGTTTGATTCCCTCTTTCGTAGATTTACATCAGAGCAAAGTAAATTTACTTGAGAGCAAATCAAACCGGAATCACTCTGTTTCAGCGTGAATCGGCGTATTTCAGGCTGCATCAGGCCGTTTCAGCCTGAATCAGAGCGTTTCACGCTGAATCACGACGTTTCAGCGTGCATCAGAGCATTTCAGCCTGAATCAGGCCGTTTCACGCTGAATCACGCCATTTCAGCCTGAATCACGATGATTCACGCTGAATCAGAGCGATGCCGCTTAACTCTTATCCTGCGAAAACTTGATATCAGTATTAGTAAAGCCGATTCGGCCAAAATCAGGTCTGAATAATGTTTTTTGACACTGGAAGGCAGAAGTAAACGGCTCGGTGCTGCCTTTGGCAGATTTATTTATAGACTGGTCTCCATCACCTCACGGTTTTGGTTTTCGAATGTGAGAAACTGCGGCTCAGGCTTTCGGCTCGCCGGTTTCCCCCCGGGCCGATGCCCGTTCGACAGGCCCGGCGGATGACAACACTGCTGATGTACGAAAGATGATAAGTAAAAATATCAGCCGAACGGCTTTAATAAGGTTTCCACTGGACAGAGGCCAAACCCTCACTCTTGCCTTATGCCTTTCTCAAACAGGATCGAAAAAAACGCAAAAGGATGCCCCGCCCAGCGTCAGCCGGGGGGAAACCGGCGAGACATCGCTCCGAGCTGGATTAACTGTTCAACAAAAAACAACAAACCCGAGGTGGTGGGGCTCAGTCGGTTTGTATTATTCAATGTTACAGAGTACCGGAAACCGTTCCTATGCGTGACAGAATGGACAGGATTTATGAGATACTAGGGGGACAGCGGAAGCCGACACTGGGTCCGACCTCCGCTGTCAAACATTACTGTCAATCTTTGGATTCTGACAGGAACGCTTGGGATAGTTCTGTCTTCCATTCTGTCAGGAGTTCATCGAGCCAGTCGTAGAGCATTTGCAGGGATTTCTTATACTGTTCTTCGGTGATATCCTTCTGGAAGTCGGGGTTGGTTAGCCAGTCGTTTTCTATAATATCGATTATGTCCTCGACCATGATAAGGGTTTCGTAGGCTGTGTATTCCCGTTCTGGTTGCTCCTTCTGCCATTTGGCCTGGCGGTTGGATTCGATTTGGGCATCTGTCAGGATGGTTGCTTCGGGGACTGTCATGGTTCGCATCATGGCGACGGCGGCGGAGTCGGAATCGTACCAGCAGGCTTGCCAGAGCCAATAGCCGAAATCTTCATCGTTGGTTGAATCTACGAAAATCATTAAGTCATCGAGGTCGATGTACTGGTCATTGTCGAGGTCGCAGCGGGTGTCGTAGTTTTCGTTGGGGTCGTTATTAGTGGCGGGATCGTAATTATGCCACGCCTTCTCGAACAGGGCAAACTCCTTGAGGTTTACCACGCCATCGGCGTTATAATCTAATGTACAGCTTATGCCGGAAGTACAACCGTAATATTCATCGGCTCCCATATCTACATAAGTACCGTTAATACGGTCTTCATTGTCGATGTCGGTTTCGCCGGTTATTACGTTCGTGTTGTCACCTTCATCAATACAAGGGGAATCGGCGGAAAGATGGAAGTTGCCGAGAGTTTCATCAGTATAGGCGAAACAGGGGTCGCAGAAGATATTGGTGGGGTTATTGGGGTCAGTGTCGCCGCAAGTCAGAGTTGGGTGATTATAGCAGCTATAGATGGGAATACAGCCGCCGTCGTATTGAATGCCTGCTGAGTTGTTGTCCCACAGAATATTATTGGTGGCGTCAAGGTTTGTGGTAGAGCCGTTAATGGCTTTGCCGGTGTTGTAAACAATAGTGCAGTTGCGGACTTCGGAGCCGGTGGAACAGGCAGTCAGACTTAAACCTGTGCCGCCGTTCAGGTGTATCCAGCAATTTGTGACCGAGAGGATATCCGCATAACCGCTTATGCCGCTGCCGTTATTATCGCAAATGATGGTGTGGTCGATAGCCAAATCACTATTGGTGCTAAAGCTTATGCCGTGGCCGGTATTATCGGTTATGCGACAATTGCTGACAGTCAGTTCGGTACTGGTGCCGCAAGTGACGGCGTTACCGTAAGCGCTGGTCAGGATGAAGCCGTCGATAACTACGCCGGTGGTCGAATTGTTGAGATTGATAATGGTTGAACAAGTGCTGTTGCCGCTCAGGTATGTTTTATTGCGGGCGGGCTTGTGTTCGGAGAGGGTGGTTTCGGTGCCTGTGAAACCGCCATAGATTTCCACGCCGGCGGGGATAGTGAATTTATCGGTTGATAGTGTCCCCGGTATATAAGTACCGGCGGCAACCCAGATTTCATCGCCGCAATTGTTATTGGTACGAGTGACAGCTTCCTGTAAGGTATTGTAGGCGTTGGCCCAACTGGTGCCATTGTTATAGCCGGTGGCATGAGAGGAAACATAAATTACATCACCGCCGAAACAGCATACATCGAAAGAGGTTTCATCCTGAATGTAGTAATAGTCAGAGAGTATATCCACGGTGCTGTATAAAGTTTCCAGAGGAGTGACGGCGTTACTAACAGTGGCGGTTATGGAATAACTGGCGGGGGTGCCGGGGCTAACGGTCACGTTTTCCCAAATGTAGCAGTATTCGGTTTCATCCAGATAGCCGGTGGCGAGACTAGCGGAACCAAAGATAAGACTGTCGGGTATATATAGAATAACGTCAGCGTTGATGGCGGTGGTGCCGTTAGGGTCAAGCGTAGCGGTTAGAGTTATGGAATCGTCAGGCGAAACGCAATCACCCTGATGGGTGGCGGTAAGCGAGAGAGTGAAATCATACCCAGCGTTGGCGCAAGTCATTTTGGCGGGAGCAGTCAATACACCTCCAGAGGTGCCGATACCAAGTTTGCCAAGGGAGTTACTTCCCCAGCCGAAGATTTCGCCGGTATCCTCTATCGCCAGTTGATGAGTGTAACCATCGTCGATAGCGGTGATGTGTTCGAGATAGCCGGAGTAGCTTGACTGTTCGCCAGCAGGAACAATTGTCGGGGCGGTTGGCGTAGCAGTGCCGGTCCATTGCCAGACGAAACCATTCTCATCGAGAGCGAGATTATGGCTTGATCCGGCACCAATAGCGACAATGTTTTCAAGATAGGTTGTCCCCATTTCGCCGCCGGACACCTTGGCGGGATAACCAGTGGTCCACTGCCAGACATTACCGTTTTCGTCAAGAGCCAACGAATGAGAACAAGAGGCGATTTCGATGATGCCTTCAAGATATTCAACACCGTTTTCGCCGGGAACTTTAATGGCGTAAAGACTGCTGTTGTTGACGCCCCATTCCCAAACGTTATCGTTAGCATCACGAGCGATGGAATGACCAACCCCGGCGTCAACTTCAACAATGTCGAAACCAGTGTCGTGGCCGAGGTAGGTTGTCGCGGAGGTTTTTACTTTGACGGGCGTTTCAACGTCAGCACCAGAAGTATCGTTGCCACATTGACCGTGAGCGTTATATCCCCAGCCGTAAGTATATTCGCCTTCGGAAGCGAGAGAGTGCAAACCGCTACGACCTGCGGAAACGCAGGTTATATCTTCAAGAATTGCGTTTGGGTCGGTGCTTTGTTCACCGGCATGGACAGCGACAGGAACAAGCATATTGCCGGTAGTATCACCATTGCCGATTTGCCCCTGATCATCCCCGCCCCAGGCCCAGACATTGCCGTTAATATCATCTACTGCTAAAGAATGTCGCCATCCGGCATCGACAGCAACGATATCTTCAAGAAAACTTGAGGTTGTATTCATCTCACCACAAAAACTTTGGATCAGATTGTACTCGCTATACGTATCATTATTACCAAGTTGGCCGTAACTATTTCCTCCGCAAGCCCAAACAGTATTATTCTCCATTAACACAAGTGTATGGTATTCGCCCCCGGAGATCGCTGTAGCCCTGATACAAGTCTCGTCAGCATTTACAATTGCAGTGAAAGTAGCAATAACCACCAAAATAACAACTAAAGCCTTTTTTGCGCGCAACATCTCTGTTTTCTCCTTTCGCAAGGTTAGAATAGTAAAAAACTATGAAAAATGACGTCTACTGAGTGTCAGAATACCGCCTAATATCAGCAAGCTCATAGACAT
Source organism: Sedimentisphaerales bacterium (assembly GCA_963663805.2). Lineage (GTDB taxonomy): Bacteria > Planctomycetota > Phycisphaerae > Sedimentisphaerales > SM23-30. Next base: position 39,726 of record CAXXMR010000002.1, read on the forward strand.
TGGTTCAGGCACTAAAGTTGCTGAGGTTACCTCTATATCAATGTAAAAGCTATTGTCGTAATCACCAATTTTTTCGCTGGTAATTTGAAACTGATTACGATCTGGCCAAGATAAAAGATTTGGAGCATCGGTAGGTAACTCCATATTTGATATTGCCGAGCCGCTATTATTCCCTAGCTGCCAAGTTATAGATTCAATACCCATTTCATTGTCTAAAGGTAGCACATTCAAAGCAGATAGTGAGTAAGAATCACGACCGTTACCAAGATAATCATTTGTGATTGAAAAACTTAGCCACGGGTCGGTCTGAAATACAATACCGTTAATATTCAACATCATTTTGCAAAGAGAATTGGTGCAAACATAAGTTGTGGTATAAGTTCCTGCGGAATATGGTTCTGTTTCTGAATCATAAGTGTAGCTTCCCGTCATAGTGCTACCAACAGCAATTTCACCGTTCAGAAGATTTGCTGAATCATCAACCGAAGTTACAGTCCCAGAAATAGCGATTGTTATCATTTCAGCGGACGCAAAGCTGGATAACAAAAGCAAGTAAGCAAGCGTTAAATTACTTTTCATACTAAATCCTCCATAAAAAGTGATTGTTATATCCCTATTTTTATTATACGCGATGTCCAGTCTGATCGACGACCCTATTTTTCAAAAAAAAGAGGGGCCGCTACGATTATGCTCGTCCTAGGCTCGCGAAAGCCCCAACAAGGACATAAAAGCAACGGCGCCCTTGTATCAAATACAAAGGGCACCGAGCCTTCCATGTCGCCTTGTTGTCACAAATTTCGCGATTTAGGACGAAGCGAATGAAATCTCGATGATCTCAGTTATTCAATTGTTACATAGCACACATTCTGCCTAAATTAACGCTCCTAAAAACAAAAACCACTTCCCTGATCTTACGACTTCCTGTAGTTTATCAGATGTTTGTTCTCATTGCAAGAGAAAAAACTTTTATTTCTGCCACAGCAGCCCCGACCAACTGCTGTGACAATAAAGACTTAGCGTTCTTTGCGCGCAAAGGGAACGCCGTCGCAGTTATGCCTGCTTTAGGCCCGCAAAAGCCCGACGAGGTCATAAAAGCAAACGGCGTCCTTGTATCTACAAACCAAGGACACCGAGCCTTTCAAGCCACCTCGTCAGATAAATTTGCGGTTTAAAGCAGGCGGAATGAAATCTCAGTGTTTGATGATTTCTAATATTCAGATGTGTTCAGCTCGTTTAGGTCAAATAAATCTCCTGAAAGAAAAATCGTATACTAGCAATCTACATCAAGAAATCGGAAAAGCAAATTAAAAATGAAAAAATTATGTTAATGCCGAATTGCTGTTACTTCCCCAGGCGTAGATTGCTCCGGAACGTTCGATAGTTAGCTTATGGGTAAAACCATCGTCCAGAGCGACGATGGTTTCGAGATAATCCGAATTGCTGGGCTGATCGCCGGCGGGGACGATTGTTGGCGAAGGCGTGCCCGTCAATCCCGCCCATTGCCAGACGAAACCTTCAGCATCGAGAGCGAGACTATGGCTTGAACCTGCGCCAATGGCGACGATGTTTTCAAGATAGGTCGTCCCCATTTCGCCGCCGGGAACTCTGGCAGGGTATCCGGTCGTCCACTGCCAGACATTACCGTTTTCGTCAAGAGCCAACGAATGAGAACAAGAGGCGATTTCGACGATGCCTTCAAGATAACCAACACCGTTTTCGCCGGGAACTTTAATGGCGTAAGTACTTTCATTATTCACGCCCCATTCCCAAACGTTATCGTTAGCATCACGAGCGATGGAATGACCAACCCCGGCGTCAACTTCAACGATGTCGAAACCAGTGTCGTGGCCGAGGTAGGTTGTCGCGGAGGTTTTTACTTTGACGGGCGTTTCAACGTCAGCACCAGAAGTATCGTTGCCACATTGACCGTGAGCGTTATATCCCCAGCCGTAAGTATATTCGCCTTCGGAAGCGAGCGAGTGCAAACCGCTACGACCTGCGGAAACGCAGGTTATGTCTTCAAGGATAGCGTTCGGGTCGGCGCTTTGTTCACCGGCGAAAACGGCGATAGGAGATAGGATGTCATCTGTATCATCACCATTACCAATCTGTCCGTTTGTATCACCACCCCAGGCCCAGACATTGCCGTTAACGTCATCAACTGCGAGCGAATGATACCAACCGGCATCGAGGGCGATAATATCTTCGAGAAAACCTGAGACGGTGTTCATCTCGCCATCGTGAGTCTGTACTAAATATAATGATTTTGTTATGGTATCATCATTAATACCCAGTTGCCCAGAACCATTACTGCCACATGCCCAAACAGTATTATTTTCCATTATGACTAATGTGTGATATTCTCCGCCAGAAATTGCTATAGCTCTAAGACATGTTTCATTTGCAATCACGTTTGAATTTGTTAAAAAACTTAATATAAATACAAGCCCTAATCTTTTTGCGCGCACCATTCCTGTTTCTCCTATGTTAAAGTTGAGTTATTGAATATTGTTTTTTTATTGATACTTGCGACAGCGTGTTAATAAACTGCCAACAAACATGATTGTAATAGTTAGTGGTTCTGGTACAAGTGTTGCGGATGTGATATGTCCTTCAATACTAAAAAACTGCTCGCAGTCTATTACGCCATCTATCACGAGATAATTATAGTCCCAATCTGAAAGAACAGGTGCATCCAACGGTAAATCTAAATTGGCATTCGCTGCCTGTGTATTATCATTCAAATACCATCCGATACGATCTATGGGTATTGTTTCAACCGGATAATTCCAAGAACTAATAACTGCATAGCCATCTTGGTTATACGAATTATTAGAAATTGCCAATCTGTAATCACTCAAACTTTTGAAGGTGAAAGTTCCAATATGCAAAACCATTTCCGTGCCAAATCCATCTTGAACCCAACGAGCAGTGTTAGGATTTGTGCTTGTATCGGGGACTGTAGTATCATAAGAATATGTGCCAGTAATTATATCGCTTGGAGATACTTGACCTCCAAGCAAATCGCAAGGATCATTTATCGTATCAACCACACCTTCAATAGCAATGGTTATGATTGCCGCTGAACAGGCAGAAGCGGCAAAAGCTAAAGTCGCCACAAAAACAATGATAACGCCCTTTTTCATGTCAAATCCTCCGTAAAAGTGTAATTGTTAAGTTCCTATTTTGATTATATGTGGTGTCCAGTCTAATCGACGACCCCATTTTTTTAAAAAAAGGGAACCGCCACGATTACGCCAACTCTAGGTTCGGCAGAACCCGGCAAGGCCGTAAAAGCAACGGCGCCCTTGTTCGCAAAGGGCACCGAGCCTTTCAAGCCGCCTTACCAAGCTAAACTGCCGATTTAGAGTTGGGCGAATGAAATCTCGATGATCTCAGTTATTCAATTATTATATTACCTGCATTCTGCCTAAATTAACGCTCCTGACATAAATGACTTCCCAATCTTACGACTTTCTACACTCTATCAGGTGTTTGATCTCATTGCAAGAGAAAAAACTATTATTTTCGTCACAGCAGCCCCGACCAACTGCTGTAACTATAAGGAGTTAGCGTTCTTTGCGCGCAAAGGGAACGCCGTCACGATTATGCCTGTCCTAGGCCCGCAAAAGCCCTGCAAGGTCATAAAAGCAAACGGCGTTCCTGTTTCTACAAACCAGAAACGCCGAGCTTTCCACGCCACCTTGCATTGCTAAATTTGCGGTTTAGGACAGGTGGTATGAAATCTCGGTGTATGGTCGATTTCAAATATTCAGATGTGTTCAGCTCGTTTAGGTCAAATAAATCTCCTGAAAGAAAAATCGTATACTAGCAATCTACATCAAGAAATCGGAAAAGCAAATTAAAAATGAAAAAATTATGTTAATGCCGAATTGCTGTTACTTCCCCAGCCGTAAATCGTTCCGGCGTATTCGATTGTCAGGCGATGGTTGTAGCCGTCATCGATAGCGACGATGTTTTCGAGATAATCCGAATTGCTGGGCTGTTCTCCGGCGTATACCTTCTGGGGTGAGTCATAATCGGTCCATTCCCAGACATTGCCGTTAATATCATCTACTGCAAGAGAATGATACCATCCAGCATCGACAGCAACGATATCTTCGAGAAATCCTGAAGAGGTGTTCATGTCGCCATCGTGAGTCTGTAATAGATAAGGTGATATTATTGTAAAAGGATCATTGATACCAAGCCTGCCAAGGTTATTGCTCCCGCATGCCCAGACTGTCTTATTTTCCATTAGTACAAGTGTATGGTATTCTCCGCCCGAAATCGCTATTGCCCTAAGACAAGTCTCGTCTGCATTTGAAATTGCAGTGAAGGTGACAATAACCATAAAAGTGACAACTAAAGCCTTTTTTGCGCGCATCATCTCCATTTTCTCCTTTCACGAGATTAAAATGATGAATATTTATTAAACTTTACGACGACGCATTATTACCAAGCTACCTAACACCAGTATACCCATAGTCATAGGTTCTGGGATAACTATTGCAGAAGTGATGTGGCCTTCTATAGCATATTGATTATCACAATCAATCGCCCCTTCAATAGTTAAATGATTAAAATCCCAATCTGAAAGATTGGGAGCGTCTAACGGAATATTCAAATTGGCGATTGCAGTTTGAGTGCTGTCGTTTAGAAGCCATGCCATATTGTTTACCGGCAAATTGTCAACTAAAAAACTCGACGAGCTTACTGGACCATATCCATCTTTGCCGTAGGAATCATTGGAAATGCCAAATAAATAATTAGTCGTAATAAATTCCAATGTTCCAATATTTATCGAAAATTTAGTACTCTGGTCAGTTTGGTACCAATAAGCAACATTGGTATTAGAGCTTGCGTTCGGCAATGTTGTATCATAAGAGTATAATCCAGTAATCGTATCTCCAGTAGTAATTTGACCTACAAGCAAACTGCACGGATCATCTACAGAATCGACTACCCCTTCTACAGCAATAGTGATAATTGTCGCTGAGCAAACAGCGGTTGCTAGAGTAACAACTAAACATACCCCTAAAACATTAAAAAACTTTTTCATGTCAAACCTCCGTAATAATATGATTGTTAGGTTCCTATTTCGATTATATGTGGTGTCCAGTTTGTTTGACCATAAATTTTTAGCGCAATTAAATGGGACACCGCCACAAAGTGCTCACGTAAGGCCCGCTAAAGCCCTGAGGGACACTTGCAGACAGCGTCCCTATCGGGACACTGCCCACTGTTCGATCCCTCATGTAGAATTAGCGGTTTAACGTGAGACGATCACTGGTTACAGCGAATTATTATTCAAATGTTAAAGGCGGCGTATTTCGCCTAAATTAACGCTCCTAACGAATATAAATGACTTCCCAATCTTACGACTTCCTGTACTTTATCAGATGTTTGATCTCATTGCAAGAGAAAAAACTTTTATTTCTGTCACAGCAGCCCCGACCAACTGCTGTAACAATAAGGACTTAGCGTTCTTTGCGCGCAAAGAGGACGCCGTCGCAGTTATGCCTGCTCTAGGCCCGCAAAAGCCCGGTAAGGTCACAAAAGCAAACGGCGTCCTTGTTCTACAAACCAAGGACACCGAGCCTTTCAGACTACCTTACCTTATCTAAGTTTGCGGTTTAGAGCAGATAGCTTGAAATCTCAGTGTATGATGATTTCTAATATTCAGATGTATTTCTTTACGTGATTTTTCCTATAGCTTCTCCTGAAAAAGGAATCATATATTGGCAATATACCACAATAACAGGCCTAAGGCAAATAAAGACCTGCATAATTCTGGAATTTTCTTTCAACTTTTCCCACACACCATGCCGAAGTAAATACAGACTGTTATTCTGGTCCGGTCAGGGAAGTTTGTTTAGAGTGGGCGGATTCTTTGTGTACCTGTTTAGGAGCTTGATAATATGGCGGTATTTCCGAAACTGGAAAATGATATTGCGGCTCTGGCTGAAGGGATGATTGATGGTTTTACTTTGCATCCCGATGATTTCCCCGGTGTGGATGTCGCTGCTTTGCGGGGCATTCTCTCTGAATACAAGCAGGCTCGCCATCAGCAGGAACAGCTGCAGGGACAGGCACTTCGGGCCACGCATATCAAAAAGGAAAAACTCCGTCAGCTCAAACGCCGGATGCGTAATGACCTTAATATCGCCGAGGCCCACAACTCAGCTAAGCCGGATAACCTTACGTTTATCGGCTGGTCAGTTAAAAGGCCGCGTCGCCCGGTCGAGCCGCCGGCGATGCCTACCGACCTGCGTATCATCAGCGACAGTAGTCTGCCGGCCGATGAGATCACCCTGAGCTGGACCTGTCCCCAGTCCGGCGGACCGGTCCGTAACTATATCATCAAACGCCGCACGCTTAACCTACCGGGACAGGATACCGATTGGCAGCTCATCGACTTCTACTACGACAATCTCATAACCCTCAAAACCAGCCCCGCGGCGTGCAGTTGGAATATACCGTCACCGCCTGCAACTATTCCGGCAGCAGTGTCCCCAGCAATGCCTTGCGGGTTGTCCTTTGATCCGATCAATATTAGCTGAAAACTAAACCAAATCTCTTAACTGGTCAAATATCGGCACGCTAAACTTACATTTACTTCAAATGGGGCGTTTACCTTTCGAAATCCGGTTCCGGCAGAATATGTATGGGGCAAGTCGGCAGGGCTCTGATAAAGGCTGGGCCGTAGCGTTTGGTTACCACGCGCGGGTCAAGGATTACGATTCTGCCGGGGCAAATTTAAAGTGTCCGATACATTTTCCATTCGCTTTATCAAAATTAAACATCCGCCGCTGCGGAAAAGAATCGCGACAATGAAATCTACAATTAATCTATCACAAAAACCCGAAAATTACAAAAATATTCAAAAAAACCACAAAAAACTGCATTTTTGCCTGTTGTTTGAAATTTAAGATTTTCCCATTGCCGTTAATCATCCAACCCTTGGCCAAAGGCCGAAACCACGCCGTTGACATGCTTGCCAGCCATGCAAGCGACCAGCGGGAGCGTCAAATACGCCAAACGCTCGCGGCGATCTGCCCACCGCAGGTGTTTGAAGTTTTGATAGCCGTTAAAAATCCGCGGTTTAATATTTCCGTTGCCGTTGTTAGGATTTAGTTCTTCGGATTTAGGATTTGTATAGTTCCTCCAGCAAAGCCGGAGAAACTATACTATATGGTACTTTTTTAAGAAAAATTGCCAAAAAAAGGTGATATGGTATAGTTAAGACTCGCCGAAAATCCAAAAAAACGCTCAAAAACCTGAAAAAACCTCCTAAAACACCCAAAAATCAACCAATATCTCGCGAAAAATCCAGAATTTTTACCCTTTACAGCCAACCCCAACATCTATATAATCTGGAATTCTATAAAGTTGATAGAAGTGCAAGAAGATATAGGAGATGCACAAGTGAAAGAAGGCATTCATCCCCAATATGAAGACGCTACCGTTAAGTGCGGTTGTGGCAATACGTTCCAGACCAAGTCGACCATGAAAGAAATCCGTGTGGAAATCTGTTCCGCTTGCCACCCGTTCTATACCGGCAAGCAGAAGTTCGTCGATACCGCTGGCCGAATCGAAAAATTCAACAAGAAATTCGGAAATTACGCCGACAAACTCAAGAAAAACTCGTAGATATTTTTTCGTACCCAATATCACGCTGTTTGAATGCCGTAACAAGCGGTTTTAGAGCAGCGTGATTTTTTTATGGACCAAATTATGAGCCTGGAACTGACCGCCACCGACGAAAAAATCCTGGCCAAGCTGGCTGAGCTGGACCAGAGATTCACCGCCCTGGAAGCCCAGATGAACGACCCGGCCATCTCCAGCAACCCCAACCAGATTGTCAAAATCGCTAAAGAACACGGCAAGCTGGGCCGGCTGGTTAATTCCTACCGCCACTTCAATAATACCAGAAAACAGCTCGATGAAGCCTTGGTAATGCAGGCCGATGCCGACAATGACCCGGAAATGCGCGAGCTGGCGGCCTCGGAAGCCGAGGAACTCACCGAAAACGCCCGCAAAATGCTGGAACAGGCCAAAGAATCTCTGGTGATGAGCTCCGATACCGCTATCGACTCGGTCATCGTGGAAATTCGCGCTGGCACCGGCGGCGATGAAGCCGCCCTGTTTGTCGGCGACCTCTACGGCATGTACAGCCGCTACTGCGAAAAACACGGTTTCAAAATCGAACAGATGGAATTTTCACCTACCGAGATGGGCGGATTCCGCGAAGTGATTTTCGGCGTCAAAGGCGATAATATCTGGAGTATTCTCGGCTACGAAGGCGGCGGCCATCGCGTCCAGCGGGTACCCGAAACCGAAGCTCAAGGACGTATCCACACTTCCGCGGCAACGGTGGCGGTGCTGCCTGAGCCGGAAGATCTCGACATCGATATTAAACCTGATGAGGTTATCGAGCATGTGGCCCGCTCCAGCGGCCCAGGCGGCCAGAGCGTCAATAAAACCAGTTCAGCTATCAAACTCCAACACATCGCCACCGGCATAACCGTCAGTATGCAGGACGAAAAAAGTCAGCATAAAAATCGCGCCAAGGCCTGGCGTATCCTCCGCACTCGCGTTTACGACCACTTCCGCCTGCAAAAAGAAGCCGAACGTTCCTCCGCCCGCAAAAGTATGATAGGCTCCGGCGACCGTTCTCAGAGAATTCGCACTTATAACTTCCCGCAGAATCGTGTCACCGACCATCGCATTAATCTTTCGCTTTACAGCCTGGACAAGGTCATCATGGGCGAGATAGACGAACTCATCAAAGGGCTCATTGATTACGATAAGGCCCAGCGACTGCAAGATCTCTGATAACCATGATAACCAGCCTGCAAAATAACCTGGTCAAATGCGTGGTCAAACTCAAAGACCGCAAACACAGACAGCGCGAGAATATTTTCCTCATCGAAGGCGAAACAGAACTTCGGCACGCTTTGGCCAATACTATCGAATTTGAAACTCTGCTCTACTGTCCTTCGATAATGCGGGCGAATCTGGATTTTAACACTCCGGAAAAACTCAAGTCATGTCCCCAATTCAGTCAGACAGAAATCATCGAAGTGACCGAACAGGTTTTCGCCAAAATTGCCTACCGCGACCAGACCGGCGGGATAGTCGCCCTGGCTCACACACCAAAAATAACTACCGCTGACATATCGCTATCCGACAATCCCTTCATTCTCGTTGTCCACGGCGTGGAAAAACCCGGCAATCTGGGCGCTTTACTGCGGACCGCTGACGCAGCGGGAGTCGATGCGATTTTACTTTGTGACCCCGACATCGATCTCTATAATCCCAATGTTATCCGCGCCAGCCTGGGAGCGATTTTTACCGTTGGAACGGTAATCATGTCGTCGAGCGATGCCCTGGATTGGCTGAAGAAAAATAAAATCAATATTATTGTTTCCACTCCCGACACTACCGCCAACTATTGCGATATTAATCTTGCCGGCGCGACGGCTCTGGTTGTGGGCAGCGAAAAGGACGGGGTTAGCGATGAATGGCTTGGTCCTGACCTCAAACAGGTTCGCATTCCCATGTATGGGCAGATGGATTCGCTGAATATTTCCTGTAGTGCGGCGATTTTGCTTTATGAAACATTACGTCAACGGGGCGGCGGTGCCTTCGGCGGGGTTTGATGATTGTTTTGGAGTAAAGGAGGGGTTGGGGTACTCGGATCTGGCCGCTTACGCGGCTCGGCTTCTGATAGTGGTTGGGATTGATTTGTTGGTTTGTGGTGGGGCTAAATGTAAAATTAACAGCTTTAAATTATTGTAAGGGGATGTCGAACTCGAAGGCGTGTCTCGCCAGGCGATGTGGTCGATGTCTGGCGACATTAAACAGCAAACCCACTGCGATAAAATTCGACACCAGACCACTGCCGCCATAACTTACAAACGGCAAGGTCATGCCCGTTACCGGCATTATCCCCATCGTCATACCCACATTGATAAACATCTGCGCAGCCAGCAGCGTTGCGATACCTATCGCGAGTAATCGGCCAAAGGGGTCAACCTGAGTTGAAGCTATCTCTACCGCTGCTGTCAATACCAGCCCATACAAAATCAGCAGCAGGATTACTCCGACAAGGCCCCACTGATGAGAAATCAGAGCGAAGATAAAATCGTTGTGCCGGTCGGGCAGGGGACGATATTTTACAAACGTACTGGTTTCCTCGGTCTTGCCCGCAACTCCGCCGGTGGCGATATATATTTTCGACTGCCGCAACTGATAACCCGGACCGCGGAGCCAGTAAGGATTATCATCGTTCTGCCGCAAAAGCACTTCTATACGTTCGCGCTGATAAGGTTCCATCTTCAGATAAAACAGCGGACACATGCCCAGTCCCACCAGGATGATTGTCAACAGATGCTTAACTCGAGCACCAGCCACAAACAACATTGCGAAAAGCACCGGCAGAAAAAGCATAACCGTCCCCAAATCCGGTTCAAGCAGGATAAGTGCCATCGGCAGCATTGTCAGGGCAAAAGGGGCGATTAGTCCACTGAGATTTCTATAATGACTGCGCTGGCGAAGATACCAAGCCAGGGCGGCGATATATGTCAGCTTTGCCAGCTCCGAAGGCTGGACGCGGCTGGCATCGACTGTGGGTATAACATAAATCCACCGGCAAGCACCACGAATGGCTGGGACCAGCTCACGTATCCCCAGATATTTACCTACCAGAACCAGAACCAGCAATACCAGCGTTAAGCCGAACAGAAAATAACTTATCTGGCCCAGCCAGCGATAATGCACCAGATTAACCGCAGCGAACGTGGCCAGGCCAACTCCCAGAAAAATCATCTGCCGATTGGATTCGGCCAAATGACCGGAATCACGAATCGTCATCAGGCCTATCAGAACGAGAGCCCCCACAGCCAGCATCATCACCAGCCTTAACCCGCCCATTCGTCCATAAATTATTCTTTCCAACATCCGTGTTTACCTATACTACATTTACCGTCATTCTAACAAGTTTGTCCGGGGTGGTAAATGACCGAAAGGTAAATCAAATTGTTGTCAGGGGCCAAACCAGCTATTATTACGCCATGAAAAGAATCATCATCATCGACAACTACGACTCTTTCACCTACAATCTTGTCCAGGCCGTCGCGGTTATCGAACAGGTTGAATGGGTAAAAGTTTTCCGCAATGACCAGATTACTCCTGCGGACCTGGCCCCCTTCCAACCAAGTCACCTTATCATCTCGCCCGGTCCCTGCACACCCGCCCAGGCTGGCGACAGCAATGATATTATTCGATATTGGCAAGGCCAAATCCCCATACTGGGCGTCTGCCTCGGCCATCAGTGTATCGCTGAAGTGCTCGGCGGAAAAATCATAAGAGCCCCCAAATGTATGCACGGCAAAACATCCCTGGTTCAGCATGACGGCCAAACTATTTTTACGGGACTACCCAATCCCTTCAAGGCTATGCGCTACCATTCCCTCATCGCCGAATTCACCAATCTTCCCGCTGATGTGGAAATCTCCGCCCAAACCGATACCGGCGAAATTATGGCACTTCGCAACCGCCAACTTAAACTCGAAGGGGTACAGTTCCACCCCGAAAGTTTCGCGACCAAGGTAGGCCCAAAACTTGTCCGAAACTTTTTAGACTTATCCTGATGTTAATGTGTGGAGACATAAAAAAAGAAAACATCGAGTACCCGAAGGCAACTCGATGTTTTCCGGAGGGGAGAAAACTCTAAAATTTGTATCGTCAACTCAGGGTTCTAAACTTTAGCCTTGAGCAATCTTTTTTTATTATACTGTTAAATAGTTTTCCACAATCCAAAATATTAAGTTTAACGCAACCAACGGCGTTCCAACTTTTCCGGATTCCACGCCCTTAACAGTATTGGTATCCTTACACCAGGAACTCTTACTTCCTTACCTCGCATTTCATTCTACCACATTTTTTAGTCTTTGCAAACATATTGGTAACTAATTTTAAAAAAATGTTCACTTTTCCCCTTTACCAGCAATGACTTACGACTCTCAATGGTACGTCCAGACAGCCTTGGTACGCCTGTTAAATCCCCATTGACACTACCACTAACATTATTATTAAATCTTATAGTCTGTGTTATAATTAATTGGTGAGTCAATTTTATGTCGTTTTTTCATCCTAGTCGTATTAACATAACATCATGTAATTACAGCCGTTAAATTTTGGCGACTTAAATAATGAAAATAATATAGACCAATAAGGGATTTTGATGTCGGAAATAAAAACGCTTTCCCCTATGGATAATCACACCAGAATAAACCTAGAGCATCTTACCGAACTCTGGAATCAGGAAAATTTGTTTGAACTGGGAGAGTGGGCCAACCAAAAATCAACTCAGCTTCATCAGAACCAAATTTTTTTTTCTATCAACCGTCATATCAACTATACCAACTATTGTCAGTTCGCTTGTGAGTTCTGTTACTTTTGCCGCAAGCCCCATCAGTCGGATTGTCACACGATGGCTGCGGACAAAGTTGTGGAACTGGCAATCCAGGCAGCCCAGTCGGGTGCCTCCGAAGTTCATATCGTGGGAGGTGTCAACCCGGAACTGACTCTGGATTATTATCTGAATATGATTAGCGGTATCCGTCGGTCATGTCCCCAGTTATATATCAAGGCTTTTACCGCGACGGAAATTTCCGCCCTGGCCGCCCTGACTGGGCTGACTGCAGAGAGAATTCTGGGCAGATTTATCGAAGCGGGCCTCAATGCCCTGCCCGGCGGCGGTGCCGAAATATTGGATGGTGAATATTTCAAAATCCATTGCCCCCATAAGCCCGGCCCTCAAAAATACCTACAAATCCATGCCACCGCTCATACTCTCGGTATCGATACCAACGCCACCATGCTCTATGGGTTCGGAGAAACTTTGCAACAACGCAGCCAACACCTGCTCACTCTCCGTCGGGCCCAGGATAAGGCCCTCGAAAAAGGACGGGGCAGGTTCCGCTGCTTTGTACCACTGCCCTACCAAAAAACCGGTCTAACGCCCCAGGCCCTCCGCGATCTGCGAACGATTGCCCTGAGTCGCTTAACGCTGGACAACTTTGACCACATAAAAGCATTCTGGCCTATGCTGGGGCTGCCGCTGGCCCAACTGGCACTTTGTTTCGGCGCAACCGATCTGGATGGAACCGTTGCAGAATATCAAATCGTCGATAGCCCAACCCAACATATCAGCGTCGAACAAATCGAAAAACTCATTATCGCTGCCGGCAAGACGCCTACCCTCAAAAAAACCGCCAATGCCAATTAGAGGTGGGGTTTATGCGGATACATCAATACCGTGCGACGAAGCACCTCCTGAAAACCGCAACTCCGATAAAGCTCATAAGCATTTTCATTGCGGACATCTACAGCCAGCGTAAGGCATTCCATCCCTAACCGCCAGGCATTTGCCAAGCCTCGATTGACCAGCAACCTCCCCAAGCCATGCCCGCGTGCTTCCGGCACCAAACCCATATAAGTTAAATCCGCGGCATTACCCTCAGCCAGAGGCGTGCACAAAACCACACCCGCCGGCCGACCATCAACTAATAACATGTTCCAGCAGCTCGAATCAAAATCTCCAACGGATTTATGGCCGGCAATTACATCTTCCATATCACGCCGACTCGCCAGTTCTGGACAATCCAGACTATCCTGATAAGTAGAGGCAATCACATCCCGAAAAACATTATGAATCTCCGAATCGTAGCTGACCCACTCACAGCCAACGGGTATCAAAGCATTAAAACACCCCGCCGAAATCGTGCGGGCCATATACACCAAATCGGTCAATTTCTCAAAACCCGCCCGCAAACCCAGTTCATAACGACCCTGGTCATCAGGGGTCACTAACATCTGTAAAAGATTGACACCCCCAGCAAAAGCCCACTCCGTCAACTGCTTCAAAGCCTCAACAAAAGCTCCCGCCTGAGCATCATCCAGGCCCGCTCGACAAGAAGGAGACATCAAGACAAAGGCTGTGCGACCTGGGTTACAAGCGAACATACAGGCAAAAAGAATTTTCTCGTTCCGAATCGCTAATATCTGCCGGGTCAAATCATATTCATGACATTCCGCCAGCTTGCGAAATTTAGATATCTTGTCTGCCCCGCCCGGCTGGTCTTTTAGAAGAACCCGCAAAGCCTGCTCAATTTCCGCTTCGTCGGCATTTACCCGACGAATTTCGGGCAACTTACGCACCAACGCCTCAGAACGTACTTCCGCCAGCGCATCTTTCAACTTTGTGGTTCTCTTTATGTTGCATCGAAAAGGTGACATAATTGTAATTTTTACTGAGCCAGCGGGCCGGGAGATTTATCCGCCGCCTGCTGACGAAGCTGCGTTATCTTTTCCATAACCCGCTTATGAATTTCGGGATACTCTATCTCCAGGCGAGCCATAAACTGACCCTTAACATAAGGATCGACGGCATCATCGCCCAGAAATTCCATCATGGCCAGCCAACGCATCTCGGCGAAATCCGGCAGACTGGTACGGTCACCCTCGACATCATCAAATTCCTCATTGAATTTTTTATGTACCAGGCGAGCGAACTCCTCACGTATACGCGAATTCTGAATATCACCTACGGCATAACGCCAGAAACTGTCCCGCAAACCGGACTTAATGAAATTACTTGCCTGTTTCGGCGTAATACTGGCAATTTCTTCACGCAGATAACCCTGCACAAACTTCTCGATGGGAACCTGAAATTCCGGATTCTCCGGCTCGCGACTCCGCAAATCATTATAATAGTTCCGGGCCATCTTCTCATGGCCGGCTAGAAATAAATCCACCACCCCATTACGTCCCAGGTTCATCGACCCTACCTGAAAACCACCCGGCACTCTCTCGTCGGTCCCTTCATATGAAGAAATCAAATCCTTCGTCGCCTGATACGCCACCGGAAACATCGTCAAATCCTGACTCACAAACGCTCGCAAGCCTACCTGGTCCGGCCGACGCAATATCTCCTGACCCTCCTCACGCTCAGTCGCTACCGGCGGCGGGGCACTCTGATAGATATTCAACTGGCCATAATGAAAAAAGTTCTGGAGATTATGATAAAGGTTTCGTTCCAAGCGAGTTGGGTGGTAATTTTTCTTTACTTCAACGGCCTTTATGCCAACATAAGCCCAGTACAACGCATGGGCGTAAGGCAAACGCCAGTCGATGTTCCCCCGCGTCATGCCGTCCCGCAAATCAACCGGGCCGTACTTGTTATTTATCTCGATCATCGTGTTCGGATCCATCTTCCAGGTGTCCCGCAATTGACCGGACCGAACATAAAACTCCAGCTTGCGAACCGCGAGATTAGCAGCATTGCCCAAAATTTCCAATACCTCGGGGACACACCCTTTCAGCCCCTGCTCCGCCACACCTTTAAGCATATCTTTATCGTTGTCAAACTTCGGCTCAATCTCAACCAGCTTGTCAGCCAAGGCCGCCAAATCCAGATTCTTGCTGCGATACTTATCCCAGCTCCGATCCACCCCCGCCAAGGCTGCCAGCTCTTCGTTCGTACCGTTACCCACTCCCAGGATCGGCATCATTTCCGTCGCCAAACGCAGCTTGTAATAATAATGGGCATCATCGGAAATCGCGCCCATCTTATGCTGAAATATCATTACCAACGAATGATATATTTTTTCGTTACCCGGATTGTATTTCAAACCCTCGTCCCGCAGCAGTTCAAAGCCCGCCCGCACCCAGTTCCAGCGTTCCGGGAAAGTCGGCATCGCCACCGAAATATTATACGCCATATTCCACGCCTGAAAATCCCAGACACTCGCCAGGTTCGGCTGTAAAGCGCAAATCAAGCGTGACAAATGCAAAGCGTCAAAATACTGACCGTCATTCTTGAGATTATCCGCCCGTATCCACAGGTAGTCCAGAATCAGACTGCGAAAAGTGAACATTGCCACCGTCGGTATCCGCAGTTCGCCGGCAATCTCCGAACCCTTCAGCGGTTCTTCATAATCCAGACCCAACTCACGACGCACACTATCCAAAGGAGAAAGCCTGCTCGCCGCCAATGCCAAAAGCACCAGCGCTAGCAATATTAAAACCAATGTTATGAACCGGTTATTCTTCATTTATTGTTTATCACCATCTCGTGGAAAAATCCCTAAACGATAACCCGCGCCAGCTCCCGGAACTTGAATATCAAATAACCAAACAGCGAAACCAGACCGCCCTTGACTATTACCATAAAAAGAAACGCCTGGTAAAGCATCTCCGCCGATACCAAACGCCCTTTTTGAATATTATCTACCGGGTCGTAAGCCGCGAAGTCCGGCATCAGCCACAGTAAGGTACGTGTTATCTGAGTATGAACCACCGCCTCGGACCAGTCCAGCGACTCCAGAATAAATCCGCTCGACACTCCCATCAAAAACACCACCATCGTAAACAGCACCGCCACCGGGAAACTCAGCCACGCCGCCATCGCCAGACTGAACATCCCCAAAAATAACAATCGCATATATATCGCGACCAAAGTTCGCAGAAAATTACCCGTGAAACCGCCGTAAACATACAACGCCTCAATGCCTGTCCCCGGAGGATATATCACAATTGTCGGGGCATTGACCGTCGGATTATTATACGTCACATAAAGTTCACCATCGGCGCTGACAGCGTCGTCAATCGGCACCGGAAATTCATGCACCGTGCGAATGGTATCACGACGAGGCTCCATAAGCGTACCGCCGGCCTGTAACGGGTCTTTCGGGCCATAAGCCCACTGACTGAACGTAGCTTCACCCACCGGCGAATTCGAGACATCCTGTTTATAACGGATATAAACATTCCCCGTCCGGTCGCGAGGCACAATATCCTTAAAATGAAAAGTCAGATACCCACCCGGTAAAGCCGAACGACGCCAGTGTATTTCCTGCTTATAATATTCCATCCACATGGCCTGACGCATCGCTTCCATTTGCATTGGGTCAGTCATTTTTGCTTCACGCACCCGGCGGTCAAAATTATCTTCCACTCGCTTGGCGACATCCGCGTGAACATCCGGCAGCTCCGGCTGAACACTGCGTCGAGCCACAAACACCAGCTCTGCCAGCCGACCACGTTCATCATCGTTAGTCGGCTCGGTCCGCTCCATTATCCGGCAGCACAAATATATCGACCCGCCAATTACCACCAGCAGAATTAAATTGATAAGCGACATACCCAGGAATTTCCCCGCCAGATACCCGCCCCGGCTTATCTCTTTGGTCGCGACCATGAAAATCTGCTTGCGTTTCAGGTCACGAGTCGTCGTCGCAATCGCCACAAAAATCGTCATCAAAGACAAAATCCCCGCCGTAAAACTCAAACTGTAGCTCAAAAAAGTCTGAACCTTCTCATCCGCCCGGCCGGTACTCTGATGCAGCCAGTAAGTAAAGCCAAACGTCAAAAACGCCGCCACCACACCCGTAAATATCATCAGGGCCTTCATTCGGAAGAACTCCTGAATCAAATTCCGCGCTACCGCCAGCGACTGTCTCATCACAATCCTTTCAACAACCTAATCACGATGCAGAATTATCGGAATTCTCACCTTCCGGTCCAGCCTGTTTCTGATCCTTTTTACCCGTCAACGAATCCAGCAAAGACTTGTTAATCTCTCGTCCACCTTCTGTCTCAACTTTGGTCGGCTCAACCCGCTCAATCTTGGTGGTTAGCTCTTCGTCCTTTTTCTCTGCCGTCAAAGATTCTATCAGTTCCGTCTTGACGGTCTTAGTTGGTTTTTTCGGCTCAACCTTCGTCGCCTTTTCAGTCTTGAACTTTTCTTCCCGACCGCTGACCAGTTTCTCCAGCAGCACTTCACCCCGGTCAGTTTCTTCTTCCTTTTCACTACCCAGAAAATCGCTTATCTTGCCGCCCATTTTCGCGCCCGAAGTAGCCGTCGCCGAAGCCTGAGCCTGAGTCACAATCTCCAGAAAATAATCTTCCAGCCGGTCGCGAGGAATCGAAACCTCAAATTCACCTTCCGGCAGCTCCGCCCGAATAATATTTTTTATATTCTCAATCGCACTTTCGCTCAGCCGGGCTGTACGGATCTCGGTCATATCCTGATGAGCCAGCAATTCATCCACCCGCCCCTCCGACTGAATCTTACCGCCGTACAGAATACTTATTCTATCGCAGACATCCTCTACATCCGCCAGCAAATGACTGCACAGCAGAACCGTCTTGCCGCGTTTGCCTAACTGTATTATCAAATCTTTTATCTGCCGCGTACCAATCGGGTCCAGCCCGCTGGTCGGCTCATCCAGAATCAGCAGGTCCGGGTCATTTATCAATGCCTGGGCCAGCCCAATACGCCGCATCATCCCCTTGGAAAACTCACCCAGAGGACGCTTGCCCACCCCGGCCAGACCAACCATCTCCAAAAGACTATCCGTACGAACTTTTCGTTCGGCACCACTTAAACCAAACAGCTTGCCGTAAAAATCCAGCGTCTCGCGCGCGTTCAAAAAAGGATACAAATGCGATTCTTCCGGCAGATAACCGATATGACGATTTATCTTGATGTCGCCCGGATCGCCGCCCAATACCTTTGCCCAACCCCGCGACGGAAACAGCAAACCCAGCAGCATCTTAATCGTCGTACTTTTACCAGAACCATTAGGTCCCAATAGACCAAAAACTTCCTTACGTTTCACCTCCAGGTCCAGCGTGTCAACCGCCAGAACCTTCTGATGTCCCCAGAAATCCCGAAAAACCTTCGTCAGGCCCGCTGTCTGTATCGCCAAATTGTCAGCATGTTCCGCCATGGCTATTTACCGCCTCTGAAATTTCATATAATCATACTACCGGGGCCGCCGCTGCGTCAGGACCGGTCGATTCCGTAACCGTACGCTCCCGCTCCTGTTCCGCCGCAATACTTGCCGCGTGGTCCGCCTGGTCTTCACCAAAACGCACCAGCCGGGCACTGTTAAATACAACAAACAAGGACACGCATAAGTGAAGTATCACTGCCAGCACCGGATTTATCCAGCCCAGCACAGTAAAGATTCCACCTATCACCAAAAACGACATTCCAAAAAACAGGTTCTGTATCACTACCTGCCGAGTCACCCGCGACAAACGCACCAGGAAAGCAACCCGACGCAAATCATTGTTCATTAGAGCAATCGATGCACTGTTAATCGCTACATCACTACCGGCCGCCCCCATCGCTACACCCAAATCACCCGCCGCCAAAGCCGGTGCATCATTAACACCGTCACCAACAACAGCGACCAGATGACCATCACTTTGCAAATCATGCACCAGGTGCAGCTTCTCATGCGGCAGACATTCAGCCTTTACTTCACCGCAACCCATCTCCGCCGCAACCCGCTTGGCAACCGCCAGCCGGTCACCAGTTACCATGACCAGACGCTTCATGCCCAAATCCGCCAGCTCCTCAATCGCCAGACGAGCTTCCGGACGCGTCCGGTCTTCCATACCCACCCAACCGATACATTTATTCTCAGACGCCACATATAAAAGACTCACGCCTTCCGGGGCCGCCATATCTTCCGTATTCGTCGCCGACATATCAACGCCCTGCTCAGCCAGCCAGGTCTCCCGACCAACCAGAACGGCCTTGCCGTTGATGTTAGCCTTGACACCGCGACCGGAAATCTCCTCAAAATTCTCCGGCTTGACCAGTTTCAGATTCGCCTGCTTAGCAACTTCCACCAAGGCATGCGCCGCGGGGTGTTTACTGAACTGCTCGGCACCTGCCGCCGCCGAAAGCATCTCGGCAGGGTCAACACCTGCCGCCGGAGTCAGCTTCGTTACCGCCAGTTTACCGGTGGTCAGCGTCCCTGTTTTATCAAATACAATTGCCGTCAGCTTGCCCGCCGATTCCAAATCCTGAACATTCTTAACCAGAATACCCAACCGCGCCGCACAACTCAACGCCGCCACCATCGCCGTCGGGGTCGCTAGCACCAAAGCACACGGACACGACACAACCAGTAACGCGATAGTACGTTCGATATTCGTAAACGCCATCACAATCGCCGCCACCATCAGAATTGTCGGCAAATACCAATGCATATATTTTTCGATAATACGCATAATCGGAATCTTCGTCGACTCCGCCTGCATAATCAAAGACTGCACCCGCCCCAGCGTCGTATCACTGCCGGCGGTAGCCACCTCAATATCCAGAACACCCGTCAGGTTCGTCGTACCGGCAAAAACCGTATCGCCTGCCGACTTGTCCGCCGGAATCGATTCACCGGTAATCGTCGCCTCATTAACCGTCGAGTCACCCACCGCGACCTTACCGTCAGCGGGAAGATTATCACCAGGCCGTACCCGCACCAAATCGCCCGGCTTCAACTGACTTACCTCAACTTCACGCTCCGAACCATCCTTACTCAACAAATGGGCCTGTGTCGGCGTCATCTTTATCAGAGACTCAATGGAAGCTCGAGCCCCCAACGCCGTCCGCGTCTCCACCAGCTCCGAAATCAGCATAAAGAACGCCACCGTCCCCGCCACCCGGTATTCACCTATCGCGAACGCCGCCACAATCGCCAACGCCACCAGCTCATCCATATGCGAATGACCCAGCAACAGCGCCTTCACCGCGTGAATCACCACCGGAGCAGCCAAAAGCACCGAGCCTATCATCGCCATCAAATCCGCATAGTCCGGCGTATCCGGATATATGTAGCCCACGATGATACTGTTTATCAGCAGCACCCCGCCCATCAGCGTGCCCAGCAGACTCAAACTGACCTTCGAACTCTTGGACTCCGCTGAGTCCATTTCGTGTCCCGATATATTATGAATACTATGTCCAGCCATTATATACTTTCCTGATTAACGTTTCGTCAACACCCGCAACGCGTTAATTTCTCTTTGCCTTTGCCTTAGCCTTACGCTTTTGAATCATGGGGTCGCGATTCAGCATCGGGCGCCATTCCATCTTCGCCCCATCGGTACTGCTCACCACAAAAACTTCCTGAGCATTCCCCATCACCGTCCGCAGCATTTCCTGATACTGCTGGTCGATCGTCTGGGCCAAAAGTTCCGTGCGATACTGCTTAACCTTGGCTGTCCGTTCCGGTGCGTCTTTGGCCACCGCTTCCTCAGCCGAAGCATCTACCTTATCCAGAATCGCCCGCAGATAATTCGCTTCCGCCCGGGCCGACTCGGTTACCTTAGTACGATACGCCTCGGCTTCAGCCACGATAATCTCCGCTTGCGAATATGCTTCGCTGCGCAGTTCAGCCTGACGGCCCTTGGCTTCATCCACCAGCCGGTCCTTTTCCTGACGAGCACCGTTGGCACGGTCAAACGAATCCTGAACCTGACGCGGCGTAGCCTTCTCCACAAAAACCAGTGTCGTACTCAAACCCAAATCCAGTTCCGCCAGACGCGTCGTCATGCGAATCTGAACATCTTCACGAAAAATCCGGTCTTCCGCCCAGATTATCTTTTCAATGTCACTGTTGGCACTGGCAACCACCACCGCGTCCGACAAAACATTTGCCAGCAGTTCCTCAACTGCCCGCCAGCCGTCGTCGGTGCCGTCCCAGATACTCTCGAAAAACGCCACCGGGTCATCAACCGAATAATTGATACGCCAACGCGTATGCACAACATTATAATCCGTGACCGCCTCGTCAGCACCCTTGCCTTCGGCGAACGACAAATCAGTAGCGCTCTGCGAAGCCGTCAAAGTATAACGGTCTTGCAAAAACTGCAACGTCGGTGAGGGCCTCATATTCTGAACACCCGCCTTTTCCTTCTCGGTCATGAAATACCAAAAATCAACATCCAGCTCCCGCTGAGCCGTGCTGACCTTGATTATCTCATCTATCGGAGCGGGCCATTTAATATGCAAACCCGGCTCCTTGATCGCCGTTACCTCGCCGCCCAACCGCTGACCAAAACGCAACACAATAGCGTTCTCATTCTGCTCAACCGTATAAACACTACGCCAGTAAGCAAACAAAATTACCACTATTACCATTATCACTTTCAGTAGCCGAAACAGCCACTTCAACGCCTGGCTCAAGGCCTGATTACCAGGATCCAGAAGCAGCTCGTCCTGGCCGTCATCGTGAACATCATGATGATGGTGATGGTGATGGTCATGGCCGTGATGATGATCTATCGGACTCATATGCAATCTCCAAAAACCGCGTCCCCCAAACCGCCGCTTATACTATTATTACCACTTAATCTATTTCGTCGCCAAAGGACCATACTCAGGACCACTGCTCAGCAGATTATACGCCGGCGAATCACTGTCTATCACAATTGTCGTACGGTCATTCAAAGTAGTACGCAGTGTGTCCAGACGACGCAGGAAGTTCGCCAGCTCCGGCTCATCCACAAACTTGGCGTAATGCTGGGCCGCTTCAGCGTCACCCTGTCCCTTAATTGAACGGGCCTTGGCTTCAGCGTCCGCCATAATCCGAGTCTTGGCAGCTTCAGCCTTGCCGCGAATACTCTCGGCTTCAGCCTTGCCTTCAGCCAGCAGGCGATTCGTCTCAGCGTTACGCTCTTCTTTCATACGAGCGAACACCGCACTGCTCACGCTGTCCGGCACACCCAAACGCGAAATACCCATATCGACTATCTCGATACCGGAACCCGCCGCCTTTTCCCGAACCCGCGCCAGCATCCCACCCGCGCTGCCATCCTTGCCCGTCTCGACTTCCAACAAACGAAACTGCTCAGGATTAAGCGTTACCAGCTCGCCCAGACGATACTCAGCGAAAACATTATGGGCTTCCGAAACCCAGCCGCCCAGAATAGATTCGGCGTGAGCGATAACATCAGCTTCCGTAAACGACGAGTCTTTCAAAAACGTCGTATAAAACTGACGCACATCGACAATCCGCCAGTTTACATAAGCCTGAGCGATAATCGTCTGCTTATCACGAGTCTGAATCTGCGTAGCCTTGGGCTCATAGGTCTTGATGCGACCGTCAAAGGTAACTACCTTCTGAATCGGATAAGGCCATTTCCATTTCAGACCCGGCTCAACTTCTACCCGGCTTATCTTGCCCAGCGTAACTACCAACGCTTGTTCTTTCCAACGCAGTGTAAAAGCCACCGAATAAAGAACCAGCACCGCAACCACCGCCATACTGACAATTATGCCTGTCAAATGTTTCTTCACGTGTAAGTCTCCTATTAGTCTTCTGTAAGACCTAAATCTTCAAACAGATCCGGCTGCAACTCTTCTTTCAAATCTATTTCATATACCCAACTGCCAACCTTATCGGAAGCCAGAACATACTTACGCAGCGCCGGCATATACTCATCCAAAACCGCCAGGTATTCACGCCAAAGATAAATGTCCTTCGCTAGTTTATAGGCCTCAACCTGACTGCCAAAACGCTCCGCCGAAGCACGCGACAAACTCGCCCGTTCAACCGAATACGCCTCAGCTTCAGAAATCATCACCGAACTGGCACCCGCCGCCTCTTCGCGAATCCGGCTGTCCTCACCCTGAGCCCCCAGAACCGAAGCCTGCTTCTCCTGCAACGCCGAAACCACTTTCTCAAATGACTCAGCTACTTCAACCGGAGGATGAACCGACTCCAAACCCACAAACTCAATCTTTACACCCATCTGATATTTATCAGCGTGCGACTGAATCTCAACCTTTAGCTGCTGCGTCGTCGCTTCCCGGCCTGGACCCATCAGACTCTGCACATCCGACTGAGCCGCGTACTGAACCGCCTGGCGATAGCACAAAGCCTTCAATAGCTTGGCCGGATCCTGATAACCCAGCTCAGCACTGTAGCCATATTTCGCCACATCAGATATCCGATAATGAACCACCAAAGCCACCACCAGCAAATCAAAATTACCCTTTATCTGACCTTCGCCCGCGGTATCTTTGTCCATCGAACTCTGCCGCTGCGATGCCACCACAAAAGGAAATTCATTCTTCCAGTGCGATACCGTCCACAGCACCGGACGGTTCATGCCTTCATCTTCAAAACGCTCGAAACCAACTTCGATTACCTGAATCTGCTCAACCGCGAACATCCGAACCTTATCAACAGGCCACGGATATTTCAAATGCATACCACTCTGCAAAGGAGAGCTCAGATTTATCGGCTCACCCCAACGCTCCATTATACCTTCATGACCCGGCGGGATAATCACCGTGCAGCTCACCAGCCACAAAGCGATCACCATCACTGCCAGCAGCGGCACAACCGCCCGCTCCAGCAGCTTATAAAACCACGTCTCCGATACCTTAAAGCCAAACTGATAATCCATCGCGTGCGCCGCGGTCTTTAATAAACCTTCCGGCTCACAGAACAGACCCAGCAGACGAGACTCAAAAGCCGCACGATGATATTGACCTTTAATCCGCGGCCGGAAAAAGTCAAAAGTAAAATTCAGAACTATCTCGACCCCCAGCACAAACATTATCACTACCAGAACATAAGCGACTATCCGGTCGATACTGCTGTAACGAAAATCCGCCAGCACCAGCCCCACCGCGATAACCACACAGAGTATAGCATTGCCAATCAGATAATTGCCGCCCGCCCGAATCGGCCGCCATACATCCTGACGGGACATGCCCGAAGCATAACGAGAAAACAGAAAACTCAGCAGCCCCATCGCGATTAGAAATACCGACGACTGTAAAATAACCCCATGCCCTGCCAAAGCCGTAACTTCATCCGCCTTGACCTTGCCGAAAAGCCACACGCTTACCGCCAGCATATAAACCGCTGTCAGAATCGCGAAGATTGGAACCAGATACTTCTCCAGCCAAACCAGACGACGCTCTGCCAGATGCAGACTGTCTTCAACCGGAGTGCCTTCGAACACCGAAGTGTTCTTGCCCTGACGACGAAGCTTCTGATATGCCTCAGCGTCAAGCCGCTCTTCATCAGCCAGACGACGCTGACGAAACTGCATAAACAACGCCAGCCAGATTGTCGAACCACCCAGAAAATGCCACGCCTCAATCTGTGCCGCCAGTGAATTACTCCACTTGGCCAGCCACAAAGTAAGAACGAAACATACCAGCCCTAACAACAGGGCAACCAAGGAAAGATTTTCCGCTCGACGAGGAGATAATTTCATTTTTGTCTATGCACCTCATTAAAAGGTCAGCGTTGTCCACCCCCAAACCAGCCCAAGCCAGCCTTGGCCCAACAACGCAAATCGTAACCAAAAACATCTGTAGTCGTACACCAGGCTACCCCAACGACCCGATTACCAAAGGTCCCATAACACCAGTCGTCACAGCACCTTCCACAGCGACCGACAAACATAACCGAACATGCCAAAAAATGCAAATACTCTATATCCCCCTACTGTCTTCAGCCACATTTTGTTTGCAAATCCTTTTTTTTTCGATAATCATTGTATCGGCAGGAAGCGCTTTTTACAAACACCCTGCTCAGGAGTAAAATATGCCCACAAATCTTTTAGCTATAATTACTAACACCTTCACCGAAACGCTCAGGCAGCCCATTTACGCCGTCGTAATCGCTGCCACCATTATATTGCTCGTTTTCAGCCCCTCATTGGCAATGTTTACACTCGACGACGACAATCAGCTACTGGAAGATGTTTGTATATCAACACTTATGGTCGCTGGCTTGTTCCTTGCGGTCTTTTCGGCTTCGACCGTCGTCAGTGAGGAAATCGAAAATAAAACCGCTTTAACCGTAATCTCCAAAACCGTAGGCCGGGGCCGCTTCATAATCGCCAAGTTCCTCGGCCTGACTGCCGCGGTCATTCTGGCTCAATACATCCTGGGAATTGTCGTATTAATGGTCGTCAGACACGGGGTTATGCAAGCCGCCTGGAACGAGTCCGACCAGGTTGTCATCTGGTCCGGCAGCATCGCCGCCATTGCGACACTAATCGTAAGTGTAGGCGGAAACTACTTTTACAGCTGGCGGTTCAGCTCCTCCGCCGTCCTTTTCACCACCATTGCTTTGACCATTCTGATTCCCGTACTAATCTTTATTGACCCCCACGGCAAATTCGACCCGGAAAAAATCCACATTACCACCCGCCTCATCGGTCCCATGCTGCTAACCCTCGCAGCCGTAATCATCCTGACCGCCATCGCTGTTGCTGCTGCCACCAGATTCAATCTGGTAATGACCTTAATCGTTTGTTCGCTGGTGTTTGTGTTGGGTGCTATGCTTCAGTACTGGCTTTGGCCGGCCGCCACTACCACTAGCGGAATAAAATCATATCTAGCCTGGCTGGGATTGACCGTCATCCCTAATTTTAACGTATTTGTAGCAACCAACGCTATTTACGACGAAAAAGCTATCCCCTTTTCCTACGTCGCCCAAACCGCCCTCTATAGCCTCTACTACACCACCGCCGTCCTAATGATAGCCATAGCCCTGTTCCGCAGAAGAGAAATAGGCTGAAAAAGCCCTGTTTTTCGGCGCAAAAATGCCTGAATCGACCGAAAAAGACGTGTTTTTTCAAAAAAAATCAAAAAAAATCGTGTTTTGAATCAGAAAATTTGTGTTTTTTGATCGCCTTGACCACTTTACCTGCCTGCCCTATAATGCCCTTTTATATTTGATGAGAATTAAACAATGCGAATCACTCTCAACGGCAAACCTCGCGAACTCCAAGATGACATTTCTGTCGCGGAGCTGGTAGACTCCCTGAATATTACAGGCCCGTACGCGGTTGAGCTTAACCGTCAGGTCTGCCCCAAAGCTCAGCATCCTCAGACCAAAATCAACCCGGACGACGTAGTGGAGGTTGTCACCATTGTGGGCGGCGGATAATTTATTAACCAAACAACGAGGAATATACTCATGTCCAATGACAAGCTTAAACTGGGAAAATACGAATTCGACAGCCGGCTCTTTGTCGGCACTGGTAAATATGAAACATTTGAGATCATGCAGCAGGCTCTGGCCGAGAGCGGCTGCCAGGTCGTTACCGTCGCCGTCCGCCGCGAAAGGCTTTTTGATAGTCATCAGCGTAACATTCTTGATTTTCTTGATCAGGACAAATACACCCTGTTGCCCAACACCGCCGGATGCTTCAACGCCGAAGATGCCGTCCGCACCGCTCGCCTGGGCCGTGAGATGTTAGATATTGACTGGGTAAAACTGGAAGTTCTCGCCGACACCAAAACTCTTTTACCCGACCCTATCGGAACCCTTCAAGCCGCCGAAACCCTCGTCAGAGATGGTTTCACCGTTCTCGTCTACACCAACGACGACCCCGTCATGGCCGTTCGACTCCAGGATATCGGAGTCACCAGCGTCATGCCCGCCGCCGCGCCTATCGGCTCAGGCCAGGGCGTACTGAACCCCAACAATATCCGCATCATCCTGGAACGGGCCACCGTACCGATTATCGTTGATGCCGGGGTAGGCACCGCCAGCGATGTAACCGTCGCGATGGAACTCGGTGCCGAAGGTGTACTGCTTAACACCGGAATCGCCGGCGCTAAAGACCCTGTTCGCATGGCCCGTGCCATGAAGCACGCTGTCCAGGCAGGCCGCGACGCTTTTCTATCCGGCAGAATCCCTCGCAAACTTTACGCCACCGCCAGCTCACCTGTAGATGGTACTATCGGCGCGAATGGAAAATGAACATATAAATCCTTCTGAGTTTCTCGGACCAGATGGCCCGGTCGCTGCGGCCCTGGACCATTATGAGCCTCGCCCCCAGCAGTTGGAAATGGCTCAGGCGATTTCGAAGGCATTCGAAAACAATCATCATCTCGTCGCCGAGGCCGGGACCGGCACGGGTAAAAGTTTCGCCTACCTCGTCCCCGCCATCGCCCACGCCGTCAGCCATCGTCGCAAGGTCATCATCTCGACTTACACCATCTCCCTCCAGGAACAGTTAATCAATAAGGACATCCCCTTCCTGCGTGAACTCTCGCCAGCCCCTTTCACCGCCACCCTGTTCAAGGGGCGCGGTAACTATCTATGCTGGCGTCGTTTGAATCACGCCATGCAGCAGGGAGTCCTCCTTTTCGATAATATCGACGATGCCGACAGTCTCGAAAGAATCTCCCAATGGGCCCACAACACTCAGGACGGCACGCTCAGCGGCATGGAATTCCCGCCCTCATCGACCGTCTGGGAATCTATCGCCTCAAACTCCAGCACCTGCCTGGGCAACCGCTGCGAGAGACATCAAAGCTGCTTCTATCAGCTCGCCCGCAAACGCATGTTCGGCAGTGACCTCATTATCGCCAATCACGCTTTGCTGTTTTCTGACCTGGTCGTCCGGCTGCAAGGCGGCAGTATCCTGCCCCGCTTCGAACTGGTGATACTGGATGAAGCCCACAACGTCGAAGCCGTCGCCGGCAAACACTTTGGCATCCGTGTCAGCAATGCCCAGATAAGCTACATGCTCAAACGCCTCTACAATCCCAAATCCGGCAAAGGATTACTGGCGACCTGCGACAATAGCGAAGCCGCCCGCCTGGTCGATAAATTGTATCGCAGCTCATCAAATTTCTTTCATGACATCATGGACTTCTCCGAACAGCAAAAATCCGACGGCGAAAACTGCCGTATCCGCCAGCCCGACAAATTCACGAACAATCTCACTCAGCCGCTAATGGACCTTTCGTTGCAACTGGCCGCCATCGCCCACGACCAGAACAATGAACAAACCGCCGTCGAATTCACCGCCTATCAGCAGCGTTGCGAATCTTTCGCCTCCGGCATCCACTGCTTCATCCAGCAGAAACTTCCTCAGTCGGTTTACTGGATCGAAACCCAGCGCCGCAAGACCGGGTTCACCGCTACCCTGCACGCCGCCCCGCTGCACGTCGGAGCCACGATGAACAAGGTACTCTTTGAACCATGTTCCTCGGTCATTCTTACTAGTGCCACCCTCAGCACCGTCGGCAAGGAAAAACACGACTCCGACAAATCAGCGTGCGACGGCTTCAAATTCTTCTGTTCGAGATTAGGTCTGGAGAAATATCATTCACTACAACTCGGCTCACCCTTCGACTATCAAAACCAGGTCCGCACCTACATCGAAACCGACATTCCCGAACCCGTCCCCGCCTCGGGCGGATTCCTCGAAGCTGCGGTCGAAAAAATCAAACATCACCTCACCCAGACTCAGGGCCGCGCTCTTATCCTGTTCACCAGCTTCGGCCAACTGCATCGCATGGCTGATATGCTCCAGGAATTCTGTTATGAAAACAATTTTACCTTACTGGAGCAGGGCCGGGAGAAGGGTCGCTCCCAACTGCTCGATGAATTCAGGGAAGACACGCATAGCGTATTACTCGGCACCGAAAGTTTCTGGCAAGGCATAGATGTCCCCGGCGAATCACTTGGCAATGTAATTATCGTAAAACTCCCCTTCGCCGTGCCGGACCATCCGCTCTTACAGGCCCGCCTGGAGCAGATGCGGGAGCAGGGCCAAAACCCCTTCATGGACTATCAGCTCCCCGAAGCCATCCTGAAATTCAAACAGGGCTTCGGCCGCCTCATCCGCCGCAAAACCGACTGCGGCAGAATCGTAATCCTGGACCCCCGCGTAGTAACCAAACGCTACGGCTCCGCCTTTATCAGAGCCCTGCCAACCTGCCCTGTGCATATTCTGCCGGAAACGGATTTCCAAGACTAAAAAACGTTGAGTTTTCTGCTTCCATGACTGTATCAGGGTACTTTTGCATCGTTCGGGAGCCCGAGTTGGACATACAGGCTGTTAAGAATTTTTGCAATTCCGAAAATCGAATGATACGGGGAGCGATAACCAAAAGGATTTTTTTGCATAGAAAAATGTGCCTGCACAAGCAATTAAACCCAGAATGAAAATGTAAATATAGCAGTTCATATAGTTGATTTTTTCAGGGTTTCCAGAGAACGATGAGATTGTCTGCAGCGATAAACCCATTAGGTTAGTATTAATAAACTTTACCGACCCCGCCACAATCAGGAACATTGAATTCATATATCCCTTCTTCTCTGGGTCAACCATATCGAACAGATAAGGCCAGATTACCAACAGTGCAGTGCGGTCAAAAGTCGAGTCTGCTATGTTAAATCCGATGATAACCGGGACCGACGGGATGCCGTTCGGAGCGACAAATTTTACATAGAGCCAGAATATCAGAGGATGCAGTGTCGAAAAAATGATACACACTACATAGATTTTGAACTTGTCGATGCGATCAATGAATACTGCCAGCAGCGGTAATATCAACGTGGTGTTAATCAGCATGGTAATGCTGTGCATATTGCCAAACACCTGCTTGGAATAGCCGAACTGTTCAGTTATCAGTAATGGCCGCAACGACATCAGTTTGGTAGACATCAGCACCGAACTAACTACCAACAATGACATCAGCAGATACTGCCTGTTAGTGAACAACATCTTAAAATATTTCGGCAGAGATATTTTTGGTATTTTCTTTGCGGTAATAGTGCCCGGTTCCTTGATAAAAAGTAAAATCATAGCCAGTGAAATTATGACCAGGACCGCTGCGGAAAAATAGATTATCTGTTCGCCGGAAAACGATGCCCATCGGTTAGCGGTCAGAGCTGACGACGCTTTTTTGAAATCTATCTGATGGTCAAATTGACCTATTAGAAAGAACATGAATATAAACCGGGCGGCAATTGACGCATAACGATTGATAACCATGCCGCGGCCTCGCTGGCTCTTGGGCACTATGTCAAAATAGAGCGGCTTCCACGGCCCGGTGTAACCTAAATCGACTGAAAACTGATATATTATGATCCAGAATATCAGCACCGCAAAGCTCGTCACTCCGGGAATGAACAAGAGCGAAATAGCCAGCGGTATAAAACCTGCTGCGATCAGCGTTTTTCTTCTGCCCAGCCAGGTTTGGATGTTATCGCTTTTATACGCCGCCCAAGGGGCGATGATAATCGCGAACAGACTGCTTATGCTGGTTAAAAAAAGTATCCAGGCGGGGCTGTCGATATGCTTTTTCAGCGTGAAGGTCAGGGCAGTGCCGCTGCATTTTTCGACAAAGGCCAGAGTCGCTACCGGGATGCTCAGCAGAAACAGGTATCGCCAGGAGATTTTCTTTGGTTCGTTTACTGCCGGAGCCATGGAGATATTTTCCAATAGTCAGGTGTTACCAGTACTTTGCAAATTCCACGAAGTCGAGCAGATTAACAGTTCCATCACCACCCAGCGGTGCGATGTCGGCAGTGAGTTCTGCGCCGACTGCCAGCCAGTTTTCCGCGAGATAACAGAAATCACCCATATCAAGTTCACCATTCTGATTGAAATCGATACGGCTAAGCGACAATAACGCTTCTATTTCGAGTATCGGGCCGGTATCACGATATGAGACAACGCCGCTGGAATTAAGCTGGACATAAGCTCTGATATTAAAACATACATCACTATCTGCCGATGGACCCAGCATCAACGTTATGGTTTGACCGCTGCTCAGCGCATTCAACATGGAGTTGAAGTTGGGATTAGCCGTGTCTAACTCAAAGTGGAACCAGTTTTCACCGTCATAATAAGAGTAATAGGCATCATAGTATAGCGTTTCCAGATATACCGGCGGATTCAGATTCAGTAATGAAGCCAGAGAGTTGTATGTCACCCCGACAGTCGCGTCGGCTGGTGTTTTCGCCGTGCCATAGCCCTGCTGCCAGTCGCTGCTTATCCAGTACAGGTCGAAACTGCCGGGTCCGCCCAGGTAATTAAACATATTTGCTGCGGATTGATTTCCGTTAGTTATTGCCAGATTCAGTGCCAGTTGGGTAATTGTTGTATCAGCACAAATTTCACCATCGAATTTGAGCAAGGTAATGAACTCACCTTTGGGCTGATGGTCAATTCCTTCGATCGGGTCGTAGGCCTGCGCTGTGGCTGACGAAACACACAACGATCCTGAACCACCGAAATTCTGGTCGTCACCGCTGGGCCGCGGCGAGGCCTGTCCCGGCTCTAGTACGAATCCATTGTTCAAGGGACGAAGTGTACCGTTCGAGGCAAAGGCAGCAGAACTAATCAGCAATGATATCAGGATTGTGCGGAAGTTTTTCATTTTTAGTTTCCTGTCAGTAAGGCCAAGACATAGTTGTTTCCATTAAGACTATACACTTTTTGCCCCCACTCGAAGCAGCTTGTTTTGATCGTGTCATAAATAGTTTTCGATTCCACATGTCCGTCAAGATAAAAGAAGTTACTTTGTTTCAAGTTTTTACTATTTTTTTTGCCTTGATGGTTCCTGCCTACCCAGTCGAGCCGGGCAGGATATTTTCGGTATTGAGTTGGGTTGTTAGCAAGATCGTAAGCGTTTATGCGTCGGAAAGAGCCGGTTCTGCCGCAAGGCGTCGAAGTCGCTTCCGGAGCCATATTCAGGTCGTATCGTTTTGAGGCTTCCACTTTACCCAGCGTTCTGAATCCGTGTATCGGCAGATAACTTTGGGAATTACTCGAGTCCGGGCCTGCGATAATTCGCCAGTCGCGAGCCCATTCCGTCAGCAGTATGGTGCTATCCTGGCGTTTAACCATTGATGTTTTGACAAGCCTGGAAGTTCTGGCAGCGCCTTCAAAATTTAGTTCAAACCGGTTTCGGGGCGACAATGCTTCATTAACCGTATAAGCGCAGCGTTGGCTCTGGTAATCTATAACACCGGGATTGGAAAGTTCCTGGCCGGGGTCAAGATTGTCCGGCTCGGTGTTTTGCGGAGCTAAACCGCCCTGGTTAAATTCCGGACAGTGAAGAACATCCTCATCAATATAGTTATCATCGACAAAAATTCCTGACCAGTGGTGGATACCATTTGCCTGGGATGAAGACTGAGTTGCGAAATCACTGCCTTCCATATAAGTATAAGCCGGCGGTAGCAGGTCGTTGTTCGACTGGGCAAAAATCATAAACGTAATACCGGTCGCGCGGAGATTGCTCTGGCATTTAATAGATTTAGCGTAGATTCGGGCCTGATTCAATGCCGGCAGCAGTATTGCCATGAGAACAGCAATCAGAGCGATGGTTGTCAGAAGTTCCACTAAGGTAAAGGCATAGGCTGAGCGGTTCATGGTATTACTTTTCCAGCGTAAAACAGTGTTCCATTATTTGTAAATCACATTGGCAGGCATATCACTTGGCACCCACTTCCTTCTCTGCAATTCATGTGCCGAATAAGAACACAAACATACAAAAAAATAAAACCCGCCAGAAAAAATGACAAATTGTCTGATTAACAACGGTTTTCGTTGAATTCTCTGAAGATAAAATGTTTATAAACAGGATATTCGCATTATCTGTCAACCGGCAGTATTTGTCGCAAAAGACAGCTTCCTGGGAATATTCAGCAAATTCCTGTTTGTAACTGTATTTCTAAAAAAGTGTTACATTTGCGCGACAATTTGTGTCACAAAAAAAACTCTGGGGAAATAATTGTCGCTAAATTACATGCTCTTTTCCTCTTCATAATCGATTTCGGCTGAAAAGAAACTTTTCCTGATATACAATTGAAAATCTTTGGTCTTGGACAGTACCGTTGAATGTCAATTATTTTGGGAAGATAACTTATTGATTAATACTGAGTTGTCTCAGAGTACCGTCTTTCAAAGTCATTTCAAAACGGGTTATTTACATTAATAATAATATTTTTATCGGCAGTTGGCACTCTGCTTGCTCTTACACGAAGCAACAAGATTATGAAATCTTAAAACATATGGACCACATTTATGAAAGGAACTCCATTATGAGAAAGGTAGCAATTTACGGCAAAGGCGGTATCGGCAAAAGCACAACGACTCAGAACACCGTGGCGGCACTGGCGGAGATGGGCAAAAAGGTAATGATTGTTGGCTGCGACCCCAAGGCTGATTCAACACGGTTGATGCTGGGTGGCCTGGCACAAAAGACCGTGCTGGACACTTTGCGTGAAGAAGGCGAAGACGTAGAACTCGAAGATGTTCGCAAGGCGGGATTTAGTAATACTCTCTGCGTGGAGTCCGGCGGACCAGAGCCGGGCGTGGGCTGTGCCGGACGAGGGATTATTACTTCAATCAACCTGCTGGAGCAGTTGGGCGCTTATGAGGAAAGCAACGGACTTGACTACGCTTTTTACGATGTACTGGGCGATGTGGTCTGCGGCGGTTTTGCCATGCCTATTCGCGAAGGCAAGGCCGAAGAAATTTATATTGTCTGCTCCGGCGAAATGATGGCAATGTATGCCGCGAATAATATCTGTAAGGGTATTATGAAGTTTGCCGAAGCTGGCGGCGTGCGGCTGGGCGGCTTGATATGCAACAGCCGTATGGTAGATAACGAAGAAGAAATGATCGCGGAATTCGCCAGGCGGCTGGGCACCCAGATGATTCATTTTGTGCCGCGGGATAATGATGTACAGCGGGCGGAAATTAAGCGTAAAACAGTTATCGAATGGAACCCGGAAGCGCCGCAGGCCGATGAATACCGCACTTTGGCGAGAAACATTGACACAAACGAGATGTTTATGATTCCCAAACCACTGGAAATTGATGAACTGGAATCGTTATTGTTGGAGTACGGGGTATTGGCTGCGTAGCAAGACCGTTCAAACAGTATGCAGGACAAATCCAGGAATAAAGGAAGTTATTTATGATAATGGTAAGAGCGATAATCAGGCCCGAAAAGACCAACGAAGTTTTAGCAGCCTTGATGTATGCCGGTTTTCCGGCGGTAACCAAGATGGACGTTTATGGACGCGGCAAGCAGCGCGGAATGAAAATCGGCGAGGTAACTTACGACGAACTTCCCAAGGAAATGATTATTACCGTAATAGAAGATGGTGACAAAGACTTCGTAATCGAAACCATTTTGAAATCTGCCCGGAGCGGCTCGAAGGGAGCTTTCGGCGACGGCAAAATATTTGTAAGTCCCGTGGATGAGGTTTACACCGTTAGCAGCGGCCAGAAATCGTAACGTAAGCATTTAAGCTTATCAGGAGATTCATCATGAAAGAAATAATGGCAGTTATCCGCATGGACAAGATGAACGTTACCAAACGTGCACTCGGTGAAGCGGGTATTTCTTCAATTACCGCTCGCAAAGTGATCGGGCGAGGTCAGGGCAAAGTTGACTATCTACTGCTCAAGGGTGCTCAGGAAGGCTATGACGAAGCCATAAACCAACTGAGTCCCGGCCCCAAGATGCTGCCCAAACGACTTATTACGATTGTGGTCCCGGATGCTCAGGTGCCCCTGACGGTCAAAACCATAATTGATGTTAATCAGACGGGAGCGCCCGGGGACGGCAAGATATTTGTACTGCCGACATCCGATGCCGTAAGAA
Organism: Sedimentisphaerales bacterium; assembly: GCA_963663805.2. Lineage (GTDB taxonomy): Bacteria > Planctomycetota > Phycisphaerae > Sedimentisphaerales > SM23-30. The sequence continues at coordinate 74,998 of CAXXMR010000002.1, forward strand.
TCAGAACCGCTGAAACCGGCGATGTCGCTCTTGACGATTTCAAGTAGCCTCAAATCTGAATAGCCCCAATCCGGCAAGCGAAAATTGTCGGCAATGTATAGAGAGGTTTTACCCATGAACAGAAAAGTCATCAACCCACACGAAGCAAAAGAAGAGCTGCTGAAACAATATCCATCCAAGGTCGCCCGTAAGAGAGCGGGGCAGATTGTTGTCAACCAGCCGAACGCGGAAGGCTGTGTTCCGGAGATTAAGGCCAATGTCAGGACAACTCCGGGGATTATTACTCAACGCGGATGCTCTTACGCTGGCTGCAAGGGTGTAGTGCTGGGGCCCACACGTGACATTGTTAATATAACACACGGGCCTATCGGTTGTGGATATTATTCCTGGCTTACCCGCCGCAATCAGACCAGGACTCAGGCTGACGAAGACCCTAATTTTATGACTTACTGCTTCTCTACCGATATGCAGGATGAGGAGATTATTTTCGGCGGCGAAAAGAAACTCAAAGCCGCTATTCAAGAAGCCTATGACATTTTCAAACCAAAATCTATCGGCATATTCGCTACCTGCCCCGTGGGATTGATTGGCGATGATATTCACGCGGTCTCGCGCGAGATGAAGGAAAAACTCGGCATTAACGTTTTTGGTTTCAGTTGTGAAGGCTATAAGGGCGTCAGTCAGTCCGCGGGCCACCATATCGCTAATAACCAACTATTCAAACATGTGATTGGACGGGACGAGAGTATGCCCGAAGGCAAGTTTAAAATCAACATGCTGGGCGAATATAATATTGGCGGCGACGCGTTTATTATCGAAGAACTGCTCAACAAATGCGGCATTACCCTGCACGCCAGTTTCAGCGGCAATTCGACCATAAGCGGTTTTGAGAATTCTCAGCAGGCTGACCTGAATTGCGTGATGTGCCACAGGTCAATCAATTATGTTGCCGATATGCTGGAGACTAAATACGGCATACCGTGGATTAAAGTTAACTATATAGGCGCAAACGCAACGGCTAAATCACTGCGGAAGACGGCAGCATATTTTGAGGATAAAGAGCTCGCCCAAACCGTTGAAGATGTTATTGACGCGGAAATGGAAGAAGTGCGTAAGGTCGCCGAGGACGTAAAGTCCCGCTGCGAAGGCAAGCTGGCGATGTTGTTTGTCGGCGGCAGTCGGGCCCATCATTACCAGGAGCTCTTTGCGGAAATCGGCATGAAAACGGTGGCAGCGGGTTATGAGTTTGCCCATCGCGACGACTACGAAGGCCGTAAAGTTCTGCCTGACATCAAAATCGACGCCGACAGCCGTAATATCGAAGAACTCAGCGTCGAGGCTGACCCGGAACATTACAACCCCCGCAAGAGCGCTGCTGAATTAGCGTCCCTGGAAAAAAGCGGCCTGAAGTTCAAAGATTACGACGGTATGATGCCTGAAATGGAACATCAGACCCTGGTGGTTGACGATATCAGTCATTACGAAAGCGAAAAACTGATTGAAATGTATAAGCCTGACATCTTCTGTGCAGGTATTAAAGAGAAATACGCCATCCAGAAAGGCGGTACACCGTGTTTGCAATTGCACAGTTATGACTACGGCGGACCGTTTGCCGGATTTCAGGGTGCTATTAATTTCTATCGCACTATTGATCGCATGGTGAACGCTAAAATCTGGGAGTTTGTGGAAGCTCCCTGGCAGAAAACCGCCCGGCCGGAACTGGACGCGGAACTGGCAAACATATAACCTCTAAACGGTTTTTCCATCACCGACATAAACTAAATTACAGGAATTAAAACGATGTTACTGAGACATACCCCCAAAGAAATCAGCGAGCGTAAAGCTTTAACAGTTAATCCCGCCAAAACCTGTCAGCCGATAGGTGCCATGTACGCTGCCTTAGGGATACACGGCTGTCTGCCGCACAGCCACGGCTCGCAGGGATGCTGTGCCTATCATCGCAGTGCCCTGACCCGCCATTATAAAGAGCCGGTTATGGCCGCGACCAGTTCGTTTACCGAAGGCTCCTCGGTTTTCGGCGGACAGAGCAACTTACTGCAGGCGATTAACAATATGTTTACCATTTACGAACCTGAAGTAATCGCTGTGCATACCACCTGCCTGAGCGAAACCATTGGCGACGATATTCCGCAGATTGTCGATAAGGCCGCCAGCAATGGTACGATCCCCAAGGGCAAATATGTAATTCACGCCAACACTCCCAGCTACGTCGGCAGTCACGTAACCGGTTTCTCCAACATGACCCGGGCAATGGTTACCTATTTTGCCGAACCATCCGAACAAAAACTGCGTACCGTCAATATCGTGCCCGGCTGGGTAGAGCCGTCTGACATGTCGCACATCAAAAACTTATGCAGGGAAATGGCAATCGATACTATCATGTTCCCTGATACTTCCGACGTCCTGAACGCCCCCCAGACCGGCAGGCACGAAATGTATCCCAAGGGCGGGGTCACTATCGACCAGCTAAAGAAAACCGGCATGAGCCAGGCAACCATCGCTCTGGGCGAAACCACTTCTGCCGCGGCTGCCAAAGAGCTGGACTCCAAATGCAAAGTGCCTTACGAAATTCTTGATTTGCCAATCGGTTTATCAGCAACCGACCGTTTTATCGATACCCTGCGTAAAGTCGCAAGGGTCGAAGTGCCCCAGTCAATTACCAACTCGCGGGGTAAACTGGTGGATATGATTACCGATATGCACCAGTATTTCTACGGCAAACGAGTCGCGCTCTGGGGCGACCCGGACCAGTTGGTTGCCCTGACAGAATTCCTGGTCGATCTCGATATGAAACCGGTTTATATTGTCACCGGTTCGCCGGGCAAAAGATTTCTGGCCCGCATCGAAAAGGCCCTCCAGGGAAAGGTGCCCGAAGCCAAAGTCAAACAGGGCGCCCATGCCGATATGTTCCTGATGCATCAGTGGATTAAGAATGAGCCGGTAGACCTGCTCATCGGCAACACCTACGGTAAATATATCGCTCGCGACGAAGATATCCCGCTCATCAGACACGGCTTCCCAATCGTTGACCGGGTGGGACATTCATATTTCCCTTCGGTTGGCTATTGCGGCGCGATGCGGCTAATCGAAAAAATGCTCAACGCCATACTGGACCGTAAAGACCGCGATGCTTCGGAAGAAAGTTTTGAACTAACCATGTAAACGCGATTATTATAAATAGGAGTTAATCAATGCAAAAACCTAAATATCATTTTTTCATCTGTAACAGTTTCCGCATGAGCGGCGAGCCGCAGGGAGTTTGCAATAAAAAGGATGCGCCGGCACTATTACAATATCTCGAAGAGGAAATTCTCGACCGCGGGCTCGATGCCATGGTCTCCAGCACCGGTTGTCTAAAATTGTGCGAAAAAGGCCCGGTCATGGTCATTTACCCGCAGGCACACTGGTACGGCGAAATAACCGAGGAGAAAATCGACCAGATCCTTGATGCCCTGGAAGATGACTCCGCAGTCGAAAATTACCTGATATGTTAATACGGCCTGTCACTTCTACCTGCAAATCCAGAACATTGGTAATCAAAAGTTTTAGCGTATAGTGTATTGTTCGCTAATAACATTGTCCGTCATGGGGTCTATCACAATATGCATTATTTCACCATTGGGACAGTACCAGGTAACCTCTCTTTTCTGCATGGCATCTGTCCGCGAGGGAATGCCCTCGCCATAGATCTCAATATCCGGAGCCTGAGTGATTTCACCGTCAAGGGAAATAGCCCAGATATCAATAATAGCGTAAGTTTCCTGAGCAGCTAAATCAGTATCGGAACGGGTCATTCCCCAAAACGTAATGTTATCATCTGTAGTCACCGCAGGGGTACATTGATCGGTTATGGGAATCACGCTTAAACTAATCGTCCTGTCGGGATACTCCAGCAGGAGCTGTCGCGAATTCGGGTCCAAAGGTACATTGCTTATTGACGATGCAGTGTTATCGATAATCTTGAACACATCTGAAACATTTTCCCAAAAACCGTCAATTTGAGGCATAATCCTTACTATCAAAGCATTGCCGCCGTTTTGATAACTGTAGCTTCGGCCATAATATTGAGGATTGGTTGATCTTAAACTAACAGTAGCCCCTCTATAGTCGTTGGGATGGGCTCTATCCTCATCCTCGTCGGCGTATTTGGTTCGCCATTGCATAAAGATCCAATCGCCTTGCGGCTGCCAGAGAGCGACAGGGAAGCAGATACACGACAAACCCCAATCGGTCCATTCAATATCATCGAATAGCGGATATTTCGACATCGTCCCCAGACGGATATCATGTTCAAGATTATAGGCCTGGGCTACTACTCCACCATAGCAGGGAACCGCTATATCTCTTTGAGAGGAGCCGGCAGACGGCTCGATTGCAGACCAGCCATGACCACGCGCTTCAGCATTCAGTAATAGTCTCTCCCGGAGAGTGTGTTCGGGTTCCGTAGGTGCGTATGAATCCCAGGGCTTCATATAGTAACGCTGACTATGTATAGGCATGGTTCCGGTAAGAGCATAACTGCGCAGGGCAGGCATTCTTCGGCCGCCGCCATAAATATCATCGATAAAGAACAATTCATCCAGCAGATCTTTATATTCCTGATAGCATTGACTGTCAGAATCATCGCTGGTCAACAATAAATATTCCGCGATCAACTCTATACAGACTTCCGAATAACCATCGCTAAGATGCTCGCCCCAGCCCCAATCATTATTTTTATAGTATTGAGCAGCTTCAAGCATCTTATCTTCAACCATGGCAACATTAGGATCTGATAACGATAAGGACTCCTGAACCAGTTTGGCACAAAACAGGTTGCCCATATACATATTCGGATAGCGTAAGTACGAGTATGAAACTTGATAATAAAGATGCGGACGGAATTTTAGAAGAAGATTATCAAGTAAAACCTGAGCACCCGAAGTCAATTCCGAACCATAAGAGTATTTCAGCCATAACAGAGCCCTGCACACAAAAAATGTCATATTACCATCGGTCGCAGCATCTTCATCATAATATGTTTTAATGGTACCAAAATCATTTGTCATATAGTCCAAGGCATTAAGAACATCCGCAACGTTTGAGTTATCAAGAAGGCTGTATCTGCCTGCCAGCAAAAGATTGACTGCGGAAATCCAGGATGAGCACAAGCGATCTTCGCCTACCGTCGTACTCCACAAACCAATGGTATCATCCCATAGCAAATCACCGGCTTCAAGCCAGTCCCAGGTTGCTACCGGCTCAGGATTGAGAGTGGTTGGGTAGCCACTATTAATAACCCAGATATCATCAAAATCCCAGTCGGCATCGGTAAAGGTGGACTCGGTTTGCATCAATGCTGTTGTTTTACCGGTCGCATCGCCACCGCCCTGACCGATACCGGTTGCCAGACCGCTTGTTTGTGTGTCCCAGAAACAATCCGTGACAGTTCCGGCATAACGATAGCCCATAAATCCCCCCACGTTAGAACTGCCCGAAACAGCACCGGTTGAGTAGCAGTTGGCCACCGCTACAGTAGATAACCCAATCGCTCCGCCAATATCATTGCGACCGACAACATCACCCAGGGCATAACAATCCTGAGTAAGAGCCCCGGCCTGACCCATCAGACCACCGGCCCGATCAGCTACAGAACCGGCATCAACATCTCCGGTGGCATAACAGGAAGAAACCTCAGCCAAACTCATCCCGATCAAACCACCCATGCAAATAAACCCGTATGTCGTGCCTGAGCCGGTATAGCTCACATCACCGGTGGCATAACAGTTTATAATAGACTCTGAGGTAATGTTCGCCTCTCCAACTAAACCACCAGTTCTGGAACCAGAACAGATTACATCACCTGAAGCGTATGAATCAGTTAAGCGAGAACTGCCATGCCAGCCGATCAGACCGCCGGCGTACCCCGCACTTGAAGAAACTGTTACAATTGTAGATTCGACGGTACCACTGGCGGAACAATCCCAGACATAAGCATTGTTCTGACCAATCAAGCCGCCAACGAAATTATTGGTTGCCGATACACCTACCGCGGCGGTACAGTCACTTACCGCATGTCCCTGCCCTGTCAGACCAATCAGGCCGCCAACATACATATAACCGGAAACACTCGTACTGGTAGGATCACTGTTTACTACATGGCAGTCTATAATACAACCATCACTGCGACCGACAAGAGAGCCTACGTATTCATCACCAGCTATATCAACATTTTCCAGTGTCAGATTCTCAACCACACCATTATTGTGAACACGTCCAAAAAGCCCCACATAATCACTCGAGCCTGTAATAGTTAGATCTTCAATGGTATATCCATTGCCGTCAAATACTCCGCAAAAACTACCTGCACTCGTATCAACAGGGGCTATTAACGCGCCCGAATAGCTACCAACCAGAGTTATATCTTCTACTAATATATAATTGGCACCTACATTTTCGTTAACTTTAAGAAGCTGGTCTTCATTGGATATCTGCCAGGGCGAACTCTCAGAGCCGTCGCCACCATAAAAATCAATAGTATATGCATTGTTAATTGGATATTGGCTATTGGTCGCCATTGGCATATACCAGTCATCATCGAAATCCCAGTCAGCATCAGTAAAAGTAGATTCGGTTTGCATCAATGCTGTTGTCTTACCGATCGCATCACCGCTGCCCTGACCGATTCCGGTTGCTTGGCCGCTGGTCTGTGTGTCCCAGAAACAATCGTTAACCGTACCGGAATAACGCCAGCCCATAAAACCGCCCACTATCGAGTTGCCAGAGACCGCACCGGTCGAGTAGCAGCGAGTTACTCCTACAGTAGATAATCCAACCGCCCCGCCAATGATACCATCACCCGTAACAGAACCCCGGGCATAACAATCTTCGGTAAGAGCTCCGGCCTGACCCATCAGGCCGCCAGCGCGGTCACCTGGGCCACTGTCAACATCTCCGGTGGCATAACAGAAGGAAACTTCGGTTATACTCATCCCAATCAATCCACCAATATAGACACTTCCGGTTGAGCTGCCGGTATAGCTCACATCGCCAGCCGCATAACAGTTTATAATTGAATCGCCAGAACTGCTCGCTTCGCCCACCAAACCGCCGGTTCTTACACCTGAGCTTATTACTTCGCCCAAAGCAAAGGAATCGATGATACTCGATGTGCCGTGCCAGCCGACAAGACCACCAACCTGCCCTTGAGTGGTGGAATTTATAGTAGATTCGACAGTACCACTCGCCGAGCAGTCTGAGACATAAGCATTATTCTGGCCTATTAAACCGCCAACGTGGTAATTGCTTGCCGAGACGCCCACCGAGGCAGTACAGTCAATTACCGTGGCTGCCCCGGTCAGACCAATAAGTCCGCCAACATACACAGAGCCGGAAACACCGGTACCGGCAGGATTATCATTAACCACATGGCAATCTTCAACATACCCCGCACTGCAGCCGGCCAGCGAGCCTGCGCATTCATCACCACCAACAGCAATATCTTCAAGCGTAAGATTTTTAACCACACCATCACTGTGAATATAACCAAAAAGACCAACAAAATCATTCGAGCCTGTAATCGTCAAATCTATAATTTTGTATCCATTGCCATCAAAAGTTCCTGAAAAACTGCCTGAACTCGTATCAACGGCGGCTATTAATGCATCCGAATAGCTGCCGATCAGATATATATCTGCCATTAACATATAACTGGCACTTACATCTTCGTTTATTTTGAGAAGCTGGTCCTCATTTGATATAAGCCAGGGGTCGTCAGAGCTGCCGTCACCGTCATCAAAATCAATAATATAATTTATCGGGTATTGGGAATTTGTCGCTATCGGCATAGACCAATCATCATCAAAATCCCAGTCAGCATCGGTAAAGGTAGATTCGGTTCTCATCAAGACTGTTGTTTTACCGGTCGCATCACCACCGCCCTGACCAATTCCGGTTGCCAGACCGCTGGTCTGCGTGTCCCAGAAACAATCGTTGACCGAGCCGGAATAACGCCGACCCATAAAACCGCCTACTACTGAAGTGCCGGAGACTGCACCGGTCGAATAACAGTTAGTTACTTCTACTGTGGATAAGCCAACAGCCCCGCCAATATAAACATTGCCGCTAACATCACCCCGGGCATAACAACCTTCGGTAATATCACCGGCGTGACCCAGCAGACCACCGGCCCGACCGCCTGTACCGCCATCAACATCTCCGGTGGCATAACAGGAATAAACCTCGCTCAAACTAATGCCGACCAAACCACCAATATAAACATCTCCGGTTGAAGTGCCGGTATAGCTTACATTACCGGTGGCATAACAGTTTGTAATGGAATCCCCGGAAGCGTTACCTTCACCTACCAGACCACCGGTTCTAACCCCGGAGCTTATGACTTCGCCGGTAGCAAAGGAATCGACGATGCTTGATGTACCGTGCCAGCCGACAAGACCACCGGTATGGCCCTGGGTGGTGGAAGTTATAGTACATTCGACAGTACCGCTCGCCGAGCAGTCTGAGACATAAGCATTATTCTGGCCAATTAAACCGCCAACGTGGTAATTGCTTGCCGAGACACCTATTTCTGCGGCACAGTCACTTACAGTACCCGCTCCGGCCAGACCGATAAGGCCGCCAATATACATAGAGCCGGAAACATCCATACTGGTAATTTCATCATAGTTTATCACCCGACAGTTTTCAATATCGCCATCGCTGCGCCCAACAAGAGAACCAACACACACATCACCGACTATATCAACATTCTCCAATGTCAGATTTTCTATCGTGCCGCTACTGTGAACGCGTCCGAAAAGCCCGACATAATCATTCGAACCGCCGGAAATCACCAAGTCTATAATTCTATATCCATTGCCGTCAAATGTTCCGGAAAAACTATCGGTACCCGCATCATTAGCTGATATTAACGCATCCGAATAGCTGCCATAAATTTTTATGTCATTGATTAACACATAACAGGCACTTACATCTTCATTTACTTTAAGGAGCTGGTCCTCGTTGGATATCTGCCAGGGATCATTAGAGGTGCCATCCCCGCCGTCAAAATCTATAGCATACGCATTATTGATCGGGTAACCATTATTTTCCGACATCGGCATAGACCAGTCGTTAACAAAATCCCAACCAGCGTTGGTAAAGGTGGATTGGGTTGTCATCGTATCCGATGGCAGACCTGATGGACCCGGCACCGTCACAAGACCGGTCGCATCACCACCACCCTGACCGATTCCATAGTCTTCTGACATGTCGCTTGTTGATGTATCCCAGAAACAATCGTTGACCGAGCCGGAATAACGCCGACCCATAAAACCGCCTACTACTGAAGTGCCGGAGACTGCACCGGTCGAATAACAGTTAGTTACTTCTACTGTGGATAAGCCAACAGCCCCGCCAATATAAACATTGCCGCTAACATCACCCCGGGCATAACAACCTTCGGTAATATCACCGGCGTGACCCAGCAGACCACCGGCCCGACCGCCTGTACCGCCATCAACATCTCCGGTGGCATAACAGGAATAAACCTCGCTCAAACTAATGCCGACCAAACCACCAATATAAACATCTCCGGTTGAAGTGCCGGTATAGCTTACATTACCGGTGGCATAACAGTTTGTAATGGAATCCCCGGAAGCGTTACCTTCACCTACCAGACCACCGGTTCTAACCCCGGAGCTTATGACTTCGCCGGTAGCAAAGGAATCGACGATGCTTGATGTACCGTGCCAGCCGACAAGACCACCGACATGGCCCTGGGTGGTGGAAGTTATAGTACATTCGACAGTACCGCTCGCCGAGCAGTCTGAGACATAAGCATTATTCTGGCCAATTAAACCGCCAACGTGGTAATTGCTTGCCGAGACACCTATTTCTGCGGCACAGTCACTTACAGTACCCGCTCCGGCCAGACCGATAAGGCCGCCAATATACATAGAGCCGGAAACATCCATACTGGTAATTTCATCATAGTTTATCACCCGACAGTTTTCAATATCGCCATCGCTGCGCCCAACAAGAGAACCAACACACACATCACCGACTATATCAACATTCTCCAATGTCAGATTTTCTATCGTGCCGCTACTGTGAACGCGTCCGAAAAGCCCGACATAATCATTCGAACCGCTGCTGATCGCCAGATCTATAATCGCATATCCATCGCCGTCAAATGTCCCGGAGAAACTATCCGTACCCGAATCATCGACAGAGATCAACGCATCCGAATAGCTGCCGGAAATATACACATCGCTAACCAATACATAACAGGCACTCACATCTTCGTTCACTTTAAGAAGCTGAGCCTCTGTGGATATTTGCCAGGGATTATTAGAACTGCCGTCACCGCCATCAAAATCAACGCCATGAACGCAGCTACATGCAACCAAAAGAACCATTAAATTCAAACATATCATTCTACTCATAATAAAATTCCCTTCATTCTAGAAAGAACGTTGCTCACATGTATCAAAAATTTATTTAAGAAAACTCGACCTAACCCAAAACCTAGTTAAGCTGATATCTCAGGATGCAGACAGCGCATTGCCGACATTGTCGGTATTTCGTCCGGCATTGTAACGGCCATCAGATACCGCTTCAATTGATGAAAGACATGAAGGTTTGTATAAATCAGAGTTTTTTAGAGACTGTAGCATAGATACCGGCATTTTTAATGAGATTTTCGCAAATTAGCCGATAAAACTCCTGGAAGAACAGACCAGTGGAATTTTCCAGGAGAGACGATTATGGCTGGGCCAGGCGAATACGTATCCGATATAACCGAAGGTATTACTGGTGTTGAAGATTTACCGAAAGCAAAAATCAAACGGCGTTCACGCACCTACAAAAAGCGTCCTTGCCCCCATTGCGGCCACTCGTCGTATCGAGACAAAGTCTTCAGGCGAAAACTGCATGACCTCGGAGACCTGGCTGCCAACCGTCCCATCGAGATTTGGGTCAGCTATTCACAGCATCGTTGTTCAAAATGCAAACGATACTTCAATGCCGACCTCACTGATCTTGCGGACCCCGGCTGTCACTATACCCGTCGGGTTGTTCACCTGGCCGTGCGTTTGGTTGTGGAGGACGGCCTGCCGTACCGCCCGGCATCATGGCACTTGTGGCGAGACCACAGAGTTTTTGTCCCTTGGGCTACAATTCAAAACTGGGTTGAGGCGACGGGGAAAAAAAGCTGAGCAACGAATTACAACTGAGTACCTTGATGGTGTTCTGGCTGATTTCTCCGGCTATATTGCAGCGGACGAATTATATGATGGGCCATTCTGCGTCTTATCCATAGTGGATAACCACACCTTCAAACGGCTCATCTACGAGGTTCTTGACCATAATCCCACTCATGAAGATATAACAAACTTTTCCTTTCGGTTTCGGACCGAACTGGTACAAAGAACGCTGACATTACGGGGTGTTACGACCGACGGCTCGCCTTTATATCCGGAGCCATTGGCGCTGATATTTCCTGACGCTGCTCATCAGGTGTGCGAATTTCATGTCCTCAAGGAGATCAACAGAGAAATACTCAAAGCTGTTACGAAAGTACGACGAGAGCTCAAGGCAAAGTTGCCCAAGCTGAAACGTGGCCGTCCATCGTCTTCTTCCGCGAAGAAAGCGGCATCACGCAAGAAGAAACAGGAAAAGAAAATTGCCGATCTGTTTGAGCACAGATATTTATTTGTACAACATTCATTGAGTTCGAAGGATAAGAAGAAGTTTTTGCATATAACCAGAGGCTTGCCAAACCTGAGAAATTTACGCTCGATCATGGATCAGGTTTATCGTCTTTTTGACCGTCGTTGTCGAACGGAAACGGCATTGGAAAAGTTGGCTGTGTTACGCCGGCGAATTGGGCGATTCAAAACCTTGCGACAGACTCTTAAGAAATTGTTCACCCCCAATATCGAAAAGGCGTTGACCTTCCTTGATGATTCACAACTGCCGTCAACGTCCAACGCGGTTGAACGGGGCTATCGCCGCCATCGAAAAATGCAGAAGAGTGTCTATCGAGTGCGAACTCAAACCAATATCAGCCAGCGGGTGGCTATTGATATGCAGCGTGACGAGCAGTCCCAAGGCCGTTTACGAACTACAACAACACTTCATGAAGAAAGGACTGGAATGCTATGTTGCCGGTAAAGATGCTACAGAGTCGTTTTTTTAGAGTTTTTTATACGAAGATTATCGTATTACTGACACCCCTTGATAATTCCCCTCGGAACCCCCTGCATAGCGGGCACGTTTGTATTCAGCGAGAATGCCCTGCAAAGCGGCCACATCCACACCGGGAAAATCGTCAGGATGCAAAGTAAAACCATCAATCATCCCTTCGGCCAGAGCCGCAATATCATTTTTCCCTTTTTTCTTATGTTTGGTAAGGGATTATAGTTGGGGGTGGGGATGAAATTAAGGTGGAGCTTCGGAAAGTCTCTGTCGTGGCGAGTTTTTACTGGTTATGGGGTGGGAAATACGGTATCATAAATAGGCAGAGAGAGTGATTGCCCATTTCGGGCGGTTGATTATTGACGAGGCTGGTAAAACATTATGTTTTCCGGCAGGGTAGAGAGATAGGCAACTAAAGGGAGAATCGTCATGGAGAGATTCTGTAATTATTTATTGGTGATGGTGTTATGTGCGTTTCTGGCAGGTTCAACCTGGGGTGCGACCGTTGGTACGATCGATCCTAGCGTTTCGGCGGTGGGAACTTTTGTGGGTACAGCGGGTTGGACGTGGTGGCAGGGTGAGCCAGGGCAGGCAGGTTCGGTTCAGTGGAATTGTAATCCGGGCGGCTCGACTTACGCAATGCAGGTTGAGGCCTTGAGCGGGAGTGGAATTTTAACGGTTCCGGCTGAGCCGACGATACCGGCGGTTGTGGGCGGGCCGGTGGTTACTCCGGAAGACCTGCCGTGGTCGCGAAAATTTAGTGAATCGCCGGCAGGTTGGGCGTTGCCTGATACAAATGTTTGGGACACGGTTGAGAAATGGGTAGGCGAGTATGACGCCCCGTGGTGCAGCGGTTATGCCAGTGGGCAGGCAGAGGTACATGAGACGGGCTGGGCTATGCAGGCGATGATGTCAACCAAGGCTTATGCTGGGGTTGGTCAGCCTTTGACGAGTTCCTATGCGGCAGCTTATGACCCCTGGACTTTGCATGATTTCGCTCCGCTTTCTGCCGGTGTAGAAATGGCGATGGCAACTAGCGACGGTGATAGCGTGGATGGTGGATTGACATTACAGATGCCGATTAGCATGTATAGTGTTTTGGGCGCGAGCGGTAGTGAGGCAGGCCATGAGGCCATGAGTGAGCTTCTGATACATTCGGAAATAGACGGGCATTTGCTGGTAGATATCGCAGTAAAAGTTATAAGTGTGGATGGGGTGAACAGTATTTTGCCAGCGACGGTGAGTGTGGGTGAGGGCGTAGAGTTAATTTTTATGGGGGGTGTGGTGACGCCGGAACAGTTGGCGGGCTTATTGTCATCGTTTATTTATGATCCGGTCCAGGGAGCATGGCAGATGAATTCTGGTATTGTTGTTGAATATGAACTGCCTTATGATATTGATTATTATGTTCAGGGCGGGGCGTTGGACGCGAAGTTTAATATTTCGTGTAACAGTTACGCGGCGGTTCCGGAGCCGATTAGTTTGGTGCTGTTGTGCGGGGGTATGGTGATGTTGAGGAGAGCTCGCCATAACTGCTCGGAAGTATAGTGTTTCCATCCCTTTTTGAAAGTGGACAACAATTCAACCGGCGGATTCAATTTTTATTCCGCTAGACGCGCTCGCCAGGGGGATTGCTCGTCGGACGTGGTTTTTAGTAATACTTCGATGGCGTGGTTAGCTTCATCATCCTGCCCACAGCGGCGGAGGCACTGGATGCCGTAAAAGCGTGCTTCCCACCAGTAATATTTGCTCTGTGGTTCGCCGTCATTATCGACGGCCTTACGAATGGTGTACCATAATTTCCGTGATGATTCGTAATCACCAGTTGCGAAGGCGAGTTGGGCTTTGACCCGGATTTGCCAGAGTGTGTTTTCGCTGGGGAATTTATCTAATAATGACTGAGCAGCGGTGATTAGTTCTTCCCGCGGGTCGGCAAGAGCCGCGAGTGCGATAATTTCCAATGACCACTTATCCTGCATTTTCCGGGCGACCGGCAGGGCGGCTCGCAGCAGCGGCGCGAGTTTGTCATCGTCTTTGCTATGAAGTTCTAAAATTTCCTGACGGATTGCGGCAAGTAATGTTTTGGGGATATTACTGCCGCCTTGATTGAGATATTCGGTAAGTTCGCTAAGGGATCTGGGATAGTCCTGAGCGGTTTGGCAGGCACGGAATTTTAGGTGAAATATTATCTCGCGTTGGTTTTTCGGCAGGTTATTGAATGGTTTAAGGATGTTGAGGCATTGTTGTGGGCGGGGCGGGGTTTCGTTGAGATATATTTCGGCGAGTTTTACGGCGGCGTAAAGTGCTGTCTGGTTATCTTTTTGTTGGGCGATGGTTTCCAGTTCGCTCGGGGCTTGCTGGTATAGTTCGGGGGTTTCCAGGGCTGAAAGGGCGGCGTAGTATTTTGCTTGGGGGTAGTTGGTGTCATCAGTTCTGGCCTGGAGGAATTGTTCGCGGGCGGCGGGGTGGTTATTGAGTTGGCGTAATATCTGGCCGTAATAGTAACGCTGTTTGTCAACGGCGGGTGAGGGGGCATGGCGGACGCTGAAAAGGGCGAAGGTTTTCTGGGCGAGGCCCGCGTATTTTTCGTTGTCGATGGTGAAGAGTTGATAAGCGACTTTGGCGGCGGTCTCCAGAATGAATTCTTCGGTGTCGGGTTTATTCTCGGCGAGCTTGAGCCAGGTTGATACCGCCTGGGCCAGGTCGTCGGGGTTATTATTCTGATGGCCTAGCTGGTAGAAGGCGCGGCCGAGATTGTAAAGCGTGGGGTTATAATTGGGGTGGTCTCTCAGGTGGGTGCGGATAAATTCCTGATAGATGTCGATGAGGGCGGTGTGGTTTTTCTGTTCGGTGTAGAGTTGGGCGAGAATCTCGGTTTCGATGTCGTCGAGAGGGCGGGGTAGTTTTTCGATAGAACCGAAATTTTTGAGGGCGGCGGCGAGGATTTGGCCTAGCCAGTTGTCTATAATGGCGCGGGCATCTTTGTTGCGGCTGCGTAATTGTTTGCAGGGGATAAGTTGGGAAGGTGAGGGCAGGAATTCGGTAGTTTTGTGATTGGTTGCGGTTAGGTTTCTCAGGATTAAGATACGTAATGGCCAGAGGCCGGTGGAGTTGGTAAGGGATTTTTCGAGGTTGTCGAGCTCGATTTTGTAATCCTGATTGCATTGGAGGCGGCAGAGGATTTTTTCGAGTTTGGTCTGCGGGGCCAGGGCGGTGTTTTCCAGGGGAGTGAAATATTCTCTTACTTCGGTGAGGCGTTCGGGGTTGTCGGCGGCTATGGTGCGCAGCAGGCGGCCTATGAGAAGGCGGAGTTCGATGTTTTCGTCGCTGTTCAGTTCGTAAACGCCACGGAGTTCGCGCAGGGTGTCAGCGAGATTTGTTTTTGATGGGTCGGTCGTCAGGCAGAGGGATTTGGCCCGGATGGTTATCAGGGCCATTTGCAGGGTGCGGGTTGGTTCGTAGAGGGTGCCGAATTTTTCCTGCCAGTTGAGTCCTTCGTAGTTGTCCATCTGGCTGAGCATTTCATCTATGCTTTGCTGAACGGTGGTCAGGCGAGTCTGGGTGGAATTGAGGGTGCGGGTTAGTTTGTCGGTGTCGGGGGTGAGGAATAGGGTTTGCTCGAATTTGATTTGCCACCAGAGCAGTTCGGCCTGAGCGGTCAGGGAGTCCAGTTGGGTTAGTTCCTGGCGGAGTTGCTCGATTTGTTTGCTGGTGATTTCCTGGGCGCTGGTTGGGGGTGATAGGATTGTTAGCAGGATGAGGATTGATAATAATAATTGGATGGTTATGGTTTTCATTATAATAATAAGGTTTTTGTGTTCGATCCGGCCGCTTACGCGGCTCGGGTTTTGTTTGGGCAACTGGCCTTACGTCCTCGGCTAAGTACTCTTACAGCCCTTTCTGGGTCTGACAGGGAAGCTACGTTATAATTTAGTCAGCGCGGGCGAAGATTATGTTGTTCAGGCCTGCCTGCCAAAGGGCGTCGTAGGCTTTTACTACGTAGTCCCAGTTGGTTTGGGCGGTTGGTGCTAATTTGACGGGGTCGCTGAGGCGGCGACCTTCTTTATGTAAAACATCTTGTACGGTTCGGCTGAGCAGGTTGAACTGGTCATGGCTGAGCAGGAGTTTTTCGCTGCCGACGCGGACCTGGCAGAGTGAGCCCTGCGGCTGGATGATGACTGCCAGTGGTTCGATCTCGCTGATGGTTTCAGCGGTGTTTTGTTGGGGCAGCTCGGCGGGCAGGAAGCCTTCCTTACTGCGAAAGTTGGCGGTGAGTAAAAAGAAGATGAGCAGCAGGAAGACCACGTCTATCATGGGGACCATGCGCAGTTGGGGTTTGCCGCTTTGACGGCGGAGGATTTTGAGCGGGTAGAAGCCGTGATGTTCGGTGCGTTTGCTCATGGTGTTACCTCGCCGGGGTTGGTGGGGGTGTCTTGTTCGGTGCGGTAGGCGGCAAGTTGTACTCGTTGTACGCCAGCGCGGGCGAGGGCTTCCAGAGCGGTCTGGACCTCGATGTAGCCCAGGTCGGCGTGGGCACGCAGGTGGACGACGGCTTGTTTTTTGCGGGCGGTTTCGCTGCGGATTTCGTTGGCGAGGTCGGTGACGATCTGTTGGTGTTCGGTCTGGGTGAAGGTTCGACCGCGTACGGCGTAGGTGAGCTGGTTTTCTTTGGCGTCCCGGAATACGGAGACGGTGACGGCGTTTTCGTCGGGGGTGTCGGGCACGAGAGCAGCGGGGCAGGCATCGGGCAGGATAAGTTGGTAATTTTCTCTGGTGATGAACTGGCAGACTAGCATGAAGAAGATTATGAGCAGAAAGACAATGTCTATCATCGCGGTCATGTTGAACTGTGTGTCGCGGTCGGTGCTGGATAGTATCGATTTTCTTAGTGACATTATTTTTCTTAAGCTCTAAATCCCAAGTTCTAAATTCTAAACAATATCTAAACGAAAAAAAATCAAACTTCAAACTTCAAACAACATCAGCGACATGGTTATGCTTGTTCATCTTCTGGTTTTATTTTGGTGCCGGAGCGGGTCTGGATGATGTGGGTGGTGGGGGTGGCGACGCTGGAGAGTAGTTCTTCGGCGATGACGGCTGCTTCGGATGAGATGGAGTCGATGCGGTTGCGGAGGAAACCGAAGGCGGCCAGGGCGGGGATGGCGACGATGAGGCCCCACCAGGTTGTTACCAGAGCGACGGATATTCCACCTGCCAGTTCGCTGGGTTCGGGTTGGCCGCCTGCTCGTACGATTTCGTTGAAGGCGTCGATCATGCCCCAGACGGTTCCGAAGAGGCCTATCATGGGTGCGACGTTGCCGATGATGTTTAGCCATTCGATTTTGCGGAGCAGGTCGGCGGTGTCCTGTTCGAGCATTTCGGCCATTGAATATTCCATGGCTGAGCGTCCGTTGCGTGCTTCGCGCAGGCCGGCGTAGAGTACGCGGGAAAGGAAACTGTCTTCCTCCTTGAGGAATTCGAGCAGTGATTTTACGCGTGAGTCGGCAACTGATTCGCGGGCATGGGCGGCGACGCTGTTGGGCAGGAGTCGGCTGCGACGAATGAGCAGGCACGACTGGACGATTTGTTTGATGGTCAGTATCGACAGCGGCAGCAGTACGCACCAGACGAGATAGCCACCGGCGATGAGGAAGTCGCCAACACGACTGCCGCTTTGCTGCTGGGCGAGCAGGTCGCTGGTGAAGACTGTTAGAAATATGGCTGCTAGTGTCATAATTGTTAGATGTCTCATTTTTCTTACCTGTTATTGTTGAGAGCGGGTTGGGGGTTGGGCCATTTCTTCGTCGCTTACGAATTCGAAAGTTCCGTTATAGGTTTGGGCGATCTGGCGTAGGAATTCTTCGTTGTCGCGATTGCCGCAGGCGATAACATTAACGATGGCTGGTTTGGCTCGCTGGTTCTGGAGTTGGGCCAGTGAGTTGGCGATAATCTGCTGTTCATACTGGCCGTCGGTGAGCAGGTAGATAAGGTCGGCGGTTTGGCCGTCCCTGCTTTGGGCGGTAAGGGCGGCGGTTAGTGCGTTTGCCACGGCCTGGGCGGCGGATTGGGAATCGGTGACGGTGCGGAGTTTGGCGTTTCGTACGAAATCGTGGGCTTGCAGGCGGTTGGCGGAACCGGCTCTGATAAGTTTGCCGGGTTCAAGCTCGATTGGTTCACCGGCGGCATAAAAAATTACGGTGAAAAATTTGTCAGCACCGAGCAGTCCGATCGAACGCAGCAGTTCAGAGCGGACATAATCGAATGCCATTATCATGCTGCCGGAACAATCGACTACGTAAGCGATGCAGCTGCCGGAAGCGGAGATGTTACAGAAACTTCCTACGGTTAAGGAGGCGATGGAGGTGGTGGTGCCTGCTGAGGCAGTGCCGGGTCCGGTGGCGGCGATGACGGCGTCGGTGGCGGGCAGATTGGGCAGGTCGGCTAGCGTGTCGGGGGTAGTCGGTTGGGGTTCTTGCAGAGTTGGTGGTTCGGGGGGGGCTTCGACCTGGAGATTTTCGACGAAGGTTTCGACTTCGAGCGGGTTGGATTCTTTGGCGAGGGAGCTGGTCGGTACCTCACGTTCGGGCGAGGGGGTTTCCACGGCGCGAAGCGACAGGGCAGCCAGGAGTGCTATTATAATAAGGTGTACGGCGACGGAGACTGCCCAACCGGAGTAGGAGGCGGACCATTTGCGGATACCCTTTGTGTTATGTCCCATTGCCTCTGCCATTTGCTCTTGCCGATTAAACCATTTTGACCAGGTGATATAGTATCGCAGGGGGATGGTTTCGTCAACCGAACGAGTTTGGAGCAAGGTTATTGCAGGCATTGATTGACCGGGGGCGGTGGGGGTGTTACAATTTGGGTTGGCGGACACATGATTTTTTGATAAGGTATTAATAACATGCAGGTTATGGCTAAGGTTGAGCAGGGCGGGGGTAAAACTGAGCGTGGGTCGATGTGGTATCGGTCGGCGGCGGCTCTGGTGGGCGGGGTTTGCCTGACTCTGGTTGTGATCGCGTTGAAGGTCGAGCCGGCGGCGGCTGGGTACGGCAGTCATGAGCAGCTTGATTTGCCGCGGTGCGGTTTTCTGGAGCGGACGGGTTATCCCTGTCCAACCTGCGGAATGACCACGGCGTTTGCTCATGTTGTGCGGGGTCAGTTCGGCAGAGCGATTGCGGCTCAGCCGGTGGGGGCGCTGCTGGCGGTGATTTGTGTGACGCTTATGGGGGTTAGTTTTCATGCGGCGGTGAGCGGGAAGCGATATAATCTGGCGGGGCTGGTTTTTTATATTAACCGGATAATAATCGGCGGGGCGATGATTTTTCTGGCGGGGTGGGGCTGGATGTGTCTGCGGATCTGGCTGAAACATGGAATGTGAGTGCGAAAATGAAAAAACAATTTGTGGTTATTCTGGCGGCGATATTGATGCTGAGTGGATGTAACGCTTTGCAGTATCCGGCGTATGTTTTGTTTGGCGGCAGTAAGGTCAAGGTCAAGGCGGAATATGAGGGACTCACAGGGCAGAGTACGGCTTTGATGCTGATAAGTCGACCGGGGATTGATTTTGAATTTCCGCTGGCCAAGATCGAGCTTGCTCTGGCGGCGAATAGTTTGCTGGCGGCGAAAATTGAAGGCTGTACTCTAGTTGACCAGCAGAAGGTGGATGATATTCAGCAGACGAATCTGGACTGGATGAGTATGCCGTTTTCGCAGTTGGGCGATAAGCTGCAAGCGAATCGGATTGTTTATGTGGATTTGATACAGTTTACTATGAACGAGACTGACGGCAGCGGACTTTTGCGGGGGCGGCTGGTGGCGGCGGTGAGCGTTTATGAGATTGACGGCAAGTCGCCGGATGGGCCGGTTTATGAAACGGAGATAGCGGTTACTTTACCCAAATATGGCCCGACGTTTATGAATAATGGCACGCTGGAGAAATTTTACCGGATGGTCATTGATAAATTTGCTTTAGAGCTGGCTCGGAAATTTTATGACCATAAGGTCAAAGCTGACGAATAATCGGAAAGTTAAATTATGAAGATCAGGAATAGAATTTTAGTATTTGCGATAATGCCGATGCTGTTAATTACGGCAGGGTGCGGGCCGCTTCTAGGTGGTTTTGTCAATAATGTTATCAAGCCGCTAAGGCCAGCACCGGTTATCGAAGCGGAACATGAGTTTGGCGAGCACAAGGTGTTAATCTGGACGGATTTGATGCAGGATACGGCTCAGAGCGGTTTGTTTGTGAGAGAGCTGGTAGGAAAAATAAGTGAGATTCTGACTGAGAACAAGGCCGCGGGCGAGATTGTGAGTGTTGATGAGATACGCTCGTTTAAGCTGACCACGCCGCAATATGCCCGGATGACCATTGAGCAGTTGGGCAAGAAGTTTGAAGCGGATGAGGTATTGTATATTCTCATAGATGATTACCGGCTGGACCATGAAAACCAGGAGGGATGGTATCAGCCCAAGGTTAGTGTTCACACCAAGGTGCTGGGTGTGGAAAGCGGTCAGAGAGTTTGGCCTATCGCCGCGGCACAGCGTACTTTGAACCGGGATGAACCAGTGGTTGAAAGTGCCAGTCCCACCATCGCTAATCGTCTCAACCGGGAGATGGCTGATAGTGTGGCTGAGGAGATCGCGAAATTTTTCTATAAGCATCGTGGTGAGAAGTAGGGCCGGATGTTTATGAGTGAGCAGACATTTGACAAGCTGATAGTACATGACTGGGGGCTGGACGAGCTTTGGCTGAAGTGTTCAGACTGGCAGTTGGATAATGCTCATATTTTTAATCTTGCTGATGGTCATTGTCGGCAGGATTATCCGCATATCAATAATCCCTGGGCGTGGGGTCGCTGGTTTGAGCGGCAGGGGATTGATGAATTGGTTTGTTTTCAGCCGCGAATGAAGTGCTGGGCCTTGCTTTGGGCGGCAAAGCGGCGGGGGGTGAAAGTGCGGATTCAGATTGTTGAGCCGCTGGATTGGATTACGGGGCTGGTACTTAAGTATTTTGCGGGCGAGCGAGCGGAATTTTATTGCTCTGATGAGATTTTAGCGGGATGTCTGGAGGGTAGAGGAGTGAGCAGTCAGCATATTACGGTTCGTCGGCCAGGTATTTCGGTGCGAGCTGAAACTGTGCCGAATCTGCGGGCGGAACTTAATGTTTCTGATGAATGTCCCCTTTTATTGCTGTTGAACAGTCCGGGTAATATTCGCCAGGCGGCGACGGCGACTTGGGCGACGGCGATGCTTTATCATCTGCCGGTTCAGGCTCGGCTGATTATTGCGGGGAAATGTTCGGATGCTGTTCGCGGACAGATCAAGCGCTATGAGCAGATGTATCAGGCTAAGGATTTGTTTGTTGTCGATGATGGTCGGCGCAGTTGGGCGGAATTGGTCGCTGGTTGTGATGCTGTTTTGGCGGACGGGGTGGAATATGACACCATCAGGCTGATTGCCGCGGCATCAACAGATACGCCGCTGGCGATTGCCTCTGATTCGAACGAACAGATACGGTCGGAATATCCCCAAGCGGTCCTGACGGGTAAATCCCAGGCCCGTGATATGGCTTGTGCTTTACGGCGGATTATTGGCAAATCCGGTCCGTGACGATTTTTTCGAAGTCTTCCAGATTTTTCCATTCCAGCGCGATATTTACATCATTGCCGTTTTCGGGGTCGATTATTGTCCGACCGTCCTCGGTTACGCTGATTTTCAGAGTTTCTATTTTCAGCAGTTCTTCGGAATAGGCCAGGTAAACCGCTACGGTATCAAAAATGATACTTGTTTCGATGTCGGGATTGAAGCGGGCGTGGTCGGTGCCTTTTACCTCGCGCCATTGGCGATAGGCGGTTATCATTTCCCGGGGCAGGAGTTTGTCGCTGTTGAGGATTCTCTGGTAATTTTCGCCTTTAAGTTGAATTTTGCCACAGGTATTTAGCGGGGTGATGGTTTTTTTCCATGGGGCTTTCATCGCCAGGTCCATGCCTTCGGGCCAGAGTTCGACATTGTATTCCGGGCGGGGGATTTGGCCGTCGGTGCTGATGCGGCCCTGCATACCGACGAACTCGGCTCTTTCAGCGATACGCGGCTCCGCTTTCAGAGCATTACCAATTGTAGGGCAGGGGGCGATGGCGATTAATTTGATGGTTTTATCGGATTCCACGATAGTATCGACCAGGGTCTGGGTGCCGTCCTGGTAGACTTTGCCCTTGAAATCGGACCACTGGAAATCGCCGAGCCATTCCAGTTGATTCATCTTGCCGCCCTTGGTGAGGTTGGGTGAGCCGATGCCGATAGGAATGTCTTCGCGGCCGGCGAGTTTTAGCAGTTTAGCAGTAAGCAGGCCGCGAGTTTCGACATCGCCGGTCGAGACGGTAATCAACCTGACATCCAGTTCGGGACTGTTGAGCATCATTATTATCGCCCACATATCGTCTATGTCGGAACCAATGTCAGTATCGAGAATTACAGGTATTGCGTGGTTTTTGCTGGTGTTCATTTGCTTGTTTATCGGTCTTAATGAGTTAGTTGATTATCGACAGATTCGCTCGGTGAGTAATTTTTCGAAGGCGTCAAGGTCTTTCCACTCCAGCGCGACATTGACATCATTACCGTTTTTCGGGTCAATAATTGTCCGGCCGTCCTCGGTTACGCTGAGTTTCAGGGTTTCCATTTTCAGGAGCTTATCAGAATACGCCAGGTAAATCGCTACGGTGTCGTAAAGAGTACTTGTTGAATTATCCGGGTCGAAGCGTTTGTGTTTTTTGTCTCTGTCCTCACGCCATTGACGATAGGCGGCGATCATTTCGCGGGGCAGGAGCTTTTTGCTATTGAGGATTTTTAGATAGTTTTCGGAATCCAACTGAACTTTGTCGCAGGTATTAAGCGGAGTGATGGTTTTCTTCCAGTCGGCTTTGAGGGCCCGGTCCAAACCTTCGGGCCAGAGTCTGACATTGTATTCCGGGTAGGGTAATTCATCGCTGGTGCTGATGTGTCCCTGCATACCGACGAACTCAGCTTTTTCGGCGATACGCGGTTCCATCTTCAGGGCATCACCGATGGTGGGGCAGGGGCCGACGGCGATGAGTTTGATAGTTTTTGGTGAGTTCATGATGGTATCGACCAGGGCGTCAGTGCCATCACGATAGACCTTGCCTCTGAAGTCGGACCATTGGAAATCGCCCAGCCATTCGGCCTGACTTATTCGGCTACCTTCGGTGAGACTGGGCGAACCGATACCGATGGGGATGTCTTCACGCCCGGCTAGTTTTAGCAGTTTGGCGGTGAGCAGTCCGCGAGTTTCGACATCACCGGTAGAAACGGTAATCAGCTTAACATCCAGTTCGGGACTGTTGAGCATCATTATAATGGCCCACATATCATCTATGTCGGAGCCGATGTCGGTATCGAGAATTACGGGAATGGCTTTACAACTGCATACTCTTGTATTGTTAAATTCCATGCAGCCCAGCGAGCAAAAAACCATTAACAGACAAAACAACCAGGCGATTTTATTTGCCATGTCCTTACCTTCCTTTTTGCCGTGACCGTGGGGATTGTATATTATCTTCGGCTTTGTGGTCTTCTGCCTGAGCGACGGCCTTTGCCGTGGCCGGGCCCTTTTCCGCTGCCGGACGACTTTTTGATATTGTCAAGGTCTGGTTCCTTGTCCAGCCATTTTGGTTCAATGTGATTCACTTTCAGCATATCACGCAAGGTTCGCTTTTCCCGCTCAGTTATGTAGGTTAACGCTTTGCCCGTGCGCCCCATGCGTCCGGTGCGTCCGGTGCGGTGAGTGTAAATTTCGTGGTAGCGCGGGAAGTCGTAATTAATCACGTGGGTGACATGGCTGAAGTCCAGCCCGCGACTGGCGATGTCGGTGGCGACCATGAATTTAATTTCCTTGCGCTTGAAGCGATTGTAAATCGAGGTTCGTCGGGCCTGGTCGATACCGCCGTGGATAAATTCCACCGAATCGAATTTCTTTTTTAGTTTGCCCAGCAGTTTCTCACCGCCGGTACGCGAATTGCAAAATATAATCGCCTGCACCACATCATTATTATCGAGATATGCTTCCATCCGTTCCAAACGCTGGTTGTGCGAAACGTAATCGAAATAATGCTCCAGCGAGGACGGGGCGATCTGGTCCTTGTTCAGTTCGACCAGGACGGGGTCTTTCAGATACTGGTTGACCAGATGAGTAATCGCCGGCGGCATAGTGGCCGAGAAAAACAAGGTCTGGTGTTCCTGGATTAGACATGACATAATGAAATTCACGTCGTCAATAAAACCCATCTTGAGCATTTCGTCGGCTTCGTCGAGCACGACGGTTTTTACCCCGCTCAAACTCAGCTCGGAATTATACAACAGGTCAATCAGTCGGCCCGGGGTCGCGACCAGTACATGTACGCCGTGATTAAGTTTGGCCTTCTGGATGTCGATAGGCATTCCGCCGAAAACCGCGAACGGCATAATTTTGCAATGCTTGGCGATACGGGCGATTTCGTCCACATACTGCAAGGCCAGTTCCCGCGTGGGCACACAGATAAGGGCCTGAATCCGGTCGTTTTCCGGGTCGATGTTCTGAATCAGGGGGATGCCACAGGCACTGGTTTTGCCGGAGCCGGTTTCGGCCCGGGCGAGAACATCTTTGCCGGCCAGTACATGGGGGAACGTTAGTTCCTGCACCGGCGTCAAATCAGTATATTTCATTTCAGCCAGGGCTTTACGGACCTCCGGCTTAAGTTCTATTTCATCAAATTTCATATTTTTCCGTTATTTTTGCTTTATCAGGTCAGTGTCTGCTCGGCGCCTGATATTATTTATGGTATCCCGACCGACACTGAAAAACCACAATCACTTCTACTCCATAACCGAAATTACCCCTGGTGTCAATCAATGTCTGGAGCTGGTTGGCTATTGACCGGCGTATAAAATCCTGTTAGTTTATAGGTTACAGGAACAGATATGTAAACTTCGCTTTTGCACAGGATATATCCATGAAAAAAACACCCGGTCATTCCAGGGGACTGTCAACCCGCTCGATTCACGCCGGCGAAGAACGCCAGCGCTATGCCGACTCGATTACTACTCCGATAGTGCAGGCTTCGACATATGTCTTTAAGGATTCCAAGGAGATTGAGGCCTATACCAAGCACGGCAAACCGCGTTACGAGTATGGCAGGTATGGTAATCCCACCGAACAGGTAGCCCAAAGACGGCTGGCGGACCTGGAGGATGCCGAGGATTGTGTGGTTTTTGGTTCGGGCATGAACGCGGTTTGTACCACTATTTTGGCCCTGGTGAGTTCAGGCGACCATATTATCATCACCGACGACGCTTACAAAAAGACCCTGGAATTTTGCAGTAAATATCTCCAGCGGTTTGGGGTAGATTGCACGGTCGTGCCTTTTGGCGATTATGAGGGGCTGGACCGGGCGGTCAAAAAGAGTACCCGCTTTATTATTTCTGAGTCGCCGACCAACCCTTATTTGAATATCTTCGACCTGGAACGGCTGGTCGGGATTGCCCGTAAGCATAATGTCCTGACGCTCATTGATGGCACTTTTGCTACTCCATATAATCAGATGCCGCTGGATTTTGGGGTGGATTTGGTTATCCACAGTTGTACCAAGTACTTAGCGGGGCATAATGATATTCTCGCCGGGGCTGTTCTAGGCCGTAACGAGCTTATCAGCAAGATTCGCGACCTGCACAAAGCCATGGGCGGCGTGATTGACCCGCATTGCTGCTACCTGCTGCTGCGTGGGCTGAAGACCTTCCCTTTGCGGATGGAGGCCCAAAACCGCAACACCCTGGCGGTGGCGGAATTCCTCGAAAGCCATCCCGCGGTCAAGAAAGTATATTATCCTGGGCTGCCCAGCCATCCGCATTATGAAATTGCCCGTCGGCAGATGACCGGCTTTGGCGGGGTGGTGACCTTTGACATAAAGGGCGGACTGAAAGAAGCCAACCTGTTTCTTGATGCCCTGAAGCTCTGCTTTATCGCTCCGAGTCTGGGCGGGGTAGAAACGCTTATAACTCACCCAGCTTCAGTGAGTTACTACACGCTTACCCGCAAAGATCGCTATGAACTGGGTATTACCGATACCCTGATTCGCCTGGCGGTGGGAATTGAGGATGTGCAGGACATAATTGGCGATTTGGACCAGGCCTTGAAAAAAGTGGCGGGTTCTAAGGCTAAAAGCCGTAAAAAATGATAAAAACCGGGTAACTTTTCCGGTTTTGGCGGGTCTAAACCTAATGTAAGACCCAGAAAAGCTGATAATCTATATGTGATGTTAAGGAGATAGTTATGAAGTCAAAAATGATGGTAATGATGATTTTAGTTCTGGCGGCATTGGTAGTAACGTCCGGTTGTGAGACCGGCGACCGTGCCTATGAAGGTATGGTCCGGGCTACTGACCCGGATAAGACTACTTTGCAGACTACAGTTACCTGGATGAACCCCCAGCCGCGGATTCGGCCGGTCAGTGGTAATCAGATGGTGGTTTATGTGCGCGTCAAGAATAGTGCCGGTGCGGATATGGACCTGGTCGGCTCAGTGATGCAGCAGATTCAGGGTATGGGTTATCGCATAACGACCAATATTGATGAAGCCCAGTTCACTATTAACGCCGACCTGCGTCATTTCGGCGAGGGTTCCGAAAAGAGCTATACCCCCGTTGTCGCTGGTGCTGCGGTTGGTGCCGGTGCCGGTGCAGTTGTCGGGAATAATATGGGCAGCGGCCATACCGCCGAAGGTGCTGTCGCTGGCGCGGTCATCGGCGGACTTATCGGTAATGTCGCGGCCAACCGTAACAAGATGCGCGAAATCAATCTGATTGTGGATGTGACTATCGGTGAAAGAATTGAAGGCGGTGTACAGAGCGCACGTCGCAGCGGCACCGATGATTCCACTACCCATTCTGCCGGTGTAGTCACTCAGGGTGTTCGCGAAACCGGACGCAGTACGAGTACTTCTTCGGAGACGCAGTCAGTCAATGTTAAGGAAGAGTTTCTTTATCATCAAAATCGTGTGACCGCTTCGGCGCGCAGAATGAACCTGACTTTGCTTGAGTCTCAGCCAGTTCTGACCCAGAAGCTGTCACTGGCGATTGCCAACGCTCTGCCGTAACTCGTGTTGTAGTGTCTGGCACGTTTTTGTGTAAGGATGATTGTCCGGCGATTGATACCCTGAAAGGCTGATTCATGATTAGGCATCTGCTGAGTATTTTGATTGTGCTGCTGTTTGTTGTCCCTGTTTATACTTTGGCAGAGCCCGGTACCGGCAAACGTCTCAAGCCGCGCTGGAAACTGGGTAATACGGTAAAGCCGACTCAGCCTCAGCAGCCAGGCCAAAAAACGCCGGAGCCAATCCCCGTGCAGCCGCGGCAGGAAACTCAGACTCCCGCACTCGTTGCCGATGAACCTGCCCAGGAGCCTATGGTCGAAAGTGACTCTGAGCAGGCTCCCGTGCCGCAGCCCCCGTTAAAGAATTTCGAGGTGCAGGGACTGGCCGATGATTTTTTCAGCTGGCAAACAGTTACTCTGGGTGATAAATCCTGTCGGGTTTCGCCGGTTATCAGCTTCGCCCGCGATTACGAGATAAACCACCATACCGTTACTATTACTTTTACCGGTAGCGGAACGGTTGAGCTTTCCGTAGGGCATTATTCAGCCGAAAACCTCCAGACGGTCTGTGAAAAGAAGCATCTGCACAGCCGTTTCCAGAAAGTTATATCGGGCGAACCTGTCAAAGTTTCTTCCGGTTATAAGAACGAACATTTCGCCTGGCTTTTTATCGCGACCGAAGGTGCTGTGAATATTCAGGCGATAGATTATTCCGGTATCTGCGGTATCGATACTCTGTATGGCCATGCCCCCGGCGTTTTCAAATTTGCCGGCGGTCGGCTGCCTTACCGTTTGATGTACCCGCGAAATTACGACCCGCAGAAGAGTTATCCCCTGGTGTTGAGCGTTTCCGGTTCCGGCGGTGTCGGTTCGGATAATGTCAAGAATATGGAAATGGTGATTTACGCCAAGAGTGCCTACACCCAATATTATGAGGATGAGCAGTTGGAATGCTTCAGCCTCGTGCCCCAGATTCCGCCGAACGAAGCCATCCCGTCGCCGTATTGGCCTAAAGGCACGCTCGGTAAACCCACGCCGGAACATCCCGATTGGGCCGCGGTTAACGAACAGGGCTGGTACGCGCAGGCCTCGGTCGCTCTGATTAAATATCTGGTGGAATCCCCCGAACTGAACATCGACCCCCAGAGAATTTATTACACCGGTTTTTCGTATGGCGGCAAAGCCTGCTGGGAATTTCTAAAAGCCGCCCCCGATCTATTCGCCGCAGCCATCTGCGGCGGCGGCTGGCCTATCGGTCCGGCCTATTCCAATCCAACGGGGCTAATGCGTGAAAAACTCAAAGAAGAAGTAAAACGCTATCAGCATATTCCGGTGCGAATCTTCGCTGGCGAAAAAGACCCCATGCGCCAGGGCAGCCAGGCCGTAGCCGAAGAACTCCAAGCCCTAAACGCCGACGCCATATACAAAGAATTTCCCGACGCCAGCCACGTAGCCACCGCCGGGAAAATTTGGTCAGATAAAAATAATTTAGTTTGGTTGTTTGGGAAAAAGCTACAATGATTAGGGCTTAAACTTTTTTATAAACTCCACAGTTCTTTTGGCGGTTGATTCGCCGGCACGGGGATGCAAGGGCAGGTTCACTACTTCAAGCGAAGCTTTTTCAGCTTCCGGGCACATGCCGTTTTCATAATTATAAAGATGCATCGGTGTTTCAATCGGATGCAGCGGACACTCGAACCAACTGCCAATCTCTACGCCCGCTTCCGGTGCCGCCGCCAGGGCTGCTTGTTTATCGGAAACTCGCAAAGGATAACGTACCAGTACCGGATCCATGTAATCTGGTAACCGCGGAATTGCAAAGCCCGCATCACTTAGCAGGTCATCATAGATTTTCCTCATTTTCCTTCGATGTGCGATATTCTTATCCAGCTTTTTAAGTTGTGCTAACCCTGCTTTAGCTTGGCTGTCACTCATGCCCATAAAAAAGTCATCAGCCTTTTCCGGACAGAATTCCGAACAGCTTGACGACCCGACCACAAGCCCTTTTTTGGTCATCCAGCGAAACAGATTGGTTATAAATGCCGTGGTTCGCGGATAGATAACTGTTCGGTAAACACACCTCTGAGCCCAAAGCATAAATGAAGCTTTGGCAGAGGGCGTTATTAGTTCTTCGTCTCTCAGTTTCTGCATAGATTCTGCTATTCGCTCATCATGCACAACCACCATCCCGCCTAACCCGGTAGTAAACGGCTTGTTCCACTGAAACGAAAAATACGCCGCCTTGCCCAGAGTGCCGCATAGCCTGTCTTTATAGGTCGTCCCCAAAGCCAGGCAGCAGTCCTCCACTATCGGCACATTATGCCTGTTGGCGATGCCCCGGATGGCATCAATATCACAGGCATAACCATAAGTATGCTGAACCAGAATCACCTTAGTCCGCGCCGTAATCTTCTCCTCCAGGAGCTCTGGCCGCATATTATAAGTGACCGGCTCAATATCCACATAAACCGGTATCGCACCTAGATATTTGATCGGGTTTACGTCCATCACACAAGTATACCCCGGCAAAACCACCTCATCGCCCGGCCCACCCCCCATCGCTCGCAATAAAGCATAAAGACCTACGCGGGCTTTCCAGAAAGAAAAAGCTTTTTTGGCTTTGAAATAATTAGAAAACTGTTTTTCGAAATTATCCATATTAGTCATCGTTCTTTAACGTGGGAACTGCGTCTGTTTGTTGTTTGTACAGCCTTATCATGGCCGAGGTTTTTCTTATGAAATAATTTTTAGGAAACATCTTGTTGATCAGTTTCAAACAAGGTTCGTTGGCCAGTGCGAAAGCGAATTTTATTTTATCGGAAAAAATCAGTCGTTGTTTTATAGGTTCTACCCTCCAGCCCATTCGACTCTTAAAATGATCCAGAGGCTGAGTTTCCTCTAAAGAGCCTAGCCCATAACAGATGCCTTTAAATTTATTTTCATTTAAATAGTACTGTCCGGCAGTAAAAGCCAGAGCATTGTTAGGATATTTATTGCGATATTCAGTTAATGTGTGATTGACAATCCATTCGCTCCATTTATCCTCTGCTTCAACTGCGACAAGAAAGCACACTAATCTGCCATCAATAAAAGCTCCCCATCCATCTACGCCTTCAACTTTCTGTGCGGCATTACAGTATTTGGTCCAATAGTCTTTGTCGCAATAATAGCTTTCGCGTCCCTGCCGCTGAGCGGTGCTAATGTTTAATTCTAAACCATGTTCAGCCAAATAATCAAAATCAATCCGCTCAATAGTACAATTCTCCAAACCTCTTCTGGTTTGATTTCTTGCTTTTTGATGAAGACAGGACATGTTATAGCAACCAGTATTAGTATTTATCGTAATATTGCTAACAAATCCGAAGGAATCCAATGGAGTCGGATATCGCACAGCCTTCAAGCCCTCTTTTTTTACCAATTCCCGAACTTTATTTTCATCCGGCCTGACAGTTTTATAATAAGGTATAGTCAGCAAAACCCCCGGCTGAACATCATACCAGAAAGCGCCGCCGCAATTATAGATGCGATGGCCCAAGGCGCTGAACAAATTTACCATGGGATTCACATTCTGAGTCATAATGAGGAATCCTTATTCAATTCATAGTTGTTGCGGTGATGCAATTCACCATACAAATAGTATTTTTGTTTTTCTACATCAGTTAATTTGAAATCATTATTTATCAATACCTTTTGTGAGCCGATGTTTTTATTGTAGGTCCAGGCCTTTAATTTTGTAAAACCCAATTCGGTAAAAGCAATATCTATGGCCATGGAAACAGCCTGTGACATATAGCCCTGTCCCCAGTAATCGGGGCCAATCCAGAAACCAATGTCAGCCACATGATGTTCTTTATTTATCCTGGTAATCGAAACAATTCCAGCTACTTTGTTAGATGCTTTTTTTGCCTCAACTGCAAATCTAAATACACGTTTTTCCTCTATTCCAAAGATGGCCTTAAAGCCCATCGCCAGCGTTTTGTGGGCATATCGCAGTATTCTATGCGTGAGTTGAAATATCACATTGTTATGTTTAGCAGCAAGAGGTTCAGAAATCCATTTACCAACTTCTTTTCGACGAATGTTTTTGTAAACATCAATTGCATCCCAAATCCTCAAAGGTCTAAGCACCAATTTATCTGATTCTCGATGAAGTTCTTGCATTTCTCTCACTTTTCGACCACCTGCTGGAACACTTTGATAAAATTCTGTGTTCCGATATCAAAAGGCAAATACTCTTTACAAAATTCTCTGACATTCAATTCCATATTTTTTATTTTATCAGCCCATATTGAAAACCATATCCGTTACTGATTGCAGATCAGTCGTTCATATTTATTGATAACACTAGCAGGAGAGAAAAACTTTTCGGCATATTCGCGTGCATTCAACCCGAAATCACAACACTTCAATTCATCATCAGCCAACTGCACAATACTATCAGCCAACGCTTGCGGGTTCTGTGGTGGACACACCAAACCACAAGGTGCGCTGCTTATAAGTCGGGCGGTATCAGAATTTTCTGCAGCGGAGGCAATTACCGGCCGACCGGCGGCCATGTAACCTAATACTTTACTCGGTACACTTGAAATCCCAGAATCCGGCAATAATGTCACCAAGCCAACATCAGCGGTCCCCTGGACTTCCTTTAGTCGACTATCCGGCTGAAAGGGCAAGAAACGAAGATTAGCAGTTCCGGCATCTCTTGCCATAGTTTCCAACTCTTTTTTTACAACACCTTCACCCACCACCAAAATAAGAATGTTTTTACGATGCTCAAGAAGTTTGGCTGTTTCAACAAGAATTTGTGCACCACTAGTGTAACCAATTGTACCGGCAAAAAGAGCGACAAATGTTTCGGGGGGGATGCTCTGCTCGCGACGCCAAGGATTGTCGCGCGAGATAGGTTTGATTTTCTGCGTATCGATCCAAAATGGGATGACATCGACATTCCCGGGTGCAATACCGCGGGCGACGACCTCATCCTTCATACCCTGCCCCAAAACACTGATTGCATCGCTGCACCTGCAATTCAGAGTGTCAATTTTACGAATGATGCGATACAGCAGATTATTCTTTATAAGTCCTGCATTTAAAATAGCCTCTGGCCAAAGGTCAAAGATTACGTTTACAAATCGCGCCCTCCACAAACGAGCCAGGGCCCAAGCTGTCCAAACGCCCATCAAGGGAGTAGAAAGGCAGACAACAACATCATGACGGCCAAGTGATAAACCATTGAGAAATGAACTAGCTGCAAAGGAGGCATAAACTCCCATACGGCGAATCGGTGAACTTTTATCTGCTATCATCATTGCCACTCGCTGCACATTGTGCCGACCGTGACGCTCCATTTGTCGCCATTTTTGCTGGTAGCCTGGAAAAAGTTTTCCTTGAGGATGATTAGGCCAGCCTGTTTGTACCGTGACCTGATGGCCTTTATCAGTAAGGGCATCAGCCAACTCCCTAACCATTATCCCGGCAGGAGCAACCTCGGGCGGATAGACATAACAAATAATTAGGATTTTCAAAGTCTTATATTCCCATTTCACTCATAATTCTTTACGCATGACTAATGTCCGGCTCCGCTACAGATGTTTCTGTTAGCTATGCTTTTGAGGTGTTTGAACAATTCTCTGGTTATCAAGGTTGAGTATTTATAGTTTGTTCCAGACAATTTATTGATAATTCAATATTCTTTTTTAAATCAAAGTATGTTATTGCCTTGTGACGTCCAATTTGGCCCAGGAATTCACGCTTGCTGGGATTGTCCAGCAGTAGTTGAATGCAAGCGACCAGTTCGTCATCAGCAAAAGGTTGGGCCAGATAACCGGTCTGGTCATTGTCGATTAATTCTCCCACCGCTTCAATATCGAAGCCGACTACCGGTTTGCCACAGGCCATTGCTTCGGCTATTGTCCTGCCAAATGATTCCGTTTCTGAGGGATGTATTACTATATCCAGGCAATTGTAAATGTTTGCTACGTCAGTTCTGGGACCGGCCCATATAATATTATCTTCGATTTCATGTTTTTTTGCCAAGTGAGATAAATTTTCGACATACTTGTTTTCTTCTTTGAGATTGCTGTTTAAAACTCCTCCCACAATTACGCATTTAAGTTCAGGGTAATTAGGAACTAGCTTTGCCATCGCCTGAATTAAATGGTGAACGCCTTTGCGCGGCACAAGGTGGCATACAGTCCCAATGACTAAATGGTGCTCGTCAAGGCCCAATTCTTTCATTAAAGCTATATCTTTGGGGGTAGGCTTAAAAACATCGCAATTAACACCATTATAAATTTTATCACATTTCCACTCTGGTATCTTCAGAGACAAAAGCCGGTTAACGACAATCTGTGAGACGCCGATATATTTATCAACCCACCGCTGTTGCAGTTTAAAAAAGACACGGCTGGCAATACCCAATTCTGAGAAACGAGCCCCCCTTACAATTACGATGGCTGGAATCCCTGCCTTGTGAGCAGCCCGCGGCATAAACAGCATGTTTTCAGAATTAATGCATAGCAAGTCGGCTTTTATATCTTGGAGTCGTTGAGTTAATCTTTTTGATATCCGGAAAGAGTTATACAAGTAATTGATTAGACTAAAAGGATTTTTGAACCGGATGTTGACACCCAGATCAGGGATCGAATGTGTCTTCAAGTGGGGACTATCAATTTTTATATCATCTGCCGTAGGCGCAAAAATATGTACTTCATGACCTCGACGTAATGATTCTTCTGCTAATTGACGCATACCAATGTTAGGGCCTATAGTTTTGCCGGACCAGGGGTTCACAAATGCCAATTTGAGATAGGGATTAGACATTAATTAATACGATCCTGATTTAAAACATTCACTGTTGCCGGTTTGTGTACATTCTAGACGACATAGCAATTCGGGAATTCATTACATTGCAGTTTGGGGTTAAGATCCTCTGGCATATTATACATTTCCTCTAGATATGCTGCCTCTTCCCGGCTGATCCGAAGAAGTCGCGTGCTCATAATGCTTATCAGTACACAAGAGGTACTGGCAACATTGCTGGGGGAGCATATTGCCCCCTCAAAAAAACCTGCGGCGATGAAACCTAGACTGAAACCAATGAAAAGACGAGCCATATCACGAGTTTCATCGTCCCTTGCTTTAAAGAACAAAACTATAGATTGACCCGCTAAAACAATGTAAGCAAGCGAAAAAAGCCCTAGGCCTATTGGTCCGGCGGTTACCCATGCAAACAAATAAGCATTATGAAATGTTTGGGATCCAAAACCCATCCCGGTAAATGGATTATTCAACGCCAACTCTAACCCCCTATGATAATCAATGTCTCTTTCTGTTAAATCTGTGCTAAAAAACCGCTCAGTGATAAACTCGCTTTGCCTTGGGAGAATACTGACAATTAGCAAACATACTCCTGTCAGAAGAATCAATATCAGGATTGACTTCATCATGCGACGTATTCCAAAGCGTGACAATAAAGGAATACACGCGATCATTCCTGCAAATGTGCCTGTACGCTGGCCACTTAGCAGCAAAAACCCAAAAATACTAATAGTAAGAAATAGTCCTAATATTCGTCTACTGTTTTTTGCTCGCAAAGAGAAAAACAAAACAAAGGGTAAAAGTGCCCCCCCGGTCAACACATACAACGGTGCCGACTCACCACCTGCCATGCCGCCAAATCTTCCTGCCTCACGAATGCTTGGCAATGCAATCAAACTCATTATTATATAAGCTATGGCAGCAATTACGAAAAGCGTAATTATCCTTCTTATATCGTCCCGCGTTTGAATAGTATTTGCTACGGCAACTGCCATCGGCCCGGTCATCACCAACATCAATCCAGCCCTCTGGATGCCGTAGGATGGAATAGGAACGTTAAACGCCCCCATGATTGCCATAATTGAAAATAAGGATAGTAAAATAGCTGGCAACCCTGGATTTGAAATACCAAAAACTAAAGTTCCTCCCAAAAAAACCATGACCGTCCAACGGAGTAGTGTGCTGCCAGCATCCAACGCCTCTAGAGGATGCCCGGAAAACATTAATGCTACAACAAATATCGCTAATAAAATTATGCGACGATTAAGTGCTGCCAGCAGCAGTAAGACAATTACAATAATTCCACCAAACATTACTGCCGTCCCACTGCCAGTTTGGGAAAGTTCGGCCATACGGCCAAAAAGGTCACTTCCTTCTAGGGCCAATAAATTCCTTGTCGTTATATTTAGCAACATATCACTTAGAACTCCCTGTCGTGTTTAGACCTACCTGCAATTCAATATTGCCTTAAGGATTGTCCGGTTGATAATTTCAACAAAACCCTTTCTAGATTTTGCACGCAGAAGGCAAGCTTGAGATACTTCCCAAAGAGCATTAGAAAAACGATCTAGCCCCCAGTTTGATATTATTTTTTTACCAGCTAGCCCCATTTGCTGCCTTTCTGGCTCTGGGGTACTGGTCATTCGGCAAAGAACCTGACTCATTTCTGCAATTGAAAAAGGATCAAACACCCAGCCGTTTTTTCCAGAAATCACCAAATCATGGTAACAGTGGCTTCTGTTACTTACCAATACCGGAAGTGAAGCAGCCATGGCTTCGTTAACGACAAGCCCCCAGGTCTCGCGCACGCTTGGCAGCCAAAGAGCATTACATCGAGCGTAATATTCTGACAGTTGCTCAGTGTTAACGAATCCCGCAAGATGTACATGTTCTTTTAGAGAATAAAGCTGAATGTTTTTTTCTATCAGTTCTCGTTGTGGTCCATCACCACATAGCACCCAGTGCCAAGCATCAGCTTTCATTTCACGTTGATAGGCAGCATATGCTTCTATTGCTAGCAGAAGGTTTTTCTCTGGAATAAATCGCGCAGGTGTAATTAAAAAGGGCTTCTTCAGCCAAAATACCGCTCGTTTACTGGCATCTGCTCTCAATGATTCTGCCGTTTGGCTGAAAAAGGTATTATCAACCACATCGATTCCAACCTTGATTTGAGAATCAGGCATCCCTAATGTTTTTAAGTACTCAACAGAAGTTTTGCCTGCGGCAAGACCTCCATCGCAACATCCCAAAATTCGCCGCTTTACAAATTCCAGAGGCCAGCTACGAGGCCGGTCATCTACGCTACTGTCTGTCATAACAGCGACTCCACGTCGATTCTTTCTGCACCAATCAATTGCTGCCAGCGTATCCCGTGACATCCAGCCTGTAACTATAACAACATCTGGTTTGTGTCGGTCAAGACTATCAACCACCGATTTTCGCATGGATCCAGCTTTGATATCTTGCCAGCGTTTTGTTGGGAATAATGTCTCCCGCCGAAACCCATCATCGCCAACCTTCTCCCATAGAATGTAATTCTGCGTTTTAGAAGCGGTCTCTATCGCGATCAATTCAACATTCTTGTCTTGCAGGAATGTTGTTGCCTCGCGTAATCTGGCGCCATGATAAGGTCCAATCTGTAAGAGCATTATCGCTATTTTGGCAGGTCTGTTTTTCATGTTTATTTGATGATTTGGCATTCATTGTCCCTAGAGTGCTTTATCTTAAGCTTTTAATAATGCGAGCAGGCACCCCCCCTACCAGCACATTGGGCGGGCAACTTTGTGTAACAACGGCTCCGGCTGCGATAACAGCACCACATCCGATTTTCACCCCTCCCAACACAACACTGCGTGCACCAATCCAAACACCGTTGCCGATCTCTATCGGCATACTTTTACCATTGCCTGCTCGTTGTTGACTTGCTCCCATTTCATGGCTTCCCACTACTAGGAGACATTTTGGTGCAATATCGCAGTTCGTACCAATTCGAATGTGTGCTTTGGGAGAAGCGATTAACCAAGTATCGGGTCCGATCCAGGAATTAGAGCCAATTTCAACATTCTTATCTTCAAAAACAGCCTTACTGTGTACACGAACATTCTTGCCTATTTTTAAACCGGCTCTTCTCAGCAACCATCGCTTCAGGCCAAATAAACGTGTTCTAGGAACAAATCTCAATATTGCCATCATAAATAAAAATTTGATAGTCGTCATTCTCTTCTCAAATCAATGTTGAATTGCCCATAATAGCCACTTGGTCTCTATCCTCTAATTGCCAAATATGTCTTTCTTGCAATAATGTAGTAAATGCTAAAGCAACTGTTCAACTTAATAGTATTCTGCGAGCATATTCTTTAAATCTTATGCTGGAAACTCGCGTAAGGAACAATCTGTCCACCAAGTAACACTGTGCTATCACCGCCAAAATTGGGACAACATAGATTATTGGGAACAAAGTTAATGGGCCAATTTGTTTGAACCAGAAATTATGTATCCATAGTAATACCCAGTGCCAAAGATATAACCACATAGTATGAGAACCGACAAAGCGTACAAATCTACACCCTAATATAGCTACAATTCTGTCAGGAACAAATAAAAGGCCACCCATAAGCAAGGTGCTAATTGCCAGCGCATAACTAAAATAACATATTCCCGGGGGAAACTTATCGAACTGAGTCCAAGGGAACGTGCCATAAGAATAGTGTTGCACAACAGCATGGATGCCAAAGAAAGTTCCGAAAGTCAGCACGTAAAAAAGCCACTCAATCCAGCTCATATCCCCAGAACGCATTCCATAAAATGCAATTGCACTGTATCCGATCAAATAAGGAATAACTAGGCCGATCACTCGTATTGGAATCTCGCCTTCACCGTCCGGAAAAAAATGACGCGCATATTCATTAATTGCTAACCATGCAAAGAATACAGATGCAAATCTACCTGGGCTAGACACCTTTTTATACAACCGAATCAATGGAGGAGTAAACAATGCGGTGAGAAAAAATACGCGAATGATCCATACTCCAACTGGGCCGCTGAGCAATGCAAAACTTCCGATGATATTTGCTGTGGGTACTGGATCCCAACAAGCCCTGATTGCTATAAATATCACTAGGAAAATCCATGTCGGAATCACCAAGCGAATGAAGCGATCAATTACATATTGCCTGTATGGGCGGGGTCGCGAGAAACGCATAGCGCAAAACCCACCAACCATTACCAGCAGCGGCACGTCGAAATTGCGCAATTGAAACGCAAGGTTATCAGCTTTAATTCCACAATGAGCAAATATTACAGCTGTTATTCCGACAAATCGCAAAATATCTAGTCGACAATCTCTTTCCATAATTGTTACTTATAAAAAAATTATGCTAGGTCTTAAATTACAGTATAGTTATGAAAAAATCCGCTAGCCTTGTCTTATAAGCTTGCATTGTTTTTCATCCACTGCCAAGCAAGTGTGGGATAAATCCAGGCACACGTTAGGAGCAGACTGGCTAACATTGCTATGATCGCACCATTAGAACCCCACACTTTAGTTATGGGATAGATCGCAGCACCCAACATTAAGGTCTGCGCAACTAATGACAAAGATATCGAGCGAATTCGACCCACACCAACAACAAAAGAATTAAAAACCTGAACCCAGGCGTAAGCAACGGTAAAAACAGCGAATCCTGCAACCAAACCTCTGCTAATGCTTAACTCTTTTCTCGCAATCAATTCAAAGCCCCATTCACCTGCAATTACAGGAGCGGCAACAGCCACCACCGAGGCTGCGATACACAGAACCAAAGTACGACGCAACGTTAGTTTCATCCAAACATAGTCGCCTTTTTCGTTTGCTTCAGCGTACGCAGGCCAAAGAGGGCCGACGACTATGCCCACAACAAATCTTAGGTAACAGAACACTCTCTCTACAATGGCAAATGGTGCTACCACAGCAGCCCCTAGAGTATGCGCAATAGTCAAACGAGGTAGTGCTTCTTGGATGGCTACAGCTATTTGCATGACAAGAAACCACCCACCAACAGAAGTTACTGATTTTGCGGTTGTCCAACTAAAATAGCGGATCGATGGCCTAATCTTTGGATGGCCACGCCAGAATAAGTGTACTCCATTACACAAGTCACTTAATATCGTGCCACTCATGAAAAAACCCACTAAGGCAGGCATATTTAATTTCAACTTTATACCTAAAAACATTAATATTAAACCCAAAACCGAACCACCACTTCGCCATATATTATTGATGTACTCCTCCTGATATGCTTTGTGAGTTGCCCGCACAATATTAAGTGCAAAATCCACAGAATAAAGGACAACAACCACTGTCATGGTCGGCCCAGATTCAAGGCGAGCTAAAGAAGAAGTTGCGCCGAATATTCGCCCCCAATCCAAAAACAAATTCGCAACCTCGAAGATACTAAGAATGATAGCGGATACACACAATAGAGAAATAGATACACTGGTTACAAGTTTTCTTGCTTGCTCATTATGCTCTGTTTCTCGGAGTGCAGACAATTGACTAATCAACCCATTTCCTAACCCCAGATCCGT
The DNA here is from genome assembly GCA_963663805.2 of Sedimentisphaerales bacterium. Taxonomy (GTDB): domain Bacteria; phylum Planctomycetota; class Phycisphaerae; order Sedimentisphaerales; family SM23-30. The sequence continues at coordinate 114,718 of CAXXMR010000002.1, forward strand.
CACGCGAATTATCTGGACAGTGCCAACTATGGTCATCCAAATGCCAAATCGCTCATCTCCCAAGTAGGTTAAAGCGAGAGGTATAGATACCAGCCCTATAATAACCATCAAGAACCGATTGCCAGCAGCTGACAGCGCTGTTCGGGCTGCACGACGATAACGGTCTTGGCTACGACCTGCGGCCGTGGAAAGATCGGGCTGTGGCGAAAAAACTAACTTACTAAGCTGTTTAATTCGTGAGATTATACCAAATCTCCTTAGACATAAAAAATATGATCGCTCAATTCTGCTCTGCGTTCAACCAGAACGCTTGTGTTAGCTTGTCCAAATAACATTTCGTACTTTGTTGTCTTGAATATTTTTTTTCGGCTAGCTTTCTGGCTTCATACTTATGTGCTTTCAATATATCTGGTTCAGCAAAATAACTGCAAATTGTGGTGGCCAGCTTTTCCGGACTTCGCGGAGGTATATTTGTTCCGCAGGGATAATCTCTGACCAGGTCCGCCAGTTCTGTGTTATCTGCGGTGACCGCCAGCAAGGCGGCGCCCGCCGCCAGGGTATAATAAGTTTTGGATGGTATCGAAACACCTTCGTAACCTTCGTCCAGGCAGACAATGCAGCAGTCACTGGCAGCCAGGGAATAAGGCAAGTCCTCCCAGGGCTGCAAATCCAACAGGGTGAGATTGTCAAGCTTCTTTTCGCGTACCATTTGTTCAACTTCCTGCTCCCTTGTGCCGCCTCCGATCAGCATAAAATGTACTTCGGGAGTATCACGCAGAAGCTCTGCCGCCCTGATTATGGATTCAATATCATGGGTTTTGCCAAAAGCTCCGCTGTAGGTAACAACCAGCTTGTCAACCAGGTTGTGTTTCCGCGCAAAAGGATTTTCTGATTTTGGCAGAGGACGAATAAAATCCGTATCCGCCCAGTTGGGGATGACATCAATATTTACATTATCCTCGCGTTGTAAATGCCCGCGTAAGGTATCGGCCATGTGGCTGCCCAGGGTTATTACGCCTTCTGCGTTCAAAAGCGATTTTCGACTTCGGTTCCGCCAGAAACGGGAAATAAAACCGCCGGAGCGGATCTTATCCATGCGCTCCATGACATCCGGGTATATGTCATAGATCAGCAAGCCGTAGCGCAGGCCGAATAGGCGCTTCAAAAAAGGGGCTGCCAGCATTACTAAAGGAGGGTTTGTGGTGATCAAAGCGGGCTTGTCGGTCCTTATTAGTTTGACTAATGATGAAAGTGTAAATATCCCCCAGCTCCAGATCCGCTTCCATGCGGTGGTCTTATCAAGTCTTTTGGCCCATGCAATTTTATACGGCACTTTGGATTCTGGGCTTATATCCGCCCATCCTGTTAATAATTCACATTCAACTCCGGCATTAGACATATCCTCCAGCAGTTGACACATCAATGGCCCCGAAACCTGATTAACTACTAATAAACGCTGCTTCATTTTTGCTGGAGTGAGATATAAAATTAATATAGGGTTGTATTGATAGGTTGTACCCCAGCCGCCAGCATGATTGCCGACGGCTGAGGGTACGAATCTGGGTTTATAATACTGCCATGACCGTATTGCTTGGTTCGCCGTCCCCGGCTTTGTTGGTTGCTACAATCCGATATTCTAGTTCTTTCCCGGTGGGTTGTTCGACCAGGGTGGCTTCGCTGACGACCGCGGTGGCAACATCCTGCCAGGGGCCTTCCGGTCTTTCCCGCCGCATTACCTTATAAGCGGCTGGTTTGCCGCCGTCGGCGGGTTTTTTCCAGTCCAGGAATATCCAGCCCGCACCCTGCCGGGGAGCTTCCAGCAATCTTGTCTGGCCGGGTATCTGCAAGGCGGTCGCGGATTTTCGCCCGCCCCAGCCCAAGAGCTTAAGCTTGTCGTCATCAAAGTCGACCGTATTCTCGGCATACCTCAGATCGCTTTTCATGGCTTCAACGAGTTCATCCAGGGCCGCGTCTTTGTCTGCGGTGGCCTGTTCCGCCGCGGCCTGGGCGGCTATCAGGGCGTTTTTGACGCTAAGATAAGTCGTTTGGCATACAGTCAGATCGACGGGTTCTACCGGCGGGGAAGGATAAATCCCGATATTGTCCGTCAGTCCGTTTACCAGTGCTTCTGCCAGTGCCACAATGTCAGCTTCTGTCTTGGGGAATCTTGCCATAATCTACTTCCTTCCATTAAAAAAGAGTTAAACTATTAGCCCCGGCTACCGTTATGCCGGGTTTTGATCGCCGATTTTGTGGCCGTGTGCCAAAAATTAGATAAGTCCTTGTAAGTAATAGATTTAAGCCGGTCCTGGCTCGTTTGCTCTGCCTCGGAGTAAGCTTACTTTGTCACAGGTCACGTCTGCTTTACCTCGGAGTAAGCTTACTTTACCACAGGTCACGTCTGCTTTGCCACGGAGTAAGCTTACTTTACCACAGGTCACGTCTGCTCTGCCTCGGAGTAAGCTTACTTTACCGCAGGTTATGCTTACTTTACCTCGGAGTAAGCTTACCTTATCACAGGTTACGCTTACTTTGTCACGGGTAAAATTTGCCTTATCACATAGAATAAGTATCAATCGCTTTGTGCTATTATTTCTGTGATTCGCTTTGCGGCCTTACCGTCCCAGAATTCAGGAATTCGGCCGCTGAGATTGAAACCTGCCGACTTGATTTGTTCATAGTTCGCCAGAATATCAGTCGTGGTGATATGCACTTTCTCGTCTGCCACACCTTCATTTTTGAGATTATCAAGCCCCGATTGTTCCGTCACAAACAGGAGGTCGCTGATCCGATCAGTCAGAACACGATTAATCTCTTTGGGCATATTCATATCAAAACTCCGCAGGCCCGCCTCCACATGAATAAGCTTAACGCCCATCTTTACCGCCACCAGCCCGCAGGCGATAGTGCTGTTCACATCACCGACAACCATTTCCCAAAGCCGTGTATTTAAGTAGATGTCGTTGCCGTTTAAAATCCGCGTAATCCGCTGCCAAATATTGTCGTTGTTTGTGCTGCTTTTTATCTATGTTCTTGCAGAATCTTTTCCTGCTGAGCGATTTTCATATCCGAATCGGTCATCATCTGGGCCAATTGTTTGAAGGTAACCTTCGGTTCCCAGCCCAGAATTTTCTTGGCTTTACTGCAATCGCCCAGCAGCAAATCAACTTCGGTTGGACGATAGTAACGCGGGTCAATCTCCACATATTTATTCCAGTCTAAATCGAGATGACCAAATACCTCATCCAGAAATTCCCGCACCGAATGAGTTTCACCCGTAGAAACCACATAATCATCCGCCTTATCCTGCTGCAACATCAGCCACATCGCTTCCACATAATCACCCGCGAAGCCCCAATCCCGCTTGGCGTCCAGATTACCCAGATAAAGCTTGTTCTGCAAACCCAGTTTGATTCTCGTTGCCGCACGCGTAATCTTTCGAGTCACAAAAGTTTCACCGCGTCGGGGAGATTCATGATTGAAGAGAATACCGTTACAGGTAAACATATTATAAGCCTCACGATGATTTACCGTCTGCCAGAAGCTGTAAACCTTCGCACAGCCATAAGGACTCCGCGGATAAAAAGGGGTCTCTTCGGTCTGAGGGGTTTCCAAAACCTTGCCGAACATTTCACTGCTCGAGGCCTGATAAAACCGCGGCGGACGCGCCATAGTGCGAATCGCCTCCAGCAACCGCAGCGTACCCAATGCGTCAACATTAACCGTATATATCGGCTGGTCAAAACTTACCCGAACATGACTCTGGGCTGCCAGATTATAAACCTCGTCCGGATTAATATCGTTAAGTATCTGGTTCAGGTTCCCGCCGTCAGTAAGATCGCCGTAGATTAACTTCAACGCCGGCTTGTTATGCGGATCATCATAAAGATGGTCAATCCGCTCGGTATTGAACGATGAACTCCGCCGAATCAAACCATGAACCTCATAACCTTTTTCCAGCAGCAATTCCGCTAGATAAGAACCATCCTGACCCGTTATGCCTGTTATCAACGCTCTTTTCATTTATTACCTCGTCAATTCTTGAAACTGTCTTGCCTTGCCAGAAAATCCTGATAAGCCCGCCCAATTCCTTCCTCCAGGCCAATCTCTGGTTTCCAGCCCAATGAAAATATCCGCGAACTGTCCATCAGCTTCTTGGGAGTACCGTCAGGTTTGGTCGTATCCCAAATCAGCTTACCTGTAAAGCCAACTATCCGGGCTACCGTCTCCGCCAGCTCTTTGATTGTCATATCACACCCGCTGCCGATATTCACCAGCGGAGCAACATCTTCATGCCCTACAAATTTACTGAATCTTTCATCATCCATATTCAGCAAAAACACACAGCCCGCCGCCAAATCCTGATTAAACAAAAATTCCCGATAAGGACTGCCCGTCCCCCATAACGTAACTGAATCCCGGCCCGCTTCCTTCGCTTCGTGCATTTTCCGAATCATTGCCGGCATGACATGCGAATTCTGCAAATCATAATTATCACCCGGCCCATATAGATTCGTCGGCATCGCCGCGATATACCGTGTTTTATATTGACGATTGTAAGACCAGCACTGCTCGATCCCGCCAATTTTAGCTATGGCGTAAGGCCGATTCGTCGGCTCCAGATAGCCGCTGAGCAGATGTTCTTCTTTCATAGGCTGCGGTGCCATCTTCGGATAGATGCACGATGAACCTAAAAACAGCAGTCGTTTAACCCCAGCCAGATAAGCACTGTGAATTATGTTACACTGAATCATCATGTTCTCAAAATAGAACTGAGCCGGATAGGTGTTGTTCGCGATAATCCCGCCCACCTTGGCCGCCGCCAGAAAAACATATTCCGGTTTGTTGGCCTCAAAAAACTCACGCGCCTCAGCCTGAACAGTCATGTCAACACCCGGAAACTCCGACGTGACAATATTCTCATAACCCAGCTCAGCCAACCGACGATAAATCGCCCCGCCCACCAAACCAGTATGCCCCGCTACATATATCTTCGCTTCTTTGTCCATAAACATAATTATACCCCGTAAAACTCCCGATACCACTTAACAAACCGGGCGATACCTTCCTCAATCGGCGTATCTGGTTTGTAATCCAAATCTTCGCAAAGGTCCCTAACATCCGCCCAGGTTGCCGGCACATCGCCCATCTGCAGCGGCAGCATGTTCTTCTCGGCCTTCTTGCCAACGGCCTTTTCGATAGCCTCAATAAAACTCATCAACAGCACCGGCGAAGAATTACCAATATTATAAACCTTATACGGCGCCTTCGAACACGACGGGTCCGTCTCCGCCCCGCTCCATTTGGGATTACCCGCCGCCGGATTATCTATCACCCGCACCACCCCTTCAACAATATCATCGATATAAGTAAAATCGCGTTTCATTTCCCCATAGTTAAACACATCGATAGGCTTATCTTCCAGAATCGCTTTCGTAAATAAAAATAACGCCATGTCAGGCCGTCCCCACGGACCATAAACCGTAAAGAACCGCAGCCCTGTCGTCGGCAGCCCAAACAAATGACTGTAGCAATGTGCCATCAGTTCATTACTCTTTTTGCTCGCCGCGTACAAACTCACCGGATGGTCCACATTATCCGAAGTCGAAAACGGCATCGCCTCGTTCAGCCCATAAACGCTCGAACTGCTCGCATACGCCAGATGCTCCACCTCATTATGCCGACACCCTTCCAGAATATTCACAAACCCCACCAGATTCGCGCTCACATAAGCCTGCGGATTCACCAGGCTGTACCGCACCCCCGCCTGAGCCGCCAGATTGCATACCCGGTCAAACTTCTCCGCCGCGAACAGCTTATCCAGATTCTCCTTATCCTCCAGCTGCATCTGCACAAAACGATAATTCGGATACTTCCCGCTGCTCAGTACCTTATTATACTCCAAAGCACCCGCGTCAATCCCGCACCGCTCCAGCCGACCCTGCTTGACCCGAACATCATAATAATCATTAACACTGTCCAGCCCCACCACCTCGTCACCCCGCTCCAGAAGCCGAACCGCCAAATGATAACCAATAAACCCCGCCGTACCCGTCACTAATATTTTCATCTTTTAACCTAAACTCTCTAAAGCACGTTTAGACTCAGAAATAAACGATTCTGCCTTGCCAATGATTTCCAATGTCTGTTCTCTGGATATTTCAACAAACTCTCGATAGTCACAACGTTGCCGTAATTCAAATGCCTCGCGAAAATGTCGCCCAGACTCAACCGAAATCTCACCGGTCTTAACAAAATTCTGACTAAAAAGACTCAGAACTCCGCTATGTTTACTGCTGCCCAGATGTTTAGCTGCCAGCAAACCCAATCCGCAATAGAACATCGCGTAATAAGCACGATTCACCGCATCCCGAAAATGACCTGACTCGCATAACTCCTTAGCCACAGCCAGGGTTTCCTGAGACTGCTCAAATCGATATTTAATCAGCTTATTTAGGTTTTCTGTCATAAAGCCAGACCATATTTCCTGACATTCATAACCAGAGGGGATTCTCCCAGTGGCCCATCTTTTAGTTCCGAAGTGCTGTAGCACGCTACGGAAAAAACTCTGCCATACTTCAGCTCTGCTTGGAAGCAAAGGGAGATGATTTCCTTTTCAATTTCCCAGTTTACTTCAGGCAGAACCACAAAAATGTCAATGTCAGAATATTCATCCATTTCATCCCGTGCCGCCGAGCCATACAGAATAACTTCAGCGGCGTGAAAGCGTTGATATAACGACTTCGACAAGTCGGCCAACCCCTGCTTTTCTTCACTGGTAAGATTCATGTCTAACCTACGCCACTCCCTCTGGCCTGCCAATGCAATGATACTCAATCCCCTGCTTCTTAACATAAGCCGGACTATAAAGATTACGCCCATCAAAAATCACCGGCCGCTTCAGCCGTTTGACAATCTGCTCAAAATCAGGACTGCGGAACTCCTGCCATTCCGTAAATATCATCAGGCCATCCGCGCCGTCCAGAGCTTCGTAACTTTCCGGGAAAGTTTCTATCTTGCCCGCCAGTTCCGCCGAAGCGTTAGCCATCGCTTCGGGGTCATAAGCCCGAACCTTTATGCCCGACGCCAGAAACTTCTCGATGCACCGCAACGCCGGCGACTCCCGCACATCATCCGTCCGCGCCTTAAACGCCAGACCCCACACCGCTAAAACCACTTCTTCCGATTTGCCCGCGTAATAATCCAGCACCCGCTGAGCGAATCTATCCTGCTGAGTCAGGTTGGCCTGCTGCACCGAACGAACTATAGTCATATCAATCTGCGTCTGCTCCCCCATATAAATCAACGCCCGCACATCCTTCGGGAAACAACTGCCCCCGTACCCCACGCTCGGAAACAAAAACGAATTACCAATCCGCGAATCACTGCCCATGCCGACCCGAACCTTGTCCACGTCCGCGCCGTAAGCGTCGCACAATTGCGAAATTTCGTTCATAAACGAAATCCGCGTCGCCAGCATCGAGTTCGCCGCATACTTAGCCATCTCCGCCGAAGCCGGGTCCATAAACAAAATACGACTGCCCTTCATCATAAAGGGAGCGTATATCTGCTTCATGATCTCCATGACCGCCGGATTGGTCGTCCCTATAATTACCCGGTCCGGCTTCATGAAATCTTCCACCGCCGAACCTTCTTTCAGGAATTCCGGGTTGCTCACATAATCAAACGGATGCGAAGTTTTCGACAGCACCAAATCCGAAACTTTACGATGTGTCCCCACCGGCACTGTGCTTTTGGTAACCAGAATGCGATACCCGTCCATCAACTCCGCTACATCGCCCGCGACTTTCAGAATCGCCGATATATCTGCCGAACCATCCGCCGCCGAAGGGGTACCTACCGCCAGAAATACCAGCAACGAATTATCCACGCCTTCTTGCAGGTCCGTAGTGAAAATCAGCCGGCCCGCCTTGTGATTATGCTTGACTATCTCGGTAAGACCGGGCTCGTAAATAGGTATCACCCCATTTTTCAAACCCTCGATCTTCTTCTCGTCCAGGTCCACGCAGTAAACATGATTGCCGCCCTCGGCAAAACAAGCCGCCGCTACCAAACCAACATAACCAACACCAACAACCGCTATCTTCATAATCAAATTCTGTCGTTAATAATAAATTATTCTCGCCGAAGGCGAAACCAAGCCGTTCACTCTTGCCTAATGCCTCTTGCCTTCCTCAATCAAGCCTTAAATATCTTCTTGCGACCAACCTTAACATCCGCCGTGGCGTTACGCGTATCAATCACCAGCTTCGAGTTCTGTACAATCCACTTGTAATCATAATCACTGTGGTCCGTCGCGATAACCACCACATCATACTTCTTCAAACCCGCCGCTGTCAGCTTCACGCTCTTCATCTTCAAATCATATTCACGCTGCTTATGCGTCTGCGGAATATAAGGATCATTATAATCAACCTTCGCGCCCTTATTCCTGAACAACTCGATCAGCTCCAGAGAAGGCGACTCCCGCACGTCATCAATATCTTTCTTGTACGCCAGCCCCAGAATCAAAACCTTGGAACCATTAATACTCTTCTTGCTCTCGTTCAACGCTTCCATCGTCCGGCTCACCACATAATGCGGCATATCCGTATTGATCTCACCCGCCAATTCGATAAAGCGGGTCGGCATCCCAAACTGACGAGCCTTCCACGTCAGGTAGAACGGGTCGATAGGAATGCAGTGACCGCCCAGACCCGGCCCCGGATAAAAAGGCTGAAAACCAAATGGCTTGCTCGACGCCCCTTTAACTACTTCCCACACATCGATACCCATCCGGTCGAAAAGCATCTTTAGCTCATTTACCATCGCGATATTAACACAACGATAAACGTTTTCGACAATCTTAACCGCCTCAGCAGTTTCGCAACTGTCCACCGGGATAATCGTCTCAATCGCGTATTTATAAATATCCAACGCGACCTGCAAAGCCTTCTCATCATAACCGCCCACAACCTTGGGAATCGTACGCGTATTATAGAACTTATTGCCCGGATCCTCACGTTCCGGCGAATAAGCCAGATGAAAATCCTTGCCCGCTTTCAAGCCCGAACCCGCCTCCAGAATCGGCAACATCAGCTCACGAGTCGTACCCGGATAAGTAGTACTCTCCAGCACAATCAACTGCCCTTTACGCATATTTTTCGAAATCGTCTTACACGTTTCTTCTACGTAGAACATGTCCGGCTCGCGATTAGCCGTCAAAGGCGTCGGCACGCAAATCAGCAAAGCGTCAGGCTTTCGCATCTGCTTCATATCAGTAGTGCCCTGATAGCGACCCGATTTGACCATGTTTTTGATATGCTCATGAGGAATATGTTTCAGCGGGCTTTTGCCGCTGTTGATACGCTTGACCGCGCTCTCGTTGACATCAAAACCCAGAACCTCAGCCCCGCCCGCCACAAATTCCCGCGCCAGAGGCAGACCGACATAACCCAGCCCCACAATACCTACCAGCGGAACTTTACCAGCCGCGGCCACCCCGCACTTTCTCTTACTCATCTTATTCCCTTTCATAAATTAGTCAAAAACATGATTCCCCCACCAATCAACATCTGTTACTCTATTTAACCACACAACCAACAGAAACCCCGCCGTTCACTCTTGCCTCATCCCTCACGTCTTCTTCCCTCCATCAGAGCCGCGCACGTTAGTAAGCGGTTGCCGTTCGCCGTTAAAAAAAAATCCTGTAATCCTGTCCCAAAATATTAGTCGTTAATTCGCTACTGCCCGTATCAGCGAAACATAATCTCCCAAATCAACAACCCCATCCCAAGGCTCAAAATCCGCCCCCTCACAATAATTGTTCCCCGGCCCACAGTCACTTTGCAGCCAGCCTTCCGCTAGTTTCAAAAGGTCAAAAATATCAACCACACAGTCTTCATTCAAATCACCCGCCCGATAATCACAGCCGCTGTTCGCTTCAATAACCTCGTTTATCCATTTAGCGTATGAACTAACCCGAATTGCGTAATTGTTTTCACCGAACCGGCTTTCATCCAGACGGTCAACACCCTGATTCAATCCCATTACCCGCCATATCCCACCAATATTAATAAACCATCCGCCCCCCGAATCATGGTCCGCCAGCACGCCCTCGTATTCCGTCGCAGAATATGCCCCCAAAATATCAAAGTCCGCCACCAGGCAGCCACTCGAAGCTATGTCAACTTTGTTCGTGCACCATCTCTCAAACATACTGCCGGAATTCCCCCAGGTATATCCAATAAGATTGTTTGAGTTATCGAGCAGTTCTTCACCTCGACCCACACCCCAGCCGCCTATCACCACAGTTTTACCAACCTCATTATAATTCGTGAATAAGGGTACAAATCCCGGCAAGTTCGCATGCCCCAGTTTCGCCACCCGAATATCCTCACCGTTTGGCTCGCACCATTGTTCGACAACCGTGTAACCCACACCCTCGATTTTAACGATTGTGCCCACGCCCCCGCCTTGATGAGTTGTAGTTATCACCAGATTACGACCAATTACCACACATGATGCGTTGCTGCCCCATTTGCCTAATGCCGAACTGGCAGGACGCTCCGACCAGTCTGCCCCCGGCTCGCCCGCCGGATGCAATATCAAACCCCACGCCGGCACAACTACCAAAAGCCACGCACACAAAAACAAACATACAGCCTTGTACATCTTCCTCGACCGTTCTCATCCCCACCAGAACTTCCGCAGAACACCAGCCTCCTCAAACCAGCACCCTGCCGCTTACAACTTCTTACACACTAATTCATATAAATCTCAAATTCCTCAAAATTAAAATAAAAACCCTCGACCAAAGGTCGAACCTCGCCGTTTCCCTCTTGCCTCATCCCTCATCCCTCTTGCCTTCTTCAAATAGGCATCTTAACCGGCGGAGCATGACACTCAGCCAAAGGCCGGAAATATTCCACCACCCGCATCATGCCATCCTCAATACTAACCGTAGGCCGCCACCCCAGCTTCTCCGCCGCCAGGTCAATTACCGGCTTGCGCCGGGTCGGATCATTTTTAGGTAGTGGCTTATAAATAATCTCCGAAGAAGAATCTGTCATCTCGATTATCATCTCCGCCACTTCTTTAATTGTTCGTTCATCCGGATTCCCCAGGTTTACCGGCCCCGTGAAATCATCCTGTCCCATCAGCCGAATCAAACCATCTACCAAATCGTCTACATAGCAGAACGACCGCGTCTGCGAACCATCACCAAAAATCGTAATCGGCTCACCCCGCAAAGCCTGCAAGATGAAATTACTTACTACCCGCCCATCATCGGTCGCCATCCGCGGCCCGTAGGTATTGAATATCCGGGCGATGCGAATATCCACACCGTTTTCCCGGTAATAATCGACCATCAGAGTTTCCGCCACCCGCTTGCCCTCGTCATAGCAGCTCCGCGGCCCGATCGTATTGACATTACCCCAATATCCCTCCGGCTGAGGGTGTATCTCCGGGTCGCCGTATATCTCCGAGGTCGAAGCCTGCAATACCCGGGCCTTAACCTCTTTTGCCAACTCCAAAGCGTGAATTACACCCATAACCGAAGTCAGCACCGTCTTGACCGGACTCCGCTGATAATGAATCGGCGATGCCGGGCAAGCCAGGTTATAGATATAATCAACTTCAACCCGGTAAGGGTCTGTCACATCATGACGCAATATCTCCAGATAATCATGGTGCATCAGGTGACGGATATTGTCCTTGCTGCCCGTATGAAAATTATCCAGAATTATAACCGAATGACCTTCTTTAAGTAGGCGTTCGGTCAGATGACTGCCGATAAAACCCGCACCACCTGTTATCAGTATTTTCATGCAAATCCTTATTGTTGGTACGACCCGAATAAACAGATTCCGATTATAGCTAATCGCCCCCCAAAAACCAAAGCAACTTTATCCTCCTAAACAATATTTTCGATGACCAAAACTGGAAAAAACGCTCAAAAAAGACAAAAAACAGGCTTTTTTTGAAAAAAAACCCAATCCTGTTCGGCACATTTATTGCTTTAGGCTTTTGGCCTCCTGTATTTTTTTTAAAAAAAACCCGAAATGTTAAGATAGGTAATTTGCGCTCGAGGGATATTTATGCTCTAATAGGAGGCATGAGTGCTAAGCGTCAGAAAATCAAGGAGCGGGACCTGCGTGGGTTCAAGTATTTCAAGTCCCTCTCGGCTCTGCTGAAAGGTCTTCACTCGGCGGGATGTGAGCGGGACCGGGCCGGCAATCGCACATTATTCATGGACCAGTATGTCAGTCTGCTGCTGTTATACATGTTCAATCCGATCTGCAGTTCCATCCGGTCTTTGCAGCAGGCCGGCGAGCTCAAAAAGGTACAGCGGCTGTTGGGTTGTTCGCGTGCTTCGCTGGGTTCGCTTTCGGAAGCATCCCGGGTTTTTGAGAGTTCTTTGTTAGAGCCGATAATCGCTCAACTCACTGAGCAGTTAGGGCCGATATCTCAGGACAAAAAACTGGAAGTCGGTCAGGTCATTACCCTGGTGGACGGCAGCAGTATTCAGGCTTTGCAAAAACTCACTCAGGCTGCCTGGGACACCGACAAACCCGGAATTAAAGCACACACTCAGTTTGATCTGGAAAAATATGTGCCTCTGAAAATAAATATCAGTGAAGACAAGTCTGATGAGCGAAAGGTTTTTTTAGAGAATCTTCAGCCCGGCCGGATTTATGTCAATGATCGCGGATATGCCTGTTTTAAGCTGTTTCAGGCCATTGTGGATAGTAAAAGCTCTTTTGTCTGTCGGCTGCGTGAGGATACGGTTTACGAAACTATTCAGGAAAAACCTTTAACTGAAGATGCTCGAAAAGCGGGGATAATTTTTGATCGTACGGTAATCGCCGGCAGCAGTGAAAAACTGCGGGAAGATTTCAAACAACCGTTACGCCTGATAGCGGTTGAATGTCAACCGCATTTGAAACGGGGCCAGGGACCACGTCAGAGTGAGATGATTTTGATTGCCACCGACCGGCTGGACCTGGACGCCGAAGTCATTGCCCTGCTCTATCAGAAACGCTGGGCCATCGAAATATTTTTCCGCTTTTTTAAGCATGTGCTGGGCTGCCGACATCTGCTAAGCCTCTGCGAAAACGGTATCGAACTGCAGATGTACGCCGCGATTATCGCCTGTATGCTGATCAGCCTGTGGACGGGCAAAAAACCAACTTTAAGAACCTACGAAATGCTCTGCTGGCACCTCTGCGGCATGGCCGACGAGCAAGAAATGCAGAACCATATCAATAAACTCCAAAGCCAAAACTAAGGCCGATCCTCAAAAAAATCGCCGCTGCCGCTGATGCTGCGCCAAAATAACCAGTGCCGACAGTCCCACTGAGGGATAATCCCCGCTAAATCATATGAACTGCAAAGACCACAGAAAAACTGTATTTGAGCAATAAATGTGCCGAACAGGATTGAAAAAAACCTTCAAAAATCAATAAAAATCGGTACTTTCAGGCTCAAATGCGCTGACTTTTCGACCTTATTTCCCCTGCCTGAACTACTAACTCCAGGCGCACTCCGTCCCCGTCAGCGACCAGCCTATTTTGATATAACTTTATTTTTAGCAAGCCTTTACATTAAAAATGATAGACTGCTATATCTCTTCTAACAAATCAGCGTCGATCTCCACCGCCGCCGACTGACCCAACATCTCAACTTCCAGTAAAATACGTGTTATCTTGTTACGCCGCAATACTTTACCTTCAGAACCCATCAGGCTGCCGCTGCGGACCCGACACCGTTTCCCAACCTTCAGCCCCGGATGAGCATCAACCGAAAGACCAGAGCTAAGTGCCTGATGTATCTGTTTTAGCTGGGACTTAAGTCCTGCCTGGTCAGTAACTTCCAAAACTTGAGCAATGCGATTTGTCCGCAACGCCCGATAACGACCATCCTCATCACCACAAAAAAACAAATAACCACCAAAAAGAGGTACTTGCGAACGCAATACCCGCCCCCCCCGCCGAGAAACTTTCTCCACCAGAGGCAAAAAATATCCAATTTCATACCTCAGTAAATCCCACGCCAGGGCTTTTTCGTTGCGCGACTTCGTCCGGGCCACCCACCATTGGCCCGGTAAATCATCCAGTTCTACTCCCTCCGGGTACAACAGGGGCGGATTTTCAGATGTTTTCAGCATTAAAAACTACTATATCTCATCAGGTGCCAGCCGAACTCCTGCGTCGGCCAATTATCATAACTCTCTGTGTTACAATATTATCGGCAATTGTTCGCCTAATATTAAGAGATGATGAACAACCTGGATGTAAATCGACAATCGAGTAGTCTAACCGCCCCGAAGGTTTAATGCAACAGACCGGAATTTTATGGCACCATGGCAAGTGCTATGGATATTAGGGGGGATTACCTGCGAGGGGCCGCTCTTTTGACTTCATAAAAAATGGGCCGACCTTCAAAGGAGGGGGGATTGGCGATTATACAACAGTGGTGCTCTATGAATCTGTCGTTGGCAATACAGATTACCCGGCTGGAAGCAGGGGTTTTGGGTACAACCCAGACATCAAAATCTTTGCCTTCGACAAGTTCAATGTTATAGCCGCGATTTTTATAATAGCGAATTGGTCGCCAGCCATGTTTGGTATATTCAGTTAATTTTATTTTCCAGACTTTTTTCGAGTCGATATCGTGAAGGATTCTCACTAAAGGGCCCATTGAGCTTTCGATGGCCCAGCCGTGGGGGTGAACCTGGACCGCGTTACCTGACGGCCAATTACGAAAACAAAAAAATACTGTCACTGACAAACAGACCAAAACCAAAATATAACGAATTGCCGGTAGAACACGAATAGTACTAATAGTTTTATCCATGATTATGACTGCTGCCGGCAGGATTAACGCCAGTAAAAATACCCCGTTCCGCGGCATCCCCAGCGAAACATCCATAATCACCCGTTGAAACCACATTATTATCAGAGTCGCAATACTTAGTAATACCACCTGAAAACCAGGCTTACAAAGAAGACTATAAAAATTCAGACCTTTCCTGAGTTTTATAATAGCCCGAACAGCGCAGATAATCACGCATATCAGCAACAACGCCAGAGCTGCTTTGTAGATATGATTGTTAAATTCAAAACTGTGGTATTCCCGGAAGACCAAGGGCTGCCAGAGTACTTGCTTCATGTAAACGCCAAACGGCTCAGAAACTTTGAATACTTTACTCAAACGCCTGATTTCCGGTAGTGCCGGCCGGTAAAACAGATATAACGAAACAGCGGTCCCCAGCCCGATCGTGGCTAGACGGATATACGCTTTATGCAGCATATCCTTACCCTTGCCGCGTGAATCCAACAGCAGCCAAACCACAAAAAATATATTAATGCTCACCAATATCGGTAAACTTGAAAGCATGGCGCCCAGAGCCAGGAAATTCATCACGATAAAAAAGAATACCACGCGCCATCGATAAACCTCGTTATCATTTTCCTTACGGCAAAGATGAATTAATGCCGTGATACCGGCAAAAGCCGCACCCAGACCGATAGCGTAACCACGCCCCAGATAACTAAGGTCCAGAATAAACCAGTTCATGAGTATCAGAAGAATTGCCGTGATTTGCAAAAGTCGGGACGATACAGTTTTTCTCAAAATTATCGCGACGGCCCCGCAAAATATAATCCCAAATATAACTGCCGGTATACGCAGAAAATGGTCATATCCCCCCAGGAGTTTTTCGGTAAGCACAATAAAAACCGAGTTCAGGACATGGTTGTTGGTATAATAATTCGTTATCGCTGTACGCAGATCCCGGCAATAATCCTCATAGGTCCAGACCTCGTCAAAAATAATCCCGGTGTTATGAGCTTTGTAAATACGAAATAAAACCGCAACGAGAAGACATCCCCAGAAAATATAATCCCAAACGGTGATTTTTAATGATAGTGATTTAATGCTAAGCGGCTTGTGGTTAGTTGCCGGATTGTCAGTTTTTCCTATCACCCTTATATTCTCCAGTTTTGTTATCAGTAAGATTTTCTTTATCAACGCCTTGAAGGAGGCATGATACCCTACCATAACACCGATAGCCACCCCAAATCCGATGATTGTCGCCCCCAGGACTTTGCCCATTCCCCCAACTAGAATCCCGGCATTCCCCGGTGATTTCCGCCCACAATCGCCTTGCCCTCAATCTCCACCAACCAGCCCGGTCGGCACACCGGTGCCCGCATTATCACCATTGGAACCTCACCCAGCCGCTCCCGCATTTTTGTACCGACCAATTCCGCGTCACAAATATCCCGCAGATAAACCAGCACCACCGCCATATCTTCCAGCTCCGCCCCGGCGGCCCTGAGAACCGCCTGGGAATTTTCCAGAGTACGTTCCAGCTGTTTGCCCACATCCCCCTCATGTAAGATTTTGCCTTCCCTGTCGATACTCGCCGTCCCCGAAAGCAGCACATGTTTACGGTCCCGATACGCCAGGGCTGTACCTCGCTCAAAAGTTACCCCATAAACATTTGTCGGGCTCATATACTCCGGCACATGCAGATATTCCACCTGTTCAGCCCGCACCGCTTCTATCGCGTAAGCGTCCATTAAAACCTTGACCGCCGGGTCCGCATAATTTCCTTCGATACCCGTACTGGCGATATAATGCGTATCTGCCCTCAGCCCGCACCGTTCAAAAAGCTCCCGCCGCGCCTCCACCAGCCCCTTATAGTTCGCGTCCACGTTCTGTACGAAAAGCCAGGTCCGCACCACATTATCCGTCAGTGTCATATTATGTTTCTGTAGATAATCCTCATAAAACTCGAATACCTTTTCGGTCTGTTCATACGAGCTTTCAAACTCTCCCGTATTCAGCCCTGTCGTCCAGTGATGCGTCAGTCTGCCCCGCTGGACCCGCACCGAGCGTCCCTCCTTAATCTTTGCTAAATCGCCCCGGTCATCTTCCACATGATACGCCCACAGTACCACCTTACTGACTCCCATCGGCGGTTGGCCCACCCAACTGACCGCGCAGGTCTCCGTGCTGTCGGGGTTTGCCAGATAATTACTGGCCAGAACCGCCTGCTGGTTTACCAGGTCGCTGCAAAAATATCGCCGCGCTACCGCACCAGCCATTCCCAACCCCAGCTCCGCCAATGCCTCGCTATATCCTGCCAACACCTCAGCCAACTGCTTTTCAAAAAGCCCGTACTCATCAGGCGTAACCACCAGATGGTATTCCGTTACCCCATCTGTTCCCCGAAACCGTGAAACCTTAACAGACACATTCGCTCCTGCCTGTCCTGAATATTCCATCCGCCCGCCCAGATAAAAATCAGATTTATTATCAATAGTTGTCATTAAGTAAAAAACTTTCTCAAAAAAATGTCAGAGCCGCACACATTTCAGAGCCGCGCACGTTAGTAAGCGGTTGCCTTTTATCGTTCCTGCCTCATGCCACTTGTCTCATGCCTTCCAACACCAACTACCTCAACGGGTATTGCCGGCAAAACTCCCATCGACACTCGCTGAATCTGTTTACCCTTATTGGTCTGTCGTTCGATGCTCCTGAATGTTTCGACAATCAGATTATCCTGATAGCCATCCAGTGAAGTTCCTTCTTCAACCTGAATCTTAAACGCCAGGCCGTTCCGCACCGTCCGCACATCCGCCAGACTAAAGCCCGCCGGTGCATCATTCAACTCCAGTTCCAGTTCATCAAGTAGAGGTCGCCGCGGCGTACGTATAACCACTTGCGTACTGCCGCCCGCCGGAATATTTATCCGCTCGGTACTCGCCAGTTTCATATCGGGACTCTTCCACCTTACTTTTTGAACCTCCAGAACCTGCTCCCGCACCGGCACCAGATGCCGCCACAAAAACGCCTGCATCATATTTTCAGCCGGAACCGCCGCCCGCCGCAACGTTTTACCCGCGATCATCGCTTCACCTTCAAACCGCAGATTCACCAGGGCCTCCTTCGTGCCATTGGGAACCTTAATCGTCATCTTGACCTCATCACGACCAGCCGGAATCAAACCGCCGGCCAGCTCAAAGCCTGCCGGTGCATCCTTCAGATTAATCGCAATCTCACCCTCGAAATCATTCTTTCGCAAAGCGTGTACGCAAACCGGCACCAGCCCGCCGGTTTGCGCCGTCAAACTCGGCGGCGTAACCCGCAGTTCATAATCACCTTGTGCTTGAGATATGTGCAGCCGATACGCGTAAGCCTGCCCACCGTGCTGCTGAGTCTCCGCAAGATGCACATAATAACTGCCGTCCTCCGGCAGCTTCACCCGCAGATAAGAATCCGCGTGATGGGTCATTAACCCCACAATATCCAGATGCAGATGTCCCTCTTTTACCATGTGGTCATCGTTCCAGTCCAGCACTTCACCTGCCTGATTCGTAAGCTTCAACAGCGAATCAATCGGCGAGTTAAGCCGCCGCCCGAAAACTTCGATAACCACTTCCGTGCCCGCCTTGCCCTCCAGCCGGAAAATATCAACGTCATTGGCCTTTTCGATTCGACCGTTGACAATCATCGGCAGCGTAACCGCCTGAGCCCCCTCGATATTATCGTTACCCTCAGCCTCCATACATTCCGGCAAATCATCCACCGCGTAAGTAACCAAATTGGAAAGCCGTTCCCGGCGCGAGAACATTGTTTGTTTAATCCCGCAATCATCCGCCTTACTCTCCAGCGTCAATTCCTTACGGGCCAGGTTCCAGCCTCGAATCTGAGCCTTGCTCTCACTGCCCGCGGTCGTACCCAGCGGAAAAATCTGCGTAATAAATGGCAGTTCGCCCACTGCCACCCGATACACAAAATCTTCACGTCCCCGATAAATCGAATCTCGTATCTCCAGCGTATATTCGCCATCCTGCGGTATCCGATACAGTAGCACCGGGTCCGGATTAAACTGGTAGTCATCCGCGTAGGCTACCTCATTGCCCTTGTCGTCATACAATGCCAGCGTCGCCTGAAACCAACCCGGCACCGCGTCGGCCAGATAGGGTATCAAACTCCGGGCCTCAGTTTCAATCACCAGCTTCTGTCCCCGCACCGCTTCGAACCGCCACTTGTCAACATCACCCGGCATAATTTGCCCGTTCAGCACCACTGGCAGAGTCACCACATCCGGCCTCAAAAACTTTTCCATGCGCCACCGGCCCGGAAACTTCTCATCGCCGTTTGGCTCCAGCTCATAAACTTCCGGCAGAGAACCTATCTGAAACGCCAGCGGATTTGTCAATCCCATCCTGCCGCTCGCCCGCAGTTCCCGGAACCCCGGCTCCGCGTTCTTATCTATCGTCACCTCTACCGTCAGAGATTCCGCCAACTGACGATTATCCTGCATCTTGTCACGGTCGTAGTACAACAGACTGCTGATATGGGCCAGCTCCCGCAGGTTTTTGTTCTCCAGGTCATAAAGCAGATAATGCTTGGGCATCTTCACTACGCCGTTATCAGCACTTTTATTTTTACGGACCTGATTATTTTTCGGGTTATCTGATTCTGACGCCGGCGTTTTTTTCTCAGGTTTCAGTTCCGCTCCCTGGCCGGCCCTGTTCCTGGCAATCTGAGCGTTGACTCCCATCTCCTCCAGCCGTGTATCGGTCAATTCCTTAAGAGTTTCACGAACCAGCACCCGCTGTTCCGGCTGAACACCCTTCATGCTCCTGCCGTGTTCCATAATCCGGGCCGTAACCCCCGCACCCGTAACATAAACTTCCTGAGCCCCGCCCAGATACTGACCGCCTATCGTTACGATGAACGTCTGACCCTGCTGACCGCCGGCTGGATAAATATAGCCGATATGCGGGACACGTTCAGCCGCCTGGCCCCATACCGATGACGAACCGAAAACCAGCACCGTCCCAAATAATATCACGATTTTTAACTTTGCCATAATATCCATTATATGCTCACTCACATAATCTCGCTCAACCGTCCCTTGCCATCCTGCGTCGTCGGCATCACACTGACATCCAGCCCGCATTTATTCGGCAGCTTTCCCGCCGGGTCAATCCCCATCTGTTCATAAATGCTCGCGATAAGTTCTTCCGGATAAACCGGTCGCGCCGCGACTTCCTCGCCCCGTTTGTCCGAACTGCCCACCACCTGCCCGCCTTTGAAACCACCGCCGGCCAGCACCGAACAGAAACAATTACCAAAATGTGACCGTCCCCCATTCCACGGCGACTCCCACATCACTTTGGGAGTCCTGCCAAACTCGCCGCCCCACCATACAATTGTACTGTCCAGCAGTCCTCTATCCGACAAATCCTCCAGCAAAGTCGCCATCCCCGCGTCCAACTCCGGCAGCTTGCGGTTCATCGCCTCAAAATGCTGTTTATGCGTATCCCAACCGCGGTAGTTAATCGTAACATAAGGCACGCCGCTTTCCACCAGCCGCCGGGCCGTCAGACACGCCTGGCCAAAAGTATTCTTGCCGTAACGCTCCCGCAGCTCATCTTTTTCCTGCGTCAAATCAAACAGCTCTCGCGCCTCGCCAAACATCAAATCATAAGCGTTCTTTTCGCAAACCTCCAGTTTGGCAAACTCCGCATTGCTTTCCATAGCCCCGCCCAGCGTATCAAGTTTGTCGAGCAGTTTCCGCCGCTGCTGCTGACGCTCATCCGAAATCCCTTCGCTGATAATCCCTTCCACCGCGAATGGTTCTTTGGCCGGGTCACCGCCGGTTGCGAACGGTTTGTATCGCGGCCCCAGAAAGCCCGCCTCCGAGAACCGTCCCTGCGGCTCAGTCAAAACAATATAAGGCGGCACCAGCCCTTTATACCCCGCGTCCAGCCCCTTAAACAGGGACACTACCGCACCAGCCGACGGAAAAACCTGACGACCCGGCTCACGCCCCGTCTGCACTCGATAGGATGCCGTTTCGTGAGCGTTTATCCGATGCGTCATACTGCGTATTATCGAGTATTTATCCGCCTGACCCGCCAGCTTCGGCAGCAGTTGGCCAATCTGAATACCTTTTACATTAGTTTCTATCGGCTTATCCAGAGGTCCGCAATAATCATATCCGGCTTCCGGTTTCGGATCAAACGTATCCAGATGAGCCGGCCC
Organism: Sedimentisphaerales bacterium; assembly: GCA_963663805.2. Lineage (GTDB taxonomy): Bacteria > Planctomycetota > Phycisphaerae > Sedimentisphaerales > SM23-30. Next base: position 135,790 of record CAXXMR010000002.1, read on the forward strand.
ACCCCACATCCATATCTGTATCACCGACTTGGCCTTGCCCCCAATCACTCCCGGCGAACCAAATGCCGCCAGACTGTCCCCTAATGCTATTCCGCCCACACCCGCCAAAGACCATCTCAATAATTCACGCCGACTTATGATATTCATATTAAACTCTCAATTAGTTTGTCAGAGCCGCGCACGTCAGTAAGCGGTTGCCGTTGCCTCTTGCCTTCTTCCCTCAATGCCGATACAAAAACTCTTTGCTGTTAATCAACGCCCAGGCCACATCCGCCGCCGCTTCCTGACCTTCAACCCCGTCCTGCTGCAAAAACTCGTTCACCAGTGTTTCTTCCTGTTCCGTCGGATACCGAGAAAGAATTGTTAGGTACAGTTCCGTCAAAAGTTTACCCTTATTACGTTTGTTCCGACTGTAAATGTTTTTCAAAATCTGGCTTTTCTCCACCTTATCCTGCACGTCCCGCGAATTAAGCAGATACAAACGCTGCTCATCGCTTATTTCCAGATTCCGCTCCGAGAACATCCCTGTGTCACGAGTAGGCCGACCGAACATTTCCAGAAACATACTCGTTATGCTCCCGTCCTCCAGCTCGATACTCCGGTGGGCTTCCGGCACAAAAGTAAACGGCTCCGGTATTGCACTGGAATAGCTTTCGTCACCGTCACCAATATAATTCAAAGCGTCAATCAATACCTCCGCGTCCAGCCGCCGTACCGGATAGCACGCCAGATAAACCGCTGCGTCCGGGTCGTCGGTTTTTGCGATAGACGACTGCTGATAAACCTGACTGTTAAAAATCAGTCGATAGATATGCCGCAAATCATAATGACCACGCACCAGCTCTTTCTCCAGATACGCCAGCACCTCAGGATAAGTCGCCGGGTTATCGTCGCGAATATCATCCGGTTCATGAATCAGCCCCCGACCAAATACCCAGGCCCAGATTCGGTTCACTGCGTTTTTGGCAAACCACCGATTATCATTCGCTGTCAGCCATTTGGCAAACACCGCCCGCGGGTCTTCGTCAGGCCCAACGCTTACTTCCTCACCGTCCGGCAGCACCGCTTTGAATTCAGCCACAGGCCGTGGGTCCAGATACACAATCTCCTCTTTCCATTCCGCCGTACCCTTAAACGCCACCCGCGAAAAAAACTTCGCCAGCTCCGCCCGTTGCTCCGCCTGCCCCTCGCCCAGCCGCACTCCCATAAACGTAAGCGCCGCTGAATCCGCAATCGTGCCCGGCTCGTGCCCCTGCATTGCCCGATAAAAATTTACCTGACCTACCCGGAAATTACTGCCGTTCGAGGTCAGCAATTCCTGCGCAAATTTATCATAAGGCATATTATCGCGAATCGCTTCATAAACCCACCGCCGATAGGCCTGCACCGCGTTAGGCCAAAGATTAATCGGAAACTCCGCCTTCACCCGCAAAACATCACACCATTTCAGCGTCCAGTAATCGACAAACTCCTCCCGCTCCACCAGCTCATCAATCAGCATTGCACGCTTTTGTGAATTATCATTATCCAGAAACTGCCGCACTTCTTTAGCTGTCGGCAATGTCCCAATCAAATCCAGATATACCCGCCTGACAAAAACCTCATCCGAGCAGAGATTCGTCTGTGCCAATCCCCGCTCCGCCAGCGACCCAAAAATCATAGCATCGATTCGGCCTTGAACCTTACCATCGCTCTCAGCCTCAAAAGGCCGAACCAGCCCCTCCGCCCAACTAGTCGATTCCAGCGCCAACACTGCCCATATTAACAGTACCAGACCATAATCACGCATAGGCCGCTCCTACATATGTGCAACCGTATCGGCCGCGGAAACACCACACTTGCCGTCCATGCCGACCAGTGTTCAACGATTCAAATGGCTATATATTGCCATCATGGCCCAGAAATCTCGAAAATAACTTATTTATTCTGAATCCGAACCTTTTTGCCGCCGTCCTGAATTCCCGACATTAAAACGTGGATACTCAACAGAATATACTCTTCACGTGCCCCCCCAAATTCCCGCAACCGCTCCCGGCATTCATCTAATACCAATAACACCGTATCAGATAACAAGTTACTAGGTGCAAGCTCGATAAGTTCTATCAATTTCTCGGCTCCGACCGCTGCCTCGCCCCGTGAGAATTTGTCCGCGCACTCTTCTGCGACCTGCTGGAACCTGTTGTCCGTATGGTTCTGTCGTTGATTTGCCTTGCTTATCGATAAAATCCCCTGAGCGATGCCGGTTTCCGCATCGTCACGTATACTTTGCCGCAGCCGGATATACTTTTTCTCGTCACCCACGATCCGCGCCGCCGCCAGCGTAAGTTCACTTCGCAGCGAAGTGTTTTTGTTCGCGTAAAGATAGGCCAATATTGGCTTTAATGCCTCGGTCACCCTCAGCCGCCCCAACGCCGAAGCACACGCCACCCGAACCTCATCTAAACTTTCACTCTGGAACTTCTCCAGCATGAAACCCCCGCTGTCATAATCACCCAACGTCGCCAACGCCCGCGCACTGCGGGCCCGCAGTAGTGGATATTCGCTCAGCAGAGTCTCACGCAGGCCCAGAATAGCGCTTTGGTCACCCAGCCGACCCAACGCCCAAGCCGCCGCCAGAGAAAGTTCTGCATCATTGCCGCCCAGAATCTCCAAAAGCCCATCCAGTACTTCCGGCGTGGACTTCATCCGCGCCAAAGAAATTATCGCTTCATACCGAACGTTGAAACTTGGGTCGTGCATCGCTTCCAAAAGTTCATTCGTACTCAGCGGGCTGCTCAGCTTGCCTAGTTTCTCGGTCAGCGATACCCGCCCGCTCTCGTCCGGGGCCATGCGATACCTAATCATCAGGCTTAATGTCTGAATCGGGTTGCCCTGGATAAACATACCCACAAACTGTCTTACTTTCATCGAACCGCCGCCGCGAAGCTCCCGCAGCAGCACCAGGCTTATCACCAGCAATACCGAGATATACAAAAACAATATGCTGAACTGGTCGATAACAATTCCGCCGAACCTCGTATTAACGCCCGCCAGAGCATCCAGCAGCAATCCCGCCGTCAAAGGACCCACTCCGCCGCTAAGCCCCATCACTGCGTAATAAAGAATCATATAACCGTTTTTGCGAGCGTCTTCCGGCACCGCGTTATTGAACAGATATGTCCCCGCTGCCACTGCCCAGCCCGTTATCATTATCCCCGAAAAACCCTGAACCCCTACGCCAATCCAAAGAGAATATTCATGATGACGAGGAATCAGCAGCAGAAAAAAAGGCAGTAGAATAAAAGCGCTCAAACCCGTCAGCATCGTGGGCTTGCCCCCAAATCTGTCCGCTGCCCAGCCCCATAAAAACGAGGATAAAGTCGCACCCGTATAAAAGGCCATGTCCAGCCAGAGTACCTTTGCGGTATCGATACCCACCTTTTCCTTGAAGAACAGAGGGTTCAACGCCAGAGAAGTAACAGCCAGCGTTACCAGCCCCCAGCCCGCCAGTAAACGCAAAAACTGACGATTCTTCAGGGGTTCCCGCAGAGTTGTCCAGACCGGCAGATGATGTTCACGAGCTACCGCCGCCCCGCCCGGAACCTGACCGCTGCAAAACAGCCCTAACGCGCCTATGAATACACCGCCCCCCATGATATACATAAAACGACTCAAACCCGTACCCCGATAGATTATATAACTCGCCCCAGCCATACTCAGAACCACTACCAGATTATTCAACGCACTGCTGATAGCTGTAAACTTCCCCCGAATCCGGTCTGGAATTATATCTTTACCCCAGGACAAGCCAGCCGTTTCCGCCACGGACCGAAAAAGAGCAAACGCCAAAACGATAAATGCCAGCCAGCCAAAAGTAAACTTAATACCCTGCCACGCCAGCAAACCCGGAGTCAACAGCAGACCCAGAGCGACAACTGTCCGGGCCCCATAGAACATTAGAAAACTTCGTTTGTATCCCATCCGTTGTATCAACGGCCCCACAAACAACGCTGACAAACCGCAAAAAGGAAGCAGAGACTGGATTATTCCGATTCGCGTCATATCCAGTTCCAACTCACGCAAAAACAGCGTAAAGATCGCCCCAAAGAAAGTCGTGAACGCGAAAATCGTATAGAAAATCCCCGCCCCCAGCTGCCATTTCAAGCTGCGGTGTTTCTCCAGATTGGTCACAATTTCACTACTCATGGCTTACCGTCGCTCAAAACAAAGTACTTCCAGAGCCTATCTTCCCTGCCAGTTGACTACCGGATTTTCCAGCCGGCCTATACCCTCAATTTCAATTACAATCTTATCACCAACTTGCAGAGATACCGGCTCCGGACGAGCGAAACCAACCCCGCTGGGCGTGCCCGTCAGAATAATCGTACCCGGCAGAAGCGCCATATTCCGAGATATATAACTGACAAGCTCATCAACCGTAAAAATCATCCCCAGAGTATTGTCTTCCTGCATAACCTCCCCGTTCAGGACCGAGCGAACCCCCAGATTCGTAACATCCACCTCGGTTTCCAAAACCGGACCCAGCGGACAAAATGTATCAAACGACTTGGCCCGTGCCCACTGCTTATCCAGTTTCTGCTGACAGTCACGCGCCGTAACATCATTCGCACACGTATAGCCCAGAATATAATCCGCCACATTTTCTACCGGCACATTCTTGCATTTTTTCCCGATGACCGCCGCCAGTTCAGCCTCATAATCCACAAAATAAGGTGCCATTTCCGGCAGAACAATCGGCTGTAAATGCCCCGTAACCGTAGTTGTCGCCTTGAGAAACAATACCGGCCGCTCTGGCAGAGAATCATTAAACTCCGCCGCGTGAGCTCGATAATTCAAACCCACCGCGATAATATTCGGCGGGTCAACCGGCGCCAGATAGCGTTCGACATCATCAAGCTGACAGTATTTCCCGGTACTTTCATGCTCGCCCAGCAAATCACCTTCATAAAGTTCGATTCGGTTTTCTGCCTGAAATACCCCCAGCCGGGTCTTGCCTTTTACATCGATGAACCGTACATATTTCATAGAATCACCTTTTCCTTTTTTTTATTTCCGCGCGACCATCTAACTCTTATTTATCCCGTCAGGCAAGGCCAATATCATCTTTTCGGCCATTTTTTCGCGGCGTTCACAAAAATAAAACTTTTACCGTCAAATTATCTCGCCCGGCGCACAAAATCACCCTGAGAACAAATAAAGAAAAGAACACCCCTTGAAAATCTCTCAAACCACCCCCATGTCGTTAAAAAACCGCACAATCCGTGTAATCCGCGGTTAAACATCCGCGTAATCCGCGGCTAAATATTTTTTCTGATAGAATTTAGTGCTTGGGGTTTCCAGTTTATCTGGGTTAGGGCTTAGAATTTAGAGCTTAGAATTTCTAGTTTATCTGGCTCAGGGTTGAACAATCTTAAAAAAAGTACCGAACAAATCCTGTCCCGCCCAGCAAATCAAACCGGTCGTAACCGCCAGAACCACCGCCGTCGCTGTCAGAAGGGCGGTATAAACATCATTCCCGGCACCTGACAGCCGACTGACCTTTTTTCCAGTATCAAGAGGGCTCATCGCGTATATCCTCAATCCCCCGTTATTCAATTTACCTTAACAAATAACGATTTTCCGTCAACCAAGCCGGTTATCAATCAAAGCCGGTAGTAACCTTATCGCCCTGAATTACCGTGCCCAGCTTATTGACCAGACGGCCAGCCGACTCACTGGCTTCAACTTCGGTCACCAGAACCTCACCAATAAAATTGCCGCCCCGCACGATACGAAAACGGGTATTTTCCCGAACGCCCGACGCCGAACCAATCGAAAGTGCCACCAGTTCACCCTTCAGGTCGGTAATTTCACCGCGAATCGGCACGCCCGAATCACGAATCAAAGTCTGAGAAACCTTGTCATCTTCAGGACGCATCTCATTCGATGCCAGCGTAACTTCCTGCAAACGACGACGAATCTTGGCGTTTTCGTCTTCCAGTTCCTGAATCTTCTCCAGACGAAGTTTGCCGATAAGTTCCAGCTGGCTGCTCTTGACCTGCTCGCCATTGAGCGTCCGACGCAGGTCAATCGTCTGAGTCTGAGCCACGATCATGTTGGCGTGAGATTTGTTAAGTTCTTCCTGAATAAATTGTTGCGCGACATACATGTTGTCAATCGTATCCCGCAGCGACTCGCTCAGAGCGACCGCCGTATTGGCCGTACTGTCAGCCTGGGCACGAGCTTTCGACTGAGAGTCACGCTCCCGGGCCAGTTGGCTGACCTGAGATTCCAGCAGTTGAATGCTGTCTTTGAGTTGGGCAAGCACTTTTTCCTGGCCGGTCTTGACCCGGCTGGTCTCTTCCTGATAAGCCAAAGCCTGGGTCATCGCCGCCGCCGTACGGGCCTTCTGGTCCTCATAGGCCTGACGATAATTCGCCTGGTTCATCTCAAAAACTACCAAAGCTCCGCAAAGGAAGATCGCCAGTACCGATACCACAACCACCATCGTTTTGGTTAGAGTACTCAAAGTGTTGCTCCTTATATTATTACTTTTGTGAGGATTTTAATCCGGGCCGGTAAACCACTGTCTTGCCCCAACTGGGCCCAATGGCCCCCGGCAACTTGGGTCAGTGCCGATAACTGCCTTAAAATAAAACACTTACAGTCGCTATCGCCGACCGCCAAAACTTCCCTGTCAGACACCCTCCACAAATGTCTGCCAAGGCTAGTAATTTTAAGTTCACCCCCGGTCAAGTCAAGTAATTTCTCTGCGTACCAAAATATAAAAAAACACCGTTGCACTGTCTTAATAAGCACCGATACAATAATGATATGAAATTTATCGCCTTCCTAAAAAGCAACAGCAAAATTCTGATGATATGCTTTGTCATCGGACCTATTCTGGGCGCGGGCGTATTCGTCGAGTGGTACAACCGGCTGGAGCACAATGAAACCTCAACTTTCGTGCTAATCTGGATAGCCATCGGTATGGCCATCAGCTTCAGCGTTGCATTAGCCTGCGTATGGCTTTTTCTGGACGCACTGATAGGCAAAAACAACAAATAACAAAGTTGTCATTCAGGCCCATCTAAAACCAAAAATCGAATTTCACCCCCCGAAGGCTTGTCATGCCCCGTAGTCTAAGCGAAAAAATCGACCTGCCCGCCTCGATAGTACTCATGGGATTCGTCATTTCCTGGTCGTCAGCCCAGATTTTTATCTATCAAATCCTCCGTAACGGGGTCTCCGTCTGGGACCAGAATTTCTACCGCTACTGCTGCGTCATGCTCATGGCCTGGCCGATGGTAATCATCAAACGACGCTTACGCCAGCCTGTCCCTCTGCCTAAAAGTTTGTGGTTAGCAGCACTCATCCCCGCCTTACCCGCCGCCGTTGCCCAGTCCGTCTCGCCTCTGGCACTCAAATACATGGAACCAGGAATGATGACCCTGCTCAGCAAACAATATGTCGTCTGGGCCGCCTTGTTCGGCATGTTTTTCTTCCGTGACGAAAGAAATTTAATCCACAGTTGGCGTTTCTGGACCGGGGCCACCCTGGCCCTGGCAGGCTCCGTCGGGGTTATCCTTTTCAAGCCGGAGGTAAGTTTTCAGGCCGAAATTATCGGTGTGCTGCTGGTCCTGATTTTCGCTGTAAGTTGGTCAGCCTACGGAGTTTGCATTCGCAGAATAACCTCTCAGGCCGCCCCGCTCACCGGCTATATCCTCGTAAATACCTACGTCTTCATCTCCACCGCCGCTATCGCCTTTATCTGGGGCCGACCTGTCCAGATCGCCGAAATCAGCAGCCAGAGCTGGCTCTTGATAGTAATTTCATCGATTGTGAATCTTTTCCTGCCCCACATGGGCCTCTATTGGGTAATCAGCCGCATCGGCTCAACCCTCACCCAGACCGTAACTCTCGCCACCGCCTTCATCACCGCCCTGATGTCCTGGCTCTTCTACGATGAACTGCTGACCCCTTTCCAATGGCTCAGCGGACTTATCCTCATCAGCGGAGCAACCCTCACCCTCCTTTCCCAGCAAGACCTCAAAAAATCCTAACCCTTTTCTCCCTTGCCGCTTAAACAAAATACCGCTAAAATCCAGGCATCCGTAAGGTCAAACAGAAAGCAAAAGCCGCCCCGCGTAAGAGCGTGTTGCCCAAACAGGAACCGAGCCGCGTAAGCAGCCGGATACGACCACCCAAAAACCGCCACAAGCCCCAAAGGGGCAAAAAAATTAGTTGCCGTTAAAATCCGCATAATCCGCGGCCAAATATTTTCGTTGTAGTTGTTTGTTGTTTTGAATTTTGTGTTTAGAATTTGTTTAGTCTCTTACAAATGAAATTTTGCGCAAAATGGCAACAATTTATCAGAGCCGCGCACGTAAGTAAGCGGTGCCGTTGCCGTTAAAAATCCGCGAAATCCGTGTAATCCGCGGCTAAATATTTTTTTCTGATAGAATTTAGTGCTTGGGGTTTCCAGTTTATCTGGGTTAGGATTTAGAATTTAGGGCTTAGAATTTCCAGTTTATCTGGGTTAGGGCTCAGAATTTCCAACGAAGTTGGCCTGGGAGACAATCATGAAAAAATTCTTTTTTGTTCTGATACTGGTCGTAATCGCGGTAGTTGCCTTGTGGCTTATGGACAGCGGCAAGAGCGGCGGCGAATGTGAACCTATCGAATCCGAAATCGCCCTCAAAATGCCCGTAGGCTGCTGGGCCAAAGTACTCGTCACCGAAGAATACGATATGAGCGAAAAAGGCCTGATGGGCATTACCTATCGCGGCAGCCAGGAAGTCAATGTCTATCTCGAGTGCTTACGCGTTGATAAAGATGGAGTTATGACCATCCTCCAAAGCTGGGACGCCATCAAACTCACCGGCATGTCCAAAGGCACCCCCTACCAATGGGATTCCGAACTGCCCAAACAAAAACGCGTCCCCGAATGCCTGATGTGGATGCAGCTCAAAAATATTGACATCGAAGTAAAGGTCAGGCCCGACGGTTCAATCGAGAAAATTCTCGGAGCCGAAGACCTCGCTGCCGCCTATATCCAGGTCCACCGCCTCGACGACGATATGTCCGAAGAAGACAAACAGGACCTTCTCGAATTAATGACCGAAAAGGTCGAAAAAGCCTGCGAAAATATCCTCGACGGTATCCTGCCCAGCTACCCCCAGGGCCCCTTAAAGGTCGGCCAAAAATATTTCGTCAAAGGCCGCGCCGCCGTCATGGTCCAGGTCGATAACGCCCTCGAGCTAACCTATAAAGGTGTTCGCGCTGGCCAGGCCGTCTTCGACAATTACCAGGAAATCCTCGCTGGCAGCTCAACTGCCACTATGGGCATCGGCCAAGCCTCCAGCATCGAAAAAGACACCGAAGTCACCGCCCAGGGAGAGCTTACCGTAGATTTAGAAACCGGCCTCTACTCCTGCGATATGGCTGGCACTATCAAATTCGTCCAGAGAGGCGAAGTCTTGGGCCTGGCCCAGAACAAAGATATGACTGGAACTTGGACCGGCTCAGTAAAAATCTTCGAACAGGGCGATTGACCTGTTGCCAGATTATCGCTTGCAATTGAACAGACCGGCCATTATATTATCTATCCGGTTGCCCAAGCGACTGTGGATGTGTTCCGTAAGTCCTTTTTGAATAAAGGCTTATTGGGGAATAGTGTAATGGCAGCACAAGTGACTCTGAATCACTTAGTCTAGGTTCGAATCCTAGTTCCCCAGTTCTCTGAATAAACGTTGCGGCTATTAAAGACCCCAAATGGGTCGTAACAACAAAAGCCGAACAGCGTAAGCCGTCGGACAGCCCAAACAGGAACCGCCCCGCATAAGCGGCCGGATACGACCAAACAAAAACCGCCACAAGCTCCAAAAGGGCGAAATTAGTTGCCGTTAAAAATCCGCGAAATCCGTGTAATCCGCGGTTAAACATTTTCGTTGTTGTTATTTAGTATTTTGAGTTGATACCCAACCAGAAATTTGGCCAATACCCCCTTATGTACCACGGAGTCTATCATGATTCATTTTGAATGTGTCGAATGCGGCGAAAATCTCGAAGCTCCTCTCTCCATGACCGGCGAAGTCATCGAATGTCCCCGTTGCGGTTCCAAGGAGACCGTCCCCGTAGAAGGTGGCCAGCCCATTGCTACCCCCAAACCTGTCGATACCCCCATCAAGGTTGACCTGGAAGACGAGGTGCCAATCACCCTGGAGGGAAACGACGACGAAGGCCCCATGAGGTCCAGCCAGATTCGCACTTTTGATATGGGCTCATCTCTCGAAAAACGCAAGGAAAGCTGGAAACGCCCCACCAACATGGACAACAAAGGCGCAACCCGCGTCCGAAACTTCCACACCAAGCTAACCGACAACGCCATGCGCTACCTCGACGACGAAATCAACGAGTGGATCGACGCCAACCCCGACGTCGAAGTGAAATTCTCCAACACCACCGTCGGCCCCGTCGAAGGCAAAAAAATCGAAAACCACCTGATCATCACACTTTGGTATTAAAGCGGATAAAATCCGTTTTTATTTGCTATTTTGACGTATTTTTCAAAAAAAATCGTCAAAAATCGTCAAAAATCGGTCGCTTCAGGACAAAACACGCCGAAAAAAACGTCTTTACGTTCTCAAAAATAAAGACTTACAACAATCAATCCCTCCCACGCAAAATAAGGACTTACAAACACCCAAACCATTCGCGATTTGAGAAAAAAACAAAAGCCGAGCCGCGTAAGCGGCCGGATAACAACTGTCATAAACGCCCAGACCATAACTGTCACAAACGGCTGGAAAATAGTTCACACCACCGCAGGCGAAACCGAATTTATTTCTATCGTTACGAAATAAATTCCAGCGTATCATCTATCCGTTTCAGTGTCCGTTCCTTGCCCAGCAGCATCAGACTCTCATCGATCGGCGGGCTAACCATCGTCCCCGTAATCGCTACCCGCAGCGGCTGAGCCACCTTGCCCATTCCGACTTGGTGTTCCTCGCAAAGTTTTTCAATCGCTCCGTGCAGGCTGTGGGCGTCCCATGTTTCCAGTGCCGCCAAGGCTGACTGCGTCAGCTTCATTAATTCCGCCACGCCGTCTTTTTGCAGAACCTTTTTAACCGCCTTTTCGTCGAACTCAACCTTATCGACAAACAGAAACATGCTTTTCGTGGCTACATCTTCCAGCGTCCGTGCCCCTTCACATATCTTGAGAAGATGTGCCAATGTCTTGTCGTCCGCTTTGCCTATCGGCGATTCCACCACTTCCAGATAACGCTTGAAATGCTCCAATAGCTTCTCTGGAGCTATTATACGCATATGTTCGGTATTGAATGAAATCAGCTTTTTCCGGTCAAACAAACTATTGGTTTTATTCAGACGGTTAATGTCGAACGCTTCGATTAGTTCTTCGATGGGCATAATCTCACGATTATCGCCTGGGTTCCAGCCTAACAGTGAAACAAAATTAACCAACGCTTCAGGTATGTATCCGCTGTGCAAAAAATCCACCACATTGATTTCCGGAAGATGCACATGTATATGTTCCGCTATCGCGGTAATGTTAGGTCCATCTAGTTCATTTTTCTTATTCAGAAAGCCCGCAAACTCTTCAACGCTAACCCCGCCCACCTGCGCCAGCTCCGCATGGTCTAAACCTTCAGCTTCTTTAATCGCCTGCCGCAGCACCTTGCCTCGTTCCCGTTTGGACAGCTTCCCGCCGCCCTCGGAAATCGTCACCGACATATGAGCATATACCGGCCTGCGAAAACCCAATGCTTCCTGCAAAGCGATATGACCCGGCGTATTCATCAAATGTTCCTGGCCCCGAAGAATATGCGTAACACCCATAAGTTCATCATCAACCACGCACGCAAAATGATAAGTCGGAAAACCATCCGACTTCTGAATAATAAAATCCCCAATTTCCGCCGCCCCAAACCTAACTCCCCCTCTGACAACATCTTGCACCACTATATCATTACCCGGCATCGCGAACCGAACCACCACCGGACGCCCCTCCTTTTCCGCCCTCTCCACCGCCGCGACATCCGGCAAGACTTCCGGCCGGTCATAAGTATATGTACGTTTATCCTGTTGGGCTTTTTCACGCTGAATTTGTAATTCCTCTGGAGTATCAAAGCAGTAATACGCCCGGCCGGAATCGAGCAACTGCTGCATGTATTTATTGTAAATATCAAGCCGTTCTGATTGATAATACGGTCCGTTTTCGCCGCCGACTTCCGGGCCTTCATCCCACATAATCCCCAGCCAGGCAAGGTCTTTCATCACCTGCTGAGCAGCGGTGGGGGTGTTGCGTTTCTGGTCGGTGTCTTCCATCCTGAGAATAAACTTCCCGCTCCCTTTACGTGCCGCCAGGAAACAAAACAAAGCGGTACGTGCCCCGCCGATATGTAAATAGCCCGTCGGTGACGGGGCAAATCTGGTAACTATCATTACTTATAACTCCTTAAGCCATTTTGTCAAACCGCTAAGGGTACCTCTGATGTATTTAAATGTCAAATACAATGAGTTTGCCAGGGTTTAAGGGGTGTTTTCTGTTAAATTTGGGAAAACGTTTTTTGCTTTTTTGGGCGTTGTTTTTAGCCGAATAAGTTTGTAGGTAGTATGTATTTAGGTTGATACTTTCAGGAGTTTTTTATGAAACGGTCGGCATTGAGAATTATCGGGCTACTTATGTTTTTGTTTGTTACTGCCGGGCTGGGTTCATCTGAATCTTTCGCGGCGAATGCTGAGCAGCCCAAAGTTTATATTGTTCAAAGTTATGAGTCTGATAATGTTTGCGGGCGGCCTCAGGAAGAGGGGATAGTTGAAATTCTGGAAAAGGAATACGGGGAACGTCTGGTTATTCGGACACATTACATGGATACCAAGACTGTCAATAGTGCCAAGGAAGCGATGCAGGCTGATGCTGCAAAAGTACTGCAAGAGATTGAGGTTTTCGGACCTGATATTGTTTTTACGGTGGACGATAACGCTTTTCGTGAAGTCGGGCTTAAACTGGTTGGTCGTTCTTTTCCGGTGGTTTTTACCGGGATGAACGCTCAGCCGGAAGTTTATAATGCCAAAATCCCTTTTCTGGACAGTAACGGCATTCCCAACGCAAATATAACGGGTGTTTATGAGAAGCTTCATGTGCAGACCAGTCTGAATGTTGTCAAAGGTATTTTACCGGACCTGAAAAAGGTTGTTGTGTTATTGGACAATACCACTACTGGTTACGCAGTTGAGGCTCAGTTGCAGAAAGAGCTTGAGAACAATACGACCGGTGTCGCAATGGCTGTTCGTCATGTGGGTACGATGCAGGAGCTGATTGAGGCAGTTGAGCAGATTAACAATGATGCTGAGGTTGGCGCTATTTATAATGTTGTGGTTAGTGTTAAAGATGATGACGGCAAGTCGGTTGACATGAAGAGTACCTTTCGGGAGTCGCTGATTCGTTCCAGGAAGCCTTCGATCGCTATAAATTTTGCGTTTTGTGAGCTGGGATTGTTTGGAGGGGCTTCGGTGGATTTTGTTGATTTGGGTAATCAGGCTGCCCTGATGGGGATTTCTTTGCTGCGGGGCGGTAATATTCAATCGCTTCCCATTCGTTCGTCGGAGAAATACCTGATAACATTTAATTACGCATGCGCTCAGCGTTTGGGCATTACGATTCATGATGAAGTGTTAAGTGTCGCGATTTTGTATCATGAGGAGCCGCTTCTGAAATAAACCCGCACTCGGAACAGTCGAGAACGGGAAGGAGAGAAATGGAAAAGCGCAGAATAAGTATATTTCAATCGATTCGGCCCAAGGTAGTGGCCGCGATTATTGTACCGCCGGTATTATTTTTGATATTGGGCGCGGTATTATTCGCTCATTCTGTGCGTCAGGTATTGACCAAAACTTCGCAGACTGATTTAAAGCAATTAGAAACTGTTAATCAAGGTCTTTTGCGGCAGCGGCTGGAGGATTTTTCTGAGAAGTCCCAGCGTCTTGCCATCAATTCTCAATTGATTGTTCCGTTAAAGTTGAACGTAGCGTATCAGCTTCAGGCGGTTCTCGATACTATGCTCGCGCAAAATGAACTTCAGACTCTGGCGGTTTTTAAGCCTGACGGTGTTGTTTGCAGTACAGCCGGTTTGGCTGTTGATAATTATGAGTTTGATCGTGATGTTGAAATCAGGTCGGTTCGCGAATCGGTTTCTCAGGTGCGATATGGCCTTGACAATGATGGTCGGGTTGTCGAAATGGGTTTTGTTTTGATTCAGCAGGCTGATTCTGGGATTGGGGTTTTGTTTGCCGCTCGGGTTTTGTCATTGAACGAAGTGTTCGCCCGCTCTTTGGTAGTGAGTTCGGGTAAGGTTGTGGCTGAGTCTCCCAGCGGTTCCTTTTTGCGGCCTTATGTGAATACGATTCTCGAAAAATTTTCGGGACAGGAGCAAATATCGCTTGGTGAACACAAAATTTCAGCGATTCGGATACCCATCCCTGGTTTAGAGATGAATCATGCCTGTTTGCTGGCAGGTATTGACCAGACAGCTCAATATGACAGGCAGAATAAAGTCATGTTATATATTGGTCTGGTGGGGTTGGGTACGGTTCTGCTGATAGTAATTTACAGTTGGGTCTTGAGCCGGAGGCTGACTAATCCGATATTGCGGATTACGAATATCGCCGCTCAGATTTCCGGTGGTCAAAAAGGGGTAGAGTGGCTGGAGGAACGTGAAGATGAGGTAGGGATACTTAATTACACTCTTAAGGCAATGACCGGCAGTCTTCAGGATTCCAATGAAAATCTGGTAGAGGCGCTGCGGAAGGCGGAGCAAAACAGGCAGGAGGCTGAGCATTTTAGCGAAAAGCTTCAAAGTCTTAATGAGAGTCTGGAAGAGGTGGTTCGTGAGCGTACTCAGGATTTGATTGATGCCAAAGAAATGGCTGAAAACGCGAGCAAGATGAAAGGCGAATTTCTGGCCAACATGAGCCATGAGATTCGGACTCCGATGAATGCCATAATCGGTTTTTCCAACGTTCTTCTTAACGAACAGATAAGTGAAAGTCAGCTTGAGTATGTTAATTATATAAATGACGCGGGCAAAAACCTGCTGACGGTAATCAATGATATTCTTGATATTTCCAAGATAGAATCTGGTAAACTTCAGGTTGAAATCAGAGAGTGTTTATTAAGGGGTATGTTGGACAGTGTCAAGTCTCTGATGATTCAAGTTGCCGATGAGAAGAAGCTTGATTTCCAGATAATACTTGCTTCAAATTTGCCTGCCACTATTACGACTGATGATACTCGTGTTCGGCAGTGTTTGATTAATCTGGCCAATAATGCCGTGAAGTTTACGGAAAAAGGTCATGTGTATATAAAGGTATCTCTTGACGAATCTGGTCCGGAGCCGTTCATTTGCTTTGCGGTTGAAGATACCGGAATTGGCATTGCCTCGGAAAAACAGGCTTTGGTTTTTGAGTCATTTTCTCAGGCGGACGGCAGCACAAATCGCAAGTTTGGCGGTACTGGTCTGGGACTGACGATTACCAAGCGTCTGATTGAAATGCTGGGCGGCAGTATCAGCCTGGAAAGCGAAGTTGGCAAGGGTTCGTGTTTTATCGTGAAAATTCCTGTTGCCGCCGAGCTTAGCAGTGAGACTGAATCGCAGCAGGGTTCTCGATTGGTGGAGTCTGATTATGTTGAGCAGAAACGGCGAGAAGTTGGCGAACAAGGTGCAAGGCCGGGGCATGTTCTGGTAGCTGAGGACAATGTTGCCAACCAGGCGCTGATAAAACTGCTGCTCAAGAAGAATAATTTGCAGGTAACAGTGGCGAATGACGGGCGTGAAGCGATAGATTTAGCTTGCGAGGCAGATTATGACCTTATTCTTATGGATCTTCAAATGCCGGAGATGAATGGTTATGATGCTACTCGTATGCTGAGGTCAAGGGGGCTTGCGACACCTATTGTGGCGTTAACCGCTTTTGCGATGGCTGACGACCGGGAAAAAGCTCTGGAGGCCGGCTGCGATGATTATCTTGCCAAGCCGATAAATTCGGAAAAACTGGATGAGGTAGTCGCGAAATATATTGGGGGTGTGTTGGCGTAGAAAGGGTGTTGGACATTCTTTTAATCGTCTTGGGGCAGAAAACAGGTCAGGGTGTAGAGGGCTGCTGAGGTTATTACTATGCAGGCGCCGGTGGGGAGGTTTATGTAGTAGGAGACGGCGAATCCGGTTATGGCCGCGAGGGTGCCGGATAGCATGGCGATGATTACTACGGCTCGGTAGCCGCGGGCGATTCGGTAGGCGGTTGCGGCGGGGCAGACCAATAGACTGAAAATGAGCAGGCCGCCTACGGTTTTGAGGTTGACCGCGAGTATCAGTCCGCAGAATAGTAAGAAGGCCAGGTAGACGCAGCGGGAATAGAGGCAGGTTGCTTCGGCGAGGGGGCGACTGAAAAGTATGGCTCTGAGCGGGCGGTCGAAGAGGATGACGAATAGTATCAGGCCGGTGGTGAGCATGCTGGTGATTAATACTGTGGACCAGTCGGCGAAGAGTACGTTGCCCCATAAGAGGCTGAGCATTTCGTTGCGGCTGTCCTGTTCGAGCCCGACGGCCAGGAACGCCAGGCCCATCATGAACGAGAGCAGGATTGCCTGGGCGGTGTTGGCGCCGAGGCTGCGTTTTTCGGTTCTGATGAAAGCGACGCCTGCTGAGCCGGCCATCGATAAGGCCAATGCGCCGAGGGTGGGGTTGACACCGAGCAGTGAGCCGTAGACGGCACCGACCATGGCGGTGTGGGAGATGCAACTGCCGATGAAAGGCATTCTCATGCCGACGATATAGACACCAAGCAGGCCGAGGCCCATGCCCGCTAATGCTCCGGCGATGATGATAGGCAGGAAGAAACTGTCCATTATAAATCGTCTCCGACTGATTGGGCCGCGGCGAGGGCGGTGGTTTTGTCGGTGTCTGTTAGTATCTGTCCCTTGTTAAGCACGACGACGCGTCGGCATGCTTCGGGCAGTAAATCCCATTCGTGTGATACGACCAATACGGTTATTTTGTTTTGGCTGAACATTTCCGAAAGAGTTTCCCGCAGTCGGTTTTTCCAGTTAGGGTCGAGGTTGGCGCCTGGTTCGTCGAGCAGTACCAAGCGGGGGTCGCTGACCATGGCACGGGCGATGAGTGCTTTTTGCTGCTGGCCGCCGGACAGGGAACGAAAGGTCTGGTTCCGGCGTTGGTAGAGGCCGAGCTTGTCGAGCCAGTAGTCGATTTGCTGATAGTCTTCACGGTTGAGTTTGCCGATTAACGGTTTGCGGCTGTTACGGCCCAGGGCGACGATTTCGCGTAAGGTGAAGGGCAGGTGGCTGTTGTATTCGGCCTGCTGGGGGACGTAGCCGATGTGCTGGCGGAATTTTCGGAGCGGTCGCCAGGGTGAAACAGCCATGTTTTCACCGTCGAAAAATATCTGGCCGTGAGTGGGGGGGATGGTTCCGCAGCATAGATGCAGCAATGTGGTTTTGCCGGCACCGTTAGGACCGACGATGCCTACGAACTCTCCTTCGTCGATACGCAGGGAATCTACGGCAAGTATGTTGTGTTTGCCGCGACGAATGAGAATGTTTTTCAGTTCCAGTAGACTGGGCATTTTATTGAGCGGTGGTTAGATGTTTGACATTATTACGCAGCAGCTTTTCAAAGTTGCCGGGCCTGGTGCCGGCGGGAAAATTGCTGAACACTACCAGGTGGGCATTTAGTTCATCAGCGATTCTTTGGGCCAGCTCGGTGCCTTCTTGGGCGTTGGCGATGATGATTGTGGTTTGGTTTTCCCGGCCGGCTTTGAGAACGGTTTCGATGTCGGCGGGGGTCATTATGTCTACGGCCTTGAAGGTTCCGACGACTTCCAGGCCCAGCCATTGGCAGAAATCGGCTTGATGATGGGAGGCGAGGACTTTGGCACCGGTCAGGTTGCTTTGTTTGATTTGTTCTTTTATTTCGACGGCAGTCTGGTTCAATCTGGTTTCGAGTTGAGTGATTTGCTTGTCGTATATGGTAGGGGCAATGTCAAGGTTTTCGCTGAGGTGGGGGATGATTTCTTGGCAGATGGCCAGGAAGGTTTCGGGTTTGACCAGCCCTTTTCGACCGGCTATGGCGACGATGGGACGTTCGGTGCGTTTTATCTGTTCGTCCAGGCCCCCCTGAAAATTGAAGCGGATGACGAGTTGGCTGTCGGCTATAGCTTTGACTTTGTCGGGGGAAATGTCGAAGTGGCCGGGACACATGCCCGGTTCTGCCAGTGAGAATACCTCGGCGTGGCTGTCTGTCAGTTCAGAGGTTGCCGCGGCGAGGTAGGTGTTACTGACGCAGATTTTAGGGAGGCAGTCAGGGTTGGAATCGTCGGTTTTTTTGCATCCGGGCAGGATGGTTATTAAAGATAAGATTATAAATAACAAATAGTTACGCATATTTTATTCCGACAGGTAAGGGTTTCCTAATTGCCTCGCGCATACTTTTTATAAAATCGTAATACGATATAAATACCTTGCTGGGCAGATGATGTCAATTCAAATGTTGGACTGTCAGGTTGGCATTTGGCAAGGGAGCAGGTGACATGGTGGCAGGGAGGAGGGTTTTGAGGGAGATCCGATTTTTATTTGTAAATACTTGCTGTAAAGCTGTTTATATATGTAACTCATTAGTTTTTGTGGTTTGGCACTAACTTTGCTCTGGTGATGGGTGTTGGATAGTCTATGTCCTGACGGGCAAGTATCCAGAGTAGTGGTAATTAAGGTATGTTTTACCGAAACTGAAGAAAAATTCAGGGTAAGTTATTGTTAAGGAGACATTTAGATGGCGGCAAAGGATCTGGCATTTAACACCGACGCCCGCAAATCATTGCTGGCAGGTGCCGGTAAGCTGGCAAAAGCGGTGAAGAGCACACTGGGCCCGCGGGGCCGTAACGTGGTATTGGACAAGAGCTGGGGAGGCCCGACGGTCACTAAAGACGGCGTGTCGGTGGCTGAGGAAGTAGAGCTGCGCGACAAGGTTGAGAACCTGGGCGCCAAGCTGATTCGTGAGGCCGCGAGCAAGACCTCGACGGTTGCAGGCGATGGTACGACGACGGCGACGGTTCTGGCGGAAGCTATCTTCCGGGAAGCTCTGCGTAATATCGCCGCTGGTGCCGATGCGATGGCTCTTAATCGGGGCATCAAGGCTGGGGTTAAGGCGGTGGATGCGGCGTTGACGGAATTGAGCACGCCGGTTGACATTACCAGGCAGGACGACATTATCAGCATAGCTTCGATTAGTGCTAATAATGACCAAGCTATTGGTACGACGATGGCTGAAGCTTTTGAGAAGGTGGGCAAGGATGGGGTTATCACGATCGAAGAGAGCAAGACCATGGAAACTTATGTTGACGTGGTTGAAGGTATGCAGTTTGACCGGGGTTATATCTCGCCGAATTTTGTGACTGACATGGACAACATGAAAGTTGAATTTGAGAAGCCCCTTATTCTGATTTACGAAGACAAGATTTCTTCGGCTCAGAAGCTTATTCCTCTTTTGGAAGAGATGGCCAAGAACAAACGTCAGCTTCTGATTATCGCAGAAGATATTGACGGTGAGGCGCTTTCGACCCTGGTAGTCAACAAGCTGCGGGGTATTTTGCAGGTCGCGGCGGTTAAGGCACCGGGTTACGGTGATCGTCGCAAGGCGATGCTGGAAGATATCGCGGTGCTGACCGGCGGTCGACCGATATTCAAGGATTTGGGTATCGAGCTGGATAGCGTGACAGTCGCTGATTTAGGTACAGCTGCCAAGATTGAAATCGACAACGATAACACGACGATTATTCAGGGCGGCGGTAAAGAAAAAGATTTGCTGGGTCGCATTGAGCAGATTCGTCGGGAAATCGAAATCACTACCAGTGATTATGACCGTGAGAAACTTCAGGAGCGTCTGGCCAAGTTGGCCGGCGGGGTTGCCCAGATTAATGTTGGTGCTGCCAGCGAAGTTGAGATGAAGGAAATCAAGGCCCGCGTGGAAGACGCATTGCACGCTACCCGCGCTGCTATCGAAGAAGGTATCGTGCCGGGCGGCGGAGTTGCTTTGATTCGCTGTCGAGAAGCGGTCAGTAAATTGAAACTGAAGGGCGACGAAAAGACCGGTGCTCAGATTATTTTTGATGCTCTGAAGATGCCGGCGTGGCAGATTGCTACCAACGCTGGTGAAGAAGGCAATGTAGTGGTTCATAAGATTGCTCAGGGCAAGGGCGGTTTTGGTTTCAATGCCAATACGCTGGTTTATGAAGATATGGTAAAGTCCGGTGTTATCGACCCGACCAAGGTTGTACGCAGTGCTTTGCAGAATGCCGCGAGTGTGGCTGGTTTGCTGCTGACTACCGACGCGGTTATTACCGAGAAACCCAAGCAGGATGACGGCGGTGCCCCCGATATGGGCGGTATGGGCGGCATGGGCGGCGGTATGGGCGGTATGGGTGGAATGGGCGGCATGGGCGGAATGGGAATGGGTGGCATGGGCGGCATGATGTAGGTCGTTCTTTAGCGTGATTGATTGGTAAGTTAAATTTAACCATTAAACAATATAAGACGGAGTTATGATATGAAGATCAAACCTTTGGATGACAGGATTCTGGTCAAGCAGAGTGAAGCGGAAACCAAAACAGCCGGCGGGATTGTGCTGCCGGACAGCGCTAAAGAAAAACCCCAGCAGGGTAAAGTTGTCGCGGTTGGTCCGGGCAAAATGCTGGACAGCGGCGAGCGTGGCGCTGTGGCGGTTAAAAAAGGCGATGTGATTTTTTACGGCAAGTACGCCGGCAGTGATATTGAAGTTGATGGCGAGAAGTTTGTGATTTTGCGTGAGAGCGATGTTCTGGCAGTGCTGGACTAAGTTACCGAATAATAAAAAAAGAAATAAACGGAGTTTATTATGGCCAAGCAAATGATGTATGATGACGCAGCTCGTCGTGCCATGCGTGACGGTTTGTCGCAACTGGCGGCGGCGGTCAAGGTGACGATGGGTCCTACCGGTCGCAACGTGGTTCTGCAGAAGAGTTACGGTTCGCCGAAAGTGACCAAAGACGGAGTAAGTGTCGCCAAGGAAATTGAACTGCCTGAGGCATTCAAGAATATGGGCGCCAAGATGGTTAATCAGGTCGCCAGCAAGACCTCCGATGTCGCCGGTGACGGCACGACCACGGCGACGGTTCTGGCTGAAGCTATTTTCAGCGAAGGTCTGAAATATGTAACGGCGGGCGTTAATCCAATGGCTTTACAGCGTGGTATCAATCAGGCTGTTGCCGCGGCGGTTGAGTCTATCAAGAAACAGTCGAAGAAGGTCAAGGGCAGTGACGATATTGCCAAGGTTGGCACGATTTCAGCGAATAATGACCCGGTTATCGGCAAGCTGCTGGCTGACGCGATGGAAAAGGTCGGTCAGGCGGGCGTTATCGAGGTCGAAGAAGGCAAGGGCATGGAGACCGAACTGGAAGTCGTCGAAGGCATGCAGTTCGACAAAGGTTATCTGTCCCCTTACTTTGTGACCAAAGCTAACACCATGGAAGCGATTCTGGAAGATTGCTATATTCTGATTCACGAGAAGAAAATTAGCAATCTGCGGGAAATGGTACCGTTGCTGGAAAAAATCGCGAGCGCTTCCAAGCCACTTTTGATTATCGCTGAGGATGTTGAAGGCGAAGCTCTGGCGGCACTGGTAATTAACCGTCTGCGGGGTATTTTGAATATCGCCGCGGTTAAGGCTCCGGGTTTTGGCGATCGTCGCAAGGCTATGTTGGGTGACATTGCGGCGGTTACCGGCGGCGAACTGATTACCGAGGACCTGGGTGTCAAGCTGGAGAGCATTGAGCTTTCGCAGTTGGGGCAGGCTCGCAAGGTAGTGATTTCCAAAGATGCCACCACTATCGTCGAAGGTGCCGGTAAGAAGAAAGATATTACGCAGCGTGTCAGTCAGATTAAGACTCAAATTGAAAAGACCACGAGTGATTATGACCGCGAAAAACTTCAGGAACGCTTGGCCAAGCTGACTGGCGGCGTTGCCATCGTGCGGGCAGGGGCCGCGACTGAAATCGAGATGAAGGAACGCAAGGACTTGCTTGATGACGCATTGCACGCTACTCGTGCCGCGACTGAAGAAGGTGTGATTCCCGGC
Source organism: Sedimentisphaerales bacterium (assembly GCA_963663805.2). Classification (GTDB taxonomy): domain Bacteria; phylum Planctomycetota; class Phycisphaerae; order Sedimentisphaerales; family SM23-30. Next base: position 157,971 of record CAXXMR010000002.1, read on the forward strand.
GGTGGTGTGGTTTATCTGCGGGCGATTGAAGCGGTTAAGAAAGCCCAGAAAGAAGTCGCAGGCGACGAAGCGCTGGGTTTTGATATTGTGGCCAAGGCTCTTACTTATCCGACCCGTCAGATTGTCGATAACAGCGGCGAAGACGGCGCAATGGTCGTCGCGGAACTGATGGAGAAAAAAGGTTCGGCAGGCTATAACGCCGCGACTGGCGAATATGTTGATATGTTCGAGGCAGGTATTATCGACCCCGCCAAGGTGGTTCGCAGTGCTTTGCAGAACGCCGCGAGCGTAGTTGGTACTATGTTGACAACCAATGTGATGATAACCGACCTGGACGATGATGAAGAGCCGGGTGAGGAAGTTGTCTGGTAATTGGTTTTTAATATAAATGAAGTGTCGCGGCTGAAGCGGTCGCGGCACTTCGTTTTTTTTGTGGATGTCATGGTTAAGCTGGAGTTTGTTTGATGGCGGCCAAGCGTGATTATTACGAGGTTTTGGGGGTCAAGCGTGATGCTTCGGCTGATGACATCAAGCGTTCGTATCGTCGGCTGGCGATGAAGTATCACCCGGACAAGAATCCGGGCGACAAGGAAGCGGAGCAGAAGTTCAAGGAATGCGCCGAGGCTTATGAGGTTTTGAGCGACACGGCCAAGCGTCAGCGTTATGACCAGTACGGCCATGACGGTTTGCGCGGGGCGGGTATGCATGACTTCAATCACATGGGCATGGACGATATATTCAGCATGTTCGATGATATTTTCGGGGGGCGTCGTCGCAGCGGCGGCACCCGGCGGGGAGTCAGTCGCGGTTACGACATTGAAACTCAAATCGAGATTAAGCTGAAAGATGTTTTGACGGGTGTGGAAAAGGAAATCGAATTTGAACGGAGGGATATTTGCGGACACTGTTCGGGCAGTGGTTCGGAGCCGGGTCATCCGCCGCAGGTGTGTGTGCAATGTGGTGGTCAGGGCCAGGTTCAGCAGGCCGGCATGGGGGGGCTGTTTCGGATGGTGACAACTTGTCCACGTTGCGGCGGGCAGGGCAAGACGATTGTCAAGCCGTGCAGTAAATGTCAAGGCACGGGCAGAGAAAGCAAGAAACGCCGAGTTAGTCTGAAGATGCCTGCCGGAATTAGGGACGGTCAGGCGGTACGGGTGCATGGCGAAGGTGAACCGGGCCAGGGAGGCGGGCCCGCGGGTGATTTATATTGTTATGTGAAAGTTGCCGAGCATCCGTTTTTAATGCGAAACGATGATGATTTGGTGGCGCGGGTGCCGATTAGTTTTACGCAGGCGGCATTGGGTGCCAAGATCGAAGTTCCTTCACTGAACGGTCGGCAGGAAGTTGAAATCGAGGCGGGCACGCAGCATGGAGCGATTATCCAGATGCGGGGCCAGGGGCTGCCGAATATTCAGAGTGGGCGGCGGGGTTCGCTGCTGGTACAGGTGCTGGTGGAGATACCGAAGAAACTCAACAAAGAACAGAAAAATATTCTGCGGGATTTTGCCAAGACCGAAGATAAATCGGTTATGCCGGAAAGTAAAGGTTTCTTTGAACGTTTGAAGGAACATTTCACGGCGGAAAATCATCATCATTAAACAGCTAGTTTATATTTAACGGATTTTAGTAATGGCTGGAAAAAAGAATAAGAATGACCAGGGAAATAACGAAGCTGAGCTGAATCAGGAGCAAACCGAGTCTACTGAAACTACCGAGGCCGACGCTGAGCCGCAAGCCAAAACACCTGAGCAGGAGCTGGGGGAGGTTAAGGCTATGCTTCAGCGTGTCGCGGCGGATTATCAGAATTATCAGAAGCGGATGAACCGGCAGCTCGAACAGACGCGGCAGTTGGCCCAGGAGGGGATTTTGCGTTCGCTGCTGGCGGTGATGGATAATCTGGACCATACGCTGGAGAAAGGTAAGGAAGCACCGGATGCGATTACCGTTTTGCAGGGTGTGCAGATTATTTCCGACCAGTTCAAAGATGTACTCAAAGGGTTCGGTATGACTCGCATTGCGGTTAAGCCCGGCGATGAGTTTGACCCGACTCGGCACGAAGCCTTGCTGCACGAGCCGACGCATGATTTCGCGGAGAACACCATTGTTCGCGAATTAGCTCCGGGTTATCAGGTTGATGAGCGGATTTTACGGCCGGCGAAGGTTTCGGTGGCACGTAAGGCGGAAGAAGAAAACCAGGGACAGTAATAGGGGCGAAAGCGGTGAGGTTTTGTTATGCCTACTTATGAATATATTTGTAAAAGTTGCGGACACGAATTTGAAAAGTTTCAGTCGATAACGGCTGAGGCGATTAAAAAATGTCCCGAATGCGGCAAGAACACCGCCAAGCGTTTGATAGGTAAAGGTGCGGGCGTGATTTTCAAGGGCAGCGGTTTTTACGAGACTGATTATCGCAGCGAAAGTTATCAGAAGTCGGCCAAGGCTGACAAGGAAAGCGGCAGTGCCCAGAGCAGCTCTACCGAAAAGAGCAGCAAGCCGGCTTCCGAATCCAAGAAAACTTCATCAACTTCTACCGACAGTGGGGATAAATAGCGGTGAGATGGTCACGTTGTCCAATCTGCAAGAGTGAAATCAAGGCCGATAGTCGCGGCGAGCATTTTCCTTTTTGCAGCGAGCGTTGTCAGATGGTGGATTTGGGCCGTTGGCTGGTGGGGGATTACAAGATTCCAACCGATGAACCAGCGTCAGGAGATGACCTGGAGTAGTCGGGCGGGGCGGATATCTTGACATCCGGGTCGGCGGGGGGATAAATAATCTTTTGCAATCGTGATTGGCCGCGCTATAATGGCCTTGGCTGATTTATCAGGTGTTTGAGTGGCATGTCCACGTTGGATGCGTGATGAATCAGTTCTGTTTCGTTTGAAGATTATAACACGGGTCGATATAGGAGCTGAACATGTCAGGGAATCAGAACAATTTGGGCGGGAGTTGTGATTGGCGGGCTATTCTGGGTGGTCATCCTGTTTGGCTGCTGTTTCGGGGGTTTCGGGACGCCGCTTCGCCGCCGCGGATGATTCTGGCGTTGATTGGTATTGTGGTGATTTATCTGGCCGGCGGGCTTCTGGACGGGCTCACCCCGGCGGGCAGTCGGGTTGCGGTTTCGGGTAGCGGGACGGTTAACGAGTTGACATTGTATGTTGAAGACCCGCGGGCTTATACCGCCGCGGCGGTTACCAATCTTCACGAAGACGCTGAGCGGCTGCTGCTCAGTTTTCTGACGCGTGGGCCTTTGGATATGAATCGTGAGGAAGGTTTAGCGGCTATTCGAGAGACCGAAGCGCTGGGGATTATATCCGAAGTTTATCAAGAGCAGCTCAGCCGAGCGGTTGATGGTTTGGCCCAACGCTATGAAGTTCGACAGTCGGCAGTTGAGGAGGAATACGATGCCTTGCTGGAGCAGGCCGATGGAGCAAAGTCTAATGTGAAGACCGAACGCGACCGGAAGTTAGCGATTTTGCAGGACAGTTATCTGCGGCTCTTTGATTCGCTGTTCGCTCAGGATAAAACCTTGCGAATAGATTTAGATTTAATTGTCGCGGTTGATAATCGTTTAACAGGCAAGGCTCGTGATGAAGACCGGGCCGCGGTCGAGAAGCTGCGGGAGTTGATTGAAGGTACGCAGCGTTTAGCTCAGGCTTATGAGGCGGCGGAGAATGTTGAGGGGAAAGGAATTTTTTCGACCTGGATAAGTTTTAACGGGGCACGCTTCAAGCGAGTGGTTTCGGCACTGGTTTATGAACGTGATATGGTTGTTTTGCGTCGTGAGGTGACCCAGGCGGCGTTGAGTGTATTATGGCTGTGGCAATGTCACTGGCTGTTCGCGATACTATTGACTTTGACATGGCTGGCGGTATGGGCGGTGTTTGGTGGAACTATCAGCCGAATGGCCGCCATGCAGATTGCCCGGAATGAGCGTATCGGGCTGGTTACGGCATTCAATTACAGTGTGCGAAATTTTCATAGTTTCTTTCTGGCACCGCTGGTGCCGGTGGGAGTGATATGCGGCTTGGCGATTTTAATCGGTGTGGGAGGATTGCTGGGCGCGGTGCCGATGCTGGGCGAGATTTTAGCGGCGTTGCTTATGCCCGCGGCTCTGCTGGGCGGGGCAATCATTACTTTGATGGCTATCGGTTTATTAGCGGGTTTGAATCTGATGTATCCGACGATAGCGATGGAGGGTTCGGATTGTCTTGACCCTATCAGTCGTTCGTTGAGTTATGTTTTGGCTCAGCCCTGGCGGATGGGGTTTTATGGTTTGATCGCTTCGGTGTACGGAGCTTTATGTTATATTTTTGTACGTTTGTTTGCGTGGTTTATGATGCTGGTGGTGCATACCTCGGCTGGCTTTACGATGAACGCCGATGGTTCGGCGCTGAACGCGGTCCGGGGTAAGCTGGATGCGATTTGGCCGGTGCCTACTTTTGAGCAGTTGCAACCGGCGGTGAACTGGATGAGCCTGGGTAGTGCCGAGACGGTCGCGGCGGCTATGGTGTGGATATGGGTCGCATTAGTGGTCGGCCTGGTAATCGCCTTTGTGGTGAGCTATTATTTCACGGTGAATACGACCATTTACGCTTTGCTGCGCCAGAAGACGGATTTGACCAATCTCGATGAGGTCTACACCGAAGAAGATATTCTCGATTTGGTTCAGGAAGAACCCTCGCCGTGACCCTCTTGCCTGCCGTTAAAATAAACAACCCTGCCGAAGGCAGGCACCTCGCTGTTCACTCTTGCCTCTTGCCTTATACGCTTGGAATTTCCAGTTTATCTGGATTAAGCTCATTCCGAGTCGTAAGCGACAATGCTCTTTATGGGATAATCTTTCAGAACTTCACGACCGTTCAGGAATGATAGCTCTATCAGAAAGACGATGCCGGCAACTGTCCCGCCGAGGCGTTCGACCAGTTGACAGCAGGCTTTCATGGTCCCGCCCGTGGCGAGCAGGTCATCAACCAGCAGAACACGCTGGCCGGGTTTGATAGCGTCGGCGTGGATTTCGAGTTTGTCCGTTCCGTATTCCAGACTGTATTCCTGAGAGATGGTCACGCCGGGCAGTTTGCCGGGTTTTCTGACCAGAACAAAGCCGCGATTGAGTTGGCAGGCGATGGGGGTTCCAAAAATGAAACCTCTGCTTTCGGTGCCCAGTACAATATCGAAAGAGTCCGGCGAAAAAGCGCAGGCCATCGCGGCGCAGGCGAGCTTCAATCCGTCGGGGTCAATCAGCAGGGTGGTGATGTCACGAAAAACTATAGGAGGCTTGGGAAAATCGGGAACACTGCGAATCAGACTTTTAAGCTTGCTCGCGATTTCGGTATCGGCCGTTGAGGGCATTTAGTTATCCTTTTTGTCGCTGGTTGACTATTCTTCTTTGACGGTAAGAATCTCGTTGAGTTTGCCGAGAGCTTCTTTTTCGATTTGGCGGACACGTTCGCGGGTCAGGCCGACACGTTGGCCGATTTCCTTGAGGGTCATCGGTTCGTTCTGGTTAAGACCGAAACGAAGCCTCAGAACTTCAGCTTCCCGCACATCGATTTCACCCAGCAGGCGGATGATAGTCTCAATTTCATCGGCATTAAAAACCGCTTCATCAGGGCGGGGAGTTTTATCGTCTTCGAGCATCTCGTTAAGCGAAAGGCTTTCGTCTCCGGAGGGCATCTGACTGGGCGACGAGAACGCCTTGACTGCCCGACGGATAATCTTAACTTTGCGGGGAGGCATTTCCAGGGCTTCGCACATTTCCTCAAAAGAAGGCGCCCGACCGCTTTTATCTTCCATCTCGACAGCGATTTGCTTCCAGCGGGCAATCATTTCGACCATATAAGCGGGAATGTGGATAGGCTGGACGGTATTGATGAGGGCGCGTTTGATGGCTTGTTTTATCCACCAGGAAGCGTAAGTGCTGAACCGAGAACCTTGTTCCGGGTCGAAACCTTCCACCGCGCGAAGCAAACCCAGGTTCCCCTCTTCAATAAGGTCGGAAAGGGGCATACCCCGCTTGCTGTATTTTTTGGCGATATTAACGACGAGTCGTAGATTGCTGCGAATCATACGGTCACGCGCTTCAGGGTCGCTGTGCTCAATGATGCGGCGAGCCAGCATCTTTTCCTCGTCAGCTGTCAGAAGTGGGGCGGTGTTAATTTCCCCCAGATAAATTTGCAAGGTCGATTCTACAGCCATTACCCTCTCCTTGGTAAAAATACCAAAGCCGCACAAGATAATTTTACCGACTTTACCGCCGGTTCAAGTGCGACCGAACCCATACATTCACATAACTGGTATCGGTCGATTGAACCGGCGGTATTAAGTATAGGATTAAGAATCCTCTTAATTCACTTAATGAGCCGGATTGGCCTGGGACTGTTATTCAGCCGACTCCGAATTATCGGACTTCGGCTCGCCCTCTTCCTGAGAGGGAGCTTCTTCAGTTACAATCGGACGGATCGGTTTGGCCCGGAACAGAGAGGCGTCAATCATGTTGGTACCCATGCCGCCCCCGCCGGTGCCTTCAAGGCCGCCGCGAGGCTGACCGCCACCCGTGCCGGTTTCGTCTTCGACATTGTCTTCCACAGCCCATTGCGCTCGCTTGAGCGAAAGACCAATCTTGCGGTCGTCGATGTCAACACGCAGAATTTTGACTTCGAGGTCGTCACCAACCTTGACAACTTCCTGCGGCCCTTCAACTTTGTCATCCGACAGTTCGGAAATGTGAAGCAAACCTTCGAGGTCCGGTTCCAGTTCAACAAACACGCCAAAGTTGGTGAGCTTGGTGACCTTGCCCTGTACGATTTGACCGGCGATGTATTTGTCGGGAATGGCACGTACCCAGGGATCTTCGGTCATCTGTTTCAGACCCAGAGCCACACGCTGTTTGTCCTCGTCAACCGATAGCACGATACATTTGACATCCTGACCCTTCTTGAGAAGTTCGCCCGGATGACTGATTTTCTTCGTCCAGCTCATATCAGAGATGTGCAGCAGGCCGTCGATGCCTTCTTCAATCTCAATGAACGCGCCGTAATTTGCCAGATTGCGAATCTTGCCTTCGACAACGGTGCCCGGAGGATATTTCTGGGCAACCTGCGTCCACGGATTGTCGGTGAGCTGTTTGATGCCCAAAGATACTTCCTGACGCGAAGGATTGACTTCCAGAACCACAACTTCGATGTCCTGGCCCACGCTGAGAATGTCGCTGGGATGATTGATACGCTTGGTCCAGCTCATTTCGGAAATGTGTACCAGACCTTCGATGCCTTCTTCCAGTTTGATAAAAGCACCGTAGCTCATGATATTCACTACCGAGCCTTTGACTACGCTGCCGACTTTGTAACGCTCTTCGGCAGAAGACCAGGGGCTTTCAGATTTCTGTTTGAGGCCCAACGCGATTTTCTCTTTGTCGCGGTCGATGCTCAAAATCTTGATTTCGATTTCCTGGTCCAGCCTGACCAGCTCAGAAGGATGGCCGACTCTGCCCCAGCTCATATCGGTGATATGCAGCAGACCGTCCAGACCGCCCAGGTCGATGAACGCACCGAAATCGGCAATGTTCTTGACGATACCCTTGCGAATCTGGCCGACTTCAATGTCCGAGAGCAGGGTCGATTTAGCTGTGGCGCGAGTTTCCTCCAGAAGTTTACGACGAGAAATAACGATGTTGCGACGCTCTTCGTCAATCTTGAGAATCTTGGCCTGAATGTCACGACTAATGAACTCGGCAATGTCGCCCGGACGGCGAATGTCAACCTGCGATGCCGGTAGGAAAACCGGGACACCAACGTCAACCAACAGGCCGCCTTTGATGCGACGGGTGACCTTGCCGGTGATGGTGTCACCTTCCTTATAATTTTCAATGATTCTTTCCCAGCCGCGAATACGGTCGGCTTTACGCTTGCTGAGCATTACCAGACCGCTGTCAGATTCGACTGCTTCCAGAAGGACTTCGATTGAGTCGCCAATCACGATTTCGCTGGGGTCGTCAAATTCCGAAGCACTTACCGCGCCTTCGCTCTTGAGACCTACTTCAACTATAACATCATCGCCGATTTTGTTGACAATTTTACCCTTGAGCAAGGTGCCCGGCTCAAAATTCCTGACCGTTTCGTCTATTCTGGCCAGCATTTCTTCCTGACCCGAAGCGCCCAACGCCTCAGCGATTACATTGTCAATATCGAAATCGTCCAACTGAAAATCGTTTAGAATACCTTTGTCTACCATTGAAAAGAACTTTCCAGAAATGTCTACAACGGACGTTTAAGCCTTCGTCCAAACCGCCGCTTTAGGTTTGGGGCCTGTTATATTCTGTCTAACCGCAGACAGACATCGCATTAGAACACAGAAAGACCTATTCGTCAATAGAGTCTTTGAAATAGCATCTTTTTTTTGAAAAAACGGGCAAAAATCCGTCAAAAATCGCAAAAAACCGTAAAAAAACATCAAAAAAACACGTCTTCAGGCATAATCGCGCATCTTTTCAAGCTACAGTTTATCCAGGTATTCGACAAATTCCTGAATAATCCAGTCTGGCGTTGATGCCCCGGCGGTTATGCCCGCTACCGAGTGACCCTCAATATATTGTGACTTGAACTCCCCTTTGGTCTGCAAATGGTAGGTCGCCACTGAAGTCTTGGAACACAAATCCGCCAGTTCACAAGTGTTGGCACTGCTGTTAGAGCCCAAAACAAACATAACATCCACCTGACCACACAATTCAATCGCCGACGCCTGACGATGGGAAGTCTCATGGCAGATTGTGCTAACTGCTTTGATTTCCTGGTAGTTACGAGCGGTTATGAGGCCGACTAGACGACCGAATTCTTCCGGCGAAATCGTCGTTTGAGAAATAATTGCCAATTTGCCCCTGTCCGGCAGATTTACCAAATCGCCTTCATCCGCCACCACCACCACCTCCGGTGCGTATCCGACCACCCCTTTAATTTCTGGATGTTTGGGGTCGCCGATGACTACAACTTTGTAACCTTCTTTGTGTAATTTACTTACGAGCTTTTGGGCTTTTTTGACCAGGACACAGGTTGCGTCTGCCAGTTTTAAGCCGCGTTTTTCTACTTCCTGAAGAATTTCCGGACGACAACCGTGGCTGCGAATCAATACGGTCGGAACTTCCTGATTGGCAATGGGTTGGGGTACTTCGTCCAGTGAATCAACAACATTAAGACCGTTTTGGGCCAACCGTTCGACCACATGGTTATTGTGGATAAGTGGTCCCAGGCAATAGACCTGCTCACCGTTTTCGAGCAGCCCCTGGGCTAAATCAATGGCGTGTCTGACGCCGAAACAAAACCCAAGTTTTTTGGCAACAAGTACTTTCATTATTTTCCTTTTCAGATTAGTCCTTCAAGATTGCTCAGGCCTATCAGTTCGTGGCAGAAGAATGGCTCGGCGTATTGGGTGCCGATACAACGGCCAAAATAGCGGCAGATTGAGCCAATGTGGTCTACTATCCAGTCTTTTTCGTCCGGCTCATTCTGGTTGAGTTGAAACTGGCTTTGGTATGCTTTGATAGCGGCGATTTTCCGGTCCCAGTAATCGGTGATGTCAATAACAAAGCTGGGTTGAATGTGCTGGCGTAAGTGCGAAGCGTAGAAGTAGATTATTTTTTTGGGGTAGTGGGGTTCACCTTTCATGTCGGTTTTGCTGAGCTTGGCGGCGAAGCGGGCGTCCATGATTAACTGGTTGGCGTGGATATGGTCGGGGTGGGCATCCGGTTGAGCGATGGTGAAAAGCCAGTGGGGTTTATATTGGCGGATTGCTTCGGCGACGATTTTACGATTTTGCAGATTGTTTTCGAGATAGCGGTTGGGCATATCAAGGCAGAATCTCTCCTTTATGCCGAGAATTCGGGAAGCCTGGGCGGATTCGGCGGCGCGGATTTCCGGTGAACCGTGGGGGGTAGGTTCGCCGTTGGTGAGGTCTGCCAGAATAATCTCCCAGCCCTGGTCGATGAGGCGGGCGATGGTGCCGCCCATTGCGATTTCGGCATCGTCGGGGTGGGGTGCGAATATCATTAAGCGTCGATTGTTCATATTAAGCTCCCATTATGAACTTTCGTTTAATTTTCCGGCAGGGTTGGGCACAATTCCTTATATACACTTTCTATTCTATCTACCATAAGTTCATGGTCAAATTCCTGTCGGCATAATTCTTTGCCGGCCTGGCCGAGCTTGACACGCAAGTCGGGGTTGGTAATTAGTTTATCCAGAGCTTCGGTGAGGGCGTTAATATCCTGCGGCGGAATCAGGCAGCCGGTTCGGTCGTTGATTACCACTTCGCGGGCGCCATCGACATCAAAGCTGATTACCGGTTTTCCGCAGAGCAATGCCTGAGGCAGGGCGCGGGCGAGACCTTCACGCAGTGAGCAGTGAGCGAGAATATCTGAAGCGTGTAATAGTTCAGGAATACGGTCGGGCGAGACCAGGCCGGTCAGACGAAAACGGTTCTGAAGATTGGCCGCGGCGATTTGCTGTTCGAGGGCCGGGCGCAAGTTTCCGTCACCGATAAAGAGCCAGATTGCTTTGGGGTGTTTGGCGGCGAGACGCTGGGCAGCCTGAATGAGGTATTCATGCCCTTTAAGCTCGAAGAGGCGGGCGACGGTGGCGATTACGATGGCGTCGGCGGGGATGTTGAACTCGTCACGAATTTGTTGGGGATTATGTTCAGCGAGATATTTGGAGGTGTCGAGTCCGGAGAATATTTTGGTGTATTGTTCGGGGCGGCCTATGCCGGCGGCGAGGGCCTGGTCGGTCATGGCCTGAGCTACAGAGATGATTTTATCGGTGAACTTCGCGGCGTATTTTTTGGAGGTAATGTAAATTTTATTTTTCCACCATTTTTCGTAAGGGTGAAACGCCAGGCCGTGGATGGTGTGGACGATTTTAGGACGCGAGCATGACTGGGCCTGAGCTTGTTTGAAGTTGCGGACGGCGGCACAGCAGCAGTCTTTTTCGATGTTTTCTGTTCGGACTGATGCGGCGGCGGTACGGCCTAGTATACCGGCTTTGGATGAATGAGTGTGGATAATGTCGGGATTGAGTTCGCGAATGATTTTTTCGAGTGATTTGCAGGCCCTGTAATCGAGGATGGGGCTGATTTCGCGGCGGAGAGTGTCGAGTTCGATTACCTGATAGCCGCCGGCGTGGGCGCGGTCAACCAATTGTCCTTCAGGCCCAAACGTTGGGCCGGTGATGAGGATTACTTCATGGCCGCGCCGATGTAGTCCTTCGCAGGTGAAGAGAGTGTTTTCCTGAGCGCCTCCGAGAATCATGCGGGTAATGATGTGGATGATTTTCATGGCTGGTCCGGCTCCGTTTGGGTTGATTCGTGGGGGTAGCGTACCCACATGAGGGTCAGGCCGTTGGGGGGGGCTTTGGGGCCGGCGGCCTGTCGGTCGCAAGCGGCGAGAATTTCGGCGACTGATTCAGGGCTGCGGAACCCGCGGCCTACGTCGAGGAGGGTGCCGACGATGTTGCGGACCATGTTGTAGAGGAATCCGTTGGCTTCGAGATAGAAGTCAAGCCAGTGACACTTTTTTTCGATATGGCAGCGGATGAGGTTGCGGACGGTATTGCTGCGTCCGTGATTGGCAGTGGAGAAGCTGACAAAATCGTGTTCGCCGAGCAATAGTTTCGCGGCTTGACGCATGGGTTCGATCTGGCAGGCCAAATAATAATGATAGCAGTAGCGGATCTGGCCGGGCGGCAGGTCGGAGTGGTTGAAGATTCGGTAGCGATAGAGTTTACTTTGGGCCGAGCCGATGGGGTCGAAGTGGTCGGGGACTTGCCGGGCCGAGACGATTCTTATGTCGCCGGGCAGGCGGTGGTTAAGTGTGTGGGCAATTTTTTCGTTAGGGATACGGGTGTTGGTGTAGAAGCTGGCGACTTGTCCAGCAGCATGGACACCGGTATCGGTGCGGCCTGAACCACGGATGGTGATACGGTGTTTGAAGGTGCGGGCGGCGGTCTCTTCGAGTACCTGCTGGACGGTGATGATTTCTTTTTTTTGCCGCTGCCAGCCGTGGTAGGCACTGCCGTCATAGGAGACAACTAATTTAATTTTTCGCTGTTGGTCCATCTCGTAATTCTCAAAACAAAAAAGGGACAAGCACTTGGCCTGTCCCTTTTGATGTTAATATGCCTGATCTGGTTATTAAACCAAAAGCTCGGCTATTTGCACAGCGTTGAGGGCGGCTCCTTTGAGCAACTGGTCGCCGGCGACCCATAGATTGATGCCGCGTTTGTCAGGCAGTGATTCATCCTGACGGATGCGGCCGACGAGTACATCGCCCTGGCCGGTCGCTTCGATGGGCATGGGGAAGTGATTGCCTTCGCGGTCATCGACGATGGTTACGCCGGGAGCGCCCAGCAGTAAATCAACAACCTGTTCTTCGCTCATCGGATTGGTGAACTCAAGGTTGATGCTTTCACAATGAGTCCGCAAAACAGGGACACGGGCACAGGTGCAGGTGATGGCGATGGAGTTACATTCGAAGATTTTGGCGGTCTCTTTGACCATCTTCATTTCTTCGACGTTATAGCCATTTTCGCCGACGTTGGAATCATGACTGAAGACATTGAAAGCACAGGGGTGCTTGAAAATCTCCGGCTCTGGCTCCTCGCCGTTGAGTACCGCGGCGGTTTGTTTTTTGAGTTCTTCCATGGCTTGCCAGCCTGCTCCGCTAACGGCTTGATATGTGCTGACCACCATACGTTTAACGGGGTTAAACTGATGCAAAGGCCAGACCGGTACGATGCCGATGATGGTCGAGCAGTTAGGGTTGGCAATAATGCCGCGATGCTGCCTGACGGCTTGAGGATTGATCTCCGGGATGACCAGAGGTACTTCCGGGTCCATGCGGAACGCCGAGGAGTTATCGACAACCACGGCACCTGCCTTGGCGGCGATGGGGCCAAAATGCTTGCTGATAGAGCCGCCCGCTGAGAACAACGCGATGTCAACATCGGTGAAACTGTCTTCGGTGAGCTCTTCGATCGTGTATTCCTGACCTTTGAAGGTTACTTTCTTGCCGGCTGAACGAGCCGAAGCAAGGAACTTATAACCAGTGGCGGGGAAATTACGCTCGTCGAGCAGCTTGAGGAACTCCTGTCCTACAGCTCCGGTTACACCAACTACCGCGACATTCATACTCATAAAACAAACCTTTCCTTAGTATACTCAAACATTATGTCCTGCCTGTCGGGTGTGATTTTAGCATGTTTGCCTGCCAAAATCAAATACCCGTCGGCTGGTTTTTTGTTAGCCGTTTTTGGCGGCGAAATCTTTCATGAAAGCTACAACCGCTTCTACAGCGTCGAGGCCGTTGGCGTTGTAGATGGAGACACGGATGCCGCCTACGCTGCGGTGGCCTTTGATGCCGACGAAACCGGCACCGAGACCTTCTTTGACGAATTTAGCTTCAAGTTCTTCGGTGGGCAGACGGAAAACGACGTTCATCTTGGAACGGCTGTTGGGTTCAACCGGGTTTTTATAGAAACCGTTAGAATTGTCGATGGCACCGTAGAGAAGATTGGCCTTCTGGTCATTGATTTTTTCGATACCAGCAACACCGCCGTTGTCCTTGATCCAATGCAGAACCTTATTAACGATATAGATGGTGAAGGTCGGGCAGGTGTTGTAGAGCGAGTTGGAGTCGGCGTGGGTTTTGTAAGAGAGCATCGAGGTCAGACCTGCATTAGCCTGAGCGAGCATATCCTTGCGGATGATTACCAGGGCCATACCGGCAGGTCCGAGGTTTTTCTGGGCACCGGCGTAAATGATGCCAAACGGTTTGGGGTCGAACTGTTTGGAGAGAATATCGCTGGACATATCAGCTACCAGCGGCACATTGCCGGTGTCGGGGAATTTGTCCCATTGGGTACCAGCAATGGTGTTGTTGGAGGTGATGTGGCAATACTTGGCGTTGGGGTCGAGTTTGAGTTGGTCCTGAGAGGGCACTCTGATGTAGTTGCCGTCTACGGCTGAGTCGGCAGCGATGTTTGTCTTGCCGAACAGTTTGGCTTCTTTGAGGGCTTTTTTGCTCCAGGAGCCGGTGATGACGTAGTCGGCGCTGGTTTCAGGGGTGAGGAAATTCATGGGTATCATGGCGAACTGGAGGCTGGCTCCGCCCTGGAGCAGCAGTACTTCATAGTCGTCGCCGAGGTTCATGAGCTCTTTGACGAGTGACACGGTTTCGCAATGAACGGCGTCATATTCTTTGGAACGGTGAGAGGTGGCCATTACGCTAACACCTGTGCCGGCAAAGTCTAAGAGTTCAGCCTGGGCGGCTTCTAAAACTGTTTGGGGGATAGCGGCCGGGCCGGCATAAAAGTTATAAACACGTGCCATGAAAATCTCCTTCAATATACAACAGCTTCAAGTTTGTCAGCGGGCGACATTATGCCCGACTGTAAATTATTTGTCCAAAACGTTTATGACCAGACCGGAGAAGATTTTGGGATAGAAGAAGGTCGACTTCTGGGGCATTTTTTCGCCGGTGTAAGCGACTTCTTCCACGTCTTCCGGTTTGACAGTATTCATAAAAAACAGGCCCTGACAATCACCTTCATCCACCCGGTCCATTGCCATAAGTGCCGCTGAGCCAATGTCTTTGATATATTCAACGTTGGTTTGAGCGGTGAGGGCAGCTTCGTCGATGCCGAGATGTTTTTCGAGAATCAGTTTGTGGAGGATGGCGACATCGAGCTTTCGCCAGGCGGCGCTTTTGTCGGGTGCTATCTCTTCCATGGGTTTCAGGTCACGTAAGGTGGCTACATAAAAGGCGTTATCGTTGAAATACATACCGAAGGCGTGCTCGCCGTTTTCGAGTTCAAGGGTCAGGGCGTTGAGCATCATCTGGTATTTTTCTTTTTTGTCGACGATGTCAGTGTAGTCGAGCTGGGCGATGTCGAACTCGGCACGGAGCAGGGCGATGAATTTTTCGGGGTTGAAGTCCTTGACGTTTTTCAATAAACGATGTGTAGGCAGGATGTTAAGGCCGGGATTATGGGTGTTGATGAAGGTCATCATCTGGTATTCAGCTTGGGGATTTTTGGTTTCGGCGAAGTAGTTGAGGGCGGTTTCGTAGCGGTGGTGGCCGTCGGCGATGAATACGTTTTTGTCAGCCATGACCTTTTGTATAGTTTGAATTTGCTCCGGGTCGGTTATCGCGTAAAGGCGGTGAACCACACCATCATTATCCGTATGTTTAAGCAGCTCAGAGGTTTGCGCGGCTTGACTGAGGATGGCATCGATGTTTTTTTTCGGGGTCGCTGTAGAGCATGAAGACTTGGCCGATCTGGGAGGCGGTGGCTCGGGTGAGGTTGAGTCGGTCGGCTTTGGGGCCTTCGAGGGTGTGTTCGTGGGGTTTGATGTTTCCGCCGTAACTCTCTAGTTTGCCGAGAGCTACAAATCCGCTGCGAGTGTGAGGGGTGTCGGCGATGTGGAAATCCTGGACGTATGCGTAGATGGTTTCCTGGGCGTCCTGTTTGAGGGCGGTCTGGTCGATGAAATCATGTAAGTGTTTGGCAGCACGGGAGTAAAACGTTCTCGGTTTCGGTGTCATCCGGGGATTTTTTTGCCCTTGGTGACGCGAACAATATTATTTGGGTGCCGCTGATAGAGCTGGTCCTGTTCTTCGGGGTCGATTACGTCGTAGGGGGGGGCGATTGCAGTCGCCGGGGTTGCCAACAGTTTCAGCGTTGTAACGATAGCCTTTGAAAGGTTTTATGTTCATGGTATTCCTGTTGTTACTCAAATAACAGCTCTGGGTTGTCCTGTCGTTCCGAAGCAGGTCAAACAAATTTGATACTTTAGCGGGGATGTACTGATTCGTCAATGATGGCAGCGCAAAAAAGCCTGAACAGACCGATTTTGGTGAAAAAAAAGAAGTTTTTCGAGATTTTTAGGTGTTTTTACGAGTTTTTTGGGTATTTTTTGGGCTGTTTTTCAGGGTTTGGGACAGGTTTGTCCGATAACTAAATGAGGCAATGTATATTTTAGGAGTTGGGTTGATGAAAGTGCTATTAAATGAACGGGAATTGACTTTGTCTTTTGGTGCTGATGCTTCGCTGGGTGAGGTGCTGGCTGATGTGCAGGACAATGACATAATGGACAATCAGGTTTTGGCGGGGATATGGATTGACGGTGAGGAGCTGACGAGTGAGTCGCTGTCGGTGCTGGGGGGGCGGTGCGTGCGTGAGTTTGGTGAGGCTCGGATTGAGGCGCCTACTCGTGAGGAGATGGCGTTGCATGGGATTTGCACTTTGATTGATTCGCTGAATGCGAGCATTGGGTTAGGGACAAACTGGTTGATGATATTTGTCAGGGGCGAGCGGGGCGGGCGATCGGGGGGCTGTCGGATTATTTGTCGGTGTGGGTTGGTTTGCAGCAGACTTTGGGCGGAGTGGCTCGGCTTTTGGAAATGGAGCTGGGTGAGCTGGCGTCTTTGGGGGCGGGGCTGGATAGTCGCTGGAGGAGCAGGTGGCGAATCTTGGTGAGCAGTTGAGTGAGCTGAAGGGGGCGCTGGAGGCGGGTGATTTGGTGCTGATTGGCGATGTGCTGGAATATGAGTTTGGTGATTTGACGCGGGGTTGGGTGGAGACGCTGGAGATTATCGGTAAGGGGTTGAGCGAGAAGATTATCACTTAACGGCGGGCAAGAGGCATGAGGGCGTGTTGCTCAAATAGTCGATGATGTCATCAGCCGCGGAGAAATAAATGTACCGGACACCGTCCCCTATGCCCGCTTACTTACGTGCGCGGCTCTGATGGGCGGTGGTTGGGGAGTGGAGTGGGAAAATGTACCGAACACTATTGGATTTTACCCTTTTTTCTTCTGATTGCCAGGGTGCCGAGGGTTAGCAGGGCTATGGTTGCGGGTTCTGGGTTACGGCGATTGTCATGGGCAGGTTGGTTGTCATGGCTGCGGCCATTTCGTCTACTACTCCGCCGCGCAGGGTGTCTTCAGAGATGGTGACTAAGGCGGGGCCACCTGTGCCTATAATTGCAAAAACTCCGCCGCTGGGCGGGGCTGATTCGGGGTTTAACTCGCCCATGCAGAGCGAAAATGAGCTCATGGGAAATCCAGGTCCGGGTGGGGCTATTGGACCGCTGCCTGGGTCATAAGCTGCTTGGTCGTCATGGGCGAAGTCGATAAAGGCGTCGAAAAAACTGTCTACAGGAGTGTAGGACAGGAACATGGCGTCAGTTTCGAGTACCAGGGCAATTCCTACGGGAGCGTCGCCGGTGTAGCTGGAATAGCCTAGCGTGAAGGTTCCGTCCTGGTTGTCGTCTGCGTAGAAAGTGATGTTTCCGGCCCAAAGGCAGGTGGAAATGGTTAATATCGCAGTGAGAATAAGCCCACACTTCATAATGACCTCCTTTTTTTGTGCAAAAACCACCACGGGAATACTGCGTGATTTAGCAGAAAACCCGCTGGACGATAACATTTTCCTTAAAGGTATATATAGGGTATTTGCATGGGGATTGTCAATAGAAATAAGGTGGCATATTAACGGCGAAGAATTTGTGGACTTAGTGGACGGGGTGGACTGTCTGGACGGGGTTTTTGCGGTCTTATCCCGGTGTTTGCGTTTCGGGCTTTTGTTTGGGGTTGGGTTAAATATGGTTGTTGGTGGTCTTATCCGGCTGCTTAGGCGGCTCGGCTTCTGTGCTCTGGCGACCCTTTTTGGGGCTTTAAACGCAGGATTGGTTGGTTTTGGCAGTGAGGGTGCGGCGCGAATTTTGGGAGGGGGTGGGAGTTTTTTTGGGGAAAATTAAAAAAAATAAGTATTGGCGGGATATGGGTTTAGGGTTGTTTATGGGGTTGAATTCGTAATTTTTTGAGCGCGAAAGCGTTTTTTGGGGGTAAGGGTGAAGGGGTTGGAAAGAGCTTGACAGTTTTGGTCTGGGCCGGTAGGGTTCCGTTGCGGCAGCGGCTGTTTGACTGAGGCAGAA
>CAXXMR010000003.1:0-265768 GCA_963663805.2 Sedimentisphaerales bacterium
AGCAAAGCCATCGACAATGAGGAAGAAGAAAAAATCGTCCGCAGTTTCGGTTTTCTTACCCTAAAACCTTTGTTGGTAGTCCTTAATGTTGACGAAGATAAGGTCAACACTCCCTCGTTCGTGAGTAGCGAAGATGCCGGCGGCGAAGTTATGGTTCTGGCTGCTACTCTTGAAGCTGAACTGGCCGCCCTGGAAGAAGATGAACGCGGCGTCTTCATGGAAGATATGGGCATCAGTACCATCGCTCGCGACCGGCTTGTAAAGGCCTGTTATAGTGAGGTTAAGCTCATTTCCTTTTTGACCGCCGGTGAGGATGAGGTGCGGGCCTGGAGCATTCCGAGGGATTGCCCCGCGGTCGAGGCTGCCGGTGCCATTCATTCGGATATTCAGCGGGGCTTTATCCGCGCTGAAACCGTTGCCTATGATGACCTTATCGCTGGTGGCGATATGAAAGGTGCCAAGGCCGCTGGTAAGGTTCGGCTGGAAGGCAAGAGCTATGAGGTCCAGGATGGCGATATTATTAATTTCCGGTTCAACGTTTGATAGTTACAACTTTGTGGAAATATGTGAGTTATGCTTAAAGCTCTGATTGTCGGTATTGGCGATGAACTGACTCTGGGCCAGACGGTTGACACCAACTCAGCCTGGCTCGCCGAGCAATTAGCCCAAATCGGGGTGATTCCTCTCGAGCATGTAACGGTAGCCGATGACCAGAATAAAATCGCTGAACATCTGCGGCGGGGCGGTGATTGGGCCGATGTGATTATGGTTAGCGGCGGGCTGGGGCCGACCGATGACGACCTCACCAGAAATGCTCTGGCGGAAGTTTTGGGGGTGGATTTGCATCTGGATGAGCAGGTGTGGGCGGCCATTCAGTCTTATATCGAGGGGATGGGCCGGGCGGTAAGCCCGACCAATAAGATACAGGCCATGATACCGGCGGGGGCTGAGGTTTTGCCTAATTCGTCCGGGACCGCGCCGGGAATGGCGGCCCAGATAGGGAGAGCCAGGGCGTTTTTTGTGCCCGGTGTACCGCGGGAGATGCGTAACCTGTGGCAGCAGATTATTCGGGAGCGGGTAGTGAAGCTCGCTGCTGCTAGAGGTTCAGCCAAAGTATTTATAACTCGTAAGTTGCATACATTTGGCGCCGGTGAGTCCACGGTCGCCCAGATGATAGAGGGGGCTGATGGAGCGGGGGCGTAATCCGCTGGTTAATTGTACGGTGGCCAACGGGGTGGTCAGTTTACGGATAAATGCTGAGGCAGAGTCGGAGCGGGCCGCTAGAGAAATGATTGGGCCGGTGGAGTTGGAATTACGTAAACGTCTGGGAGAGCTGGTTTTTGGGGTCGATGATGATACTCTGGCCTGGGTGGTTTCCCAGAAGCTGCGGGAAAAGGGGCAGACTGTTGCGACCGCCGAGAGCTGCACGGGGGGGATGCTGGCTAAGACGCTAACGGATTTAGCGGGTTCCAGTGATATATTCCGCTGCGGCTGGGTGGTTTACAGCAATGAAGCCAAAATGAATCTGCTGGGAGTAGATGCGGAGATAATCGCCCAGCACGGTGCGGTAAGTGAGCCGGTGGCCAAACAACTGGCAGTGGCGGCAAGGCAAATAAGCAGGTCCAACTGGGCCTGGGGAATAACCGGCATAGCCGGCCCAGGCGGCGGCAGTGCGGAAAAAACGGGTCGGGCTGGTGTATATCGCCTTAGCGGGAGGGGAGGGTGTTCGAGTGGAGAAGTGTATATTTCCAGGCGACCGGGCTAATGTCCGTTTGTGGGCGGTGAATACAGCGCTTAATCTGCTTCGCTTGGCTTAGCACTAGCAATGGTTGGGTGGTATGTCGGGATGTGCTTTTCGGTCATCATTTTTTCTAGGTTGCTATACCTTACATTTGGCATATTTAGCATTCTTGTGGCTATTTTTTCAAATAACTTAGATTGCTTATTGGCAAAGTAATAATGATATTGTTTTTTTGTTTTTTTGATTACGGCTATGGCAATATAGTCGTGATTTATCATATAATCGTTTAGAATTATGCGTGTCCGCATTTTTGGGGCATATTTCCCTGATTCAGAATATACGACCAGCATAACCAAATCAGGGTTTAGGTCAACCAGTAGCTTCTCAGACAAGCCATTATGGGCGATTTCTTCCGAATTTAGCCCTAGTTCGTCCACCGCCTTCCAGCCGGAATAAAAAGGAAGAGCGCCAGATTCTGAGATGTACATTGTGCCTTTAATATCAGCTAGTGCTTTGCCTGCTGCAACACGATCTTTGTGAGTCCTAAATTCTTGTTCGTTATAAACTTTAGAAACTAGACGTATGTTCCACAGGGTTAAGATTATAGCAACTGCCAAAGCAAAACTAGTTTTAGCTATTTTGCCAGAAAAGAGGCTAGGCATTTTAAAGCTAGAGAAGTAATATGCTGCTGCAACTAAAAATGGCGGGTAAACAGGGAAAATGAATCTCCAGAAAAACCCTTGGACATATGGGTCAATAGTTAATACATAGAGGCCAAAAAATGAAAGTCCTGTCAGGATAGGGGCTATTTTGAAAAATTTGTCTTTATTCCAATATTTTCCGGCCAGAAAAGCGATTATTATTAAGTATGGAAAAAGAATTTTAGTTACGAAAGAATAGGCATAATTAAGCCCGTCGGCATTATGTATCCCAAAACTGCCAATTTTTATGTAAAACGTGTTAGGGAACGTGTATCCAAAATAGCTGATGCGCCAAGTCATATATGTTGCTGCGAGGATGGCAAAAAGACATCCCATTTTCAAGAGTTTGTTTAGAGCAGGATAGTTCCTTTTTGCGATAGATATACCAAGTAGGCCAACTAGTATGCCAGCGTTAAATGGTATGGTGTCTGGTCGTGATAAGGCGCTCAGTAATGCTAGGGTGTACCAGTACCAAACATATCTGGGCGATGGTTCCTTAAGTACTTTAATACTTATTACCGCTGTACTAGTCAACAGCAGGCATGTTAGTGTTGTTTCCATGCCCTGCATCGACAAGAAGGCAAATTCGGGGCATGTCGCTATTGCTGCTGTAAATATGAAGACCAGAGACCAGTGTGATTTTTCAGCAGTATAAGCGATGAGCCAGATTATCACCAACGCCGAGATTATTGAAATTACCTTGGAAAAAATTACCGGATCAAGCTTAAGCCTGATTGCAAACGCATTGAGAATGACCCACAGAAAACTTGTAAAACCTTCAACCGGGTCTTCGCCTATATTCCAGACAATTCCATGCCCATCAGCAAGATTTTGTGAATATCTATAGGTGATAAAAGAGTCGTCAAGGACAAAGTCCCAGAACAAAGAAAACAGAAGCAACATGGCAACAGAGCATATGATTCCTACCGATATTGACTTAGCATTCATGGAAATAACCCATCATTATTTCGTAACCGCCTAACAAGTTTATCTGGGATTGTTTGTTTTGTCCAGAAAAAAACTGGCTTTATGTAGCTCGATATTTGGGCTTTAGTTGATATTGCAGAGGTTTTCTTGGGTATTTAATATGGTGGTTTAGTTTTTAAGAGAAAAAGCATCAATAATTCCTATATTACCCATATTTCGTATATTAACTTTTTTCACCTGAGAATTTGTTTGAAATAGCATTTACGCGTGATTTTGACAGGATTTTAGTGAAAATCATCTTGACCGCCACGCAAAATAGACTAGAATACAAGTGGATAGGATAGTGGCTGCGGGTGTACACGCAGGGCAAAAGATAGTTTATTTGGGTATTATATATTTTTTCTTTTTTGTTGATTGATTTTTGCCCTCCTCAAAGACATGCCTGAATGTGCCTGCCTTTTTATGATATATCGGATTTGTCGCTGTATGCGCCGGTGGATAGTCCGATAAAATCCCATTTTGTACAATTTAATAAGATGATGATCCGGGCGTGGTGTCCGGTGAGTGTCTGGGCTTTGGTGTTCTCTGTGTTGGAGAACCGGCTATTATGGTCATTTATACCTGTTTTTGGCCCAGATGCATTGTTTTTTAACAGCTTTTATTAAGGAGAACTGTTATGGCAAAGCGTAAAGGTTTTACATTGATCGAGTTGCTCGTTGTAGTTGCGATCATCGCGCTTCTGGTTTCAATCTTGCTTCCGGCTATCGGTCGGGTGCGTGAATTGGCCAAACGCGTACAGTGCTCGACGCAGTTGCGGGCAATTGGTACCAGTATTGTGCTGTACCAGAATCAGAATCGGGATAGTAACCCGACGGTATATCAACGTACTGTTCCCCTTACTGCTATGAGTTTTGGTTTGGCGGGTTATGGCATTGATAAGCCCCGTTGGTACAATGACGGCGGTGTTTGGGATGACAAGAACGGAAATGATGGCTGGTCGAAGGTCTCCACTACTGGTGGTTGTTTGTGGTTACTGGTTCGTGAGACCGATTTGACCAGTAAGATCTTCCAGTGCCCCAGTGCCAGCAATGCTGAGCCAGTGGATATGGCCGATGTTCCAGCGAACCAAACTCACATTGGTACTGAGCAGGATCTGATAGATTTTCCCACCAGTGATGCTTGTTCTTATTCTTACAATGATCCGTTCTTTCGCTTGCTGGATGCCTCTTCCAGTCCGGCTTTAGTAATTGCCGCAGATAAGAACTGGGCGTATGACAACAATAGTGGTGACGGTTCGAAGAACGATATGACTGGTTTTCCGACCACTGGTCCACAAAAGGGCGACCCCGCTGCTCTGTCTGCAACTTATGTAGAGATGGATTCGGATGAATGGACAGATATGGATGGCGATAACCTATACCACGGTAATTCCAAGAACCATCAGACTCAGATGCAGAATGTTCTTTATGTTGACTGCCATGTCAGCAAAGAAGACACGCCCTGTGTTGGTCTGAGCCAGGATAATATTTACACTTATTGGAGTGTTTCAGGAGCTGCAGGGCCTAATAGTATCGATCTGGAAGATAAGATGGGTGGTTCTTGGGCTGGTTCCAATGGTACCCAAATGGACTTCTCTGGTACTGGGAGCGATGCTCATATTGAAGACAGCTACCTGGGCTTCTAATTTTTGTTTAAGTTGCCGGGTTTTTCGTGAATCTGGCGGTTTAAGCTATGTTGATAATGCAAGGCCGTTCCATTTTTGGGGCGGTCTTGCTTTTTTTATGATATTGTGCATAATATCCGGTGATTTTTAAGTTAATTTCCAGGAGACTGGCATGAAGATATTACTGGTATATTATGACATAGCGACCGGGCCGGGGGGGCAGTATTATGAGGGGATCGCGTCTATATCGAGTTCATTGAAGAGTCGCGGGCATGAGGTTCGTTTTTTTCATATAGTTGACAAAATCGACTCTGATGCATTTATGACGAGGTTTGAATCTGATTTCAGCGATGTGGATATAGTGGGCTGCTCTACGACGACTCATGCTTTTCCTGTGGTGGCGGGTTTTATGCAGGCGATGAAGAGCCGGTATGCTGATAAGCCGGTGATTTGTGGTGGGGTTCATCCTACTGTCGCGCCGGACGAAGCGATTAACACGCCGGGGATAGATGTAATTTGCATCGGTGACGGCGAAATTCCTTTTATGGAGTTGTGCGAACGTATGGAGGGTGGACTTGCCTACGATGATGTAGCTGGATTGTGGATAAAGCGGGGCGATGAGATAATCAAAAATCCGGTGCGTTGTCGAGTGGCGAATCTTGATGAGCTGGCTTCGCCGGACCGTAAGCTTTTTGAATGGGAGAAGACTTCGCGTTATCTCAGCAAGTCGGTGATTTTCATGGCGTCGCGGGGCTGTCCGTTCAAATGTACATATTGTTCCAATCATGCTCTTAAAGCAGCTACCGATGAGGGGGGCGGGCCTTATGTTCGTTTCAAATCGGTGGAGCGGATAATAAGTGAGATAGAGGATTTTCTGGCGGGTCATGCTGAGGTTGAACAGATTCATTTTGACGATGATATTCTGACATTGCGAAAATCGTGGTTTAAGGAATTCGCGGAAACTTTCAAGCGGCGAATTGGTTTGCCTTATAGCTGTAATGTGCGTTTTGATCTTTTGAGTGAAGAGTCAGTGACGCAGTTGGCTGAGAGCGGGGCACGGGAAGTTCGTGTGGGGTTGGAGAGCGGCGATGACTATATTCGTAACGAAGTAATGAAACGTCGCCAGGAACGCGGTCAGATTTTGCGGGCTGCTAAATGGCTGAATGATCGAAAAATCGGGATATATGCTTATACGATTGTCGGTTTACCGTTTGAGACACTTAAACGTTGTTTGGAGACTGTGAAATTGACGGCTTTGCTCAAACCTGTTTTTGTGCAGAACCATGTATTTTATCCGTACCCCGGCACTGTGCTATATCAGGTTTGTCGGGATGAGGGTTTTCTTAGCGAACGAAAAGTAGATAGTTTTTTTGATGCTGGTACGGTTCTTGATTTGCCAACGTTCACACCGGATAAAATTAATTTTGCCCGGAAATATTTTTATATTTTTGTTGGTCATTATCGAAACGTATTTAAAAAGCCTCAGCCGTTACGATTTATTTTGGAGAAAGGTCTGGATTTTATGTGGCTGCATCCGGGTATTTTCACTCAATTGAACCGTGTGTATCAATATTTCCGGAAACGCCGGGTCAAAGGCTGATATGGAAGCTAATCTAAGTGCAAAAAAAGTTTTAATCATCGGGATTGATGGTTTTTCCTGGCGGGCGGGCAGAAACCTGATGGCTGAAGGTGTGATGCCTAACCTTGCTCGTTTAGTTGAAACTGGCTGTCATGGTAATCTCCTTAGCACAATTCCTTTTACGACTGCCCCGGCCTGGTCGTCTTTTATGACCGGGTGCAATCCTGCCAAGACCGGTGTTCTGACGTTTCATAAATTTGACAGAACCCAGAAGAAACTTCAGCTTAATAGTTTTGCGGATATCGCGGTTCCTTCTATGTGGCAGGTCGCTAGTGATGCTTCTCGTCGGGTCATTTCGATAAACATGCCTTTGACTTACCCCGCACCGCGGATTGAGGGGATAATAATACCAGGTTTGCTGTGTCCTGAATTTTCGGCGGAAACGGTGTCTCCTGGTTGGGCCTATGATAAATATATTAAACCGGCGGAGGGGTATCGGGTTGTAAACAGCGGCAGTGTACCTATTGTGGAGGAATTTATTAATCAGCAAATCGCTACCGAGCGGGTCAGAGGTGCAGTTGCCGGTCGGATGATTCGGGAAGAACAATGGAATCTATTCAGTTATCAGATTCAAAGCAGTGATCATGTTCAGCATAGGCTTTGGGGTATTTTGACGGGTGATTCCTTACGGGCGGATTTGGAAGAAGTGTATCGTTTTTACAAAGCTTGTGATGAGGTTATCGGTGATTTGGTGACAGCGGCAGGGTCTGATGCTGTGGTAATGGTTGTTTCGGATCATGGTTTTACCGGTGTGACTTATAATCTTCGTTTGAATGCCTGGCTGCGTAAGAAGGGCTTCCTTAATATTCGTCAGAAGTCGCGGACGAAGTGGCAGATATTTAAAGATTCATTAAAAGCTAATGTGCCTCTGGCGGGCAGCATGCTTCATCTGTGGGGGCGATATATGGGTGGCAAGAAAGAGTTGTTTTCGGAGAAGGCCTCGGGTGAGGCGCTTGCTTCCATATTGGACATGGATCGGACCAGGGCTATTCAGGTCGCTCATCTTACGGGAATGCTTTATTTGAATGTGCCGGAGACTGAACGCTCAGGATTAGCGGTCAGATTGCGGAAGGATTTAATGGGCGATTTAGGTCCGGGTACGGAACCTCAGATTATCGCACGGATAGAAAAAGGGACAGAAACTTTTTCGGGTTTGGATGAACAAGCCGCCCCTGATCTGGTGCTTCACTACTGTGATGGGGTATTAGGCCATCTTGACGCATTAACTGATGATGTGATTTCCGGTATTATAAATGAAGAAGGGGCATTGGGGTTGACCGGTACCCATGAGCGGGAAGGTGTTTGGGTTGTTTCGGGGAAGGGGGTGAAGCCGGGCGTTGATTTTGATTCTTCTATTGTTGATATCGCTCCTACGGTATTGGCGGCGTTGGGTGTGGCGGTGCCGCGTTATATGGATGGGCGGGTGTTGAGTGAGGTTTTTACGGAGCCGCCGGTGGTTGAGTATTCTGATACGAAGGAAACCGGTGGGGCTGAGGGCAATTACAGTGTCGAGGAGCAGGCGGAGATGGAAAAGCATCTGCGGGATTTAGGGTATATGTAGGATTTATCTGCGGGGGTAGAGTTTG
This sequence comes from Sedimentisphaerales bacterium, assembly GCA_963663805.2. GTDB lineage: Bacteria > Planctomycetota > Phycisphaerae > Sedimentisphaerales > SM23-30. The sequence goes on from CAXXMR010000003.1 coordinate 8,258, forward strand.
CGGAAGAATTCGCGGGCGGTTTCTCTTTCGAAGCTGTCGAGCGTCCACCATGAGCAAAGCCAGAACGCCAGGCCGTTGATAATAGCGACTGGCAACAGATAACGCATCTGTCTGAGGTGCAAAAAGTGGTTCTGGACCATCAGCAGGACGATATATCCGATGGTAATCGGTAATAGTCTGCCGCAGGCGTTCCAGTAGGTTTTCCAGATGGGGATTTTCAAGGCTTGTCGGAAATAAATATGGTATATGCAGCGCATCAGGACCAGCGGGATGGCCGTGCCGAAGGCTACGCCGTAAACTCCGAAGAATTTTGCGAGTATGATGCTTAGTATCAGGTTCAGCAGGGCCATGGCGAGGAACGTGTAGGCGGGGAAGTGGTGCTTGGCCAGGCCAACGACGATGTGGTTGCCGGCGAAGTGGGCGATGGCGAGAATCTGGGGGATGGCCATGATGACGAAAATCCAGTAGGTGGTCTGGGAGCTTTGGCGGGCGTAGTCTGAGCCGAGCCAGAGGCGGAAGAACTGTTGGCCGAAAATAATCAGGAATAGCAGAATGGGCAGCGACAGAATCAGGGAAAATCTCATGCCGCGTGCGAATAGCTCGGAGATTTTATGAGAGCGTTTATCAGGCGGCAGTTCGCCCAGTTCGCTGGCGACGGGCATTATGGGTGCCAGGGCTGACATGCTCAGGCGTCGGAGGGTTTCCAGCAGATTAAATCCGATAGCGTAAATGGTAATCGCTTCGGCGGGTGACGCGATGGTTTCGCTGATTACCAGGTTGTCGATGCGGTAGAACAGGAGCTGGCTGATGCTCATTATAAAGCTGAAGAAACCGAAATTGAGCAGTTGCCAGGTCATGGGACGGCTGCTGAGTTTGAAGGAAAGTCTGAATTTGAATATTCGAAACAGAAAAGCGGTTGAAGCGATATTGCTGGTTAGGCTGATAGTCAATCGGCAAATTGCCATACCGATTAGTCCATAGCCGAGTTTCATCGAGGCGACGGTGCCCAAAGCCCAAAGAATCGAGCAGCATAATTGCATGAAGTTATTGAAATCGTAACGCTGCAGGCCGTTCAGGGTAGCGGTTATGGGCAGAAAAGGAATTGTCAGGATGAGATTTGCTGACATGATGATTAATGCCAGGCGGTTTTGGTTGAACTGGCCGTCGGTATGCAGGGCGTTGAAGATAGGTGATATGCCGCATAATATTATCGCGGCAACTAAGGTGAGTAAGGTTAATATCAGAAACAGGCGTAGGGCGGAGTTGATGGTTTCTTCGAGTTTTTGCTGATTATTCTGGGCTTGATACTTGGCGATGTATTTGGTTACTGCTCCGGTGCCGCTGCCCTGGACAATGGTGAGGCAGCCGGTCAGGGAAAGAATCAGGAACCAGACGCCGTATTGTTCGAGGCCGAGCTGGTTTTTCAGGTAAGGCGTCAGAAAGAAGAATATGATGACATTAGCCAGTGTAACGGTTATACTGGTGGCGATATTTTTGACGATTTGCCTGTTGCGGGCTTCTTTCACTCCGAAATCCTGAACGGGGTTATTTTTATCTGATGATTCCGCCGGCGACGGTGTCGCCTTCGCGGAGCAGGACAAATCTGCCGGTTTCGGCAACGGTCTCGAAGGGGTCGGTGCAGATGTGGTCGTCCATTTTGAAAGTTACCTGGGCAACCTCAGTGTTTTCCAGTTTGTCTGTCGGGCCGGGAGTGATTACCAGAGTCGAGGAATCGAGTCGGTCTTCGATGGCGGTTACTTTGCATCTGACCTGCTGGGTGGCGCATTTGAAGTCGACTGTGTCACCGGTTTTCAGGGGGCGACCGTTCATCCAGAAGATGGTGGCGGTGAGTAAGTTACTGATGTCGGGCGTGTTGTCGATACCGCAGGCGAGGGCGCCGCGTTTGAGGTTGCGGGTGATGATTTGTTCGTCGGTGAGAGTCAGGCCGATAGATTCACCTGCTTGCGCGGATTCTTTACTGCCGTCGAGAATCTTGATTTGCTTGACTGTCGCGCTTTTGCCGGACGGATGGAAAATTATATTGTCGTTAGGCCGAATTGTGCCGGAGGCTATTTTGCCGACGAGGATTTTCTCGTTATCAATTTCGTAGATGTCCTGAACCGGGAAACGCAACGGACCGTTTTCGGCACTGGGATGATTCTGGAGTTTGTCTAATGATTCCAGCAGAGTCGGGCCGGTGTACCAGGGAGTCTTGTCACTGCGTGAAGCTACGTTATCGCCGACGCGGGCGGAAACAGGGATGCAAACCAGCGGAGTTATATTCATCTGGCCGAGTTTTTCGGTGATATCTTTAACGATCTGGTCAACTTTTTCCTGCGAATAATCAACCAGGTCAATTTTATTGATAACGACGATTACCTGTTTAATACCGAGCAGGCTGAGCATGTAGGCATGGCGATGGGTTTGTTCGCGAAGTCCTTCGTCTATATCGATAAGCAGCAGGGCGGCTTCAGCGAGAGTCGAGCCGGTAATCATATTTTTAAGAAACTGTTTGTGGCCCGGCGCGTCGATAATGACATATTGACGCTTGTGGGTTTTGAAAAAGACCTGGGCGGTGTCGATGGTAATGCCGGCCGAGCGTTCTTCTTCGAGATGGTCCATGACAAAAGCGAATTCCGGAATATTGTCGGCGCTTTGTTGAGACATCCTGCGGACGTCCTCGATTTTATCCGGGGGCAGAGAGTTGGTATCGTAAAGCAGTCTGCCGATGAGCGTACTTTTGCCGTGGTCCACATGGCCGGCGACGACGAATTTAAGATTGTCCTGCATAATGATATTCCTGATACAATGCTGTGCGGTCGGGGTTTCGCTTACATATAACCCAGGGCTCGCAGCTTCTGCATGGTGTAGGTGTCTTCCTTGTCCTGGGCCCGGCCGGCACGTTCGCTGGTTGTGCTGGTTTCGAGCTCGTGGATGATTTCGTCAACGTTACTCGCGTTTGACTCGACGGGACTGCAACATGGTACGCAACCTATGCTGCGGAATCGTTTACCGTCGCGGGCGAAATAAAGCTCGGTGATAGGAATGTTTTCGCGTTTGATATATTGCCAGATATTCAGTTCGGTCCAGCCGAGCAGGGGATGTACGCGGATATGCGTTTTTTCCTCGGCCTGACTTTTGTACTGGTCCCAGAGTTCCGGGGGCTGGTCTTTATAGTCCCACTGGAATTGTTCGTCGCGTGGCGAGAAATGTCGTTCCTTGGCGCGGATGCCGTGTTCATCACGCCGTATGCCCAGCAGTAATGCGTTGAAACCATGTTTAGCGATGGCTTGTTTGAGCCCTTCGGTTTTGAGCGAATTGCAGCATTCGAGTTTTTTCTCCGGGGCCATACCGTTTTTAATTGCTTCTTCGTTGCGGGTAACGATCAGATCCATGCCCCATTTCTTGCTGTATTCGTCACGGAAACGGTACATTTCGGGGAATTTATAGCTGGTGTCAATGTGCAGGGCCGGGAACGGAATTTTGCCGAAGAAGGCCTTGCGAATCAGCCAGACCAGCGTGGTGGAATCCTTGCCGATAGACCAGAGTACCGCGATGTTCTTATAATGGTAATAAGCCTCGCGGATAATATATATGCTTTGGCTTTCAAGTTCGCTAAGACGGTCCATTTTCTCTTTCCGTTCTTACATCAGGTTTCATATTCACAGCTCAGGCGTAAGGCCGGGCTCGATGCCGTCCAGGTCCGGCGGTATCTCAATATTCAGCTTGGCCAGTATATGCCGCGCGAGCATCATTATTTCTATATTATTGGGTAAATCAATATGCCGGGAACAGATAAAAGCGTCGTCGTAGGAGTGCATGCCTTCCAGCTCGGTATTGGTGAAAAATTTCGTACCCGCCAGGCCGAGTTTGAGGTCATAGCCGTTGTAGGGTATTGCGATAAGGTCAGCGGCTTTGCGGTAGGTGCTTTCGGTGGGCGGCGAGCTTTCCGGCCGCGGACCAGCCTGCCCTGAAGGCCAGTAAATCTGTTCGCGAGTCAGCACCGTGCGAATGACCGGTTCGGATGTTTCCGGGTCACGCAGGTCAAGCAAATCTTTCTTTATTGCTTCACGAGTATTTTGATATTCCTCAACCGGAACAATTCCGCCGGGTTCACGACCTTTAAGGTTAATGAAAATTCTGCCGGGGATGAGAGTGTAGGCCTTGCTGTGGGCGGGGTCAATCGAAAGAGGGTGCTTAATCGTATCGGCGGGAACGGTCCAGCCCTTTTCCACGAGGAAACGGCTGAGCTGTACTTCCTTTTTGATGGTGCAGAAACCGTGGTCGCTGAAAATCAGCAGGGGAGTATCCGGCCCGATTTTCTCCATAAGCTCACCGATTATGCCATCGACGTGCCGGAAGTAAGCCCGAAACGCTTCACTGAATTCTGGGTCCTGCTCCTGCATTTTACCATAAAGAAAATGGCAGATTCGGTCAGAGCCCATGATATGAGTGTGGAAAAAGTCCCAGGGCTCCTGTTCAAGAAAATGGAACATCGCCTGAGCTCTTTTTTTGAGAGTGACGTTAAGGTCGTCCAGCAGGGCATGTTTGTCACTGCGGCCCAGAGCGGCGTTGCTGTCGATGCGGTAGTCAATAGACTTCAGATAATCAGCGACACCGGCGGGCCAGGCCACCTTTTCAAGCGAGGGCGTAAGAAAGCCGCCGATAAGAATCCCGTTGACAGGCCGCGGTGGGTAAGTGACCGGCACATTCATGCCGAACACCCTTTTGCCGGTTCGGCCGATGATTTCCCAGATATTCTCCGCGGTCATGGTTGCGGCGTTAGGGAACTGAATATCGTAATTGTTTTCGCGGCGTTCGAGAAAACCGTAGATACCATGCTTGCCGGGATTTTTGCCGGTCATATACGAAGACCAGGCCACGCAGGATACCGTGGGGTATGCCGAACGCATCTGCCGGAAATCTCCCTGTCGGATGAGCGTGGCCAGGTTTGGCATGTCCCCGTTTCCGGCGAGTCTCTGCGCCAGAGAATATGGTACACCGTCAATGCTGAGAACGACAACTCTGGTTTGCTCTGGACTGCTCATTTAGGACATATAACCTGACTTTAGCTGAAAATCGGGAAGTGGCCGCAAAGCTCCGCGGTTTGTTCGCGAATCGAAGCGATGATTTTTTTGTCGCCGCCCGATGACAGGGCCTGGTCAATCCACTGGCCGATCTTTTTCATTTCGTCCGTCTTCATGCCGCGGGTAGTGAGGGCCGGGGTGCCGATACGGACACCGCTGGCTTCGGTCGCTTTGCGGGGGTCGAAGGGGATGAGGTTTTTGTTCACTACGATACCGGCATCGTGCAGCAACTGCTCAGCGACGGCGCCGGTTAGGTCTTTGTTGTATGGCCGCAGGTCTACCAAAACGAGGTGGTTGTCAGTGCCGCCGGTGCAGAGTCGGAAGCCTTTTTCGGTCAGCACGTCCGCCAGGACGGCACAGTTATCAATAATCTGTTTCGCGTAGGTCTTGAATTCCGGTGTCATAGCTTCGGCGAAGGCAACAGCCTTGGCGGCGATGACATGGCAGAGCGGGCCACCCTGCAAACCGGGGAATACGGCTGAATTTACGGCTTTGGCGTATTCCTGTTTGCACATAACCGTACCGGCCCGTGGGCCACGCAGGGTTTTGTGGGTGGTGCTGGTTACATAGTCACAGCATTTAACCGGGTCGGGATGCAAACCGGTACAGACTAGCCCGGCGATGTGAGCGATGTCGGCGAGCACCCTGGCGTTATTTTGCCTGGCGATGTCGCAGATGCGTTCAAAGTCGATGGTACGCGGGTAAGCACTGCCGCCGCAGACGATAAGTTTTGGTTTATGTTCCTTAGCCAGCTTCGCCATCTGGTCGTAGTCGATGGTTTCATCAGATTCTTTTACGCCGTAGCTGACGAAGTTATATAGTTTGCCGCTGAAATTGATTTTGAAACCGTGGCTGAGGTGACCGCCGTGGGCCAGTGACATTGCCAGAACCGTATCGCCGACCTCCAGTTCAGCGAAGTAAACCGCCATATTTGCCTGAGAACCGGAGTGGGGCTGGACATTGGCGTGTTCGGCACCGAAAAGTTTCTTGCAGCGTTCGATAGCGAGTGTTTCGACCTCATCGACGTGTTCACAACCTCCGTAATAACGTTTGCCGGGTAGACCTTCGGCATATTTATTGGTCATGCAGCTGCCGGCGGCGACCAGAACTGCCGGTGAAGCGTGGTTTTCCGAGGCGATCATCTCCAACATACCCTGTTGGCGTTTTTCTTCGTCCTGAATCATACGGAAGACATCAGGGTCACTTTTTTCCAGATAATTCCACGATCCCAGCACTGGCAGACTCCTTAGTAAACGGTCTATAAAACAATTTCAAAACGGCAATTTTAGAGTTTATGGGCTGATAAGCAAGTGAAAAACCGCAGTGGTCAGTGACCGGGTTGTCAGGTATAATCCTTTAACAGTAGTATTTGGAGATATTTTTGTTATGAATTTGCTTTATACATTACTAAGGTGGATAGGGGCAATTCCCGGCGGGGAGCTGGGAAACGACGGCAGTGAAGTGGCCCTGGTGAGCAATCAGGAAGCTCAGCTGGAATGGGCCAAGCTGGCTTCGATGGTGGGGATTGTGATGGTGGCGGTGTTTTTTATCGCGGTGGTATTGCTGATGATAGGTCGGGTGGCCCGGATTCGTCGTTCGCGTAACGCTGTGAATACCGAAACAAATTATTTCGACGCCTGGGCAAATTACCGGCTGAGTGACGAGCAAATTAGCGATATTGATGATGAGCCGGATATATATCTGGATTGAGGTTTATGGTTGTAAACTCGGATAATAAAGGCAGTTGCAAGTTTGGTGAACGCCTGCGTATAAAGAAGGGGGCTGATTTTCGTTTGGTGTTCGCGGATAAATGCAGTGCCGCCGACGGCAAGCTGATAATATATGGGCGGGCCAATCAGCTTGGTTATAGCCGATTAGGGCTGGCGGTGGGCCGAAAATTGGGTGGGGCAGTGGTTCGTAATCGCTATAAGCGCGTTTTGCGTGAAGATTTTCGCCTGAGCCGGAATTATTTGCCAGTGGGCTACGATTATGTTATTATCCCCCGGAGCTGTGAACGGCCGAGCGGCGGGATGTATCAAAAATCCCTGCGGTATTTGGCGGAGCGGCTGGAAAAGCGAATCAAAAAACGCGGTGAGAATAATGCCCCCGATTAAACGAATATCACAATACAGCACTGCGCCTCTGTTGGGGCTGATGTGGTTTTATAAGCAGGCAATATCGCCGTATCTGCCTGTGTGCTGTCGGTTTACGCCGAGTTGCAGTGAATATTCGCGTGAGGCCCTGCGCCGTCACGGGTTGGTCAAGGGTTTGTTATTGAGCCTCTGGCGGATTTTGCGATGTCACCCTTTCTGTAAGGGTGGTTACGACCCGGTCCCCTGATGTTTCCGGCGGCAGGGGGGAGGGTAAAGTTCTTAATTTCTTTTGACATAATTGTTTATCTCGATTAAGCTGAATCGCTATGGTTGATATTACCAGCAAAAAACTCCTGGAACAGATAGAAAACCTGATTGAAGGCCATCATATTGAAGAGCTCAAGCAGGTTCTGGCTGAGGCTCGTTCTTCTGATGTCGCTGAGGTGGTCGAGGTTCTTGATGAGATTGAGCGTCAGATATTGTTTGATTTGCTGGACCCGAAAGATGCCGGCGAAGTTCTGGAAAAGATTGATGAGGCCACTCGCTCAGAGGTTGTCGAGGATTTCAGTAGTGACAAGCTGACTGGTATTGTTGCGACAATGCCGCCCGATGAGGCCGCGGATGTTTTTGCGGAAATGAGCGATACTCAGGCGGTAGAGATTCTGGGGCTGATTAACAAGGAAGAATCTGACCAGATAGAAAAGCTGCTGGTTTATGGTGAAGATACCGCCGGCGGTATTATGACGCCTGAGGTTGTCAAGGTTAAGTTGGGGGCGACGATAGGTGATGCTTTGGCTGAGATTCGCGAAGCTGACCCGGATGAAGATTTTTTCTACGTTTTTGTCGTTAATGAGGCTGGTTTACTTCAGGGTATGGTGGGTATCTGGGAGCTTATTCGCAATCTGCCCAGCAGGCCGGTGCGGGAAGTAATGGATACCGAGCTTTATCCGGTAAAGGTCGAGGCGGACCAGGAGGCAATCGCTAACTTCTTTCGTAAGAATGACTTATTGGTTGCTCCGGTAGTTGATGCCAAAGGGATTTTGCTGGGGCGGATTACGGTTGACGATGTTGTTGATGTTATGGAAGAAGAAGCCGAGGAAGATGCTCTGGTTATGGCCGGTACTCACCCGGATGAGCTGGATACGACGAGTATTTTCAAGGCAGCGGCGGTGCGCCTGCCCTGGCTGCTTTCGTGTATGCTCAGTTCGCTGGTGCTGGCGGCTTTGTTTATTCGGTTGTTCGCGGGTATGTTCGATATGGTGGACTGGGCCTGTATCATCATGTTTTTACCCTGTATCGCTTCAATGGGGGGCAACAGCGGTTTGCAGACCTCTACGGTGGTGGTTCGTGGTTTAGCCACGGGCGATTTGGCTGCTTTTGATTTATCTCAGGTATATCTGCGTGAATTCCGGGTGGCGTTGGTGGTAGCGGTTGTTTGTGCGCTGATTGCGGGTTGTCTGGCGACGGTGTGGCTGGAATTCTGGCCTGCGGCGATGAAGGACGCTCCGGTTTTTGACAGCTCTCATGGTCCAATATTAGGTTTGGCGGTGGGGTTGGCGATGCTTTGCGCAATAATGCTCTCAACCTCTATGGGTATGGTACTGCCCTATTTCTTCTTGAAAATAGGGGTTGACCCGGCGATAAGCTCAGGGCCGTTAGTCACTACTGCTAACGACGTTATAAGCTATTTGACATATTTTTCCCTGTCTCTGTTGCTACTTCATACGCTGGGTGGTTAGCTGTTGTTGTAATTATTTTGCTACCAGGAAGTTACCTGATTCAACGTGTTGTGGTTAGCATGCGGGTTTTTGCCTAAAAAAGATTACCAAAAACTGTTGACAGGGCGGTGATTATCCTTATAATTTGCTATTTCCCAATGCCGGGAGCGGCCTGGCAGGGGGATTGTACAAGAACAGTCCGGTTCGCTTTGGCGATTCGGCAAGAAAAAGGCAGTTGTCTACATGCAGGCTAAGCTACAGAAAACTACGATAGCCAAGAAGGAAACGGTCGAGCAGGGCTGGTATATTACCAGTGCCGAGGGAAAAGTACTCGGTCGTATGGCCACTCAGATTGCCATGGTCCTGATGGGCAAACATCGTCCTGGTTATACTCGTCATGTCGATACGGGTGATTTTGTGATAGTCACCGACGCTGAAAAAGTGGTTGTCTCCGGTATCAAAAACCAGACGAAATACTATCAGCATTACACCTACTATCCCGGTGGTCGCAAGGTTGTGCCCTACGAAGAGATGAAGGCCACCAAGCCCGAAAAGATTGTTATGGAGGCTGTCCGTCGGATGCTGCCCAAAAACAAACTTGGTCGGGTGATGTTGAGCAAGTTGAAAGTGTATCGCGGCAGTGAGCATCCTCATGCCGCTCAGCAGCCGGAAAAGCTGGAACTGAACTAAATATATAGATAAGAGGTTATTACGTTGGCAGAAGAACAGTCACAGGGCATGATACCCACAAGCATTTTAGGTTCTGGTCAGTCACAGGCTTCGGTACCGGTTACGCCGGTGTCCGAGCGTCGCAAGCAGCCTACGGCCGCCGATTTGGGCCCGGGCCAGTATTGCTGGGGCACCGGTCGTCGTAAGACTTCGGTGGCCCGTGTTCGGGTTCGTCCGGGTAGCGGCAAGATTGAAATTAACGGCAAGGCCGTTGATAATTACTTCCCTTGCCTGCGTGACCAGCGTGACGCAGTCGCTCCTCTGGATGCGACAAAAACCATTTCGATGTATGATGTTTATGTGAATGTCAAAGGTGGCGGCACCACCGGCCAGGCTGGTGCGACCAGGATGGGGCTGGCCCGTGCTCTTATAGCCGCGGACCCGAATCTTTTTGGCACGTTGCGTGACGCTGGCTACATGACTCGTGACAGCCGTATGGTTGAGCGTAAAAAATATGGCCAGTCTGGTGCTCGTCGGAGATACCAGTTCTCCAAACGTTAACGGTATCTTGGCCGCGAAGGATATTCAGGCTCCTGGACCGTTTATGGGACAGGGGCCTTTTTTCGTTCACAAATTGGGGCATATTTTCGCCCGACAGTTTTCAATAGCGTTGGGTTGTTTGGAATTTCCCCTTATTTTTTTGAAAGGTATGAGGGCTGATGGTTAGAGTTGCGATAATAGGTGCCAGCGGATATACGGCCAGTGAGTCATTAGAAATACTTTTGCGTCATTCTGAGGCGAAGGTTACTTATCTGACGGCTTTGCCGGCGGAGTGCGGTAATTTAACAGATATCTTTCCGGCTTTTCGGGGTCGGCTGGACTTGCCGGTTGAACCGGTGGACCTAAATAAGCTTTCTGAGGTTGCCGATGTAGCTTTGGGTTGTCTGCCACATAAGGTTTCGATGGATTTTGTTCCTAAACTGTTGGGGGCAGGTGTTAAAGTGGTTGATTTCAGTGCTGACTATCGTCTGCACGACACCGCCCTTTATGAGGAGGTTTATCAGGTCGAGCATACCGATAAGAAAAATTGTGCCAATGCGGCCTTTGGCCTGCCGGAATTGTTCCGTGATAAAATTATTGGCGCGACTCTGGTAGCCAATCCGGGTTGTTATCCGACGGCGGCAGCGTTGGCTCTGGCACCTTTGCTGAAGGAAAAACTGATAGCTCAGGATGATATTGTGGTCAATGCGGTTTCGGGTGCTTCCGGGGCAGGGCGGAAAGCGGCCTTGCCTTTCCATTTTCCGGAAATGAATGAAAATATTTTTGCCTACGCCGTGGGAACACACAGGCATATGCCGGAAATTGAACAGATTCTTACGGATTTTGTTTCGCGTAAGGTTAAGGTATTATTTCAGCCCCATGTTGTCTGCATGGACCGTGGTATCGCCGAGAGTATTTATTGTGTGCCGCTTAGCAAGGTTTCGCAGGATGACCTCATCGAGCTCTATAATAATTTCTACGCGAATGAGCCATTTGTGCGGGTGTTGAGCAAGCCGCCGAGTACCAAGAATGTGTCACGGACGAATTTTTGTGATGTTTATCCGACGATTACCAAGGGCAAGGTTGTGGTATTTTCAGCCATCGATAATCTTGTCAAAGGTGCCGCGGGCCAGGCGATACAGAACATGAATATTATCAGTGAATTGCCGGAAACGATGGGTTTGCTGTAAATCCAGTTTGAGAAACCAGATTTTGTTCGAGAAGCGAATATGGAAAACAAGAGTCTGACAAGTTGTCGTGGTTTTCGGGTGGCGGCGGTGCGGGCGGGCATCAAGCGCAGCGGCAAATATGATCTGGGGATAGTTGTCGCTGATGAGATGTGTACCGCGGCGGCGACCTTCACGACGAATAAAGTTGTAGCCCCATGTGTGGTTAGCAATCGACTGAAGATTCGTGGTGGCAAGGCTCAGGCGATTTTCGTCAACGCTGGCAACGCCAACACCTGCACCGGCCCGCGCGGCGAGAAGGATGTCGAGCGAATCTGTAGCCAGGTTGCCAAACATTTCAAAATCAGCCCGAATGCGGTGCTGGTCTGTTCGACCGGTATAATCGGTGAATATCTGCCGATGGAAAAAGTGCGGGCGGGTATCGACCAGGCCGCCGGCAGCGTTGCTGACACTGCCGAGAACGGTGCGGACCTGGCCAAAGCGATTATGACGACCGATACCTGTGAAAAAACCGCGTATCGCGAGATTGCCATCGACAGCCAAACGGTTAAACTCGCCGGGATCGCCAAAGGTGCTGGAATGATAGCGCCGAACATGGCAACGATGCTGGCGTTTTTCACAACCGATGCCGATATTTCGTCGAATATGCTCAAGCGGGCGTTTAAGCACGCGGTGGCTTGGTCTTTCAATCATGTAACTATTGATAATCATATGAGTACGTCCGACAGTGCTATTATTCTGGCTTCGGGTAAGGCCGGCAATAAACGCATTACCAAAGTCGATGACAATTACCAGATTTTCGCTCAGGCTCTCATCGAGGTTTGTGATGATTTGGCTCGTCAGATGGCTGCTGACGGTGAAGGCGCCACTTGTGCGGTGACCGTTCGGGTAAAATCCGCCGCGAGTGTTCGCGATGCCCGTCGGGCCGTAAGGGCGATGGTTGACAGCCCTCTGGTGCGGACGGCTTTTAACGGGGCAGACCCCAACTGGGGGCGGGTTGTTAGTGCCGTAGGTTACAGCGGAGCAAAGTTTGACGTAAATTCGATGCTCTGTACTATTGCCGGCACAGCGGTTTTTCGCAAAGGACGTCCCTGTAATTTCGACGCCGCGAAGCTGAGCGAAAAAATGAAGGCGAAGTATTGGGAAGTAGTGGTCGAACTGGCCCAGGGTGATTTTGAGGACTACTGCTACACCTGCGATATATCAAAAGAGTACGTAGCTATCAACGCGGATTATCATACCTGATAAATATCAGTTGGCATCGACCAGGGCGGAAATTTCGCGTACTACGGTAACTTTCTTGATGTTGTCGATGGTCTCAGGTTGATAAGGCGTGGGGAACTGGGCATCGACCGTGTACCAGCCGTCGCCGTGGTCCTGACAGCGGGTTACAACTACGAGGGTATGGTCCAGGTCCAGTGCTTTGACTTTGGGGAACGAGAGAATCAGATTGTCGTTGGCATTAAATTTTCGGTCGGTCAGAAATCCGACACCCATGCAGGAAATTTTATGGCCGACGACATCTTCACGGCTGCCCATAGTGATTTTGCTATTGATTTTCCTGACGCGACGCACACACATCGGCATTCTGAAATAATAATGCAGTTGTTGGGCCTTATCTTTATCGTTCAGCGAAATTCTGATGGCGTTATCTTTGTTAGTTTGCTCATCTTCGGCAATGGGCGCGGTTTTTTCAATCATCGAAGCGAAGGCGAAAAATATTTCCCGGTCATATTTCGAATCGGTTTCATCTTCGATAATCTGCAAAGCTTCTGCGACGGTAAACGTTTTCGATCGGTAGGGCCTGACGGAAGTCATGGCGTCAAAACTATCGACAATCGCCGCCAGCCTGCCCATAGGGCTTATCTGTTCATGTTCCAGCCCGTTCGGATAGCCGCTGCCGTCCATTCTTTCGTGATGTTCCATGACGACACTCATAACGTCGTTGGGCAGGTTTGCCACCGATTTCAAATGTTTACTGCCGCGGGTCACGTGCGATTTAATAAGCTCAAATTCATCTTTGGTGAGTTTGTTGGGTGTGTTGAGTAAATCGGCGGGGATGAAAATTTTACCGATGTCATGCAGCAGGCCCCCGGTTCCGATATTCTGGAGAGTCTGAGGGTCGGTCAGCCCCATTTTCCCTGCCAGGGCAATGGTCAGGCTGCATACGTTTACCATGTGACTGGCGGTATAGAAATCATGGTTGAAAGCATCGAACAGACTGCCGAAAGCACCGTGATCCTGCATGATTAGCTGGACCGTGTTTTGGGCCAGGCGACTGGCCCGTTGTAATTCTTTTTCTTCGGGCGGGGCACTGAGAAGCTGATTACTCAGTTCGATGCTGGTAGAATAAAGTATTTCAGATTTTCTCTCACGCTGTATCTTTTGGTCCGATACGATTTCCTGAAGTGCGTTTTCCATCGTCTCATAATATTGACGATGGTCTTTTACTGAGACATAAACAAAAACTACCCCCGCATTCAGAAGTCGCTCTTTATCGTCGCGGTCGAATTCCAATCCCATAGTACTGTAAAGCGAATATTTTCCGCTGCTTGACAGATACAGTTCCAGCCCCGCCAGACTTTCTGTGGGTATGGATTCCAGAGGGACAGGCAGATAGCCGGCCTGAACGCATGTCTTCTTTTCTTGTTCTTCGTGCCCCACGAGCGGTGTTTTCCTTATTGATGTACCGTGTTTAAGATTTAATCTATGGCTCTCATCGGGTCTTATAAGACCTTCCTTTAGTGGATATTTAGATTTTCCTGTTTTTGTAGGTGACTATTGGGTGGTCCCATTTTTTTTTGTAATAGTCTCACCCGGACGATATTAATCAGGCAGAGGACGTGAAAACGTTATTATGTTAATGTCCTCTAATTTTCAGTCGATAATTGCAGTGTCGAAAGTTTGAGTGTTGTTTAACAGGCCGATAGGCATTTTGGGAATGATATGAAGAACTGACAGGGTTCAGAACCAGAGGTAAGGGAAGATTATGTCAGATATGACTGATTACAACGGGTCCGATAATCTTGATCCTCAGCGGGAGGAGCTGGAAAAACTGCTGGATGATGCCAATATCCCCTCGTTGCCCCAGGTGGCCTGTAAGCTTATAGAGTTGTGCAAAGACCCCAACGCTAACTTTGCTGATTTCGCGCGGGTGATAGAGTCCGATATGGGCTTGAGTTCGCGTCTGCTGCGGGTGGTAAATTCAGCGTTTTATGGTTTGAGGACCAAAGCGACAAATATTGAGCGGGCCATAAATGCTTTAGGTTTGAAATATGTGCGGTCAATCTGTTTGGGATTTCATCTAGTCGATACGCTCAGTCGTCTGGCGCCGGCGGGATTTGATATGAATGTCTTTTGGCAGGAAAGTCTGCTGCGGGCGGTTATTGCTCGCAGGATTGCCTCCAAGAGCTGTCCCGAACTGCGTGAAGAAGCGTTTCTGGTCGGTTTGCTCCAGAATTGCGGTATTCTGGTTCTTTGTCAGGTCTATGGTCCTGATTATGTAGACATCTGGTCGCGGGCTCGCAGCTCGCCGGCAACTTTGCATATTCTGGAGCAGGAAACATTTCAATTAACGCATCTGGACGCGTCCGAGAGTCTTTGCCGACGCTGGAATCTGCCCGATTTGCTGGTATTGCCGATAGCTAATCATCATCGGCCCAGCCAGAAACAATTTAGTTTTGATGAAACGGTTAAACTTTCGCAGGTGAGTTATTTCGTGGGTAATCTAGCCTTGAACGACCCGGAAGTCCTTTGTCCTGAAGATGACGGGTTGCTGGATTTATGCCGGACGGCATTTAGCATCGAAACCGAGGAACTGCTGAATATGCTCCGGCAGTCCAAGGATGAATACGCCGGGGTGGTACAGCTCTTCTCCAAGTTTATCAACGAGCCGGTTAATGTCTCAGAGATTATCGAGAAGGCCCGCGGGCTGATAAGACATCTGGACACGGATGTGCCCAAAGAAATGCTCGAACCGGAAAAATACTGCTAAACCCGACTCGCCCAACAACTTGGTTTTAGCCGTCAGTCGTCATCTTTCTTGGCGGTTTTTTTCTTAGTGGTTTTCTTTTTAGCGGTCTTTTTAGTAGTAGTTTTATTCGCGGCGTTTTTTTTGGTTCTGCCCAGAAGTTCATCGGCTTTCTCATAGCTGTCCGGCGGCCAGACGCCTTGCTTCTGGAGTTCCTGAAGATTTTCAAGCTGTTTGATACTGATGATTGTCCGGCAGCGGGGGAATTTGCCGCAGCCGAGGAACGGGCCGCGCTTGCTCTCGCGAATTACCAGTTCACCGCCGCATTTGTAACATTTGATGCCGGAGGGCTTGGGCGGAGCTTTGGGCGGCAGGGGTTGACCTTCCTTATCGAGCTGCTGGGTGGTTTTGCATTCCGGGTAGTCGCTGCAACCTAGGAATGTACCGAAACGTCCTTTACGCAAAATCATCGGTTTGCCGCAATTGGGGCATTCGTATTCGGTGGTTTCCGGTTCGCATATCTTGCCTTCGCGGTCACAGGGAGACGCGAAATCACATTCCGGGTAGGCTGAGCAGGAAAGGAATCTGCCGTTTTTGCCAAACCGATAAACTAGTTGCTGTTCGCACTTGGGACATTTATATTCAGATGGCTGAGTCTCAGCCTTGGCATGAACCATTTCTTCGTGAGCACGTTCAAGATTTTCTTTGAACGGACCATAGAATTCACTTAATACCGCAACCCAGTCGAGGTGCTGCTCTTCGATTTTATCGAGCTGTTGCTCCATGTGGCTGGTGAAGGTGGTATCCATTACCTTGGGGAAATGCTCGGAAAGTTTATCGGTGACCACAATGCCCAGGTCGGTGGCGTGGAACTTGCGGTCGATTTGTTCGACGTAGCCGCGGTCCTGAATGGTAGAGATAATCGAAGCGTAAGTACTTGGCCGACCGATCCCTTCCGCTTCCAGAGTCTTTACCAGAGATGCTTCGGTATAGCGGGCTGGCGGCGAAGTGAAATGCTGAGTTGGCTCGGTTTTGACTGGCCAGACCTGATTGCCTTCGCTTAGCTCCGGCAGAAGCTGGTCGCCGCTGCTCACCGAAACGCCGGTGACTTTCATGAAACCATCGAAAACGAGTTTGCGACCGTTGGCTTTGAATACCGCTTCGCCCAGTTCGGTCTGACCTGTGATAGAAACACTGGTAACATCCCACTGGGCCGGGGTCATCTGGCAAGCCACAAAACGGTTCCAAATCAACTGATACAGCTTGAATTGTTCGTCGCTGAGGTCTTTCTTGAGATATTCCGGAGTGAGTGTTACGTCCGTGACCCGGACAGCTTCATGAGCTTCCTGAGCGGCTTTGTTGGATGAGCTGTAACGCAAGGGTGAGCCGGGCAGATAGTCGCTGCCATACTCTTTGCCGATGAAATCTCGCACGGAGCCAATCGCTTCGCTGGACAGGTTTGTGCTGTCAGTACGCATATAGGTTATCAGACCTATACTGCCCAGCCCCGCAAGTTCGATACCTTCATAAAGCTGCTGGGCAACCCGCATCGTCCGGCGGGTGGTAAAGCCCAGGCGGTTCGCCGCGGCAACCTGCAAGCTTGAGGTGATAAATGGTGCCGAGGGTTTTGATTGCGTTCGGCGGGTTTTAACTTCGGCAATTTTGAATTCTGCTGATTGTAAAGCCTGATGAATTTTACGGGCTTCGGTTTCGTTATCGGGCCGGAAATGCTCACCGCCGACACTTGCCAGATTGGTTTCCAGGCAGTTTCTCTCAGCCAGCCATTCATTACGCTGCTGGTTGGTGGCATCCTTTTCTTTAAAACCGGCCAGGAATTTCTCATATTGTTCGGTGAGTTGCTCGTTCGCAGCAGTGCTGAAAATGCCGCTGAGTTTCCAGTATTCCTCAGGTACAAAAGCCAGAATCTCACGTTCGCGGGCGACCACCAGCTTGACCGCCACGGACTGTACTCGTCCTGCCGAAAGACCGCGGGCGACCTTTTTCCACAGCAGTGGGCTGATTTCGTAACCGACGATACGGTCCAGAATACGCCGGGCCTGCTGAGCGTTGACCTTGCCCATATCCAGTTTATGGGGATTGGAAAACGCCTGCTGGATGGCACTTTTGGTAATAGAGTTAAAAACCACCCGCCGGGCCCGGTCGGATTCGACCTTGAGAACCTCAGCCAGGTGCCAGGCAATAGCCTCACCTTCGCGATCCAAGTCAGTGGCCAGGTAGACTAAAGGGGCGTTCTGGGCAGCTTTTTTTAGGTCCGATATGCGTTTTTTCTGAGTTGGTATGGTCTCATAAGTAGGAGTGAAGCCCGCCTCGACATCTACAGCCAGAGACTTACTGGGCAAGTCGCGGACATGACCCATACTGGCCATAACGACATAGTCGCTGCCCAGATATTTATTGATGGTCCGGGCTTTGGCCGGTGATTCCACGATTACCAGAGAAGTTCCGCTTTTTGTAGATTTTGCTGCCATAACAATTAAGTATCTGTAATTTAATGTTTTATGGTTATTAAGCCCGGTTGCTTTTCCGGGCTCGCCTCAGTCGGTCTCGCTCTTTCCTATCGGTGATATTGGCCTTGAGCCTGAGAAAACTTGTCAAACCCAATGCCAAAGCCGGATGTGACCGGTTAACCGAGCCAGAGGAGTATGTCAAGGCATTTTCCCTGGCGGATTTATTATTTGTTCCGGGCGGCCCATAAAAATCGCTCCTATAAGCTACTGAAAATTACGTAGTTATGAAATAAAAAAACTCATATTCTTTCTTTTCAATTCTCATTTGCCAGAGGCGAACTGCCGAATTATACTATCAGGCTTAGTATTTTGTCTAACCAATGGATTTTTAGGAGTTAGCAGATGGATATGATGCGATACCTTCGCAAGCATAAGCAGAAAATCATGATAGTGGTCGTTTTCTTTGTCGCGGTGATGTTTGGAATTCCCAGCATTCTAAACCAGTTGGCCCGCAGAAAAAACTCCGACCAGGTCATGGGCTTTTACACCGACAGCAACGGCGATAAAAAGGCGGTGGGGACGCTGGAGATTGGGGGGGCTGATTCTGATTTGAATATTTTGCGTTCATTGGGTATTGACCAGATTGCGCGTGGTCTGGCTTTTGCGGGCTTGCAGCAGCCGGAGGCGGGCGGTTCTAGTTATATCCCTGAATTGGCGGTTCACCAGCTTCTTTTCGCGGACAGTTCATCTCGGAAGATGGTTCGGGCTGAGCTTATTCGGCGGATGGCGGGTCTGGGTGATATGGTCGGCGAATCTGTTCTGGAAAAAGTATTCGCGGATATCGATGCTATCGCGGCAGAAGATGCGGTTCGGGGTCGTTTGTATTATCTGCTGCTGGTTAATGAAGCTCATGAGGCGGGTATCCGGGCTACTCACGAACAAGTGAGCGATTTGCTGAAATGGCGTAAGCAGCTCATGATGCAGGGTATGCAGGGTATGAGTCTGGAAGCTCTGCAGAACAGTATGAATATTTCAGAGAGTCGCCTTCTTTCGGCGGTGGCAAACTACATATCTATCATTCGTTATGCCCACAGTCTTACCCGCCCGATGGCTTTGACGGAGCCGGAACTGAAGACTTTGATTCAGAAGCGTATCGATGTGGAAAAGACCGAAGGCACTTTTGTGGCTTTTGATACTTCCATGCTTCGGGTCAAGGCGGGCGAGCCGACAGATGTGGAATTACAGGAGCTTTTCGATAAATATCGTACGGCTGAGCCGGGTGCGGGTGGTGATGACAACCCGTTTGGTCTGGGCTATAAACTGTCCGACCGGGTTAAGGTTGAATATATCAAGGCTGATGTTGCTCAATTGAAACAGACTTGCACCGCGGACTTTGAGGGATTGCCAATCGGCGAGCAGGAGGATTTGATTCAGCAATATTGGGCTGATAATCAGGCTGAGTTCACCGAACAAGTCAAGCCGGCTGAAGGTGTGGAAGATGCTCAGCCGGAATATCGTGTCAAGTCGTTCGATGAGGTTGCCGACCAGGCCCGTGATTCGTATTTGCAGAAGCAGGCTGAAGATAAGGCTTTGCAGGTTTTGGCAGAAGCCAAACGTATGTCCGTGGGGGCTCTGGGTGAGCTGGCTGCCCGCGAAGCCAAATATAAGGACCGTGTCAAGGCCGCGGCAGATTACGACGGCATTACCAAAGAGCTTACCAGCACAGAAGTGCCTCTAAGCTATGGTTTGAGCAATTATCTTACCCCTGCCAGCGCTCAGGGTTTTCAGGGGTTCGGGCAGACTTACGTGGTTAAAAATGGCCGGGCGGTACAGTCGGTGCTGGCTTTGATGTTCCAGTGTGAACCTCTGATGGATAGTAAAGTCGATGAGCGTCTCCGTGATGAGATGGTGCGTTTGCTGGATGATATTGGTCCGGTTCTGACGCTGGATTACTCAGGTAATGCCAACGCTGCTTATCTGGTACGCGTGGTCGATGCTGAGAAACAGCGTGACCCGGTTTCGATGGTGGATGATGGTTCCTACGGTGCGGCCGAGAATGTCCCGGCTGACGCTGAAGGCGGGGCAATTCACAAGCAACTGGTTCAGGACTGGAAAAGATTACGTAACTATGAACTGGTTCAGGCAAAGGCCCGTGAGTTTGCGGCGCAGGCGGGGGAGGATTGGGACAAGGCTTTTGAAGCTACTAACGCTGATTTTAATTCTGACCCGAACAATCCTATTCGTCCTTTGAGTTTGCGTCAGGTGCAGAGCCTGCGTGACGATATGCAGCGTTATCAGGAACAGTATCAGAAGATGGCTCAGCAGAATCAGGGCAGTGCTTCTTACTATGCCCGGATTATTCAGCAGCGGATGCAGACGGTTATGGAAGTGGCTGAATACGCCCGTGAGCATAATGGTCAGGTGGTTGAGGGTCTGGCGGTTGTGCCGATGGCGTTAGACAGCAGTTGTCTGGTGTTCAAGGAACTGAAGTCGCCGGTGTTTGAGGAGGCGGAATACCTCAAGCGCAAGCCGATGGTTTCTCGCGAGCTTGTCATTCGCAATCAGCAGGTTATGGCTTTGGATTATTTCAATCCTGAGAATATCAAGACGCGTATGGGTTTTGAGTTTAAACATAGTGAGCAGGCGAAGGATGAGGAATCTGACGAGGCTGCTGCGGGTGAGGCTGAGACGGCTGGTTAAGAGTTTTGGCCCAAAGAAATTGATTTTGAAACCCTGGGTTTTTGCCCGGGGTTTTTTTATGGTTTGTTCGGCAGGGAATAGTCTGTCCGGGGGTGCGGGCTCTGATATTCGGTGCTGAATCGCGCTCTGGGTGGGGGTGCGGAAGTGCGGTGGGGGTGTTACCAAAACGCGGTGAAAAGTTGGCGCGATTTGGACTGAAACGACCGTTTTTTGGCGTTTTTTGCAATCCTGTTCGGCACATTTATTGCTTTAGGCTTTTGGCCTCCTGTATTTTTTTTAAAAAAAACCCGAAATGTTAAGATAGGTAATTTGCGCTCGAGGGATATTTATGCTCTAATAGGAGGCATGAGTGCTAAGCGTCAGAAAATCCAGGAGCGGGACCTGCGTGGGTTCAAGTATTTCAAGTCCCTCTCGGCTCTGCTGAAAGGTCTTCACTCGGCGGGATGTGAGCGGGACCGGGCCGGCAATCGCACATTATTCATGGACCAGTATGTCAGTCTGCTGCTGTTATACATGTTCAATCCGATCTGCAGTTCCATCCGGTCTTTGCAGCAGGCCGGCGAGCTCAAAAAAGTACAGCGGCTGTTGGGCTGCTCACGGGCTTCGCTGGGTTCGCTTTCGGAAGCATCCCGGGTTTTTGAGAGTTCTTTGTTAGAGCCGATAATCGCTCAACTCACTGAGCAGTTAGGGCCGATATCTCAGGACAAAAAACTGGAAGTCGGTCAGGTCATTACCCTGGTGGACGGCAGCAGTATTCAGGCTTTGCAAAAACTCACTCAGGCTGCCTGGGACACCGACAAACCCGGAATTAAAGCACACACTCAGTTTGATCTGGAAAAATATGTGCCTCTGAAAATAAATATCAGTGAAGACAAGTCTGATGAGCGAAAGGTTTTTTTAGAGAATCTTCAGCCCGGCCGGATTTATGTCAATGATCGCGGATATGCCTGTTTTAAGCTGTTTCAGGCCATTGTGGATAGTAAAAGCTCTTTTGTCTGTCGGCTGCGTGAGGATACGGTTTACGAAACTATTCAGGAAAAACCTTTAACTGAAGATGCTCGAAAAGCGGGGATAATTTTTGATCGTACGGTAATCGCCGGCAGCAGTGAAAAACTGCGGGAAGATTTCAAACAACCGTTACGCCTGATAGCGGTTGAATGTCAACCGCATTTGAAACGGGGCCAGGGACCACGTCAGAGTGAGATGATTTTGATTGCCACCGACCGGCTGGACCTGGACGCCGAAGTCATTGCCCTGCTCTATCAGAAACGCTGGGCCATCGAAATATTTTTCCGCTTTTTTAAGCATGTGCTGGGCTGCCGACATCTGCTAAGCCTCTGCGAAAACGGTATCGAACTGCAGATGTACGCCGCGATTATCGCCTGTATGCTGATCAGCCTGTGGACGGGCAAAAAACCAACTTTAAGAACCTACGAAATGCTCTGCTGGCACCTCTGCGGCATGGCCGACGAGCAAGAAATGCAGAACCATATCAATAAACTCCAAAGCCAAAACTAAGGCCGATCCTCAAAAAAATCGCCGCTGCCGCTGATGCTGCGCCAAAATAACCAGTGCCGACAGTCCCACTGAGGGATAATCCCCGCTAAATCATATGAACTGCAAAGACCACAGAAAAACTGTATTTGAGCAATAAATGTGCCGAACAGGATTGCGTTTTTTTGACGTTTTTTTTCAGGTTTTTTGAATTTTTGATGATTTTTTTCAGAAAATACCCGGTTTCTGGTGGTTTTTATGGACGGAGTGGACAAAACTGGGCTAGCTGGACTGGTTTGGGGGGGGTATGCTGGTACTGGCGTTTTAAGGTTTTATTTTTTTGGGGGGATTATTTGGTGGTTGTATCCGGCCGCTTACGCGGGGCGGTTCCTGTTGGTTGTTGGTATTGGGCGGGGGGTTGTTTTTATTTTCAAACAAGAAAAAAGAGCCCGCCCCTTCTGGATAATTATTCCGTAATCAATATTTTTTTATCTTGATTGGTATATTTAATTTTTGTAGAATGAGTGAGTCGGTCGTATTTGGTAATGCGGAATAGGTATTTCGCTAATTTTTTTTGGAGGAAATGTTATGAAGACGGTACTTGTTGTGTTCACTGCTCTATTGACGGCGTTTTTGCCGAGTTTTGCATGCGGTGATATTGTTTATGGCAGTTATGTTGGGGGCTTGCAGGCTCACTTTGAGATTACAGATTCGGCTCAGTCGAGTATTAATGTAATGGCGGGGATAGCTTATGACCCGACATCTATGAGCGGTGGGGTATATGACCGTCTTTATCTGGTCAATAGAAGCGCTGACAATAGCAAAAGAGGTTTGTATTCCGTTGATATGATTAATCAAACGTCCAGTTCAAGATTGGCCATGGCAGGCGATTCCAGTAGTAATGATGTTGACAGCCCCGAAGATGTAACGGTTGATTCGAGCGGTAATGCTTATGTATGTTATATAGGCACGCCGAGTGTCTGGAAGGTTGAAAATCCCAGTGGCGGCAGTGTGGTTGAAACCAAAATGCTGGGCAATTACAGTGGCAGCGCTGATGACGATCCGAAGGCCCTGGCGATGGTTCCCAGTGGTTTTGGCGGTAGTTATACTGCGGGTTCGGATGTGCTTCTGTTTGACGGCGGGGTTGACGATAACGCCTATGAATCTGTTACGGTGATTGGTGCGGGCAGTACAGACGCTTCTCCGGTTTATGGCATTGTATTTGGTGACAGTGATTCGTCAGAATTGATTGACGGTGACCCGGTAGCGGACAGCAGTGATTATGACGGCTATGCTTATTTGTCGAGTAAGAATCTTTTTACTGCGAATGTAGCAAGCGTGGGTAGTGAGTCTCTGGCGTTTGTTAATCGTGTTAATGCTTCTGGTTTTTTAGAGCGAGTATTTTTAGATTTAGATATGAGTTCTTTAGCTTCCGGTATGGCCATTGATGACGCAGTAGCGGTGAATCCCGCAGATGGTTCCCTTTGGGTGGCGACTGGCAATGGTTCCGACGACACTGCGACTCATATTTTCTATCGTCTTGATCTTGCCAATCTGACCGATTTGGGCGGTGGTGATTATTTGGCTGCCACAACCGCGGAAATTACTCTTACCGGTTCGAACAATCATAATGTAGCTACCAACGCGATGACTTTTTCCCCGGATGGCAAGCAGTTGGTTGTGGGTGATTCCGATGGTGTTGACAATCTGTATGTTTACAGTATACCGGAGCCTGCTACTTTGGTACTGCTGTCTCTGGGTGGTATTTTGCTGAGAAAAAAGAAATAATCGTTATTGATTATTGGTAAATTTTCACAAAGGCCGTCGTTCTAAAACGACAGCCTTTTTTTTTGGGCACTGTGCGGGTCTGGAAGCAGCAGGAAACGGTTATTTTTGAGGTTTGAGGGAATAGATAGTTGCGTTTTGGGTGGGTTGCGATTAGTTTTGGGTCGGATAGGAGTTTGCAAGTAGAGTTTTGCAAAAGTTAAGTTCACAAGTCAGAACAGGAATAATAGCTATGAAAAAGGCGAAATGGTTTTTGATTTTGTGGTGTCTGGGATGTTGCTGGTCTTATGGTCAGGCGAAGATTCCGGTGGAGATTCAGGGTGGTGGCCAGAGCCATTGGTCGTGGCTGACGGCGAATCATTATCGTGTTGTGATGCAATGTCGGTCGGCGTCGGGTGAGGGGGGGCATAATATTGCCTGGGCGGAGGTTGATTTTGAGGGGATTGCCCGTCAGTTGAATGTGAGTGCGGATGTTTGGAATCCGGATTCGGTGCGGGTGATAGAATATGACCGTGAAACTGGTGAGGCGGTACGTCAGAATAGTGGTGATGGGCTGGAAGCTTATCTGGTTCCGGCGAAGCTGGATGAGTGGCACCGTTATCAGCAGCAGCGTAACATTGAACGGAAACGGCATCTTTCCTGGCTGCGGCGTGAGGGCGATGGTGCGGGGGCGGTGTATATATGTTATTTTGATTTTTACGGCAGAGGTGAAACAGAGCGAATCGCTAAGCCTGCATTTGTTGGGACGGGCGATTCGCTTAGTTTCGGCAAGCTGGGCGAGAAAGTGGATATGCGTGGGGTGCCTCTGGTTTGTGACTGGGATGGTGACGGCGATAATGATATTATCACTTCGCTGATGACGGTGCCGGAGCGGGGCAGTTTTGTTTATCTGAGTGAAGGAAGTGATATTAAACAGATATTCGGCAAGCGGCGGATGGTAAGCGCTAATTTGGGCGTGAGTGCCAAGCAGGTAGTCGATGTTGATAATGATGGTCGGCTGGACGCGGTCAAGAAGGGTGGGTATTATTCCGATTTTATCAATCAGCGATTTTCCAAATGGGTTTCGATTGATTTGCCGCTGGAAGGCGAGATTGGCAAGGGTATCAAGGAATCTCGTACGGTGAACTGGTTTGTGGCGGACTGGGACGCGGATGGTTTGAATGATGTTATTGTGGGAGCTGGTTGGTGGAAGGAATATGGCTGGTCCAACGCTTTTGACGAGAATGGGAAGTGGATAAATGGTCCTTTGCGGGGCTGGTTTTATGTATTTCGGAATTTGGGCAATAATCGTCAGTTCAAGTCGGCTGAGCCTTTTAAGGTTATGACTACCGCGGGATTGCCGGCTGAGGTTTACGGTTATCCGAGTCCGCAGGTTGTTGATATTGACTCTGATGGTGATTTGGATATTCTGTCGGGTAATTTTCTGGACCGCATCAAGGTTTTTGTGAATGTGGGCAGCAGGGGCGAGCCGAAGTTCGCTCCGCCGGTTGATTTATTGACGACCGAGGGGGAGTTTGAATGTTATTATCAGGCTTTGACGCTGCATGCGGTGGATTGGGATGGTGACGGTGATTTGGATATATTTTTCCGTTGTGAAAATGACGGTTTAGGTTATCTAGAAAATACGGGGCGTTCGGCGGGTGAAGGTCGGATGATATTCAAACCGGCGGTTTATCCTGATAGTGAAGGTGATTATCCGAACTCGGCTCAGCTGGTTACGAATAATCTTAGCGACTGGGATAATGACGGTGATTTAGATTTGATATTCGGTAATAGTCCGGGGCAGGTGGGGTGGTATGAGTGTTTATCGGGTTATCCGCTTTTGCGTTTTAGGGGGGCGTCGTATTTTAAGTCGGCGGGTGAGGATATTCGTATAGCGGCGGGTTATAATGGTTCGATTCAGGGGCCAGCTGAGGCGAAGTGGGGCTATACTGTGCCGTGGGCGGCAGACTGGGACGGCGATGGTTATAAGGATATAATGCTGAACAGTATCTGGGGTAAGATTCTGTGGTATCGTAATCCGGGCGATAATGGTAGTTTGAATCTGGATGCGGCGGAAGCGGTTCGGGTACGTTGGGCAGGTGATTCGCCTAAGCCGGAATGGCGGTGGTGGAAGCCGGGCGAGGATGAATGGTCAACGCAATGGCGTTCTACGGTGCAGATGCTGGATTATAATCATGATGGTTTGCTGGATGTGGCGGCGTTGGATTATGAGGGTTATCTGGTATTGCATCGGCGAGTGATGGATGGTGGCGAGAAGGTGCTTTTGCCGGGTCAGCGGATATTTCGGGGCGGGGACGGCAAGGCTTGGCAGATTAATCCGCTGCCGCCGGGCGGGTGTGGTCGGCGGAAGTTTGAGTTGTGCGACTGGGATAATGACGGCGACTGGGATTTGGTGGTTGACGATAAGCAGTTTGGCTGGAAGGTGGCAGGTAGTGTGGCGGTTTATGAGAATGTGGTTGATGACGCGGCTCCGCTGTTTTTGAAGCAGGGTGCGATTACGGATATTATGGTGGCGGGTCATACTTGCTGTCCGTCGGTTTTTGATGTTGACGGTGACGGCAGGCTGGATTTGCTGATGGGGGCTGAGGATGGTCATTTTTATTGTTTCCACCGGTCTTATATCGAGGATAAGTATGGTCTGGAGGCGGGGTTGGTTGAGTGTGATACGGTTTATTATTCGGACAGTTCGGTGGTGCTGTTTGATGAGACGGCGGTGGGCGATGTCAAAGGTGGTGAGATTGTTAGTGGTAAGGGGATTGAGGGCGGCAGTTGTATTTTTGCAGTGAATGATGACGATGGTTTTTACGCGGTTACTCTGGATATTGGCGAAAGTATTGACATAATGGATAACCGGGTTTTGGAGATGCGGGTTAATTGTGGGGTTGATGATTTGCATCAGGCGGCGCGGCTGCGGTGGGTTACGGTGGTGACGCTTCCTAATGATGATAATATGGGCCAGGCAATATATTATCCTGATAATAATCACGGAGTGCCAGCGGCGAGTTATACTCTGGATGGTGAGAGTCAGGCGGGTGGTTCGGTTGTGTTTGATGATGATGTGCGGACGTGGCAGGTTCTGCGGCTGGATATGGCGAGCGGGCTTGGTCTGCCGGTTTGTAAGGGGGTTCGGGCGTCAAGTGTTGTGCGGCGGATTATGCTGACGTTTAAGGGGTCTGCGCAGGTTTATGTAGATGATATGAAGGTGGTTTGCAAGCGTTAAGTCAATTTTAGCCGAGGATTAAGGGCAGGGCGTCGGTCAGGTTTTCAAATTTGTCGAGCAGCAGGGGGGTGGTGCCGCTTTTTTTGATGTTGCCCGTGTTTATGCCTAGGGCGGGGAACCCTGCCAGTCGAATAGATATAACTCCGGCGGCGGAATCTTCGATGCCGATGACTTTTGAGCTTTGGTCGGTGGTAATGCCCAGTCCGACGCGGGCGGTTTCGGCGTAGAGCCAGGGGTGGGGTTTTGGTTCTAGTTCTCCGAGTGTGCCGACCTGCCCTTTGCGGAGGGCGTGGCCGGCGCTGATTATAGCGTCGTAGAAATCGAGAGGGTCGCCCATCTTGAGGGTGCGGAAGGCTGAGATGATTTCGGGCCAGGCTTTTTGGTAGAGTCCTGAAGTTACCAGGGCGATTTTGATGTTGCGTCCTTTGAGTTCTAGCAGGAACTCTTTGAGTCCGGGGCTGGGAACGAAGGCATCCTGTTTGCCGCGACCTTTGAGGATTTCGGCCATTTCGAAATTTACAATGTCGAAGTAGTGAGTGCGGGCGTGCTCGACGGTTTTGTCGGGGCAGTATTTGTTGATGCAATACTGGAGGTGTTCGGAGACGGAATGGCCGGAGACGTGGGGTTCGTCGTGGGGTTCGAGGGTGAAATTTTTGTTGTCGATGAGGCGGGCGATGGTCTGCTGGATGATCCATATCCAGAAATGTTCGCTGTGTACGCTGGTGCCGTCGAGGTCCATCAGGACAGCCTTAGCGGGTGAATCGAACGAGGCGGCCTTGAGGGGGTAGATTGCGGGGTAGCCCATTTCGGATTTGACGAGGCAGAGTACTTTGTCGGCGAAAACGATGAATTCCACTTTGCGGTCTTTAGGGGTGTAGATTGTTTGTACGCCGGCGGTGTTGGTTTGGAATGAGCCGTCGGCGGTTGTGTCCAGGGTGAGGTATTCGGAGCAGTCGCCGAGTATTGATTTCAGGTTGTTGTTAATCATTCTGGTGGTTTTGAGGGGATTAATTTGCTTCGCTACTGATAGTGAGCCATTTGTTTGTCAATGAGATGAGGTCCTGGGTGTCTACCAGGCCGGTCTGGTTGAAGTCGGCGGTGGTGAAGGTTGTGTTCCAGTCGCCGAAGAAACCGCCGCGCAGGTCGGTTACGAGGGTTACCGCGTCGAAACAGGTGTAGCCTTCCTGGCCCCAGGGGTCTCCGAATCGGACGGCACTTAGGCCGATGGTGTCATCGTATCGCCCGAGGTAGTTATTGTCGAAGAACATATGGAACCGGCCCAGGTAATCCACGATGGTACTCATAAGGTGCCAGCCAGCGTCGATTCCCAGGTTGCCGTAGCGGCTGCCCTCAATACGATGATAGACTCGCATGGGGTTGGTGGTGACGACGATCATTGAGTATTTTCCGGTGGGGTCGTAGGTGGCGAGATAGCCTTCGCCGTTGTCGGTGAGGGGGTATGTAAATGTGAGCGGAATAGCGGCAGTTAGTGAGGGTTGCGGGCAGTTCCTTTATGACGCGGGCCTGGGTGCTGCTGCCGGTGAAAAATGATTGCTGGGCGCTGGTTTGTACGGCGGTGGTGAATGAGGGTGAGCCCTGTGACATCATAGCCGTAATCGGCGAGGTTTTCGGTCCAGTAATATTCGAAGTCTTCGTAGAAGTCGTTGGCGAGGGGCGAGCCGCCGCCGATAGTGTCGCAATTTTGGGTGATGGTGAGTTTGTCAAAAAAAACCTTGCAGCCGGCCAGTTCTGCCCAGGGCTTGCCGAATCTTACTCGGTAAAGGCCTGACGTGAAGGTTTCGGCGGTGTCGAGGTATTGATTGTCGAAGTAGATACCGACGGCGTTATTAGCGTAGATGGCGAAACTGAGCTGATGCCAGCCGGGGGCGACGACTTCGAGGGGACGGGTGTAGGTGCTGCCGATACGGTAGAGGATGTCGTATTCGCCGGAGGCGTTCATGTCGGGCATGAGCAGGACAGAGTTTCCGCTTTTGTCATATACCGAAAAAAAGGACCTGCCCGCTCCGGTGTTTTCGTCGAGATAGACCCAGACGCTGACCACGCAGTTGTCAGCGGTCTCAGAGCCAAAAGGGAGAATCTGGCACTTACTGACATCATCGACATCCCAGAACATGGATTTGCTGCCGGAAAGAGCCTGGGCGGTGGTCATTACGGGTTCGTAGACATCTTCGTAGGTGAAGTTGGTCAGCTCGGAGAAGGAATCGATCTCGAAATCCTCGTCAACATCGCCGGCGGTTGGTTCGGCGGGTTCAAATGAGCCGGTGTTAAACCAGTTACCGGCGAAGATGGAAAAATCCTCAAGGTCAACATCGCAGTCGCCGTTAATATCCTGCGGGGCGAGCGATTCACAATGCTCGTAGGATGTGCCGCGGGGCAGTTGGGTCACATCGCCGGCTTTGTTGCAGAAGTAGAAATTTGAGATGGATTCGGCGCTGGCGTCACCGTCGGCCCAGAAAGCGTAGAATTCATCGTTGGCATTGACGGGGGAGCGAACGTAGGTGTGGTTGTTGGTGCTGTTCTGGGTGATGTCTCTGGTTTTGGTCCAGGTGTCGCCCTGGTCGTTACTGACCCACATAGCTATCTCGCCGCCGGTATCGTAGTATTGCGGGCCGGGCTCGGTGGGGCCGATGATACGCCAGGTTCCGTCGGCTTCGAGATAGAGCGAGCCGGTGTCATAAGCGTGGGTTGAGGTTGTTACCGTTTTGATGTCCCAGGTTGTGCCGTTAAAGTGGGCGATATGCCAGGTGCGTGGTCCGTCTTCGGGGCCGGGCATGGGACCGTTGGTGGTTACGTAAAGGATAGCGGGATTGTCGCAGGGGTCGTAAATGATGTCCTTGAGGTAAACGTTTAGTCCTTCGGTGTGATAATCGTGGATAAGGGCGGGGGTGGTAAGTTCTTCGGCGTCGAGAACCGGGAGATTCAAGGTGGTTCCGTGGGCGGTTTGCCAGGTTTGGCCGTTATCGGCTGATTCGACATAGTAGAGGTTTGTTCTGCGGTCGAGTCCGCCTTCTACGGGATGGATATTAAAAGCGGTGCCCACCTTTACCGCGCCTTTAGCGGAGACCTGATAACTGCCGACACCCACGGTGGCGATTCTCTGGGTTTTGGACCAGTGTACGCCGTCGGGACTGGTGATAAACTGGATGGTACGCTGAACGGGGTCGCCGTATCTGGTCCAGAAAGCGAAGAAGCCGTCAGCGTCGCGATGCCAAATCTGGAAATATGAGAAGTTATCGAAAGTTACCACATTGTCACTGTCATCGACCTTGGTGGGGTGAATGAGTTCAAACTCGTCAATGTTGTAAGGTGTTTTACTTTTGTGGATATAGCTGGGTCGGTCGGTTCCGTGTGAGGTGGAGAAAACCCAGACATAGCCGTCACTGTCCATGCTGATTACGGGGTTGTCGTGGGCGTCGTTGGTGCCTTTGTCCAGCAGGATGGTGGGCAGAGAAACCTGGTCGGTCGCGTGATTGTATTCGGAGACCATGTGCCAGAGGCGGGTATTGCTGCCTGGTGCAGTGCCGCCGTAGCAGAAGAAGGTTTTGTCGGCCTGGGCACTGTAGATTGCCATGGGACGATGTTTGGCACAGTAGGTACCGAGTCCGCCGCCGTATTTGACGATGCCGTCTTTGGGGATATAGTACCATATCCCGCGATAACCGCTGTCTTTTTTATTGATGGTGAGGTTGCTGAGGACCGGGTCGTTTTCTACCGGCTGATAACCGACACCGTCATACCAGGTGCGGTCGTCGGCATCGTCACGGTCGGCACCCTGAACGTAAACGGAAACCTGCTGGTTTGCTGTAGTGGTGGTTACAATGCCGATACGGGCGATAAACATGTAGCTGGTGCCGTTGACGTCCTCTACGAGTACCGAGCCTTCGAAATCAGAGGTACGGGCCCGGCGGGCGTTGGTTTTGTGGAAGGTAGTATATGGGTTTCCACCGCCCAAAGTGAAAGCGGCGTCCCAGTCGCTGGTGCCTTGCTGGCTGATATTGAAACAGCCGTAAATCGTATAGGTTCCCGGAGCACCGTTGATGGTGATGGTTGTGATTAGCGGTTCGGTGGTTTCGTCGCCGACGGCATCGGTGGTCCAGATAAACCCGCCATTGACACTGGAACGAGCCCTGATACCCCAGAGGCCATTGTTGCCATCGCCGCTGGTGCCGTTGTCGATATAGTTTACGCCATTGACGGGGGCCGCACCGTTAATTGTGGTGTTGGTGAGGTCGGCATCGACGAAGGTGATGGCCGCGAAGGTGGTTGAGGTCATGGTAAGGGTGATTAACAATAGCAGGTATTTTCTCATTACAACGCTCCTGAAAAATAAGGCAACATTCCGTTAAAGTAATCGGCCAGAAAGGGGATCCGACCGATTAAATAATTCTTCTGATATTATCGTTTAGGGGAGAGGGTTAGTCCACCCCGTTTCGTGCAATCGTATCTCCATTTTGCGCAAAAGTTATGGGGCGATATTTACGGTTAGCATCCATTTTGCCATAGCGTTGAAATCTCCGGTGAAATAGTATTTTTGCAGGGTTTTGAGGTTGTCAGAATCGGAGGAGAGTTTTTGGGCTAATTCTTTGAAGACGGCATCTTTTAGTTTGGCGGCGTGGAAGTATTTTTCCCAGGTTGAGGATGCGAAGGCGAGGTCGTCGATTTCCTTGTTTGACAGGCCTCGTCGCCAGAATACGCGATAGATTTGACAGGCCTGCTGCCATGATAATTTAGCGTTTTGCTTGAAGGATTCGTTCAGGCCCTGCCATTTGATTTGGGCGGGGTCTATGATTTCGCATACGTCGGTTCCGTATTCGAGAAGGTTGATGGTTAGTTCGGGGATTTTGTCGGCGTTATAGTCGAAATTTATCTGGTCGAAGAAGCCGTTGTTGTTGGTGTCTTTATAGGTGATGACGGCCTCGAGTTTTTTGGCGATTTCTTTGGAACAGGCACGGGGCAGGAGGATAGCGCCGTTGTATTTTGCCTGGCGGTCAATGGTCCATGCGCCCCATTCGGCGCCGTAGAGGTGAAGTCGGCTGTCCCATCTGCCGAAATAGAGTTTGCCCCTGCCGCTGTTATCCATATCGAACTCGCCGCGGTCGCCGATAGTATCTGCCTGGGCGTGAGCGTTCATGGGGTGTACGCCGGATTTTTTTTGTTCCTCGGTCCAGCGGAGAGTATAGGGGTCGTGGGGATGATACAATTCGACGCGTTCCCAGCGGTGGTCGTCGTCATCTTCGTCGAAGGTAAAATAGCAGCTTGACCAGTTGATTCCAAAAGCCGTATCGAAACATTTTTCGTGGGGGACGTATTGGAGTTGGTCGATGGTTCGCCATTGGGTGTATTGAAAGTAGGGCAGGGCCCATTCGGGGGCTTTGAGGTCGGGGCATTTGTGTATGTGCTGGGAATAGTCGCAGGCATTATTTTTTTTGAACAACAAAGAAAAATCGTAATCGAATTCATTATCGCGCTGCGTGTCATTATCTATATCAAAGCTGAGATAAGCGCTGTCGAGAGAACCATCGCAGAGATTATCGAAATCGTCAATTAGTCGAACGGCCATTTCGGTGCAGCCGTCGTCGTCGAAATCGTAGAAAGCGAAGGGGTTTTCCCAGTTCCAGCGGGCATCGTTTACGGCAAATGAAGCGAGGTGGGCTTTGAGGAAGATGGAGTTGCCGTTATAGTCGGGCGAGAAATTACATCTGCCGGTGTGCCGCCAGCAGGCCAGGTCGAAGTTGGTCCAGTCGATATAGGCCATAACATTGTCGCGGTCGACATCCTCAATGACCATGTAAAGTCCCTTGCCGGCCCATTTTTTTTCTTCGCCGGGCAGGGTGTTGATGACGATTACCTGAAAATCACTTATATCGTCGCGGTCATTGTCAACCCATTTGACATTCATGTCTTCAAAACCGTCGTAGATACCGTCATTGTTTTTGTCAATCTGGAGGCAATCAGCAACAATGTCGCCGCGCAGGTCGGTGGGGAGCATATCGTCGTTTTCGTCTATCCAGCGGCAGCGTTTACCGCTGAGCCATCTTTCGAGGATATCAATATCGCCGTCGTTATCGAGGTCGATACGAATAATGTGGTTTTTGTCGTCGGACAATTGGCTTTGGTGGATGTCAGCGGTGAGGGTAAGAGGGAAAGCCAGGATAATTGCTAATAGTAAGATTTTTTTCAACAGTCAAACTCCTTTTTGTGCGAAAATTTTGGGCAAAAAAAAAAGTGCTGCCCCGGTTTCAAGGGAGCAGCACTTTGATAACGTCTTACGGATTCAAATCATCGTTCACATCTTCGAGCATGTCAAGCATATAGCTGCGGGAATTATTAGCGGCAATGCTCCAGGCATCGTCCTGGTCGGGGAAGTTGTATACCCATACGCTGGCGAAGGTTACGCCGGCGTTGGTCATGTCGTCGAGCATATCACTGAAGGCATCGGCGACGGTTGTGGTAACCAGCTCGCTGCCTTCCTTGACGCCGAACTCGCCGACATAGAGCGGTTTGCCCCAGCTTGCGGTATCAGTAACAGCCTGTGCCAAAGCGGCCGGTGTTGCTCCGCCGGTGCCGTAGTAATGGATACTGGCAA
The DNA here is from genome assembly GCA_963663805.2 of Sedimentisphaerales bacterium. Taxonomy (GTDB): domain Bacteria; phylum Planctomycetota; class Phycisphaerae; order Sedimentisphaerales; family SM23-30. Next base: position 41,799 of record CAXXMR010000003.1, read on the forward strand.
CCTCGACCGCGGCATGGTCTTCGTATACTTCGGGGCCGCCGTAGGTTTCACCGGTTTTGTTGATGCTATAACCGTTGGTAGTCATGCGGGCCTTGTCAACCTTGCGAACCGCGGCATTGAAATTAGCGACATACTGCCGGGCCAGGGTATTGTTAATGCGGTCCAGAGTATTATCTCTGGTCAGCGGATGGCCGTAGATGGCTTCAAGGACCGGTGCCAGCGCGTTACCGGCGGCGGCGAGATTATACTCGTTGCCGAGCTCCCAGCCGTAGAATACGGGGCAGTTTTTATAGCGGCGGTAGATTTCACGGATATAGTTTTCCATGAATTTGCAACTGTCGCTATTAGGATTGCCCAACTGGTCCATGTGTTCGCCGACGACATCAGCCAGCAGATACCAGCTCCAGAACAGGTCGATAATAACACCGACATTGTTCGCTTCCGCAGTGGCCATTACATCATCCATAATCTCAAAATAACGGTCCTTGTCCTCGAAATACAAGGCCCAGTCCTTGACATGACGGCAGCTTCCCCACATTCTGACGAAGGGGATGTTTTTGTCGGCCAGTGCGGCAAATCCCGGTTCATAGCTGAAGTCGTCCTGATTCTGGACTCTGCGGGTAAAGGGGTCGATGTAATTTACGCCGTAGCCTTTGAACTGCGAGCTGGCGAGCTTGACCAGGCCGCTTTCAGCGTATAAACCCATCGGAGCATCTACCACCATAAAGCTCCAGACCTTGCCCTTGCGGACGGTTGAGCCTTCGACGGTGTCGATACGCCAGTAGTATTTCTGCCCGCTGGTAAGGCTGGGGCAGTTCCATTGGCCGGTCGAGGTATTGGTCTGATAGGCCGGGTCGCTGGTAGTTGCCAGTGACGCCTGGTTGTAATTGTCAGCGAAATATACATTGCATCCGGTAATGGCTGGGTCGGTTTCCCAGGTCAGGGTTACCGCGGCGTTTACAACATTGTTGTCGCCGGTGACGGGGTATTCATTGTCGGCGAGCATGGGGTCGCTGCCGGTTGTGAATGACCAGAGGTCGCCGGTGACAACTTCGGTGCCGACGGTTGAATCGACCATCCAGTAATACTTCGTGTCATATTCGAGTGTAACTGGATATGAGACACTGCTGTTGGGGTCGGAATCCAGAGTTGCCATCTCGTAGAGTGTCATTGACTGCTGCCATTCAGCTGCCATTACTGCGAAATCGCGCAGGTTGACTTCATTGTCGCCGGTAATGTCGGCCTGAGCAACTTCCTGCCAGCCATCGGAGAGATAGTTTTCGGAGGAGAATCATCAGGTCGTCAAAATCAACCGTTTCGTCTTCGTTCAAGTCGGCCTTGAGCGCCTCGCCGAGGTAGAGCGTTTCGCTGTCGATGAACGCCCCAGCCGTCCAGCCCAGCGTGGTCGCGTAGGCATCTACCGCTTTATCGGCGGGAATAGGTGCATAGGCTTTTCTCTTGTCGGCTCTGGCGGTCAGCACGGTCTGTTCCTCAACAGTGTCATAGTACATATCGACAATACTATTGGGGTCAGTTCCGCCGTAAGCGACGATATGGCCGGCATTGATCCAGCCCTGCACGGTCGCGGTCTGGTCGCCGTTGAATTTGACTACACCTTCGTAGATGTCGATATTTCCGGTTTCGCCGGTGTCGAAGGGTTCACCACTTTCGCGCATGGTCTCGATCCAGAGCAGCCCGTCGAGGACTTTGATACCGCCGCGACCTTCGGCGGTTTGTTTGAAGCTCCAGTATTTCAGAGTTATCCGCAGGTATCCTTCCAGATTGAATACCCCGCCGTCAGATTCCAGAATAATCCATCTACATCTGCTGCCGGCATCGATATTTACTGTACCATTGGCCCGGCAGTAAAATCTGTAGAGCTGCCAGTAGCCGTTTTCGAGATTGACTACCTGGTCGAGTCCGTCATAACCGAGGAAGAAATTACCGCCCAGCGAGAAGTAACTTACGGTCATGGTAGTGTTGGGCATACGTGATTCGGAAATCTTGCCTTCATGGCCGGTGTATTTTGGTATGGGTTCTTCGGCTACTTCGGAGTGCCAGTTGAGTTCATCGTTCCAGCTCGTGCCGTCGCCGCAGGCAATCCACTGATAGTCGAGCGTTTTCAAAGAGCCGTCATGGGTTCTCTGGAAAAGCTCCAGCGGTTCGCTGTTGATGGTAACGCTCCAGGTGTCGCCGGTGACGATCCCTGTACCGCTGCTGGTTACTTCGTCAACCCGCCAGAGATAATTTGCTCCGCGTGCGGCTGAAATCTGCCAGTTGAGGCCGGTATAAGGCGTCCCGGCATCGCTTACCAGATTTAGCGTAGTGGAATTAGGGTCGGAGACATATATATTGTAACCGATAAGGTCGGTAACATCTCTGCCAGGCTGCCAGTTGAGTTGAATGGTTTTCACGGTCATCGACGGTTAGTTCCATACCGTTCTGAGGCCAGGTATATTTCGCCGCGACAACATTAACCGCCTGCACGGTAGTTTTATTGGAGTCGGCGTTATAAACAATCTGAATTTCGTAATCAGGATTGGTCCCGCCCCAGGCTACGATATTGCCGTTATCGACATGCCATTGCAGGGCGATAGTGCAATCACCGTCCATCATCAGAGTCCCGCCGCGGAAGTCCATTAGGCCTGTGAACTCCGGATTACGAGTGGTGATGTTTGGGCTGTTCACGGAAAATTTTGTACCGTTTTTGATTTGCAGAGTGCCGCCGTTCAGTGTTGTGACAGAGCTGCCCATGAACGCCCAGGCACCGCTGCGGACCACGAACAGTCCGCCGTTGAGGTTGATGGTACTGTCAGCGAAGCGACCTTCCCAGGCATCGAATCCGCCGCCGTTCATATTCAGCACACCCCGCGGGCCAATATAAAGACGCACCAGATAGTAATATCCGCCGTTTTCGATATTGAGCGTATAAGTGCCAGCCGGATCTTCGGGGCGACCAAGCCAGGCCTTGCCGGAACGGGCATCGCTGGTGTCAATCGTTACATTGTAATCCTCGCCCGCCTTCATACCCACAAAAGTGAAATCGGTGATGGTGGGGTGAGTGTAAATCGGGGTCATGCCCAGCGACCAGTTGGCCGCGTCCGACCAGGTTGTCCCGTCGCCGTTGCCGGTCCATCTGTTGGCACAATAGAGCGTGGTTACATCTTCGGTTTCATCATATTCAAGCACCGGGCCGACACCACCAGCTCCGCCGCACATAATGAAATTGCCGTTGGTGATGTGCCACTGGATGGCGGTGCGGGTATCACCTTCCATAATCAGCATGCCGCCGCTTACATCGAGAACACCGACAAAGTTGGGATTCTGTACGGAATTACCGTAAGAGAACTTGTCACCGTTCTGGATTGAGAGAGTGCCGCCGTAAAGCCCGATGGTCCCGGTGTAACTGCCGCTATTAAGGGCAATCCACTTATCGGAAGTTACCGTCACATCACCATTGTAGAGATTGAATTTTCCCGCCCCGACCTTTAGCTCATCCAGAGTGAGTGAGCCGCCGTACATGTTCATAGTACCGCGGTAGCCGATGTACATTCTTACCAGATTGTAGTCGGTGCCGGGTTGGAGGTTGAGGGTGTAGTTGAAGGCGGGGTCTTCGGGTCTGCCCAGCCAGGTTTGGCCCGAACCTGCGGTGCCGTCAATATTGACAGTCAGGTCTGAGGTCGCGTCCACCCCGACAAAGGTCAGCATGGAACCATCTTCATTGTAAACCGGTAGAGTGCCCAGCGTCCAGTTCGAGCTATCGGACCAACTTGTGCCATCTCCGCCTCCACTGAAGATGTTGTTGGCGGCAAATGCCGGACTAAAGCAAAACGCGACGATGCAAACCCAGACAGCATTTTTAAACATAGTATAGTCTCCTCTAATTGTATCGGTTCTCTAACAACCTGTATTTATTACATTACGCTCTGCGACGGAAAACACCTAATACTCCGCCCAGCCCCAGCAGTAAAGCCGCCATCGGTTCCGGTATATAAGCCGAAATAGTGGTTTGGTCTTCATTGCTGTCATAGGCATAGCAAAACGAGCCGGCTCCGTCAAAAGCGGTTACGTCACCATAGGCGGTAATGTCGCAGATATTGCCGTCCAGTACCAGCAGGCCATCGGTGATGTCTAGCGTGCTGAGCGAGTTCAGGGCCAGGTTTCCGGCTGTTATGATACCGCCGTCCAGATTAAAAGACGCCAGTCCGTTACTGCCGATGGTAAGACTGCCGCAGTTGACGGCCCCGCCGGTCATGTTGACGAGGGCTTCGGCATATTCAGCGCCGCCCAGCCGGAAATCATTGGCAACGTTAATAAGGCCGGTTCCCGAAAGTGAAAGAACCGCTTTGCTGTGTGTGGCGAACAACAGTTCGTTGCCGACGTTGAAGCTGCCGCCGTCGATAGTGACAATTTCATCTGCTCTGGTCGTGCCGGCGTATGCGGCGGAATGAGCGCCGAACTCAGCGATGCGGGCGGTGCCGCTGACGGTCAGGTCGCCGCTGTGGATGGTGATGGAACTGCCGCCGAGAGATTCTTCTTTTAGGGATGTGTTCAAAACCGACGCGTTGATTGAGCCGCCGTCGATTTCGACGATACCCTTGCCGTACCAGCCGATACCGATACCGAGTGTGCCGTTAAAAGTCAAACTGCCGCTGTCAGCATAGATGGTGCCGGTATCCGCGATATTGTAACCCAGAATACCGTATCCGCCGGTGCTGTTTAAGCTGCCGCCGTTGACGGTCAGTACCGAACTGCCGGTCTTGCCTGAACCGGCCCCGCCGAGGTAGAGATGCGAGGTCATAGTGACATTTACCGAACTGTCCATTTCCACATTGGCCGCCTGGATATAAACCCTGCCGGTTCCAGTCGGCCCGTTGGGGGCGGTGTCGTCCACCCAGTTTTGCCCGGTGGACCAAAGGTTATTGGCTCCGCCGCCGTCCCAGGTGAAATCCGCCGCTTGAGCCACAGTAGCTGCACACAAAGCCAGACAAATAATCAGTGTTTTTTTCATGACATTTTCCTCCAGGTAAAAAGATTGAAACATTTTCCGTGAATACTTTTACATTCCTTCTTTAGGTGGGCTGTACTCGGCACCTGAGAGCATTATATTATAGTTTCGGACGCTATCATACACGGCTTTGCGCATAACTATCGCCATTACGCGCAAATAAGACCTATCGCAGTATGGGGAATTTAAATGCCTTAGTCAGGCCGGAAATCCCTAAAAATCCAACTGGAAGGTGTTCTCCAGGCCCGGTGCTTCTGTGACCGTGATGGTAACCGAACTCGAAGTTGAGCTTATGATTTGGGCGCTCATCTGAGCAGGTGTGTCCTGACCGGGAATAATCAGCCAAGCAAAAATCGTATCACCGGTAATATCAGCGGAATACATCGCGGTAGAATTTGCTTCGTATAGACCGTATTCTACACTGTACCAGCCCTGAACGGATGGACTGAGTTGGCCGGAGATAATATCCAGAGTCCAGCCCACCGAACCGACCGGGACAATTCTCATATTACCAAGCCCGGCGTCTGTGGTCAGTGTTTCCAGGCCGCTGCTGCCGACCGTACATTCCGGGTGGAAATGCCACAATGTTTCAATACTGCGGGCCCGGTCTGTTATAAACCTGTCCACGATGACCCAGTATTTACCGCGTTCATATCGCATCAGTCGCTGCTGATTGGCAGTGCCTTCGATGCCGTCATAACCGTTTGTCAAAGATGCTTTGGCGAAATCGTAAGTTGGGGTTATCTGACAATCATTTGTTTGGGGCGAACTGTTTTTTGTCAGGCCGACCTTCTGGTTCATGCCTGCCAGTCTCGCTACATTATGCGAAGCAGTACCCACCGCATAACCACGGTAAGTTGCAGCGATGTCGCCGTAGTATGCGAACCTGCCGGCATCCACCAGAATATCTCTGCCGTAAGCGTCCGCGGAGAAATGCATTCGGTCGAGATGCAGGTGACCGCCGCCTATGCCCGCCGGGCCCAGATCGAAGAACGACCAGTGAGCGTCATAATCCCAACCGCTACGGCTGATAAGTTGACCTGCCCACGGGAAAAATACCGATGGCTCACCTGTTGGCAAAGTTCCTTCAGCTCCGTTAGTGGCGGTATAAATCCAGTCAGGCCGTTCAAAAACATCAGCAGCGGCAACAAACAGACTGCGATAGTCGTGCAAGTCGGTGTCACTGTTAAGCGGACTGTAACCGTTAGGCCGGACTGCCATCGCCAGATAATTCCACATCAATTCCAGACAGTCATCATAGTCTTCATCTACCGGCTGGCCGCTGTTTTTCGCCAGTTCAGCGATGTAATTAAATTCCTTCAGGGCGACATAATGATAACTTGTAGTCAGTTCGGCATGTACGCCGTCAGGCAGAACCTGACTGTTGATCTGAGGAAGAACTTTCGTAAAGGCATAATCCAGATACGCCTCCGACTGTTCCAGTTCAGGCCAGCCGCCGCCGACAGTCGCTACTCCGCGCATTTCAGTCAGCAGCCAGTTGCCGCCTGACTGATGATTATCCAGCAGGAACTGGGCGTGATTACGCAATGTCGAGAGAATCAGCAGCTTGGTGACATCATCAAAGTTCGGGTCGTCATACAGACGATAGAATAGTTCCATGAAAACACCTGCCCGGATCGCTACTTCCAGCCCACGCCATTCCGGATTTGAAGTCGTCGCCGAATACGGACAATTCAGAATCCAGTCCTGAATTTCTTCGTTAATACGTTCAAGGTAGATAGTGTTCCCTGTGCTTCGATAGGCACGTTCTAGTATGCCAGGAAGATACTGGAAACGATTATGCATCCACGCCCATTCATAATCATTTTCCGGTCCCAGATATTTCCAGTTCAAAGTGCCTGCGGCGGTTCGCGGCACCTGTCCCAGTACATTCTGATGCGTGTACCTATCCTGAAGAATCAAATCCGCGGCAATGATTGTATCTTCGGTTGCCTCGCTGATTTCAGTCCCTCTGAGCCATGAACCAGACGAACAAACGCGATAGTAATTCAGAAGTTTTCGACAGGCCAGCTTCCAGTTACCTTCGCTGACTGCCTGATTTACTTCCGCCAGTTCCGGCAGAGTTAAATCAAAATTATCAAAAATCCCTTCTACAATGTCAGGATGTTCCTCATAAAGCCAGTAAATGTCTTTTTTGGCTGTGCTGATTGTCTTGAATTGCCATTGCTGACCTGTTGAGCTTCCTTCGGTAGTAGTTGTGTCCACCCGCCAGACATATTCGGTATCTCCCGCCAGTGCCGTAGTCGGTGTGTAAACATACTCCGCCATTGAGCCGGACTCGTTAAGAAACGTCTCTATCTCTGTCATAACCGTTTCATTATTCCACTCCCCGGCTATTGCCGCGAAATCGCAAAGGTCAATCGCAAGATCATGGTTAATATCCGCGGTATCCAACGCCTCGACCGAATCGCTCAGGAAATAGTTCGCCAGCACAGACAAGTCGTCAATATCTACACTAAAATCATCATTCAAATCAGATTTGTATTTTTGCCCCATATATAACGTGCCGCTCAAAACGACAGGCGGAACTTTCCAGCCCAGAGAGGTATCGACAGCAACACTTGTGGCGTTATCACTGGGAGACTCATCATAAGCATTAGTGCCGTAAACCGCGATAACATGAGTTTGGCTGCCATCATAGGTTGTTTCCAGGTGGTAAGCACCGTCACCATCGTAGGCGACCAGATTACCATTATCGATATGCCAGTTAAGCGGTGCCACCCAATTACCATTCATAATCAACTCGCCGCCGGCAAGATTGAGAATACCGCTGAATCTGGAATTGTAAATCACTCCTGTTCCGCTATCAGTTGCGGGATAGGCCGAAAAGCTGCTGTTGTTATTTATCCGGATAGGACCGCTGGTAAGATTGACGGTTGCGCCATCTTCGATTCGCCAGGCGTTACTCGATATGTTAAGTTCACCTCCGGTTACATTGCCGATAGAACCGCTGCTTTGAAATATACATTCCGGGACACTGACTACTCCGCCGTTCACATTAAGCGTCCCTCTGTAACCCACATAAAGTCGCACCAGAGAATAATCGCCGCCCTCCTCAATATTCAAAATATATGTCCCGCCCGCTGTCTCTGGGATACCAATCCACGTTCTTCCTGAACCGGCTTCTCCGTCAATGGTTACCGAATAATTGGCATTCTCATCGTAAAAGCCGATATAAGTCAGCATCAAATCAGTTGTGTTATAAACCGGAACAACATCTAAAGACCAGTTGTCAGGGTCGCTCCAGCTTGTTCCATCGCCGTCACCGGTAAAATAATTGTTACCGCTTACGATCTCAACAGCCTCGACCCAGGTATAACCGCTTTCGTAAGTGACCTGTAAATCGTAACTCGAATCGCCATTGTAGGCAATTATATTACCGTTACTGATATGCCACAGGATAGCACTGGTATCATCGCCGGCGGTACGCATCTTGCCGCCGCAAATATCTACTACGCCGGTGAAATTTGGATTGTAGCCGGTGCCGTTGTAGCCCGAAAAACTGCTGCTGTCCCCCATATAAAGGGTCGCGTTCTCATGTACCTTAATGACGGCGCCTGTCTTAATGTCCCACCAGTTACTGGCCCAGCCCAGCGAACCGGAGTTGATATTTACCGTGGCACCGACAAAATTAGCTCCCCAGGCATTAACTGAACCGCCATTAACATTTAGAACACCGTGAGAACCTATACCAAATTTTTTGTAGCTGACCGTATTATAGGTCGCGCCGCTCTGGACATTAAGTGTATGGGTGCCGGTATCCGAAGAACCGCCCAGAACCATTTGGCCTGAAACTGCCGTACCAGTGATGTTGACTGTGAGGTTGCTGGCAGCGTTCCTGCCGATATAAGAATCTTCAGATGTGCTGGAAATCGGAAGTGTGCCGCGCGACCAGTTTGAGGTATCGGACCAACTGCTGCCGTCCCCTCCGCCGGTAAAAACATTGTCAGTACCAAATACCGTCGAAGAAACACAAATCACAAACAGCAGGAACAGTTTTTTTGGCATCAAACACCTCCGGGGACTACTTTTAGGGCGAGTAATCATTCTCTGACTACCCATCGTAATGATTATCGGTTGATTTCGCCATGCCTATTCGCGCACAATTCTCTCCATAATGCGCAAACATTGTTGACTATCCCCCAAAAAAGCCAGGCCGATACGTTCTGGGGAGAAGACGTATCGGCCTGAACCATAAAAAGTACTGATTTAACTTTAATTCCTTACCGGCGTTTGCGGAATGACATCAGCCCGCCCAGCCCCAGCAAAGCTATGGTTGCCGGTTCCGGAACTGCGGTAACATAGGTTTTGCCGGTCTCGGAATCGTAGGTGATTGACAGTTTACTGTCGTCGGTATCGCCGTAAGCTGTGAAGAAATCATTGGCGGCATAAGTGGTCAGGGTACTGACTTTATCACCGGAAATCTGAAACGTACCTCCGCAAATATCCACATTGCCGTCAACGCCATAGGAGTAGCCCGACAGAAGACTCAGCGAGAAAACCCCGCCTTCGTTGATCGTAACGGTAGTGCCGGATTTGACCGCCCACCAGTTGGTAGAGTTGTAGAACAATCCACCGTCATGGATATTAATTTCAGAACCGCCCATCATGAACCCCCAGGTGCTTAAAATACCGTCGATATTGATTGTTGCTTTTGTGCCGGTGTTTAGCTGCTTATAGTTACTTACTGTAAGCCTGCCTTCGATATTAAGCGTACACGAGCTTGCCGAATCGCTGCTCTGTCCGATATAAGTATCGTAGGATGTAGCTAGTACCCCGGAAGCAATATTAACTGTAAGATTACCGCTGGCGTTTTTTCCGATATAGGTCGGACTATAGTGAAGCGGAACAGTAGTGGGATTCCAATTTGCTGCGTCATTCCAACTGCTGCCATCGCCGCCGCCATCCCAGATTATGTCCGTTGCGAAAGCTATACTGCAACTCAAAACACACAGTAGAAATAGAACTTTTTTCAACATAGTCTTCTCCTTTTCAGTAATACATCTAAACTCAAGAGCGGTATAGGCCCGCTAAACATTTTCCCTTGACTAAGGCTTTGCACACTTAAAACCGTCACTACTCTATCATATCTGGTAAGGGATGGGGGAACAATACGGCATCGCGCATAATTATCTCCATTTGGCGCAGCGAAATTATTAAAAACAGGCTTTACAAGTTTCTGTCATTTTTGTATTATCAACCTACTTGTGTTGTTGTAGTTCTGCAGAAATTCACCTTTATATTTGGTGAAGCGGATGTAAATGAATGATAAAGTACTTTAGCAAAATATTGGTTTTGGCGGTGGCGGTCCTGACAGGGGGGCTGCGGGCTGGTGAATTTATTGAGAACGAAAATTTTACCGGAGAAAAAACCACCATCAAATACGCTCTCTGGGGTGGGGCCGAAACGGTTAAGGAGACTGCCGAATATTGTCGCCTGTTTGTGGCGAAGAACCCTGATATTCGGCTGGACATGGTGGTGATTCCGTGGGGGCAGTACTGGGCGAAATTGCAGAGTCAGGCGGCATCGGGGCTGGCTCCGGATGTTATTTCACTTTATTCGGGTAATATGGGTATCTGGATTAAGCGGGGGGCGCTGCTTGGTTTGGATGATTATGTTAAGAGTGCGGGAGTTAATCTTGATGACTATCATCGGGTGGCGGTAGAGCTTTGCGTTTGGGATGATACGCTTTTTTGTATGCCGACGGGTATTACGGTACGGACGGTGGTTTATTCGACAGACCGTTTGGAGGAGAGCGGGCTGGAGCGTAGGGATTGGCCTAAAGCTAATGAGCCGATGAGCTGGGAAGATTTCAAGGCGTTGGCTGGTCGTTTGACTTTGCGTAACCCGGACGGTACGTTTGCCCAGTACGGCATGGCCGCGGGACACAACTGGGACCAGCGTATGATTCGCATGTTCGGCGGTAAAATCGTGGACAGGCAGGTTGATCCGAAGGTTTGTGTGGTAAAAGATAATGAGCAGCTTATTAAAGGGTTGATCGAAGTTTATCAGGCCCAGTATGGCGACCGCTGCATGATGGGTTTTATTCCTTTGAGCAGTGGGGGGGTGCGGAATCTGGACGCGGTAATTGCTGCACCGGAATACGCGATGGGTCTTACGGGTCCGTGGTCGGTGAAAACTTTGCAGGAATCGGGAGTGCGGTTTGGTCTTATGCCGATACCGCGCGGGCCGGTTCCGTCGCAATTGATTTACGGAAACGCTTTGGGAATTTCTCGTGATTCGGAGTCGCCGGAAGCTGCCTGGCGGTTTATTGAGTTTATGGCTTCGCCGGAAATACAGGAGATTATCGGGCGGAATGTCAGGGGTGTCCCTTCGCTGAAAAGTGCCCAGGAGGCCCTTATACACAATGATTTGGGCATCGAAGGCTGTGAGGCTTTTGTCTATGATTTGCCGATTGCCGAGGCGGATTTGTGCGTGGCGGAAACTTATGTGCTGGAGATGCGTGAGAAATGGCTGGCGAGTTTGGAGCGATTGTTCGACCATGAATACGACAAGCGTTTGCGGGCTTTGCCGCGAGGTGAATATGGTGCAATTTCCCCGGCGGATTATGATAATTTTGTGGCGGGGATGAATACATTTATTGAGAAGACGGTGCGGCAGCAGGTGGTTGAGCTTGACAGTAAAATGACGCTGGCGTTGGTGCGCGGGTCGAGGCCTACGCCGAGTTTTGGTGAGAAGGTTGTTGGGCCGGTCATCATGACGGCTGTTTTAGCGGCGGCGGGAGTGTGGTATATAATCTGGTTCCGGCGGCGGTCGGACAAGCCGGTTGTCGCGGCGTTGAAGGTTGATAACCGGGCGGGGTATTTGTGTATTCTGCCGTGGCTAATAGGGTTCTTTGTATTTTCGCTGGTGCCGATAATATCAAGTGTCATTTTGAGTTTTACCGAGTGGAATATGATTCGTCCGCCGGAATGGGTTGGTTTGCGAAATTATCTGCATCTGCATGAGGATGAATATTTTTTCATGGGTCTGATTAAGACTTGCAGTTACGCGGCGTGGGTTATTCCGATTTCATTTTTTGGCGGCTTGATTACGGCGGGTTTGCTGACCTGCAAGACTCGCGGCGGTGGATTTTTTAAGAGCGTATTTTATTTTCCGTCGCTGTTTACCGGTGCGGCCATCGCGGTGCTGTGGGTAAATATGTTCAATAAGGAGTATGGTGTAATAAATGAAATGCTGGGCTTTTTCAATATCGCGCCGATAAATTGGCTGGACGAAGCTCATGCTTTTACGACGGTGATTCTGATGAACTGTTTCTGGGTCGGTGGGGCGATGATAATTTATTACGCGGGCATGAAGCAGATTCCCGCGTCTTTGTATGAAGCAGCCGAGATCGATGGGGCTGGGCCGATTCGCAAGTTTCTTTATATTACAATTCCGATGCTTTCGCCAGTAATTATGTTTATGGTGATTATGACCACTATCGGGGCGTTTCAGGTGTTTACGCCGGCGTTGTTTTTCGCTTCGGACTCCTCGCAGATAGGCGGGCCGGGCGATGCTCTAAGGCTTTATTCGGTAAATATTTACAATGAAGCGTTTAATAATTTGCGGATGGGTAACGCCTGTTCTTACGCGATAATTTTGTTCATCATTATTTTTCTTATTACGATGGTGCAGTTGAAGCTGGCGGGGCGTTTTGTTCATTCTCAGGGGGATAAATAATGAGTACGATGCGTAAGGTTCTGATTTACTCCTTATTATTTGGTTTGGCGGCGTTTTTCATATTTCCGTTTTACTGGCTGGTGAGCTGCTCGTTGAAGTCGCGGGAGTGCATGTCGATGACTCCGCCAGCGTATTATCCTTGTGAGGTCCGCACGGTCCAGGTCGAGATGCCTGCCCAGGGACGGGTATATCATTCCGGGGGCGCCAAGTGGCTGCTGGTATGCCGTTCTGGGAATCTGGTTCATGATGTTGCCGGGGCGGGTGGTTACTATGTACGTCTCGAAAATAATCAGCCGACGGCCTTATCTGCCTGGCTGAGCGATAATGAAGTCAAAGCAGTTGACGCTGATACGGATAATATTGTTTTTCCTCAGTGCGCAATACATAAATTGGATGATGGTTCGCGAGTAGCGATTGTTGCCAAGCTGATTCGGCGTGAGGAGACTGGTTTTGACGAGATACTGCTTACTGCCGATGCCGGTGGGGGAGTGCTTCAGGATGTTTCGGCTATGCTGAACGTTGGCCATAGGGAGATTCGTGATTTTAAGCCGGAATGGGGCAATTATCCGGAAACGCTGAAAGGCCCGGACGCCGCCATTGGCAAGGAGTCTACGGGTTTTCTGGTTTTTATGAAGAATAGTTTTTTTATCAGTATTATGGCGGTGCTTGGTCAGGTATTCAGCAGCAGTCTGGTTGCCTATGGTTTCGCGAGGTTGAACTTCAAGGGTCGGGAGATGTGGTTTATTCTGCTGCTTTCGACGATGATGATTCCGGGCCAGGTAACTTTGATTCCGCTGTTTGCTATATATAAAGGTTTGGGCTGGATAGACACATTTTTGCCTTTGATTGTGCCGCACTTTACCGCGGGTGCGTTTAATGTCTTTTTGATTCGTCAGTATATGCTGACGATACCGAAAGAGCTGGATGAGTCGGCGGTTATTGACGGATGTGGCGCTTTCCGGCGATATTTCTATATCATTCTGCCTAACTGTCTGCCGGTGTTGATTGTGGTGAGTCTGTTTACATTTGTGTATACCTGGCAGGACGTTATGGGACCGTTGATTTACTTGGACAATCCTGCTTATCGTACGGTGACTCTGGGGCTGGAATTTTTCCGTTCGCCTTACGTCGATAACCGGCATCTGCTGATGACCGGGGCGGTATTGGCGATGCTGCCGGTATTTATCCTGTTTGTGTTCCTGCAACGGTATATAATGTCTGGGGTGGCAACTACCGGTTTGAAGGGGTGATACTCATTTTGTGGATAAAGTCCTTTATTAAAGTCTGTGTTTTAGAAAAAGTACTTTAGCAAATAATATTTTGTGAAATAATCGTTACGCGAATACGGACGCTGGAAATTAGTTTTGTAACTTTATTAATATCAGTAAGTTATGGTTTTGATTGTTTTGTGATTTAGAGACGTGTTTATTAATAAAAGTCTTGACATGATTGTTTGTTTTGGGTATTATTTGGTGGTAAAGTACTTTTTCAGAGGTAAAAAAGTAATAGCTGCTGAATTCAAGTCCTGTAAAGAGAGTCATTTATGAAACAGTCAGTTCCAAGATTAAAAGATATTGCCCGGGAAGCAAATGTGTCTTTGACTACTGCTTCGTTAATCCTGCGTAATGAAAAGGGGCGTTTTCATACCGATACTCGTGACCGGGTGATGGACGTTGCCCGCAAGCTGGGCTGGCGTCGCAATCTGCTGGTCGAGGGGATGCAGACCGGCAAGACCAAGACTGTCGGGGTGCTGGTGCCGCCTTACGATTCTTACTGGACCAATGTTTTGTTTGGGGTTCATCATGAGCTGGTGGCGGCGGATTATATGCCCATTACGTTGTGGGTGGGTGGTAATATTGAGGAGCTTTTGGCTCATACGCCGCAGCCGACCAAAGGGGTGGACCAGATTAACCGGTTGATTGACCGTCGGGTTGAGGGTTTTGTGCTTTGGCCTGATATTGCCGACGCTTTCAGCGATATTTTCAAAGAGCTGGCGGCGCGTAAGGTTCCCGTGGTGGTTATTGACAGTGAACTAACAGAGCAGAAGATTGCCGACTCGGTTCAGACCGATGAGGAAACTGGCAGTCAGCAGGTAGCTAGTCATCTTGTTTCTCTGGGGCATCGCAATATCGGCTGTCTGATTGAAACTGAGCTGGCTTCGAAGCGTTGGCAGATTGCCCGGCAGAGATATTTCGAATTTTCGCTACGCGATTGTCCCGACGTGAGATATCGCAGCTGGTCTCTGGACGCTGCGGACCGGAACGGTATGCGGGTGGCGCGTGAGATTCTTGCCCTGCCTGACCGTCCCACAGCGATATTCTGCGATACTGACCATTTGGCCCAGGATTTGTATCGGGCGGCGGATGAAAAAGGCATTCGAATTCCTGAAGATATTTCAGTGGTGGGTTTTTCAGACCTGGACTTTTCGGCAACGATGCAGCCGCCTTTGACAACGGTGCGTCAGAAGCCGCTGGAATTAGGCCGTCACGCTGCCCGGCTGATGCTGGATAGAATCAACGGCAAGTTAAGAGATACGGAACCTCACACGGTAAAGGTTGGATGTGAACTGGTCGTACGCCAGTCAACCGCTGAGGTTTCTCGAAAGGTTTAGTAATGTTTGTAACACTTAAACTGGCCAAGGAGGCAAAAAGATGAAAAGCCAAAGTATTGTAACATTGATTCTGGTGGTGTTGACGCTGGGTTGCGGTCAACTATGGGCGCAGGGGGTGGACGATTTTGAATCTTACGCCAATACCGCGGCGATGCAGGCGGCCTGGATTGTGAGGGAAGGATGCGAACCAGCTCTGAGTTATTCGCTGAATACCTCAATCTCTCATGGCGGCACAAAATCTGTGCAGTACAATTATGAGTGCGACACAGCCCCTTATTACAGTGAAATTCTCAAAGTCCTATCAACCCCGCAAGACTGGTCGGATTACAACGCGCTTAATTTCTGGCTCAAGGGTGAAGTCGGGGCGACCAACAGTTCTGAAGAACTGGTCATATCCTTATATAGTCTGGTTGGCTCAACCTATAATGACCCCAATGACCTTGTGCTCATTGGACGGACGGCGATGAGGGGTGTGCTGCAGAATATTGAGTGGCAGGAGTTTCAGGCAAATATTGAAGTTGGTTACGGTGACCGCAGTGCGGTTCAGGTAATTGGCATTGGGTTTATGCCGATTTATTATGGTGATGGCGTGGTGTGGATTGACGACCTGGAGCTAACGACGGTTGAATATGGGGTACTGGATAATTTTGAAACTTACGCCAATACCACGGAGATGACTACGTTTGGTACCAGTGACGGCTTAGGGGGCGGCTGGAGAGCGCAGGGAACTGCGGTTCTTACACTTTCAGAAGACCCGGATGAGCATTTGGGCGGTATAAAGGCAATGAAATACGATTATAACAACGGCGGTGCTTCCGCAGGCTGGTCAAAGGCTGAAAAATATCTGGAGTGGTCCAGTAGTTTATCAGGACTGGATTTGCGTCCCTATGATTATGTGGTGGTGAACTTCAAGGTTACGGATGCTTCGGGCTATCTGATGTGCAAGATATGTAATCTTAACGGCACAGCTCACACCATCTATTATGACGAAAAGAATGTCTTGCCTGTAGGTGACTGGGTTATCTGGGAGATTCCTGTTGCCGATATCCCCACCGATATTAGCTGGGCGGTAAGGCAAATACAACTTTTTATGATGGACACCGATGACGGTGAAGGAACCTACTGGAATTCCGGCCAGGTTTATTTTGACGATATTCATCTGAATGTCTGTGCTTTGGATATCGCTGGTGATATTGATGGTAACTGCCGTGTGAATGTTGACGATTTGAAGGTGCTGGCGGAAAACTGGCTGGATACCGGCTGTATCGCTGAGACCTGGTGCAACAAAGCCGACATCGACCAGAGTGGTGATGTTGATTTGCTGGACTTTGCCGCTGTTGTTGTTGATTGGATGAACTGTAACCTCCTCGTACAGGCAGATTGCCAGTAAGAATTTGTAGTAGATGTTTAAGATGTTGTTAGCAGTATTACTGGTTTTGATGGTCGTCATGCCGGTGTTGGCGTCCGATGCGGATTATGTATTCGACATCGACATGACGACCGGGCCTGTCCTGGGTTTTGGTGCCCAGATATGGCCGGGTGATACCCATGTTAATGCTCTGCTGAACAACCTGAATTGCAAATTTGTGCGGATGGACATTACGCCCAACTGGACAAGCGTTACTGAAGAGCCTCCTACAGACGGCAATCGTGCGTCATTTGACGCGTATTGTGCACGTAATTTCACTTCGGCAAGGATAAATTATCTAGCGACTTCATGGACCATGACAAATAACCTTGATATTCAAGTTATCGCTAACCAGTTTCATGCCCCTTCGGCGTGGCTAGGTAGTAATAATGTGCTTCGGGCGGAGTATCATCAGGATTTCGCTCTGCTCTGGGGTGCCCAGGTTGCTTTGCTGGACAGCTATAACATGCGTCCGCCTTATGTTGATTTGTTTAATGAACCGGAAGGGGACTGGAACGTTTATGTTGCCCCAGCCAGTTATAATGCTGTAGTCAAACTGGTTCGTGCCGAGCTGGATGCCCGCGGTTTTTACGATGTTGGTATCGTGGGTCCGGGTCTAGCGTGGCTGGACCATAATAACGGCGGCGAGACCTGGGTAAACGCCCTCGATAATGACGCGGTTGATTCACTGACGGCCTGGGCGACCCATGCCTGGGATGAAAGTTACGATACTGATTGCGGGCCGGAATATTTGGAAGAGCAGTGGACGGATTTCGGCAATGCGGTAAACAATAAAGACCCGCTCAAACCGATTTTCGTCACTGAATACATGACCGGGGCCCGCACCTTTAATGGTATTACTTACGATTCGCCGGGCTCTGCTTATGGCGGGACGGCGGCGGAGTCTGACGCTTTCGCGGTGCGGGTGTTCCAGAACACTCTTACTCTGCTTAACTGTGGGGCCGGTGCCCTGGTATTATGGGAAGCAGCCGACCAGTACTGGTCGGAATCGAGCTGGGGCCTGCTGCGCAGGTCCGCCGATGGCAGCACACCCCGCCCGGCATATTTCGCTTTGTATAGTCTGCTGCCGAAGATTCCTGAGTTGGTTTTGGTATTACAGAAAACGTGGACGGATAACGATGTTGTCGCCGCCGCATTTATTAAAGACGATGTTTTGGTGGCGGCTTTTGCCAATGGCACCGCAAACATTCAACAGCGAATCGCTCAGCTTACCGGCCTGAACAGTGCGATAGTTACGGCTGCCTGGGCTTATGAAAACGGCAGTGTGGTCAATAAAACCGCAACTGTAAATGTTGATTCGTCACGGCAATTGAACGTGGAATTGAATCCTGAGAGTACCTTGACGGTGGTGATGACTATCGAAAGGTGTCGGGCGGATGTCGCTAGTGACCTTAACGGTGACTGTCAGGTTGATATGCAGGACTTTGCGATAGTTGCCCGTGATTATGGCCTGGACAGTTTGTCGTCGGGGACGGTTGATATTGAGGATTTTGAATCCTACGCGAACAACACCGCTCTTAACGCTTTTGGCAGTAATGACGGCTCCGGCGGCGCCTGGGGGGTCGGTTCGAGTACGGCTTCGCTTTCGTTGTCGTCGCAGTCGTACCACGACAGTCAGGCCATGCTCTACGAATACAATAACGGTGCGAGTCCCTGGTGGGCAGGTGCGATGAAGTGGCTTACCTGGCCGAGCGGAACGTACGGACAGGACTGGCGCGACTATCAGAATCTGGTAGTGAATTTTAAGTGCCTGGACCGGTCGGGCTACTTGCAGGTTACGCTGGTCAATCACGGCGGGACGAATGTCGTTACCACGAAATATAACGGCGAAACCGTTTTACCGGTGGGCGACTGGACCGAATGGGCGATTGATTTGCATTCGCTGGGCCTGACAGACGACCAGCTTTCCCATATCGGCCGTGTCGATTTGCAGATGAAAGACGGCGACTGGAATTACGGCAGTATTTTGTTTGACGATATTTATCTGACAGATTCGTCAGGAACATCATGTCAGGCCGCTATACTCACCGGCGATGTAAATGACGACTGTTATGTGGATATGCTGGATGTACTCGACATAGCCAAGGATTGGCTCTCGAGCAACTAAACTGAATAGGATTATATTCTGATGGTCAGAATATATAGTTTTAATCTCTCAAATGAAGGAGATGGAAAAATGTTAAAGGTAAGAAGTATGTTAGCTTGTGCACTGTGTTTGGCTTTGGCTGGGACAGTATCGGCGGCTCTGATCATTGATGATTTCGAGTCGTATGCTGATGATGCCGCTTTGCAGTCCACCTGGGTGGTTCAGTCTGGTGGCGAAGCAATTCTTGAATCGCTGGAAACGGTTAATGGCAGTACCGCTATGCTTATTGATACCACTCAATCCAGCATCTACTGGTCGCAGACCAAGCTGACCATGCCCGGGGCCGTCCACAACGACCACGGTGTAAATTTTACCTATGCCGGTTATGATACGTTAAGTCTGGATGTCAAGGTGCCCGCTTATGGTGAAAGCCCCTGGGCATATCTCGATGGCACCGGCGGCCTGGTTTATCTGTCAATGTACGATTGCTGGGGTGGTCAGGTTTTTTATGCTGTTCTTGACAATTACAACAGTCAGGTAACCGCCAGCGGCACCAACATCACCTGGGAAATCCCTTTCGCCACTGCGACCGTATCAGGGATGAATCTGGAGAACGTTGAAGTTATCGCTATTGGCTATAAGTATATGTACAAAGGTCGTGGCGGCCTGTTCGTCGATAATGTCGCCCTGGTTCCCGAACCGGCAACCATGTCGTTGCTGGCTCTGGGTGGTCTGGCCCTTATCAGGCGTCGCAAGTAATTTTGGTATTTGAATGATTTACAAAGTCTGGCTGGTCGCTCCGGGTTATGTAAGCCCGGAGCGAATCCGGCCAAGACAAAAAGACAGCCAAAAAGGTTTTTGGCGGAATAACATAAGCTCTCTTTCAAAAGCGAGGTCAGTCATGGATAATAAAAAGGCCTTTACACTGGTCGAACTGTTAGTCGTTGTAGCAATCATAGCTCTGTTAGTATCTATTTTGCTGCCGGCGCTGGGCAATGCCCGTCAGCAGGCAAGGAATGTTGTCTGTGCTAGCCAAATCAAACAATCATCCATGGCGGCTTTCTCTTATGCAACCGGAGTTAGCAAGAATGACAGGCTGCCCCGCGGTGCTACGGGCAATGGTACTGATGAATCAGATTATTTTAACGGTAATTCTCTGAGTATTACTAATACTATTTATGAAGATTCGTTCGAGTGCATTGCCCGTTTCCTGGAAGATACCCGGATAATGGTTTGTCCCAATGCGATTAAATGGTACGAAAATGATGCCGAGTATAACGGTGGCAGACCATTTATTACTGCCTACAATAAGAGTAAGAGTTGGAACGCCTTTACTCTGGGTTATAACTATCTTGGTGGGCATTATGCCCAGAATTGGCCCGACCCTGTTGATCCTCAGGCAGTGAAATGGTATTCTCCTTCGACATTGAGTGACAGAGGAGATTTACCTCTGTTTGTCGATCTCATCTGGCAAAGTCCTTATTGGGCGAATTTTGGTAAAGGGACCGATATTGCCCATGCGAAGAACGGAGCTTTCAGGAGTGCTGATGGCACTACCTCTCCTGATGAACTTGTTTCTAAGATCGGTGGCAATGTTGGTGTTTTAGACGGGTCAGTAAAATGGAAGAGTTTCGATGAGATGGAGAAGCATCACACTTATAATTTCTATAGGGACTTATCTCGGCAGATGACGTTTGGCTGGTGGTAAGTCGGCTCAGTTGTTATTTATCGCAATTATAAATTCACATACAGTGTATAGATTGGCAGTATTTTTGTGTTGAAAATTACAAGTAAAAAAGATGGTCAGGTTATTTCGTCTGGCAAGAATATCACCGCGAGTTTTCCTGTTGAGATTCCCTGGCAGGACCGCCCCGCGGGTGTCAAGGATGTAGTCTGGCGGCATGATGGCAATCCCATTATTGATCGTCATCCGATTGCATGTGCCCAGGGCGTGTATAACAGTTCGGTCGTGCCTTACAAAAACGGATATGTCGGCATATTTCGGGTTGACCATAAAAATCGCATTCCCAAACTGCACCTGGGTTTTAGTCCCGACGCCATCAAGTGGACCCTTGAGGAGCAGCCCATCAATCTGGCCGGTGCGCCCGCCGCGATAAGCAACATGGAATACGCTTACGACCCGCGGGTCTGCAAGATTGACGACTACTGGTACATAACCTGGTGCAACGGCTATCACGGTCCGACCATAGGTCTGGCCCGCACACTCGATTTCCAGACCTTCGAACAAATGGAAAACGCGTTCCTGCCCTTCAATCGCAACGGTGTGATGTTCCCGCGCAAGATAAACGGCAATTTCGCCATGCTCAGTCGCCCCAGCGATAACGGCCATACGCCCTTCGGAGATATTTACTACAGTGAAAGCCCAGACCTGACTTTCTGGGGCAAACATCGCTACATCATGGGCGCAGGCGGACAATGGTGGCAGGGTACCAAGATCGGTGCCGGCCCGATACCCATCGAAACCAAAGACGGCTGGCTGGTATTTTATCATGGCGTTCTGAGTACCTGCAACGGGTTCGTTTACAGCATGGGCGCCGCTCTGCTGGACCTCGATGACCCCAGTAAAGTTCTCTACCGCGCCAATGAACCTCTGCTCACCCCTGAAGCAAACTACGAAACCACAGGGCACGTCGCCAACGTGATTTTCCCCTGTGCCTGCCTGTTCGACCAGGAAACCGGCAGAATTGTGATATATTACGGCTCGGCTGATACCTATACCTGCCTGGCTTATACAAAGCTGGATGAACTGATTCTGTTTATCAAGAGTCATTCGGAAGTGTTTTAATCGGATTAGGAGGGGCTGACCTGGATTTTTATAGTCTGGGGGGATGCTGCGCCGGGTTCTATACAAAAAAGTGTGATTTTTGACAAATATTACCGAAAATTTATATATGAAGACAGAACCGCCAAAAGTCCAAATCAAGCTAAAAAAAAACACTCTCACGTTCAAATATTCAAGGAGCCACAAACTTTTGACGCTGGCGTCTCTGAACGCTCATTTTACCCTGAAAATTATCGCCTGCCTTACCCTGCTGACAGTTGGGACGGTTTTGGGGCAGGCGGAGATACCACAATCTTACCGTACAGTCGTCCTGCAAGGTCCGCATGATGATATGGATTCCATCGCTGAGCTAACCGGGCGAATTAATGGTGCCGTGGTTGTCAATTACCATCAGCTTATCTCCAGCCAGGTCGATTTAGCCGATTGCCACTGCCTGATAATCCCCAACAGCGTCAACTACCCCGCCCAGGCAGCCTCCATACTGGAAAAATTCATCAATAGCGGCAAAGACCTCATCCTGCTGGGTGGCCACGCGTTCACCAACCCCCTCTGGCAGTTCAAAGGCCAATGGCTAACCCGCACCCAACTGCACAAATCCGCCCTCGCCACCGCCGCGGACATCAAACCCATATTCAAAGCCGACACCGCCGCCAAAACCTGGAAAAGAAACGCCCAGAACCTTCAGACCGCCTCGACCATCAACCATCAGGACGGCATCATCAACATCAGCATCAAAGACCTCGCCCTATGGGCCTGGGATTCTTTCGAGCATCGCCTGCCCCGCAAAAAATTAAAGAACCACAACGCTCTGAATTTTCAACTGAAAGCATCACCGCAAACCAGAACCGTAGTTGTCGAGATCGCCGAAAACGACAAATCCCGCTGGGTGTACGTCGTGCCGGTCACCGACCAATGGCAAAAATACACCGTCCCGATACGCGATTTTACCTTTTTTGCTGATGGTTCCCCGCCGAATCGCGGTTTCGACGGCGACTCACTCAATCTGCAAAATGCCAAAACCATCGCCTTTGGAATGGCCTTCAACATATCACCCTTCAACGCCGGCGACCACGACATCACAATAAAGGAACTAGCCACCGCCCGCATCGACATTCCAGATGGTCTGTATTCTGAAACTTCGACAATTGAACTGCCGATTTTTGAAACCAGAGAAATCTATCAGCTTGAAGACATAACGAGTATTTCACCTTACGGCTCGCAGAATATCATCAGAAATATCCATCAGACAGACGGCAAATTTAAGGGTACTTCCGCCGTAGGTTTCGCCTACCCCGACGCGTCAGATTTCATCCCCTTGCTCATCGCCCGTGACCAGTACAATCGCGACCGTGGTATTGCTGCCGGTTTGCTCATCCACTATCAAGGCCCATACGCTCCCGGTCAATGGCTCATCTCCGGAATCAACAATCCGGAATTCTACCAGACCGCAACTTTCAAAACCGCTCTGGACCAGACTCTACGCCGCATGAAAAACAGAGAGCTGCCCCAGATTAGCCAAAGTCAAAACGAAATCAATAAATCCAGAACCCTAAAGCCCCATCCCGGTAGTAATCACCATTTGACTATCAGCCCCGACGGCAAACATTTCGTCACCGCTGACAATCAGCGGTTTTTCGCTATCGGCTGTAACTATCTCGGCCCCAGCGACCGCAAATGCCACCTCGCCTCACTGTTCGACCCCGTGAAAATCGAAAATGACTTTCGCCTCGCCAAAAAAGCCGGCATCAACCTGTTTCGCTTCTGGCTGTCAAATCTCGATGAGAACCCCGATAATTTCCGCACCATCCTTGCCCTTGCCGAAAAATATAATATCTATCTGCTTCTGCTGCCCCAGCCGCACGCTCAGCCCACCGACCACGAAACCATCGCACTGCTGGAAAGATGCGTCAAACTCGCCGCCGATTCACCCATGGTTGTTGGTTACGACCTCATGAACGAGCCGCTAATCACCGAAGTCGGCTCCGTCCGAATCGCCGGCCAGCCCGCCCCCATCATCGAGCATAAACCTTACAACCGCTATCCCGCCGACTTGACCAAAAAACTCTGGGTTGACCAGCTAACCAAAAACCGCTCCGGCTGGCCCGCCGTCAAGCCCTGGGTAAACGACACCGATGCCCGCCAGCTCTACGCCGCCCACTACCTCGGCGAAAATCTCATCCTGAAACTCACCACCTGTGACAACATCTCACTGCTCTGCGGCCTGGAAAACAACCTCCAGCTTCCTCCGGAGTATCAGGAATTCCAGACCGCCGTCGACCAGACCTTCGCCAACTGGCTCGATTTTCAAATCAAGACCATCAAAAGCATCGCCCCCGAAGAATACATTACCGTCGGCTACAACACCCCTCTAGCCGCTCTTTATGCCAACCAGGCCTTGGACTTCCAGGCCTATCATCTTTACAACCTGCCCTACAGCCGAAATGATTTTGAAACCGGATTAGCCACTCTCGAACGCCTGCGCAAGATTTTCCCCGCTCAGCCTGTCACTCTAGGCGAGTTCGGCTACTCCGAAGGCTTGAAAATGCCCGACGGCACTTATCTCGACATGTATTCCGCCTCCGTCGCTGAGATGATAACTCTGCTCTACTCTTACGCCCACCAGTACAGCGGGGTGATGTTCTGGCTGCTCACCGAATGGCCCGTCGCCAACATAAAATACAACGCACCCTGGGTCGCCCCCGAAAAACTCACCACCGAATCACGTTTCGGCCTCTACTGTTACGACGGAACCGAATCATCCCGGCCCAAACCCATCGCCCACGCCACAGCGTTTCTGGCGAAATATCTTGCCGAAAACCCAACTGCTCACTCGGCCCGATTCGAGCTTACCGACGCCGACACGCCCATTAAAACCGGATATGTCTTTACTGCCCCCAAGGCCTTGTTCATTGGCAATCGCCAATACAAAAGCCCGGCCTTGTCCTTCCACGCTGCCCAGCCCGCCAACCTCATGCTCACCTGGAATGATAAAGAGCTGACCATCATGTCCACCGCCGATGTGGCCTTGACCATCAGCCCCGAATCAATCACCGCTCGCAAAGCCAAAGAAGTAACCATCGGCCTGCTGGCCGGTGAAACTGTAAGGATTCCTCTAGACCCACAGGAAATTAATTAATGAAACTCATACGCTGTAAACAAAACCCCATCATCTCACCCAATCCCAACACGAAATGGGAGTCGCTCGTTGCCACCAACCCCGCGGCCTGGTTTGATGAAGCGGACCAGAAATTTAAATTGCTCTATCGTGCCGCCGGCGATGAACTGGAGCATTATGTTTATTTCGGCCTCGCCCAAAGCGAAGACGGTATAAACTTCACCAGAACATCGGATTTGCCGGTATTCGCTCCCAGTAAAGACGGACCCGACGCCGGCTGTGTCGAAGACCCCCGCGTCGTCAAAATGGGTGATGATTATCTCATCACTTACGCCAGCCGTCCCTTTCCGCCCGGTCAATACTGGCTCATGGGAGGTCAGCCCTTCAAACCGCCAACATGTCCCGATTATTACCCTCGCCTCCAACGCGAAAACGCCACCGCCACTTTTCTAGCTATCACCAAAGATTTCAAAACCTTCATTCGCGCTGGCCGTATGACCAATCCGCTTATTGATGACCGCGACGTGATTCTCTTCCCGGAAAAGGTCGATGGCCAGTTTGTAATGATGCATCGACCCATGGAATGGTACGGCGATGGTTACGAAAATCAATATCCTGCCATGTGGATTAGCAAAGCCGACGACCTGCTTGGTTTCAACGAAAGCAAACTGCTCGCAAAAGCCGAATTCCCCTGGGAAACAAAACTTGGTGGCAATACTCCCCCGATTAAAACCCCGCTCGGCTGGCTCACCCTCTATCACGCCGTCGGACCCGACAGCCAATATCGACTAGGCGCCATGATTCTCGACCTCGAAGACCCCGCCATCGTACGTTATCGTGGCAAAGACTGGCTCATGCAGCCGGAAGAACCCTACGAAACTGAAGGATTCTACAACGGCGTAATTTTCCCCTGCGGCAAAGTCGTTCGCGACGACACCCTCTACGTCTATTACGGTGGTGCGGACAAGTACGTCGGCCTGGCAACCTGTTCATTAACCGAACTGCTTGATTACCTGAAAAGCTGCCCTTTTCAGTATTCTGAGTAGGAAATTAGGGGTGGGTCCTATAACATATTTTTTTAATAAGTGGTTCAAATTTGCATGGTTGGGCGTTTTTCTGACGATATAAATTCCGCTGGTAACATAGCTTTGACATCGGCTGAATAGTCAGCCAGAGTATTTAGTACCAAGGAGCTGTGCATGGAAGCACTGCGAAAAGGAATGATATTTTTGGGGGTGCTGATAGTCATTACGCTTACGACTGTCTCCGCCGGTCACCTCGACTTCAAAGAGTTTTCGGAACCTTTGACTTTATTACTGGTTATCGGACTGACTTTGTTTCTGGGCGCCATGACTTATGCTCCCGGTGCTATCGCGGCGGAGATGAAAAAGCTGCTTACCCATAGCAAAGGCGGGGAAGGGCCAGACCGTCGACTACTGGCGCAACTGGCATTGTATGCCCTGGTTTCCGGTGTGGTGTTGGCTATTGTCCAGATAATGCTGAAGCTGAGGGCAGAGCCAGGGGGGCAACTGGGCTGGGAAGTCACCCGGACAGCCCTCCTTTCTTTGCTTTATGGGGTTTTGGCCGGGGTTGGCTTTTGGGCAGCCAGTGGACTGGATCGACCTGACAAAAGTTGTGCTGACAGCCCGGATTTTAATCGTCAGCGACCGGCAACGGCAGTGCAGACGACCCTGGCATTTTGCGTATTACTTCTGATTGTTGGTGTTTTGGCAGTGTGCCTGGTGGGGATGCGGATGGGACCTGAGAAGTGCGGCAGATTTATGGGACGGGCTGAGGCGGCGACTATGCCGATTTCCCAGAAAATCGAGCTGGATGACCGGCAGTTGTGGCTTCCGGCGGCCTGGGTGGACGTCCCTGTTGATTCTGAGGATACTACGCCAGTTATCAATACTGAAAAAGGTGAAAATGCCCCTTCGGTAGAAAATAATCCCCGGATCTCAACCCGCTGGGAACAGGGCCGGCCAGTGGTCCAGTGGCCTCAGGGTAAATCTTTGCCGGCAATTAAGCAGGACAGATAGTTTTTCATAAAACCAAAGTTAATCTACCGAAAAAATACAATTTTCGGGCTAAAAACGCGATTAAATCCAGATTTTTCCCAAAAAACGTGCGTTTTTTGGTAAAATCAGGCGGTTTCGCGCTGAAAATCAGGCTTTTTTCCCAGGGGGGGGGGTTGTGCTTGACGGGGATTCTGTTTTTGGTACAATCCAGGCCTATGTTGCATAACTTAAAGGCTGAGGGGGAATTAAGGAATCATTGGTGGCTGAGCAAAACGCAGGTCAACGACTAGGGGAAATTTTTTCACGCATTTCAAAGCTGCCCCGCGCCAATCTCGAACCGCCTCAGTTTTTTGCAAATTTCCTGCAACTAACAATCGCCGGTACCGGCAGTGTGGGCGGGGCGATTTGGCTGATGCAGGAGGATAAGGGGCCTCAGTGCTATTGTCATCTGGAGCTGGAGAAATCGGGACTGAATGAGTCTCAGGAGCAGCAGAAGCTGATAGTTGAGGCGGTGGGGCGGGTTATTGGCGAGAAAAAACCAGTAGTTATGCCTTCGGGCGGGGTTAGTGTTGAGGGTGGTTTGGGTGTTGAGGTTCTGGAGGGCAGTCAATGTGGTTCGGGTCTGTTCTTTCAGCCGCTGCGGGCGGGGGGGCAGGTGGCGATGGTTTTGCAGCTTATCGGTTCGCCGAATTTGCAGGTTAATGATTACGCGTCGATATTGCGGCTGGCGGCTCAGGCAGCGGATGCGGCCGAGACGTTTCTGGCTCATCGTCGGGCAACGGTTCTGGATGATGACCGCAAGGCCCTGGCGCGGCTGTTACAGTTCGCTGAGGGGGTTCACGGTTCGCTGGACCCGCAGAAAGTGATTTACGAGGCGGTTAATCTGGGGCGGGATGTGATTAAATGTACCCGGGCGGTGGCCTGGGTTGACCCGGCGGTCAAACGCCAGCTGCTGGCGGTGAGCGGGGTGGATAAGCCGGATAAGCGAGGGGTGCTGCTGGTGTCGGTGGATAAGCTTTGTCGGCATTGTCTGGAGATTAAAAAGCCGATTGTGGCTTCGCGGGCACAATTGCCGGAGCTGGACGAGCAGGCTGAGCTTACGGGGCTGCTGAAAAGTTATTTCCATGTAAGCAATCTGGATGATATTTATTTGCAGCCGTTGGAAGGCAAAAATGGTTATCTGGGGGTTTTGGTGGTTGAAGGTTTTGACGCAGGGGCTGGCGCGAATATGGCGGGGCTGATTTCGGCGGTTAGCAAGCATACTTCTTTGGCTTTGGCAAACGCTCTGGAGATGGCGTCGTTGCCGATGATGAAGCCTTTGGCGAGAATGAAACAGGCACACAAGGACCCGAAGAAACGTAAGAAAACGATGATGTGGACGGTCGGTATTGTGCTGTTTGTGGTGCTGATGCTGCTGGTGCCGTGGACGGTTAAGATTGATTGTGCTTGTGAACTTACGCCTTTGCAGAAGCGGGTGATAGATTCTCCGCTGGATGGTTTGCAGATAGCTTCGGTTGAGATTGCCTCAGGGCGGGTGAGTAAGGGGCAGGTAATTATCAAGCTGAATTCGGATGAGTTGAATACTCGTTTGTTTACGCTGGAGGCGGACTTGCAGCGGGAACAGGTGAATATGAAGCAGGCGATACGGTCGGCAGATAAGCGTTTGAGTGAGTTGCAGGTTGAGCGTCTGGAAAGTCAAATCATGCTGGTTAATTCTCAGATTGAAAAGACGAGCATTCGTTCGCCGATAGACGGGGTGATTCTGACTGAGGATCTGGAGCTGAAAGAAGGGCTTACGGTGAAAATTGGTGAGCCGATTCTGGAAGTGGCTGATTTGGATAACTGGCAGTTGTCGCTGGAAGTGCCGCAGAAGGAAATCGGCTGGGTTCAGATGGGCCTGGCTGAGCGGGCGGAGAGTACGGATGAACTGCTGGTGGAGTTTTATCTGGCGGCGTATCCGGAATATCGTCTGTCGGCGGGGATACGCAGTCGTGACCAGATAGCCCAGATGGCGCGGGTGGGCCAGGAAGAGCATGTTTATGAGATAAAGGTTGATGTTCCGGGTGAGAGCTTTGGTGATATGAAGGGCAGTTTGCGTTCGGGCAGTGAGGGTCGGGCCAAGATTGCCACGACTGAGCGTGCTTTGGGTTATGTGTTGCTTCGTAAGGTTATCAGGTTCTTCCGGGTAACATTTTTTGAATTCTAAAATGGTGAATCGCAAATATGTCTGAAGCGAATAACGGTAATATGTTTCTGCTGCCTGATGTGATGGAGATTGACGAGCGGGCGCTGCCGGCGGCACGTCGTGATGTTGAAATTACCGAGCAGGTATATGACGGCAAGACTTGTTATGTGCTGAAAGACCCGGCGACGATGCGCTATTATCGTTTGCGTCCGCCGGAATATACGATTTACCAGATGCTGGACGGCAAGGTCAATATGGAAGACCTGGAGCGGGCGCTGGCCCATCAGTTTCCGGATGAGGAATATGATGTTCAGGTGATAATGAGTTTTATTATCATGCTGCGGGGCGCGAATCTGCTACATGTGCCGGGTTCGACGGATACGGATTATCTGCTGGGTCGGAAGAAGACCATGGAGCGGAGCTGGTTTCAGAAGATTCGGCAGGAGTTTTTGTTTTTCCGTATTCCGGTTATGGACCCGGATGGGCTGCTTAACCGGATGCATGATAAGCTGGGCGGGATAATCTTTAGCAGAGGAATGCGGATATTTTCGATATTGATGATGCTGGGGGCGTTCGTACTGCTGTTTCAGAATATTGACAAGCTGGATGACCGCCAGCCGCTTTTGAGCTGGATAAACATGATTTATCTGGCGGCGGCAATGCTGCTGATTAAGCCGATTCACGAGTTTGGTCATGGTCTGACGGCCAAGCATTTCGGCAATGAAGTGCATGAGATGGGGATTTTGTTCCTGGTGTTCAATCCGTGTTTCTATTGCGATGTTTCGGGATGCGTGGATGATACCGGATAAGAGCAAGCGGATGTGGATTACCGGGGCGGGGATCGCGGTAGAGATATTTATCGCGGGGCTTTCTACTTATGTCTGGGCTTTGACGGCGCCGGGTACGGTTATCAATCAGTTCGCGCTTAATCTGATGATCGTTTCGAGTTTGAATACGATTATGTTCAACGGCAATCCCGCTGCTGAGATATGATGGATATTATTTCCTGATGGACCTGATGGAGATACCAAATTTGAAGCAGAAGGGTACGGGGTATCTGTGGTATCTGCTGCAGAAGCATGTACTGGGTTTGAAGAACGCTCGTGAGCCGATTGATGTTAAGGGGCGTGAGGTGGGTCTTTTGGGCTATGCGATATGCAGTGCGATATATCGCTGGTTCATTATGTTTGCGATTGTGTTGATGGTGTGGAAGTTTCTGGACCCTTACGGTTGGGGCGTTTTGGGCGGGGTTATGACGCTGGGGTGCATTTATACTTCGTTTATTACGCCGGTGGTAAAGTTTTTTAAGTTTATCACTACGAACAAGCACGGTATTCATATCAAGCTGGCGACGGCGGCGGTGCTGGTGCTGCTTATCGGCGGGGTAGCTTATGGGGTGCTGGCTTATGATGTAGAGCAGACGGTTGATGGTCAGTGTGTGATTCGTTCGGCGGGTAAGCATGTGTTGTATGTGACGCAGCCGGGCTTTTTGCGGTCTGACGAGCAGGGGGCTTTTGTGCGGGACGGCGAGCCGGTGCGGGCGGGGCAGGTGCTGGTGGAATTGCAGGATCCGATTCTGGAACAGAAGGTCAGCGATATTGAACTGGAGATTGAGCAGCATCTGGTGGCGCGGGAACATGCCAATCAGATGCGTAGCGGCGAGGATGTGGCGAAATTGCAGGCGAAGATAAAGGGTTTGCAGATGCAGGCTCAGACGGCACGGGAGCAGTTGGCACGGCTGACGATTAAATCGCCGGTGGATGGGGTGGTGCAGCTTCTCACGTCGGAGCCGCTGAAGAATCTGGAAGGTTCCTATCTGCCGCTGCGGGACGGCTTTGCTGGCGGTTTATCCGGCGGGCGAGTTTGAGGCGGTGGTGGCGATTGACCATCGGGACCAGGGGCGGCTGGCGGCGAATCAGCCGGCCCGGATTAAGCTCTGGGCTTATGACGCCGAGACGGTGGACACGACCGTGAAGGAAAAGCCGACCCAGCCGGTGCGGAAGATGTCGAGTGCGGCGTTTTCGACGGTGTTCAAGGGCGAGGTCAATACGCTGCCGACGGCTAACCCGGAAGATTCACTCGTGCCGGCCCAGACGACCTATGAACTGGTTCTGCCGCTGCCGGACGACCAGGCGGAATTAAGGGACGGCATGGTGGGCAGGGCAAGCGTGGTGGTCGAGCAAAGCACGCTGGGCAAGGCGTTCTATCGCTGGCTGCTGCGGACGCTGCGGCAGGATATTCGACTTTAGTCAAATCGGCAACGGCAATGGATTTTTTTAACCGCGGATGAAGCTGATTATTACAAATCAGCTGTTAGACCTTGAATTTTCCGACCAGGGCATTTAGTGTTTCGCCGAGTTTGGAGAGATTCTTCGGCCGCGGCGAGGGTCTGGGTTGCTCCCTGGGAGGTATGGTTGGCGATTTGGCTGACGTCGGCGATGTTGCGGGTTATTTCCTGGCCGGCAGCGGCGGTTTCGTTGACACCCTGGGCGACGGTTTCGGATGCTTGAGCGGTCAGGGTGACGTTCTGTGATATTTCGCGGGCTGTACTGCTTTGCTCCTCAACTGCGGCGGCGATGGATTTGGATAATTCGTTGACGTTTTGAATGACCTGGCTGATTTTGCCGATGGCTTCTACTGATTCCAGCGAGGTGTCCTGTATGGCGTTGATTCTTTTGCTGATGTCATTCGGTTGCCTGAGCAGTCTGCCGGGCAAGCTCCTTGACCTCGCTGGCGACTACGGCAAAACCTTTGCCAGCGTCACCGGCACGGGCCGCTTCAATGGTAGCGTTGAGAGCCAGAAGGTTGGTTTGCTCAGCGATATCCTGAATAACTTCGATGACTCTGCCGATTTCGTCCGCAGCCGTGCCGAGCAGTCCCATTTTACTGTTGCTGTCCTGAGTGAGCTTGGAGGCCTGCGAAGCGACTTGAGCGGATTGTTCGGCATTACGGGCGATTTCATTGATGCTGGTGGTCATTTCTTCGACCGCGGCAGCCAGCGTTCTGATATTGCCTGACATCTCCTGGCCTGAACCAGCCATATTGTTCATGTTGACGGACATTTCCTCGGCGGCGGCGGCAACGGTGTTTGATTTTATGTTCATTTCATCGATGTCGCTGGTCATATTATTAGAGGTTTGGGTCATTTCGGTGGCGGATTCAGCAACTACGTTGGCATTCAGAGCAATTTGTTTTAACTATGCCCTGGATTTTTTCGACGAAGAGATTAAACCAACGGGCCAGTTCGCCCAGTTCATCTTTGGTGCTTACGGTGAGTCTGCGAGTAAGGTCTCCTTCGCCTTCGGAGATGTCACGCAGCATATCCACGGTTCTGGCGATAATGCCGGAAACCGCACGGGCGATGGCACCGGTAAGGCCGCTGATGATTATGAAAACTATCAGAAGTATGCCGCCGATCTGCAGGTAGGAGTTTTTAACGACGTGGGCCGTGTTTATCTGAGAATCGAGATTTTCTTTTTCCAGTTGGTTTAATTGGGAGGCAATGGCCTGTTCGATATTGCTCTGAGCGTTGTCCTTTTTCTCAAGATTGGAACTAAACTGAAAAACCAGCTTTTTTGTGGTTTGGTTGGCTTCAATAGCTTTGACTGGTAACTGATAAAACGGGGTCCCCTCAAGGTTCTTTTTGTCCTCTTCTGCGTTGGCTATGGTCTTGTCGAGAAATTCTATCAGTTGCCCCTTGGTATTATGGTTGATAATCATCTGGTAGAACATGTTTTTTACCGTGAGATTACCGTTGGTATTGAGATTGGCTCCGATAATGACCATTTTTTCGAGGTCGGTAACGCTGTCTTTCTGTTCGGGATTGAGGAGTTTCTTGGTTACCTGTTCGATATAGTTATTGGACTGTTCGGCGGAATAGTCGGTAAGTTCGATGATTTGTTTGTCGATTTGTTGATTGTCAAATTTGGCCTGTTGTATTTGCTTATGCCAGTCTTTAAGAGATTGTACTATTGCCGTCTCCTGCTTCTTTTTAGACGAAAACGCCTTTTCAAGGTCCGAAATCGCATTAAGGAACGATTCTGAATCCTGGTCTGTTGAACCGGGGTTGTGGAAGTACTCAGAAGAAAGCAGGCCAACCTTTCGGAACAATACCTATCTGTTCGTCAATTCTGGCAGAGTTTTCGAGGCTTTGCTGGGAGACCCCTGCTGCTGTTGATTATCAGGACGATAATGGGTATCAGGGCGATAAACTGGATGAGTATGGGCAATAAGAGTTTGGTTCTGAGTTTCATTTGGTCGCTCCGTTTAGCGGTTCACTTTTATAAATCAGACAATCTTGTTCTATTCTGGTCTCTTCTGCTTTTGATTTGTTCGGCTAATTATGAGTTTGACTTTATTGTTGAGTTCGGGGAAATATCAGAGGTATAATATGTGTGGTAATGGTAACCCTACTGCAAGGAATTAGCCAAAATACCACTATTGAAGTTCAGATTAAAATAGATATTTTGAAAGGCTGGATTAGAGGGGGGATTGAGAAATTGGTTTAGGGGTCAAAATAAGACAGTAATTAAACAGCTCTAAAGGCGTTTTAAGCGGCTTTTTTTGAAACAGAAAAACCTTAATAAATTTTGTAGGCAGTAGTGTAGACAGTACCAAAATCTACCACTGTAACCCATTGATAATAAAGAGCTTAAAGTGCCGAAGGTGGGAATCGAACCCACACTCCCAGTAAAGGGAACGGGATTTTGAATCCCGCGCGTCTGCCAGTTCCGCCACTTCGGCAAGTGGTGATTTTGCAATAGGTTATGTTATTTTGACGGTCAGCTTTTTCGGGGCTGCTGCGCGTACCTAACATAAATTTTGCATACTAACAGTGTGCTGCCAAACTGTCAGGTCCGGTATACTAGCCGAGAAGCCTGGCAAAGTCAACGCTCTGATATTAAAAAATTACCTCGTTGCCCCCTTGGGTTTGGATGACAAAAAAAGAGGAAGGTTTTTAAGCCTTCCTCTTTCAGAGATACTATTAACAGTAAAATTCAAAACTATTTGCGACGACGCAAACGCCCTGCTGCCGCTGCCCCCCCAAACATCATCAATATCGAACATGGTTCAGGGACGCAATACGTGCCGATTTCCACACTTGAGACACCCATATAGTATGGTAGCTCCTCACCTGAGGTTTGCCCAAGATGCCAATAACCTGTATCAGGAAAAACCATGGTTTCACTTTCCGGTTGAGGATTAATCGTCCAGTGCCACGTCCAGCCCAAGCCATCAGCATTTAGGACAGGAACAAGCGGAATTATCTCTCCTCCTCCCGGTGCCGAGATAGTCACCGCCGGAGCCTGGCTGGGGAGATTATACATGCTAATCCAGTCAACCTCCAGCCATACATGCTTGATCAGGTCCGCAGCCTGATTGTCAACTACCAGGGTTTTGTGGTCCGCGTTCCAAACAGGCTCATCAAACGAATATCTGTTTTTTGAAATATCCCAGCTACCCGCACCTGCTTGTCCGCTCCATGTCGCGTGAAAATCAACATAATCTGGAATGTCCGCCAACACCAGACCTGCGGAAACGGACAGACCAAAGAACACAACAAAACACAACGCTGTTACCTTTTTCATGACATTTCCCTTCTTTAAATAATTGGCTTTAGTACACAAGCGTCACTTCACACAGGGGTCAAGCGACACAACTTTCAGAAAATACCCAAAACACGTCTTTCTTCGCAATAGAACCCGCACCTTCGGCCAAGTGTACAATCACCCCACGGCAGGGCCAACGCCGACGCAGAACCCTTGTTCGTGTTTACGCGAAAAACATAAAAAGAAAGAACCGCAAAAACGCCCGCCAACCAAAGATATTGGCGGCTGGCGGCACCAGAAGTTTATTACTTGTCAAACTCGACTCGGTAGGTATAACACATAATAGGCTATTTGTCCAATGTGAACATAATTTCTACCATCGGAAACAAAAATTTAACCGTTCAGAGCTACTCGCAAATATCCATCTACAACTGTTATGGGTACGATCCAGCCGCTGGCAGTACCTCTATAAACAAAACCAAAAACACCCCACAGATAAGTTTCCATCTTTTTATTTTTTCTGAAAAATTTGTTTAGGTTAACCCAATTTATAATCCCCGCCTTTTACGCATCCAGCCAACCAGGCCCATCCCTAATCCGCCCAGAAGAATCGCGCCGGGGGCGGGAACGATATATGGAGTATTGCTGGGAACTCTTACGAGCATGTCTTGTATGGCTTCTCCGGTATTCATATCCCAGAGGTTTACTACCGCGATTTTGCTATTGGTCCAGCCTTCCTGGGAGACTTTGTAATGTGCTTGCAGTACCAGATCCGCAGCACCTTCTGTTAAGCCATCGTTCATGATCACGGATTTATCAGCTAAAGATGGAGTTGCCACAATCTCGGCCTCCAGATACCAGATAGCTAACTGATAATCCCGAGCCAGATAGTCATCATCATTCCCGCTGCCGTCAATTCCATAATTATCAAGATAATCCAAATAGACCCAGGCTGTTTCATGACTGAGCGGGTCTTTGCCGTTTGTATGGCCGTAGATACCGCCTTCCTGAGCGAACACGCTCAGTTCGGCATCATATTCTCCGTTTAAATCGACCTGCTCGTCCGCTTCGATACAAAAAGTTATAAATTCGTCGTTTTCGCCGATGTCGAGTACGCCGTCGGCAAACCCATAGGCGGTGAAAAGCATTTCCCCGGCACGAGCACCCTGAGTAAAACCGATGTAGACTCTGTAATCCTGCATTCCGTTGAAAACGACCGTCGGAGTTGCCCATGCCGAAACCGCCATTAACAACGAAATAACTACTGCAAAGCTTATTCTAACCTTCATTTTGTTTCTCCTTGGCGTTTATAACTCAAAAAAACCGCTAAGCTCATAACAACCGGTTAGACCGACAGAAAATCCTTACGCAATGCTTCGGATAAAACCTTGCATGCAGGACATGAGTAGGGAAACAGAGAAACAATGACTCAACGAAATGTCACTATTCGCCCGCCAGAAAACGAGTTATCTCCTGTCCTGTTTTCCTGCGATCCAAACTATACATACACAGCCCGCAATGAAACGAAATTAAAAAATTCCACTTCAGGCTCAATACAACTTTACGACAAAACCCAAAAAGATTCGTAAATCACTGTCGGCCAAAGACTCCGACAGATAGTGGCCTCACTCAAGTACCTCTATGCTGCCACACTTTACAAGCAGAGTATAGCACACAATTGGAGAACTGTCTATTCTCTATTTGTTTTTTTATTAAAAAATTCTGAATTATGACAATCAGGACACAGGCCGTGCAATTCAATCTTCTGCCGTTCAACCACATAACCTGGTTGCAGCCCCTCAACAACCGGAACTCTGACATCTTTGAGGCATTGAGTATGGCCGCATTTTTTGCACGTAAAGTGCGGATGACAGCTCACTTTACCGCAATTACAAGCCAGCTCATAATACCAGGTTCTTTCGCGAAAATACGCCTTATGCACCAGTCCTGCCTCGACAAATGATTCTAAGGCACGATAGATTGTCGTTTTGTTCAAATCGGTATCGCTAAGTTCCGTACCGAGTTGTTCCTGAGTCAGCGGTTCCTGGGCGGTAATCAGTGTTTCCAGCAAAGCCATCCGTCCCGCTGTGCAGCGCAACGATGCCCCACGCAGCATTTTATAAATAGCCTGCCGGTCAGTCATCGCCCTGGTCGCTCTCTTGGTGGTTGTGGCTATGGTCGCGATGTGAACATGTTTTCATGTCGCCGCTGATAAACAAAGATGGAAATACAATATCACTCAGGCAGCAGGGCAGCAGAACCGCTAGAAACAGCACCGCCACCAGGCCTATCGCCTGGGCAATATCGAGCTGACCGCCGCTGTTCATCATCATGTGTGCTGAGGATGCCCAGGTACTAACCAGTATGTGGAGAGCGTGGGGCATTTCCGTGCGGGGCCAGTAATAACCTATCAGGATTCCCAGTAAGGCCGCGGGATTGACCAGGTACCAGTGTTCGATAAATCCCAAATGCAATGCCGGGCTGCCATCGCCGTGACTGGGGCCGGAAGGCTCAGTACAACTGCAACCATCGTGATTATCAACTATGGCCCGCTCAGGTTCACCGTGTCCCCTTTCATCCGTGGTATGCCCGACAGTCTCGGACTCCTTATGTCCGTCGCCCAAATGACCATCATGATCCCCGTGAGCGGCATGGTATACCTCAAAATGGGCCGGAATATGCAGATGGAGCATTCTTTCGCCTGCGTAGGGTATCACGCAATCACTCAAGGTTGCGATACCTATCGAACCGATGTAGCCTATCAGCAGTACCTTAACAAACCCGGCGTCGCGACGGTGCATCCTAAAAAGGGCCGCGGTAACCATGGCGCTGAGTATTACATGGGCAGGATGAAAAATCCCGAAAAGCACTCCCGAACCTTCCGTGCTGATATTTCGGAAAGCCAACATGAACACCACCCCCAAAACCGCTCCCAGCATGGTAAACGGGGCGTGATGTTTTAATTCATGGTAAACATGGCCAAGTTTGTCTTTCAGCATATACATATCCTTAAAAATAACAACTCCAAGAAATGATATACTAAACGCAACTCAGTTGCAAATAAAATATATTTTCCAGATTCAGGATTCAGGTGGCAGCTCCTTGCTTTGCAAAATGGGCCTGGTTGTGGTCGTGTGTGTGTGGGATGCTTTGCTTGACCGTTGGTGGGGGGCGGTTTAGAATGGGGTTATGAAAAACGTTGACGCTGTAATATTTGATTTGGATGGTACTCTTACTGAGCCTTATCTTGATTTTGACGCTATTCGGGCGGAGATAGGGGGTATCGAGGGGCCTTTGCTGGAGGCGATGGAGAGGATGGGGCAGGCCGAACGTCAGCGGTGCTGGGATATTTTACATCGTTATGAGCTCGATGCAGCCGAAAATTCAAAGTTGAACCCGGGTGCCAAGGAACTGCTGGAGTGGCTTTCCGGTCACGGTTTGAAAGTTGGGTTGGCTACTCGCAATCGGCTGGACAGTGTGGAGCGGATATGCAAGATTCATGGGATACGGTTTGATAGTGTGGTAACGCGGGATGACGGGCCGGTCAAACCGGATGCGTTTCCTTTTGTGCGGGCCTGCGTGATGGCTGACGCTGAGCCGGGTCGGTCGGTTATGGTGGGTGATTTCCTTTTTGATTTGCAGAGCGGCAAAGCCGGCGGGGGGGTGTCGGTGCTGATTGCCACGAATGAGGAATATCGTGATTTTGTCCATGAGGCTGATTATGTGATTCATCGGCTGGATGAGCTGATAGAGGTAATCGAGAAACTTGAAGGGAATGGAAAGATATGAATGTTAAGGGTTTGAGATGGCTGGCGGTGGTGGTCTGGGTTTGGGCTGGCTTGACACATGGTGCCTGCGAGAATGCGGCAGTGCCTGGGGAAGAGGCCGCTGATGATGGGGCTGGCAGGAAAGTTGATGAGCAAGCAGTGGAGTTACTGGAGAGAATCGAAAAACGGGCGGGCGAGATTACGAGCTTTGAGGCGGCAATGCGGTATGAACTGCGGCAGTTGCTGATGGATGTTGTTAAGGTTCATAATGGGCGGATTTATTATCTGGTTAAGGATAATGTGGTTAGTTTTCGGATTCATTTCGGTGACTGGCTGGAGTGGGATATCGGTGATGACCCGCCGGCGCAGGCTCGGCCTTATGATGAGGATTACGCTTTTGACGGCAGGTGGCTGACGCGGCGGAATGGGAAATTTAAGACCTTGCAGAGGCAGGAGATTGCCCGGAAGGCTAAAGGGCCAGATGATTTTCGGCTGGGGCAGGGTCCTTTTCCGCTGCCATTTGCGATTCGGAAGTGGGATGTGCTGAGTCAGTTTGAGGTGGTTTGGCAGGCGGACAAGAATGAGGACCGGGAGATGCTTTCGCTGGTTCCGCATGAGGGAGGGGTGTTTTTTGAGCAGTATGAGCGGGTTGAGCTTTGGTTTCGGCGGGCGGATGCGGTGCCGGTGCGGATTCGTACGGTTTCGCGGGACCATGAGGTTACGATTGTAACTTGGTCTGATATAAATATTAACGGTGATATTGGGGAGGACATCTTTAGGCTGAGCCCAACCGGGGAGGGTTGGACGGTTGAGGAGACACCTTTAGGGGACGAAAAGGGTGAGGAATAGATTTTTTTGTTTTTTTAGATTTTTTGCTTGTCTTTTTTGGGCAGTTGGATAATATTCCTTGTCTTGCGGGTTATGTCCGCTGCGAATGGTAACTTTAGGCTGGTTCTTGAGTTGCCGACAATTAAATAGAAGCAAGGGGCCGTAGCTCAATTGGTCAGAGTATCGGACTGTCGATCCGAGGGTTGCGGGTTCGAGTCCCGTCGGCCTCGCTTGAAAAAACCTCGCTTTTGGGTGAAAAACAAAGATTTTCGCTCGGAAACGGGGTTTTTTCGTTTATCAGTTTTTTTCCCACTTTCCAGAACTGTCCAAACTTTTACAATGTTTTGTACCCGATATGGCCGGAATCGTGGCCGGTTTGATGAATGTCCCTTTATCCCCGGAATCCGCCACGCGGTCGATGTCATCGGTGCCGGTCTTTTTCGCTGCTCACTGCCTGGGCCAGCAAAATCCGGAAGCCGATTAACACCGTCAGACAATTGCCCTATGAAGCTATGGGAATAAACATTCATGGTGAGTCTGATATCCCCGTGCCTCAGCAGATCCTGGGCTACCTTGGGCGGTACGTTTGCCGCAGCCAGGGCCGTAGCAAATGAATGTCTGGTTGAGTGGAAATCGAGTTTGCCGCTGCCCTGGTCCTGATAGTCAATCCCTGCCGCTTCGCAGTCGGCATAGAACATCCTGGCGGGCTTGTCGGTCAGCTTGAAGGCCTGCGCCCCCGGTAATTTTCCGGCCAAATGACCCCGCAGGGTTTCGGCAAAGTCATCCCGCAAGGGTAATACCGCTTCAGTACGGTTCTTGGCGTTCTCACTGCGTATGGTGATGGTTCGCCCCTGAAGGTCAAAATCGCGAACTGTAAGCGTTCGGATTTCATTAGCCCTTAGGCCTGCCTCAAGGCCTAATCGATAAACCAGGCACCGTTCCGGCCCCGTCAGGCTGTATCTGGTCGGTTCTGTGGCTGTGGCTTGCTGCGTCAAGGCACTGTCAAACGGGTCAAACAGCCGGATTTGTTGAGGATCGAGACAAATGGGGCAATTTCATAGCTTCATATCGGCACTCCCTCACCATCCGTCAGCGACACCGCCCACCGCCCCACCGGTGACCAAAACGGTGCTCCCCGGTTCCCGTTTTGGTGCCGGATGACAGGCCGCTGGAGATTATGGCTGTCCACCGCTGGCAAGACATGCCTATAACACACCAGCCTACAGTGCACAACTATCTATAAAATAAAAGCTTAGACAAAACAGACAAGCCCCGTCAAATAATGGCAAAAAGCGGGCGATGAGAATCGAACTCACATGGCCAGCTTGGAAGCATGAGTAGGTATTATCATAAGACTTTAATAAATAAACAGTTATGTAGCCACCATATTCAAGAGTGACCAAAACGGTGCCGGAGACATGACAACAGTAATACCCAGTTGTCATTCTGTGGCAAAAGGTTAGCGACCCACAAATTAACGTCATTTTCAGAGCTTCATTTAAAATTGTATAAATTTTATTTTGGGCTTGCTTAGGGCCAATCACAGCATATACTTATGCATATTAGGAATCTTATTCTGGAATAGCATAATGATAAAACGACATTTACAATCGGTTCTCGAAAATTCAGCGAACTGGTTTCCGGTGATCTCGCTGACCGGTCCCAGGCAATCAGGTAAAACCACGCTAGCCAAGGCGACTTTCACCCAAGCTCATTATGTTTCACTGGAAGATCCCGCCCAAAGAAATCTGGCCCTCGAAGATGCCAAGGGATTTTTGAGCCAATTCGGCTCGGATCAGGTTATCCTGGATGAAGCCCAGCGGGTTCCGGATTTGTTTTCGTACATACAGGGAATTGTAGATGAGCACAATATATTGGGCCAATACATACTTACTGGTTCGCAGAATTTTCTGCTATTAGAAAAGATTAGCCAATCGCTAGCGGGGCGTTGTGCGATTCATCACCTTTTGCCATTTTCAAAATCGGAACTGCTGGGCAAAAAAGCAACTGATCTGGAAACCATTGCTCACATCGTTAAATCACCTCGGAAAAAGAAAATAACCGCCAAATTGTTTGATACACTATGGACCGGCGGTTACCCGAGAATATACGATAAACAGATCCCTCCCCAACACTGGCTGACAAATTATGTGCAGACATATATCGAAAGAGATGTGCGAAGTATTGTAAATGTCAGCGACCTTGAAACCTTTACACGTTTTTTACGATTGTGTGCAGGCAGAAGTGGGCAGATACTCAATCTGCAATCACTAGGTAATGATTGTAGCATAGATGGCAAAACGGTAAAAAGCTGGCTTTCAATACTTGAAACAAGTTTCATCATAAAGTTATTAAGGCCCTATCACAAGAATTTCAACAAGCGACTCATAAAATCACCCAAACTTTATTTCCTCGACAGCGGTCTGTTGTGCTATCTTCTGGGAATACAAAAGCCCAACGAATTGTTAATGCATTCATCCCGCGGAGTAATATTTGAATCATGGGTTATTGCAGAGTTGTACAAGAATTACTACCACACAGGCAAGCAACCGTATATGTATTATTTTAGAGATTCTAATAATAATGAGATTGACCTGATACTCGAACACGGTGCCAAAACCATCCCGATAGAGATAAAATCCGGCCAAACGATCAACAATAACTTCTTTAAGGGACTTAATTTTTGGAGTAAACTGACGGGACTAGCTAATTCGCCGGCAGTCCTGATATACGGCGGCGACAGTCCTTCTGTTTTTAAAAACATCAGGATTTTGCCCTGGCACATGCTTTAGCAAGCTTGCCAATCAAGCTGAAGACAAATAGCCTAACCCCAATTTCTCACTTACCCTCGGCTTTTGACTTCTTTGAGTCAACTTTTATTGCATACTATGCTATAGCCCTTGTGCGTCTCGTTCTATTTAAATAGGGTTTGCTGAATAACCCAGGCGTCCGCCTTACTAAGCGTACGACCAACCTTTCAATTACCCACAAATATTTGCCAAGTTGAATCCCAAGTGGATATCGTTTAACCTCCGAAATCCTCGCCACACTACCATATTGCCAGGCGGCGGATCATGTGACCGGTCCAAATAAGGTCGTCTTGTTTTAGCCCCTAGCTTTCGCGGGTGATTGGCCGCGATGCTTTTTGTATAGTCTGGAGAAGAAATATTGATCTTCATAGCCTAAGTTATGAGCTATTTGGTATATTTTCATATCAGGTGACTCTGTGAGCCATTTGTCGGCAAGTTTCATTTTTTCTTCAATCACATACTGCTTGAAACTTCGGCCAGTGATTTTTCGAAAATGCTGGGTAAAACTGGATGGGCTCATGTTCAACATATTGACAGCATGACCAAGTGTGATTCTATGTTGCGGATTTTCATCCATAAACGAAATAAGCTTTGAAATCGCGTCACTGCTTTGAGTGGTTATCAAATGCTGAGACATAATCTGACTGGTCAAAAGCGAAAACAGTTCAATTATGTCGTTTATTTTATCCTGATGATAGTAAGGAGCCTCAAGAAAAGCCTGCTCCAGGAGATTATTGCCGGTTTTATCCCGCCAAAGTTTGAGAATATCAGGGGGACACTTATCCTGGTTACGAAACTGGCCTATCATAATATAACCGATATTTTTTTCTACGATGTTAACCGGCAGAACCGCTTCAATCATACCGGCATAACAAGTATAGACTATCAGCTCAGATTTTTCTTTTGATTCCAGTTGTTTCTCCAAATCATTTTTGCGACAATTCTGAACCAGTCCCAGTTCGCAACGCAACATCCGACAATAATTACACAAATCTCGTCCGGCCCCAGCCATTACCTCCCGGCCTTGAGCCGAGAAAAAGACCATTCTGATATCCAGCAAACGTGTGAAAGTATCGAATATCCGTCTGGCCTCGCTATGGAAAATAAAATTTATCTGGTCTCTCATGATGGCATTTTAATGATTTTCTGGCAAAAAGTCTATCTTTTTTGTCGATAAAGCTATTTTTCACTGACACCTTTGCAAGTATGGTCAATATTACAATAACTAAAGGGTATACAATGGCTTATCTAGGGATTGACATAGGCACCACGGGCGTAAAAGCAGTTATTTTTGGTAACAACGGCTCGGAACAGAGTTCTGCTTATCGGGAATATTCCCTGCTTTCGCCACGACCGGGCTGGTTTGAGCTCAACCCTCAACAGATTATCGACTGCTGCAAACAGGTTATTGGAGAATCGGCCTGCCAGCTTCCTCCGAAAAACAAAATCAGGGCAGTTGGCATATCCAGTCAAGGTGAGGCTTTTACACTCCTGGATAACAACGGTGACTACTTATGCAATGCAATGGTATCATTCGACACCCGCAGCACGGAGCAAGTCATCTCCACTCAAGAGGAATTTGGGAGGGAACGCCTTTACGACATTACCGGCCATAGCAGTCACACTTTATTCAGCCTGTTTAAGCTACTTTGGATAAAAAACAATCATCCAAAGGCTTTTAAAAAGGCCAGACATTTT
The DNA here is from genome assembly GCA_963663805.2 of Sedimentisphaerales bacterium. GTDB lineage: Bacteria > Planctomycetota > Phycisphaerae > Sedimentisphaerales > SM23-30. Next base: position 85,410 of record CAXXMR010000003.1, read on the forward strand.
TTGTGTATGGGTGATTTACTGCGTTTTGTTCTGACCGGCAATTCCATAACCAGCTACAACCTCGCTGCCCGCACCATGCTTTTTGACGTAAAGGCAAAACAATGGTCCACTGAAATACTTGATTATGTCGGCCTGAATCATAATGTCATGCCCCAAGTCGCCCCCTCGGGCAGTTCGGCGGGATTGATTAAACCAGAAATTGCCGAAGAGTTGGGATTGGAAAAAGATGTTATCGTCGCAACCGGTGGACATGACCAATGCTGCGGGGCCCTGGGAGTTGGGGTATTTGAAAAAAATGTCGCGGCGTACAGTCTGGGTACTGTGGGATGTATTACGCCGGCCTTTTCCGATTGCGTACTTAATAAGACACTGATGGATGCCAACCTGGCAACTTATCCACATACCGTAGAAAACTTATATACAACAGTAGCTTTTTGCACAACAGCGGGTAGCGGATTGAAATGGTTCAAAAACAATTTCGGCCAGGCAGAGATAGAGCGGGCAAGACGTTCGGAGCAAAATGTGTATGACGTACTACTAGAGCAAATTCCCCCAAAGCCCACAAACTTGATGTTTTTACCCCATCTCTGCTCAACAGGTACGCCATATTTTGAACCGAACCCAATGGGAGCGGCTCTGGGCCTGAAACTATCTACCACCAAGGGAGACATTTTGCGGGCTTTATTGGAGGGGATTTGTTTTGAAATGAACGTCAATTTGAACTTACTGAAAAAATGCCAAATCAATATCGACGAACTCCGCGCATTTGGCGGAGGTACGGCAAGCCCGGCATGGATGCAAATTACGGCTGATATTTTTGATATGCCCATAACTATTGTAGAAGTTCAGGAATCCGGTTGCATGGGGGCTGCTATGCTGGCAGGTTATGCCCGGGGCGAGATTGATTCACTAAGTAAATGCTGTGAACAATGGACAAAAATTGGACGGGTCTATGAGCCGGGCGGAGAAAACGCGGCCATATATCGTCAGAAATTTGAAGTATATAAAGAACTGTATCAGAACCTTACGTCAGTAAGGGACAAATTAAAAACACTCTATTAACGACATTAGAGGAAGACTATGAGACATTCAGGCAAATCCAGATTCGCGTTGTTTTTTGGTAATCGAGGTTTCTTTCCCGCTGAGCTTATTATTCAGGCCAGACAGGAAATATACAATTGTCTAAAGGAGCAGGGTCACGAAGTTCTGATTATGGACGAGAGTTTAACTCGGCATGGTGCGATTTCAGACAAATCAGACGCGGTCAAGTACGCAAATTTCCTGAAAAGTAACGAAGGAAAGTACGATGGCGTAATTCTTTCTTTACCAAATTTTGGTGACGAAAGCTCAGCGGTTGAGGCTTTGCGACATACCGGCGCACCGATTTTCATCCATGCCTACCCCGACGACCTTAAAAAAATGGCAGCCCAGTATCGCCGTGATGCTTATTGCGGCAAGTTCTCGGTAATGGATGTATTTTATCAATACGGTATTAAGTTTACCAGTCTTGTGCCTCATGTCGTTGACCCTGCCACAGAAGTATTTCGGTTGAATATAGAACATTTTGATCGGGTCTGCCGTGTGGTAAATGGTTTTAACGACATGGTAGTCGGTGCTGTTGGTTCACGCACCACGGCTTTTAAGACCGTCCGCATCGATGAACTGGCCCTTCAGCAAAACGGTATTACTATGGAAGTAATTGACCTGACTGAAGTATTCAGTCGTATGGTAGGGCTTTCTTCCACAAAGGCTGCCTACAAGGATAAAGCCGAAAGACTTCGTAATTATACTAACTGGCCAGGCGTACCGGATGAAGCATTTGACAAAATTGTACGTTTGGGGGTTGTACTTGACGGTTTATTTGAAGAATGGAACCTGGATGCGATGGCTTTCCGTTGCTGGATAGAACTTCAACGGCAATTAAAAATTTCAGCCTGTGTCCTGCTCAGCGAAATGAACGACCGGAAACTCCCGGTTGCCTGCGAAGTTGATATTGGCAACGCTGTAAGCCAATATGCCCTTTACCGGGCAAGCGGCGAATCCACAGCGTGCCTGGACTGGAATAATAATTACGGTAATGAAAAGGACAAGTGTATTCTTTTTCATTGCGGTTCAACCGCTCAATCGTTGATGACAGGCAAGGGGAAAGTCTCGGATCACTCAATGCTCCAGCACGACCCGCAGGTTGGGCCGAACTGTTCGTTTGGCTGTAATGAAGGCCGAATATCGGCTTTCCCGTTTGGGTTCAGCTCTATGACTACCCGTAACGGCCGACTGGAATTTTATCTTGGCCAAGGCGAATTTACTAAGGACATAATTCCAGATGATTATTTTGGCTGTGCCGGAGTCGCACAAATCAAAAATCTCGAACAGGTGTTGCATTTTATCGGGAGGAACGGCCATCGTCATCATGTCAGCGTTACTCCGGGAACCAGACTCGTGCTGCCCTTAAAGGAAGCGCTGGAATATTATTTGGGCTACCAGGTTGCCCTACCGCAGCAGGCAGGAGACACAACATGTCAATTATAAATCAGGCAGATCAAGCCAGAGAAATTTTAAGATACTACCAAGATGAAAAAATATCGATACCCTGTTTTTGTGCCGAAAACACTTTTACGATGGAAGGGATTTTAAGAGGCGCTGCGCAAGTAGCTAAAAAAAGTGGAAAGAATCCGGCCTTATACATTGCGGTCACCGCAAATTATCATGGTCGTCAACAACTAAGAAATTATACCTCTCAGGATAGCACCGAGGAAGGTTATCTAGCCTTTCGCAATGACCTGGAAAGACTCTGTCGCCATGACGGACCATTCGCTAACGTACAGGTTATTCCCGCTCTGGATCATGGCCAGCCCGACCTGGACGAATGGCTAATTGATAAAGGACGTGATTTCTGGGGATGCGTAATGTTTGACTGTTCAACAAAACCTCTGGAAGAAAATCAGCAAATGGTCCACGATTTTGTCAGTCAATACAAAGATTGTTTTGTGATCGAAGGATGTGTTGACGAAATCACCGAAGCGGGCCAGGGCGGAGTAAAACTTACGGACCCGCAACAGGCCAAAATTTATATGGACAGTACCGGAGCAGACCTGATTGTTGCCAATCTGGGCACCGAACATCGCGTTACCGGAGAGATAAAAAAATATCATAGTGATTTAGCCCGAAAAATCTTTCAGCAAATCGGCCACAAAATCGTTCTGCACGGTACGAGTTGTCTGAAACCCGAGGATTTAATTAAACTTCGCAAAGACGGTATCGCGAAGGTTAATATCTGGACAATTTTGGAGATAAGCACCAGCCAGAAAATGCTGGTCGAAATGATAAAATGCGTCAATGAAATACTGCCGGAATCAGAAATCACTGCGTTAAAGCAACAGGGATTGCTGGCCGATGCCGTAACAAACTTACCGAATCATAATCCCAAACTGGAATGCCTGACCGAAGTATATAGGCGTAACCAAATAAAAGTGCCTTCGATTACCAAAATGGTCGATTCTTTTATGACGGCATTTGGATATTGCGACTGAGCCGCTTGTCAGAAAGGCCAAAAGCAGGCGGGATCAGCGGGGTTGTTGCAATCGAGCCAATATTCCGATAATCCAGCGAAATCATCCATATCGTTCTGGCTAAGCCAGGCTGATGCCATAAGAGCAAGGTCATTGATGTCAACATAACAGTCACTGTTCAAGTCGGCAGACATAATCAAACCGGCGTCTATTACATCCTGACAAGTCCACTCAGTAATATTTACGCTGATATTATCGCAGACTGTCAGGCTGCCGTTATCAACTTCGATATTTAACAAATATGTTCCAGCCTCGGAAAAACTGGCGGTTGTATCCGCGGCATGAGGGTTGGAAAATGTTACAATGGCCTGTGAACCCGGAGCTTCGACAACGGACCAGGAAATTGTTACCGGCAGAGCATGATGAATAATCGAGGCGTGAAGAACAGCATTTTCCGCTATACTCGCTAAATCGATATCCGCCCCGGCATCGACATAAATTGGTACGGTATCCGCAAAAAGAAGCTCAACCTCACCAGCGGTCATAGCGTTACGGTATAATCTTATATCATCCAGACAGCCGTCAAAATCTCCTAATCCCGATTTACCGCCAATAAGGGCCTCAGACCCGTCAAAACCGAACTCTCCCTGAAACACATCTGTTTCAGCGTCAAGAACGCCGTCAAGATAAAGAGCGTTGGAATTGTTTATAGGGTCGTAGATCGCAACAACGTGATGCCATTTATCATCATTAACAAGAGTAGTACCGTAAACTATGCTATCGGAACTAATCCATCGGGCACGCTCGGCCTGAGAAGTTACTAATTCAACATCAGTGGGACAAAAATAAATTATCTCATCACTTTCATCAGCAGGTACTTTAAGCCAGGCTGAAAGGGTATAGCCGTAAGTTAGATCCTGCGATTCGGATTCCAATATACTCCACTGGGCCGGCGTGGAGTAAAGATTCGCCGCACCGGAGCTTCCCCAGATATAACCAGAAACAGCCACGGGATTTGCGATGGAACAGACAGCATCATAACCATTACCTGTCATATCAAGCATGTCTGGCGAAGAGGCAAGCCCGTCAAAATTCCAATGGGATATTAACTGAGGAGTCAATGAGCTATAAACGTAGATTTTGACCGTGTCATCCATAACCCGGTCATACTGGACAGCGGTAATTTGTAATTCATATATTCCTGGCGCAGCAAATGTAACAACAGGGTCCTCAATCTGCGTATCGGAAAAAACCGCGGAGTCAGGCCCGCTAATCTGACTCCATAACACAGATGTCCAGGTACCCACAATTTCAGCATTCAGATTATAACTACCCAAACAAGTGAAATCTCTCGGGCCGGCATCTATCTGAAAAGGGTTATCTGAAGCGTAAAGCGACTCAACTTCGCTGTCACTGAAAGCGTAATTATATATTTTAATATCGTCGATATCACCGTTGAACTGATTGCTCAGATACTTATTATTAGCGATATAACTCTTATAGCCGGTAAAACTAAACTCTGAATAAAGAGCATCGGAGGTGTTGATTAACTGACCATCGACATACATACCCGAGTAATTATTCAACGGGTCGTACACACCTGTAAATAAATGCCAGCGGTCGTCATTATAGTAATTGGGCGTGCTGTATATTGTACCGGTTGGCTTAATGAATCGAATCCTGCCATCAGTCATGAAGGATAAATCTAATTTACCATCCTCGATGCTAAGGGCTCTGGTAAAATCAGCCGACACACCGGAATCCGGCAATCTAAACCACAGGGTAATCGTCACCCCATTGGCAAGGTCACGAATGTCGGGATGAAGCGATGCCGATTCGCCAATTTGCCAATACACAGAGGGCTCTCTGGTCCTGACAGCGGCAGTGCTTCCATACATAAAACCCGCAACAGTGTTGACTGAACTGCCCGAACAAACTGTATTATAACCATTGCCGGTCACATCGGGCACATCGGCTGTAACAGCAGCATTGTCAAAATCCCAATGGGCCAGTAAATGTTTATCCGAAGCGGAAATTATGACGGTATCACAAAGCTCGACACAACCAACCGTCACAGACAACTCAAGCTCATAAATACCTGACAAGTCAAACTGCACATCAGGATTGACAACAGAGTCATCAGAAAAATCGGCGGTGCCGGGCCCACTGATTTGCGACCATAATATAGCATCGTACTCACCAGAGACGATACCATTCAGCGAAAACAAGCTGTTTAGCGGGGCCAATTCATCAGAGCCGGCATAAACAAAAAGCGGGATAGCATCCTCAAACATAGCAACTATCTCAGACTCGCTGAGAGGGTAATTATAAATCCGTATCTCATCCAAATCGCCATTGAACTGATTGCTTAGATATTTATTATTAGCAATATAGCTTTTATATCCCGTAAAGCTGAGGCTTGATGTCGCCGCGGTATCGGAATTTATAAGTAAACCATCGACATAGATCGCTGAAAAATTCTGCGCCGGGTCATAGATTCCCACAAAAAAGTGCCAGCGGTTATCATTAAAGTAATAGTGTCAATGGGCGCTTGAAAACCGGCCAGGTTGGGGCGCTGCAAAACCGGCCACTTTGATTATGGGTTTATAAATGTTGGTGGGGGTTTTTGCAAGGGTTAATCTTCTTTTTTTGGATTTTCGGGGTCGGATTGCTTTTTCTTGTTTTTCAGACGATAGCTTCTGCCGGTGATTTGGACTATTTCGGAATGATGCAGGAAGCGGTCCAGGATGGCGGTGGCTGAGGGCACATCGCCCAGAAGTTTGCCCCAATCTTCCAGCGGGCGGTTACTGGTCATGATTGTCGAACGGACTTCATATCTTTGCATGATCACTTCAAAAAGATACTCGCCGCTGTTTCGGGGCAATTGTTTCATGCCCATGTCATCGATTATCAGCAGGTCGGGTTTCAGATACTTCGCCAAAACTTTGTCTATCTGTCCCAAAGCTTCATCCTGCATAAAATCGCGTACCAGATCGAAGATCGAACGATAGCGAACCGTATGGCCGTTCTTAATTGCCTGATAACCCAAAGCCTGGGCCAAATGACTTTTGCCGGTGCCGGGTGGTCCCAGGAATAATATATCGTTGCCCTGACGGATAAATTTGCAACAGGCAAAATCGTAGATCTGTTTTCGTTTAATGGTATTGTTGAACTGCCAGTCGAAATCTTCCAGGGTTTTTAATTCTCGAAACCCGGCCTGCTTAATTCTTCTCTGCATGAGTCTTTCATCTCTAATGAGAAGTTCATCCTGCAAAATCAGTTCTAAAAACTGATCGTATGAAAGCTGATTACCTACCGCTTCCTGGATACGAATTTCCAGCGAAGATGCCAGGCCGGACAATCGTAATTTCCTTAACGATGTTAACAATGATTCCTGCATGTTTGTGCTCCTTGATTTGAAGGTTAGTAAAACAAATATTCCGTTTTCCCTTCTCGCCCAAAGGTGGAGGTTAAATGGCGGGGTTTGGGGCCGGCCCCAAGTAAAAATAGTTGCCGCAGGCATCCTTAATATTCATGATCTCCAAATGTTGTCAAAGTGACAAATTCCTGATAATCGCTCATATCACGAATAATCGGATGTTCATCGATAAAGTTCATCATCTGCTGGTCCGGGATATCCTGATCTAATATTTTTTGAATAGTTTGCAACCGCCAGGCTCCGTGATTGAGGGCTTTACGACAGGCATCATCTATTTGCTTAGGCGAATACGTGCCGCTCAGGCTCAATAGACCTAATATAGCTCTTTGGCCGGTTACGCCCCGGATTTCAAATAACTGCTTGGCCCAACGATGACTATGCTTACCGAGCAAAGCTGTTCTTTGGATCAGCCATTGGGCACCTTTTTCAATTTGGCTTTGTTTATGGGGATGGATATGCTGCTGGTTAGTCTGAAATCTGCCCGGTTCAACTTTGCTGTGCAGAGCGATCTGTTCCATTTTATGGTTGAATACCCGAACCAGACGGCTGTCCCAACGCACCCATACTTGATGACCCACAAATTCCGGCGGAACCGAATAGTATGATTTATCAACTTCGACATGGCCATCGCGATGAACACTGCGTTTGCCTTCGTTAAAGGACGGGAAATAACTTTCCGGCAAAGATTTCAAGGCCGGCTTTTCGATTTCCAGAAAAACCTTCTCGACCTGCTGACGGGTAGTACCGTGAATACGTTTGTCTGCAATGCTCTTTTCCCAATGCAGAAGATGGGCGTTCTGCTGATTAAGGCAATCAAAATCTCGGCCTTTAAGAGCATTGGACTTAACATAATTTATACCATTCTCGACTTTGCCTTTGTGACGAGGCATATATGGTTTAGTGGGCAGGATGGCGGTACCGTAATGAACATAAAAAGATTGAACCTTGGGTACGACCTCCGGATCATACCAGTCTGCCCGCGTTACCGCCGCCTTGAGATTGTCAATTACAATGGTTTGCGGCACCCCGCCGAAATACCAGAAGGCCTTTTCCAGACAACGCAAAAAACTATCGGTACTCTGATGGAATACCGTTTCACTGTAGGCTTTGCGGGAACAACTCAGGACGATCCGGAAGACGTAACTTCTTTTGCGTTTGCCGTTGGGCAGAGGAATATATCGGGCAGTACCGAAATCAATCTGAGCTTCCAGACCTGGCGAACATTCCAGACGCCGAAAAGGCAGAGGATTGGTGTGCCGCAGCTTGCCAACGTAACGCCGTACGCTGTAGTAGCTGCCGGTGAAATTATGGTCCGCTGCCAGATCCTGGTAAATTCGCTGAGCAGAGAGTTCCTGCTGAACCATCGGGATGATCAATTCGTGGTATTGGACACATTGACTGGTAGAACCGGGCGGAATCGAGATAGAATCGACCTCAGAGCCGGGGGACGCCTTGGCCGGTTTTGAATCCCCCAGGGGCGCCCCGTACGGAGCAGATGCCGCCTGCCTGTCGACTGGCTTAGTCGATTCGCCTTCGGAAGGCCCGTCATCGTTGCCTGGCACCTCACGAAGCCGCCAATACCGGGCCACCGTCTCCCTGTGAATGCCTAACTCCCGTTCAATACGACGGTTAGACCAGCCACGATCCTTGAGTTGTAATACCGTTTGTACCTGTGCCATCGTCAAATAGTTCGCCATTTTGTGCCTCTGATAACCTGAGTTTTTACCCAGATTAACAAAGACAAACATTTCAACTATTCAATTTTGGCCGGTTTTCAAGCGCCCCTCATTGGCCGGTTTTGAGCGCCCCTTGACAGTAATAGGGAGTACTATAGATGGAACTACTGGGCTTGATGAATCTTATTCTACCGTCAGTCATAAATGACAAGTCAAAGGCACCATCTTCTAGACTCAAGGCTCGCGAAAAATCGCTGGCGACCCCTTCCTCGGGCAGTCTGAACCAAAGCGAAACCGAAGCGCCATTGCTAAAGTTCTGCACCTCGGGAGCCAGGCCTGAAGGTTGTGCGATTGTCCAGTAAGCCGAAGGCTCTCTGGTACGCACTGCGGCATTGCTGCCCTGGATATAACCGAAAATGCTATTCACACTGCCGACAGAACACAGGGCATCATATCCGTTGCCAGAGACGTCTGAGACATTGTAAGTTTCCGGCCAAGTACACCTTGGCTGACAATTGGTGGATTGCGGTTGGGGCGGGTTAATTTTGCGGGGTTTTCCAGTTGGCGGGCAGGAGGGTGTCGATTTGGTTGGCGCCGGTGGTGGAGATTTTTCTGAGGACATAATTGAAATACGCGAATGGGTCGTGATTGTGGAGTTTGCAGCCGGCGACCAGGCTGTAGATTATGGCGGCGCGTTCGGCTCCGGCTTCGCTGCCGGCGAACATATAATTTTTTCGGCCAATGACTACCATTCTCAGCGTTCGTTCCGAAAGATTATTATCGATGCTCAGCCGTGGGTCGCTGGTATAGCGGACCAGGGCATCCCACTGGTTCAGGGCGTAGGTGACGGCTTTGCCCATATTATTTTTAGGCAGAACCTGTCCCTGATACTCATCCAGCTTCGCCCGGATTTCGGCAAAGATCGGCAGGGCTTCTTCCTGGCGGGCTTGCAAAAGTTGCTCCGGCGAATATTTTTCCGCTTTTGCCCGTCGCTCGATTTCATAAAGCTTACCCCAGAGCACCATAAAATGTGCCGCCCGCACCGGGTCGCTGTCTAAAGCGTATTCAAACTTCCGCCGCGCATGCGCATTACAAGCCACCTCAACGGCATCGGTAGCCCGAAACAGTTCATCATAGCCGCTATAAGCATCTGCATGCACAAAACCCTGATAATCTCTGCCGATAAAATTTAGCGGACCTTCGCGCGAACGCGTCGGCGTAAAATCAAACGCCACATTATAATCAGTATCGATATAAACCCACAAATAGCCCTTATACGTGGATCCTTTACGGTTTTTGCTCTTGATGGGGATGGAGGTATCATCGGTATAAATGATTTCCGACTGCTGAATCTTCTCCCGCATACGTTTGACCAGCGGCTCCAGCAGTTCAGCGCAACTGCCCACCCAGTCGCACATGGTTGAGACGTTGATTTCCACGCCGTGCCGCTTAATAATACCTTCCAGACGGTTCAACGGCTGGTGGTCCGCATACTTGCTCGTTATGATATACGCCAGCAAACCTTCAGCGGGAATGCCTTTGTCGATCGCCATGGGCGGCAGTTCGCCAATCGAGATATTATTCTCGCAAACCTTGCAGGCGTATTTGCTTCTGACATAACGCTGAACATAAAAAGATGCGGGCACATAATCCAGCTTTTCGGTTACTTCCTCGCCGATACGTTCTTTTTCGTTATGGCATACCGGGCAGGTTTTTTCTTCTTCGGCAGGTTCAATGTCGATAGTTTCGCGGCGCAAATTTTCCGGCAGCGGCTTGCGGCCTTGATGATTAGCATTCTTACGGCCTTTGACAACCTTGGCGCGTGAGGGCTTCTGCTGTTCAATCTTCTGTTGAACTTCCTCGTAAAGATTTTCAAACAACAAACGCTGAGCCGGATCGAGCTTTTCGCTTTTCTTGCCGAACAACTGCCGCTTGAGATAATACAACTGGCCGCTGAGATCATCAATCTGACCCAACAGCGTCAGAACCATCTCTTTAAGAGTGGCAACATCATCGGGAAGCTGCTCGACAGAGCTTTGAGCGGTTATCTTTTCAGCCATCATCAATCCGTAACGTTTAGTAACTTCGTCATCCTTAACGATGAGATTATGATAAGCGAAATGATGAAAAAAGCAAGCATAAAAATGAGAAAATATGTAATATTCTTAACTCTAAGAGCCTATAGCGAGCTTTTACGCTCATAGCGTTTTCGGCGGCGACTGCGAAATAAATCAATGCCTTCCAGTATCCAGCTTAGCTTGGCAATATCAACTTCGATTGATGCCTGATTATTTTTGCCGGGGATTTTTTCAAACGTGCCTTCCTCCAGCCGCTTATACCAAACGACGAATCCGGTGCGGTCCCAGAAAAGAATCTTACATTTGTCGCCGCGTTTATTGAAGAACACAAACAGATGGCCGCTGAACGAATCTTGAAGCATGAAGTTTTCCGCCAGCATCGAAAGCTTGTTAAAACCGCAACGCATATCCGTCGGCTGAGAGTAAATGAAAATCTTCACCGCCGGGGGCAGAGTTAGCATAGCTTTGCCTGTTTTAGCGCGGAATGGTGATTAGCATTAAAAATGGAGCCAGATTTGCGGGTTTTCTCTTCTGAAAAAGCATCGAAAAAGGAGCCACTGTAAAAGGCCGATAAGATGTGTTTAAGATACGTAACATTTTAGACACAGGAGGCTTAGAAAGGTGCTTACAGTGGAGCATTATGAGATTATCAGACGTAAAGTTCGTGATGGGATATCGCAACGTGAGGTTGCCCTGGAGCTGGGGCATTCGCGTAACACGGTGGCCAAGGCCCTGAAAAATCCGATTCCGCCGGGCTATCGGCTCAGTCAGCCGCGGGTCAAGGCTGTCATGGATCCCTTCGCGCACATTATTGACACCTGGCTGGAATCTGACAAAAAGGTTCGGCGTAAGCAGCGGATGCAGGCGACCAAAATGTATCAGCGGCTTTGTGACGAGTATGGTTTCACCGGTCATTACAGCACTGTCCAGCGGTATATCAAGGAAGCGAGTAATCGCCAAAAAGAAGCTTACCTGCCGTTAGCGTTTGAGTTTGGCGAAGAAGCCCAGGTTGACTGGCATGAAGCTAACATTAAAGAAAACGGCAGGGAGAAGAAGGTCTACGTTTTTTGCATGAAGCTGTGCTGTTCTAAGGCTCCTTTTGTTTGTGCTTACGAGAGCATGAAGATCGAATGTTTTCTTGACGGCCATGTCCGGGCGTTTGAATATTTCGGCGGCGTGCCCAAACGCATTGCTTACGACAATTTAAAAACTGCGGTTCTAAAGGTTCTCAAAAAAGGCAAGCGTCGGCTCAACCGCAAATTCGTAGAGCTTAAGAGTTGGTATTTGTTTGACACTCGTTTTTGCAATGTCGCTAAAGGTAATGAAAAAGGCGATGTCGAGAATCTCGCCAAGCGAAGTGAAAGGCAGTTCTTCTCTCCGGTTCCGAGAGTTACCGATATGGCTCAGCTGAATGAGATGCTGATTGCTCAGTGTATCAAAGAACTGGATCGCCAGGGCCCTGCACCTCATACGAATAAAACCATTGGCGATTTATTTGCGGAAGAGAAAACACATTTATACGAACTGCCTGAGCAGAAGTTTGAAGCCTGTCGTCGAATATCCACCTTTGCGGACAAACAGCTTACAGTACGGGTTGATACTAACCGGTATTCGGTGCCGACGGAGTATGCCTATCAATCTTGCCAGGTCAAGGTATTCGTTGACCGGGTTGACCTGTTCTATAAAAATGAGCTGGTTGCCTCGCATTCCAGATGTTACGATAAAGACCAGTATATCCTGGATCCGCTGCATTATATCAAACTTTTAGAGCGTAAGCCCGGTTCGCTGGATAATGCTCGGCCATTCAAGGGCCAGCCCTGGGGCGAAGATTTCACCTTGATGCGAACAGAGCTTGAATATCGATACGGCAGTGAAGGGACCGGTAAATACATCAACATCCTGCTGCTCTTTATCAGGCATCCGCAAAAAGAAGTTGAACATGCCGTTGGTGTTTGTGTCAAGTGCCGGGCGTTCAGCGATGAAGCGGTGGAAAGCTTTTTACGTAACGGCTCACAATTGAACCTTGCCGGCAATCAAGTCCTGGTAAACCAAGGCGATGGCAAACGCAATCTCGATGTTTATAACCAGTTGGCCGGGGAGGTAGCATGAAAGATCAAATGGTTTTATTAAAAAGCTATCTCAAGACCCTGAAGCTTCCGACAATTCAAAAAGAGTATCAGACAATTGCCCGGGCATCCGCCCAGGCAAACGAATCCTATGAAAGTTACCTGCAAAGACTGGCCGAAATCGAAGTCTTTCATCGACAGTCGCAGGCCATCGCCAGGAGATTGAAACAGGCAAACTTCCCCATGACTAAGGAACTTGAAAGTTTTGATTTTATGGCCGTGCCGCAGATAAATAAAAAACAGATTATCGACCTTTCGATGTGCGGCTTTATCGACCGCCGCAGTAATATCGTCTTTACCGGCCCGCCGGGCGTGGGTAAAAGTCATCTGGCCATCGCCCTCGGCCGGGAAGCCTGCCGACGAGGTTATAAAGTGCGGTTTTTTACCGCTGCTGAACTGGTTAATACGTATCTCGAAGCCCGACAGGAAAGAGCGGTGTTGAAATTAGAGAGCTATATAAAAAAATGCGACCTGATCATCATCGATGAACTGGGCTATGTCCCGTTCGACCGTATCGGAGCGGAACATCTGTTCGGCTTTTTCAGCCAGTGCTATGAACAAACCAGCCTGATCGTAACAACGAATCTGCCATTCGCCGATTGGCCCCAGGTCTTTGGCGATGATGAAAGATTAGCCGGTGCTCTGCTGGACCGACTGACCCACCATGTGAGCGTGGTCGAAATCATAACCGACAGCTGGCGACTTAACCAGAGTTTAGAGAAAAAACGGAAAAAAGAAGGCTAAGAAAGCCTCAATCCAACGAAAAAGGACCAGAATCCCTATTGACAACGCCGAAATCGGCGTTATTTTACTAACCTAAGTGGCTCAGATTTCGATGCAAATCTGGCTCCATTTTCAATACTAATCACCATCGGCAGGTCGGAAAGGCCAAATTCCAATTCGAGATGATTCAGCAGGCACATAAATTCCCTGCAAAAAAACTACATCGCAGATTTCGGCCTTTCCGCAACAGGAATCAACTAAAAAAAACGGTGCCCTGCTATATCGGACACCATTTTAGATTATCACTCCAGCTTCGTTTAGGCTTTACGACGACGCCAAATCGAACCAACCACCAGCATTATCAATACGCTTGGCTCAGGAACGCAATAGGTCGCTACCTTAATATCTTTAATCAACCAATCGCCAGCAACCTGCCACTCAAACCATTCACTGCTGGGCTGCGGAGTAATCGTCCATTCATAAGTCTGCAGAAAGTCGCCATTACCAAGGTCCATCGCACTGGTTGTGCCACCGGTAAAATTCCAGACTCCTTCCGGACTGCCGTGCAATGCCGAATTCAAAGGCGAGGCAATTCCTCCGGCGCCCTCCTGATGAAAAATAAACTGCAAATACACATTTTTAACATTTTCCTCAATCAGATAATTCTCCACATCCAGCCGGTAAACATAATCATAAGGCTCACCAGTAACTTTTGTCACCTTCATGGTCCCCTCGCCCAGATCGAACGTTTCCGAAGTGTCTTCGGTTGGTGTACGCCCATCAAAAGTCCACCGTAAACGAGTTTTCATATTACGCGGAATCTTATCCTCGTCCAGCCACCACCACGGCTTGGAATGAGGATATAACTGATGCAGAGCGAAATAATCTGCTGAAGTGAGATCCCTTCGTTCGCCTTCGAACCAGCCCGGTTCACCCGAACGGTCATCCATGATTCCCGGCTTCAATTGCGGATGAGCGTCATAAAACGCCTGATACTGATGCTGCAAACCCAGGGCATGACCAATCTCATGCTTGGCCACCGTTCTTAAATCCCACTCGTCAGCCGCTGGGTTATTATTTACATTGTAGTTCCACTTCTTCGTGCTGTTGAAATATATCTCATCCGTCGGAAATTTCGTGCTGTCCGGAAATCCGGGCTTGTCCTTGAAATCATTGGGATAAGTAAAACCTACCGCGTCCATTCCCGGCAATCCAAACAATCGCGCCCCTTCCCAACGCATACTGATATTCTTCGCACCGCCCCCTTCCACGATATTATCCGGGTTGCACAACGCCTCATCCCATTCCTCAAAAGCCTCACGAATTGTCGCCTTCTGCTCCGCTGTCCAGTCGCCACCCGCCGGCGGGACTGAAGTCGTATCATTAAACTCAAATCGAATCGGATTCCCTGCCCAGTGACCATCTGTCCCCCAAGCGCCTTGCCACGTCGCACCGCCGTTGCCATAAGCAATTACCCCCAACAACAAAATCAGAATTAAACACCATCGAAGTTTCATTACCGTACCTCCTTCCAGGACTATTTGTCAAATACTGCACTATTTTATCACAGGTTTCAACCTGCTCATATCAATCACAAACTGCTGACCATCACCTCGCTCATCATTCATCAGAATCACCCGAACCCACAACTCACTTTCAACTTCAATAGTATCTTCCAGATAAACTTGTTTCCCTGCTGCTGAGACGTCCAAACTATGCCGTCCCCGTGCTAATTTAATTTCACGCTCGACATAACCATGTCCTGTACCCCGGACAACTGGGTCATTGAAAGCCAACTTCCCGTCAATCTCTATTTTTACCGTAGGATTCTCAATAAAACTGCTGTTGGTTACCCAAAAATGAACTGTCATCTCCACCTCTTCTGACTCATTTTCTTCTCTTTTTTGATCAGAACATCCCCCTGCCATTATAAATAAAAGGGCCATCCCCAAATACCCAAGCATGACACACTTCAGCAGTAGGCTATACCTGCTCCGCATTTTACCTCCTCAAATATAACCGCTTTAATCCAGAAAACAGATAACTTACCTCTAGCCCAAAAGACTCCGGGGCTGATATTCGAGTATACAACATTATTGTGGATTGTCAAATCACCTAGAGGATATGCAGCGAGTTGTTGTCGCTCGCCCTAATACGGAATGGCGGCTTATCTTTGCTTTGGCCCGATATGATGGTTTCTGGCAAGAAGAAGGTGGGATTGTTATATTGGAAGGCGCCAATGCTTTTATATTCTTGGCAGCAATCCCCCCCACATCTCCCGCTGCCTCTCCCAACAAACTTCCCGGACAATGGGCCGAATCTTAGTTTCCGGTATCGGCTCCCGCCCCTGAGTGATAGGTGGCAGGAACAGAATTTCTTCCTGGATGTCGGGTGCCAGGTGCAGCATGTTCATAATCTGTGTCACTCGAGCCCGACTGACATGCCCCAGTTGGGCCAGGTCCGCCTGGCTATAAACTCCGCCCTGTTCGAGCAAACTCTCGAAATGGTAGGCCAGGGCCATCAAGCGTGAAAGTCGCGGCACGCGGCCACTGGGCGTATCCACAACGGGGGCTGGGCCGCGTTTTATTCGTTTACGCCCGCGCTGGCCGGTGGGGAAATGAACATCAAACGTCTTGGTTATATCTGCCATTTAATTCACTCCTGCCTGGGTGAGGGCTCCGATATTAGCCTGATGAAACGTTATATGAATTTTATCCTGGCCGCTATCCCAGGAAATCTGTTTTACCAGCAAATTCATGAGTTTGGCCTTTTCCTGCGACCCCAGCGCATTCCACATCGGATCAAAAGCCTCAATCGATCCCACCAATTCATCGGAATTGAGCATCTGTTTTTCCAGGGCCGCTATTTGGATATTGATCCTCGCTATCTCGGCCTGATGCTGCTTCATCTGCTGTTCATATGATTGCATCTCCTGGGCCGCCGCCTCATCTTGTCTGGCCCGGCCGGCGGCTTTGCCCGTCCGTTTACTTAATTGCCGGATGCGTCTTTCTTTTTTGCCGCGTTCTTTCTTAAGGGATTCAATCTCGCCCTGCATTTTTGCCAGGGCACTCTGGACGCAGTCCCGCAATACTCCAGTGTCCTGACCGATACCCCTGATCTGATCAACCACAAACCGTTCCAGTTCCGGCGCTGGCAATGAAGGCCCGGGGCAGGTACTCCAACCCTGTTTCTGGGCTTTAAGGCAGACATAATAGCGATATCGTTTATTCGGCTTGCTGGAATAATGATGCGTCATGGCACAGCCGCAATGTTGACAACGTAGCAACCCTACTGGCGGAATTCGGCTTGAACCAACAGGCCATAGGGCTTTATGAACGGTCCGCCAAACTGGATCATAACTATTGTGTGCCGCGCTGGAATCTGGCTTACCTATTTAAATCCCAGGGTAGTATTATTCCGGCCATTCAGGTCTTCAATGACCTGGCCCGCATCGAACCGGAAGATTACCGCATCTTCGGGGAACTGGGTTTCTTATTACACCGGCATGGGGACCTAAATCTGGCCATCAAGAACTGGGGCAAATCTCTGCATCTTAACCCCCAGCAGCCTCAAATAATATCAGCTTTAGCGGAGTTAATCGCGGCAAAATCTGAAAATCCAGAATTGTCTCCTTCGACGGGCCAAAAACACATGGGAGGTTCGTAAAGACCATGACTGACAAGTTGAAATGTTCGGTGGGTGTTTTTGCATATAATGAGGAAAAGCAGATAGAAGCCATGCTGCAGTCTCTGCTGGATCAATCCTGTGACAAGATTCAAATCAGCGAAATCCTGGTAATGTCCTCGGGAAGTACCGACCGCACGAACGAAATTGTCGCGGAGTTGATGAAAAGCTGCGCTAAAATAAAGTTACACAATAGCAGTGTCCGGGCCGGTAAGGCGGCAGCTATTAATGAGTTTCTGGGGCTGGCCCAAGAAAAGATTGTGGTGATCGCCAATGCCGATACCCGCCTGACCCCAACCTGCATTGAACATTTAATATTACCCCTGCAAGATAATTCGACAGGGATGACGGGAGGGCATGCGGTGCCGATAAATCCCGACCGTAGTTTCACCGAAAAAGCTGCAAAATGGTTGTGGGCACTCCATCATCAGATTGCTTTAATGAGCCCCAAACTGGGGGAGTTGATAGCCCTGCGGCGTGATATTGTCGATCAGATAGACCATTCTACCGCGGTTGACGAGGCTTCGATTGAATATCTGATGCTAAAAAAACACAAACATATCGTTTATGTTCCTGAGGCAATTCTCTATAACTGCGTGCCGCGTAAATTCAGTGACTTTATCTGCCAGCGCCGCCGCATCAATGTCGGCCATCTCAAGCTCAAAAAACAACATCGATACCGGGTCTCCACCCTGTCAACCCACCGGGTTCTTAAGGCTGTCTGGCAATCCGGGCTGGTTTTTCATCCCCTGCAGTTTCTATATCTGGCATTCTGTGAGTCCCTGGCCCGCACCCTGGCTCGTTTTGACATAGTCCGCGGCCGCAACCATCATATCTGGAAAATGGTTGGTAGCACAAAATCTTTCAAAAGTTAAGAAATGACAAAGCAGATGATTATTACCAACCTCCCTTCGAAAACCTCAAACAAACCAGTAAAAATCTGTCTCTCAGATAATCGGCCCCGGCTGATTAATCAATTTATCCGCTTTGGCCTGGTGGGACTCTCGGGCATGGCAGTCGGTTTGGGCGTATTAAATCTGAGTATGGTAATATATGAAAATTTTATCCTCGCCAATCTGGTCGCATTTCTGGCCGCGGTTACCTGGAACTTCTTTCTGAACCGCCGCTTCACCTTCCAGAGCCGGGAAATCACCATATTTCGCCAGTGGTGTCGCTTCGTACTGGCTTGCCTGACCGGCGCTGCGGCCAACTGGGCTGTCTCCATGACTCTTTATTACTCTGTGGGATATTTCCGTAGCCACTTCAACCAAGCCGCCCTGATTGGTGTAGCTACAGGCTTTATTGCGAATTTTTTTCTTTCCAAACGATTTGTCTTCCAGGCCTGTGCCAAACCTGTCGTTGAAACTACCCCCAACTGCCCCGAAAGGAATTGATATGCTCAGGATATTATATCTTATTTCACTCGCATGCGTCGTATTAACCAGCGGGTGTTCTGAGAGGGAACTTCGGTATGCACCAAATTTGCCTGCAATCCCCTCCAATGAAACTTGTGAAGTAACTATTATACAAGAAAGTGAAAATCCTTCATCACAACTTGAATTGCCTTTACCACCCGAGTTGGTTTTCGTGGAGCAATCGCACGATTTTGGCAAAGTTAAGGCTGGCGAAAAAGTAAGCCACAAATTTGAATTTGTAAATGCCGGTAATGCTCCTTTGGAAATTGGCAGAATAAAAACCTCCTGTGGCTGTACCGTTGCGAAACTTGTTCAGAAAACCCTTGCTTCGGGCGAAAGCTCGGAATTGGAAGTTGTTTTTTCTGTGGGCAACAACCCCGGACAGCGTACTCGTACCATAAGTGTTGCCAGCAATGACCCTGCCCAGCCAACTGTTAATCTAACTGTAACCGCCGATGTAATAGCAAAGCCTCGTTCGAAAGAAGCTAATCTTGCTGCCACCAGATCAATAAAAGTTAAATCTCACTCTCCCAGAACAAGTCAACACTCAACGGGCAGCCACAGCCAAGCTCAGCCCCAACGCCTTATTATCCGTCGCCCTCGAAGCCAGTAGTATATCCTTTCCTGTATCATCTGAATTTCGGAAAAGCTTATCATTCGCTTGCAATCTCTCCCACCCGAACATTACCGTAATCCTGCCCAAATTCCGGGCAGTACCACTGGCTGCCCGCCACAAGAACCCGATTCCCATCAGCAACAACATCTTCTATGGAGCTATATTGATACGACCCCTTAGCTATGACCTCCCAATCCACACCATCCCACCGCACCAGCGTCGCCTGGCCTATATTACCATCAAACCCTCCACCTAAGGCATGCCAATTCATCCCATCCCACACAGCGACACGCAGGGCATCAACACCGGCGACACGACTGAACGTGCCGCCCAGAACAATATCGCTGTCTAATCCCGCCAGACAGTTAATCCGGGCATCGACATAACTGTAAATTTCTGTCCAATTGTCGCCATCCAGGCGATAAACACCATCGGGGTTTACCGCGTATAAATCATCGTTAATGAAATGCAGATTCGATACCGTTACCGAAGGTTCGACGGTGCTGACACATTGCAATGCGGGCGGCCTGGCAACGGCGGATTATGGTACCGCTCTGGCCTTGATGTTCACTGCCCATGAGCAGGGCCGTAATTTTAGAGTTTATGCCGACGAGACCCGGCCGCTCTTGCAGGGGGCGCGACTGACGGCCTGGGAACTGCAAAAGGCCGGTATTGATGTGACGCTAATCTGTGATAACATGGCCGGTCACCTGATGAGTCTGGGCAAGATTGACCTGATTATTACCGGTGCCGACCGCATCGCTGCCAACGGCGATGCCGCCAATAAAATCGGTACGTACAGCCTGGCAGTGCTTGCTAAGGCCCACGGTGTTCCGTTTTATATCGCTGCCCCTTCCAGTACGTTTGACCAGAGCATCCCCGACGGCAGTTGTATCCCCATTGAGCAGCGTGACGGGCGGGAGATAACCCACCCCGGCGGCTTACAGATCGCCCCCAAAAACATCCAGACCTACAACCCGGCATTCGATGTGACCCCGCACGAATATATCGCCGCTTTGATAACCGAACGTGGAGTAATCAAAAAGCCCGATGCCCAAAAAGTCGCCGAGCATCTGCGATAATAAGTAATAGGATAAACCGCAAAAAAGCCTTGCAAAAGCTGGAGTTAGCGATAATATATCGCCATGCGCCCGTAGCTCAGCCCGGATAGAGCAACTGATTTCTAATCAGTAGGTCACAGGTCCGAATCCTGTCGGGCGTATTTCTTAACTCTTTAAAATATGGAGAGTTATAAAGAATGGTCAAAAATATTATTATGGCACCTATGCCCCAAACTATGTCCGATGAATGTAAGGTTTCGGTAAACTACACTCCGGTTGGCGGTTGCTTTTTCGGGTTTTGGGTGGGTTAGCTTTTTGGGGCTTTCCGGTTGGCGGGCAGGAGGATGTCGATTTGGTTGGTGGGGGTGGTAGTGATTTTTCTCATTTGTCGTCCCGTTTTCTGAAGAACACGAACAGATAGCCCGCTTAACGGAACCTTGAAGCATGAAGTTTTCCGCCAGCATGGAAAGTTTGTTATCTTTAAAAGAGGGGTGGGGGTGCTCTTATTATAGGATGGTTTTGTGGTTAAGGGCATTTTTGAGCGTTTAGGGGGGAAAACAGGCCTTATTTTCCGCGCGGAAATGGCTCACGACGCTGTTTTTTTTAAATTTTTTAAAAAAAATTGCGTTTTTGGGTGAAATTTTACGGTTTTTTTAGATGGATGACAGTAAATCCAAAGATGTTCAGGAATATGTTCGGCTGGTCGCTACAAACGAACGGCGGATTTATGGGTATATCCTGGCTATGGTCCTGTCGCATCAGGATGCCGATGATATATTGCAGGAGACTCTGATATATACGTGGAATGAGTTTGACAAGTATCGGCCAGGCACGAATTTTGGGGCTTGGGCGATGAGTGTGGCCCGCTATCGGATTCTGGATTATCTGCGGAATAAGAAGCTGGAACGGCAGGCGGTGCTGACCAATACGCTGGTGGCGGATTTTCATGACGAGGTTCGGGAGAGTACGGATGATATGGATGATTATCTGGATACTCTTCAATATTGTGTGAAGAAGCTGAACGCTGCTGACCGGACTTTGCTGACGGAGCGTTATCAGAAGAATTACAGCGTGAAGGAGATTGCCGAGGCTGCGGGAGTTACGGTTCAGAATGTTTATCAGAAGCTGTCGCGGATACAGGTGATGCTTTATCGATGTGTTAAACGGGCGTTGGCTGTTTGAGGGCAGGCATAAGACAGAAGGCAAGAGGGATGAGGCAAGAGTGAAGGGCTTAGTTTCGTCCTTTGGCCGAGGTTGTTTTATTTAAAGAAATAAGACATAAGATATGGTTGATGATAAATATTACAGGCTGACTTATCTGGTTACACTGGCGTTGGATGGTGGACTGGATGACGCGGGGTATGGGGAGCTTAGCGAGATTCTGAAGAATGACGCTGGGGCGCGGGAGGTTTATTATGGTCTGCTGATGGTGGAGACCGGTGTTAAGCAGCTGGGGGACTGTCGGGAGAACACGGAGGCTTTTGAACAGGATTTTTTGCGGGATTATCTGAGCTATGTCCTGAAGGATAAAGACGGTTCTGATGCCCTGCTGGGCTTTAAGTATAATTCGGTGGAATCGTTCTGTAAGGGGGATTCGGGTCAGGGTGAAGATTTTGAGGTAAAGCGGGCGAGCCGTTTTAGTAACAATATGGCTTTGGTTTATCTGGCGGCGATGTTTGCTCTGATATTTGGGGTGGTTTGGGCTTATCTGGGTTATCGCGGTAACGAAATGGGGAGTTTATCGCGTTGTCTGGGTGTCAGCTGGGCAGGTAGTCCGGCGTCAGAAGGTGATAAGCTGACGCATGAACGGATGGTTATTGAGGAGGGGGTGGCAGAGTTGTCGCTGGCGGATGGGGTTAAAGTTATAGTGAAGGGGCCTTCGGCGTTTCAGGTTGAGGCTTCTAATCAGTTATACCTGCATTATGGTAATCTGGTGGCCCGGATAGATGAGGAGACCGAGGACGATTATAAGTTTGTGGTGCGTACGCCGCGGGCGGTGGTGACGGATTTGGGTACGGAGTTTGGGGTATCTGTGCTGAGTTCGGGCGAGACAAAGGTACATGTTTTTCAGGGGCTGGTGGAGCTATACAACAGTTCTGAGTTGGGTCGGTTTACGCAGCGGATATTGATGGAAGCGGGGCAGGGGGTGGGGGTTGATTTGCTGGGTAATCTGGCCCGGCAGAAGGTTAGTGATGATAATTTTGTGCGGATGGGTGATTTCGATACGTTGTATCGGCTGGAGAATAATTCTGGTCGGCCTGAAGTTCAGATTACCGAGAGTGACGCTGGGGGGATAGTTGAGATAAGTGAGCGGGCGGCGAGTGGGAAGATGCCGGTTCGGCCTGCGGATGCGCGTATTGAAGCGTTCAAGATCGCGGCGATGTCCAATACTTATGATGAGCGGGGTCAGGGTGAGATCGCTCTGGAAGACCAGGTTAAATGGGTTTTGGATAATATTGACCGGGAGAACATTTCGTTTGTCTGTCATCTGGGCGATATAGTTTGCATGAAGACGGCGACTTCTCAGCAGTGGCGAGAAGTGTCACGGGTCATGGAGAGTTTTCATTCTACTTTGGGGGTGAGCGGCAAGGCTTATCTGCCGTATTCGGTGGGGCTGGGTGATCGTGATTTGGATGTGCGTGATAATAAGTATGGGGGTTTTTATGGTTATTATCAGTATTTTGGGCCGGGCCGGTATAAGGATTTTGAATGGTTCGGCGGGGCGGACCGCAAGGGCGGCTGTAATTATCAGTTGTTTACGGCGGGGGGGGCGGATGTGGCTTCATCTGAACATGGAAGTTTACGCCGATGATGAGTCGCTGAAATGGGCTCAGGATGTTATCGATTGTTATGCGGGTATGCCGGTGATTTATTCGACGCACAGCTATTTGCAGCAGGGGCAGGAAGGCTGTAAGCTGGGTGAGGCGATGTTTAATGGGGACGGGCTAAATGGAGGCAAGGCTCAGTGGTATAAGTTTGTGGGGAACAATGACCAGATAGTAATGGTTTTGTGCAGTTCGGGTGATGCGGAGCGGAAGTCCGAGGCTTATGTTTCGGTGAATATTTACGGTCGGCCTGTGTTGCAGATAAATGTGCGTTATCCGATATTTTCGGCGATAGGCAAGGGTGGTTTTTCGAATATCGAAGTTGATGAGCCGTCGGGTAAGGTGGATGTCGCTGATTATTTTTATAATGGTGAGAAATATGTGATTAAAGATAAGCTGGCGGTTGATTTTGACTGGTCGGCTCGGCTTTGTAATTTTGGTGAGCGGCAGTGTATAGGTCATGTCGAGCTGGCAAATCTTGAGGTTGATGAGAATCAGTCGCAAGAAACTGAGGGTCGTTATGGGGTACGTATTGGCGTGGGTCAGGGCAGCGAAAATTTCCGGCTGCACGAAACCATCGACCGGATGTCGGAGTCGAATTATGGTGATTACGCGATTCAGATAGGTGATTTCGCGTGGGATGATTCGCTGGGCGGGGTGACGATTGCCTGTTCGGCAGAGAATGGTCGTGATAACGGCAGGGGTGGTAAGAATTATCATACGGTTTCGGCAAGTCCGACGAAGATGGGCAGCCAGCTGGTTTCGGTGCATAAAACGTCCGGTAAGGCTTATATGGGTGGTGAGGAAGGTGATGTTGATTGTGGTGTGGCTTATTTTCCTTTTAGCGGTGGTTGGCTGGGCGGTCATCTTCAGAATCTGGATAATAATCTGAAGATGTGTTCTCTGACGGCCAATGAAAAATATTGTGATGGATAAGCATCTGAGGTGGCTGGGTGGTGAGGATAGTGTGGTAAAGCCCATGTCGGGCGGCAATATGCGTGGTGAGGGGATATGGGAACTGGCTCTGCCGGGCGTTGACAGTTTGAGTGACGGGGTTTTGATGGTTTGCGGCGGGAAGAACGAGGATAATTACGCCTCTACTGGTATCAAGCATGATGGTTCGGGCTGGCTGGTTGCGGTTCGTGATAATGGTTTTGATGGGAGCGGTACGGAGCAGGATCCGTTCAATTTTGTTTATATACCTTATGGCACCGAAGGCGTTACGGCGGGTGTGATAACCGGCTGCGGGGGGATACTAAACGGTACGGGTGATTTTTCGGTTCGTCAGACAGTTGGTGGTGAGTATCGTCTGGAAATTGACGAGGGCAGGCCTGGCGCGGGGGTACTTTTGGTAAATGGCAGCATTGATGGTTACGCGATGGATAATATTGTGACGTATGAAGGTGAGGGTGATGGCTGGCTGGTTCAGTCTCGTGATTTGCCGAACGCGGTTTTGCAGGGGATGAACTCGGTGTGTTTTACGTTTGCATATATTCGTTTTGATGGCATCCCGAGCGGTCCGGGGCGGTCCAGGGCGAGGCAGCGTGAAAAGGTTGCCTGCGGTGATTTTGAGGTATTCTGGGATGCGGGGCGGAATATGGTTAATGTTGGGGTGCGTGGTTCGAGCAATTACATGAGTGTTTGTGAATTTGATTATGGGGATTATGGTATTTATGTGAACGGTTTCAAGCCGGATTTCATGTCGGGGGTTTTGCTGGCAAGTGCTCGTGAAGATTTTCGTCAGGATGAGGACGGGGTTTATCTGGCGACGGTTAGTACTGGTTATACAAACTGGGTTCACGCTCATCGGTCGGCGGAGGCGGAGGAGAACGCGGAATTCAATGTTAATTTCAGTGCGGCGTGGTTTCCTTACGCGGGTGATTTTACGGCGGGGCATATTGATGGTGACGGTGAGGTTGCCTGCTCTAATGGGGCGATACCGTTTGTGATTTCGCATTATGAGAAGTCGCCGGGCCGGTATCTGTTGGCGTTAAACGGGTTGAGTACGTCTGAGGGTTTGTTGTTTGTGATAAGCGAGGGTAATACTGATAATGTGGCGAGCGCGTCTCCTCAGAATGATTTTAGCTGGGAAGTAGCGGTTCGTGATAATTCGCCGGCTCTGGCGTGGCAGAGTGAGGCGGGGATGTTTGGGTATTTGTATTTGCCGTACAGCGTGAGTGATTACAGGATTGCCCGAATAAGCGGAGCGGGTAAGATATTAGATTCAAATGGGGGGATTTCGTCGAGCAGGACGGCGACGGGAGTTTATAAGATTCGGGTGGAAAACGGCAGCAGCGA
This sequence comes from Sedimentisphaerales bacterium, assembly GCA_963663805.2. Taxonomy (GTDB): domain Bacteria; phylum Planctomycetota; class Phycisphaerae; order Sedimentisphaerales; family SM23-30. Next base: position 110,860 of record CAXXMR010000003.1, read on the forward strand.
GGAGGGGGTTCTGCTGGTTAATTCTTACGGTCTGGGGGCCGATGGGCCGGTGAATGCTCTGGTGAGCTATCAGGTCGCAGGGCGGGATTTTGTGGTTAAGTGTTTTGATTCTAGTACCAAGCAGGCTATGGATACTGATTTGGCGGTGGGTTATGTGGCTTATTGAATAGGCGGGGGGAATCAGATTTTTTCTTTAATTTTCGGGGGATCTCGCTCTTTTATTATGGCCGTGTCGCAATTCGTTTTGTTTCGGGTTGCGTTAGTGTTCTGTTAGTATAAATCATGTTTTTTAGTATGTTTTTGAGGAGTTCAAGATGGATAAGATGAAACGTCGGGCATTTACTCTGGTTGAGCTTTTGGTTGTGGTGGCGATTATAGCGTTGCTGGTTTCGATATTGCTGCCGGCTTTGGGTAAGGCACGTGAATCGGCGAAGCAGTCGATGTGTTTGTCGAATCAGCGGACGCTGGGTCAGGCGTGGTTTGGTTACGCGATGGATAATCGTAATATCGTTTTTGGAGGTACTACCCGTGTGGTTCAGGTTGGTGAGCGGGAGTTGGCCTGGCAGTTTTCGGTGTATCATCCAGAGGAAAGCTGGGTGGCGACTCCTCAGTATGACGGTACGAACGGTTATCCGCAAGACTGGTCGGAAGAGTTGTGGAATTTGTGCATTGAAATAGGGACGCTTTATCCTTATGTGGAGACGGTGAAGGTTTATCGCTGCCCGACAAAGAACAAGACTGTTAAGGGTGCTTATATTGACGAGACGCGGAGTTATTCGATATCGAGCTCTCTGTACGGCACGCCTTACATCGGGGGCGGTCAGGAAGCCCTGGAGCGTGAGAAGCGTACGGTCAAGAGTCTGGGTGCGATAAAGATGCCTGCGGCTCGTATGGCTTTGATATGTCAGGGTGTGGTGACTCAGGAGAACTGGGGTGCGGAGTCTTGGAATCCGATGTTTTTGGGTGGTTGGCAGGATGTTCCACCGGTTAATCACGGCAATGGCACGACGATGAGTTTCGCGGACGGTCACGCGGAGTTTCATCGCTGGGAAACGGAATATAGTTCCAATTTCAATTACTATTCGGGGATTTCGCTGGATGACCCGGATTTAGTTTGGGCGAAGCGGGCGGTATGGGGTGATTTGCCGTAAAAATTGTATGAGCTGATTTTATTGGTATGGGAGTTAATGAGTTTTTTTTGTTGAGGAAGGACAGAATTATGAAAGTTTTATCTGTAGTGTTGTGTTTGCTGACGGCGGGGATGGTTTTTGGTCAGAATGTTAATGATGTTTACTGGGTGGCTGACCCGAACGGCAGCTGGACGGAAGCATCCAACTGGTATGAGGATACCGGTGACGGTGCCGCCTGGGGTGTGCCGGGCAGTACTTCTGGTTGTGGTGCCTATGCGGTGATAAGCAATGGCGGGACAGCCAATATCGGCAGTGGTTATGCTCCGGCTTATGAGGTTGAGCGGATATATGTGGGGGGGGCGGTGGTTTCATCTCTGGAGGTGAAGGCTGGCGTTTCGGTGTATAATTTGTTTACGACGGCGGGTACTGGTTATCAGGGTTATCTGGCGGTTACAGCTGGTACGCTGGATGTGACGGGTACGTCGTATCTGGGGCAGGGGGTCAACAGTAATACGGTTGTTGATATTTTTGGCGGGAAGCTGGAGTTTAGCGGTCATTGTTATATGCCGGGCAGTGATTATTCGGGTTCGGTTGTAGTGATGAATGTTGAAGGTGGCGATTTGGAATTTGTCGCTAACGGTTATGTTGGCAATAAAGCTGGCAGTGACGCGACGATCAATTTGAATTCGGGTACGTTTTATCATGGCGGGTCAAATTTTTGTATAGGTAATTATGGGGCCGGGACGTTGAATGTTTACGGCGGAAGCTTAACGACTAATTCTACGGATCGCTGGCGTATTGGTTGGGCTAGTGGTGCTGAGGGCACGATAAATATTTATGGGGGCAGTTTCGTATTGAGCAAGCCGGTGGCTTTGCATCGGGGTACTTTCCGGGTTATTGGTTCGGATATTTCGCAACTGGAGATGCCGCAGTTTTTGTGTGTTGACGGTGCGGGCGAGACTTTAGAGTTTGTGATTGACGAAGGCGGAATTACTCAGATTACGATTATGGGTTCTGATACTACGGCGAATATCGCGGATTTGGATGACTGTACTTTGTCGATTGATGTTGAGGAAGGTGTCAGTATTGTTGAGGGGGCGATTTATACTCTGCTGACGGCGGTAAATCCTATTACAATTGATGGTGCTATGGTGACTCAGAATTTGAGTGATTATAATTTCTCATATTTTGTGGAGCAGGACAGTGTTAGTGGTCTTTATTGTCTGCGGATTCGCTCGGCGGGCAGTTATCACTGGGATTCGGCGGACGGCTACTGGGATGTTGACGGCAACTGGCTGGAAGGTTCGGTGCCGACGGTTTATGACAGTGCGATCGCGGCGAGCGGGATAATCAATATTCCCAATGCGGCGATAGGGATTGATTCTGTTACTCTTGATAGCTGTACGCTGAACGTTGAGCAGGGCAGTTTGACGACGAATTCGAGCTTGAATGTTGGTACTGTTGATGGTTCCAATGTGACGATCAATCAGACGACTGGGGTATTTACGGTGGGTAATGAATTTAATCTGGGTCACAACGACACCGAGGCGACGGGCAATGTCCAGAATTTTAATCTGTCGGGCGGGACATTTAGTGCGTCGGGTGTGACTTATGTGGGCGGTCGGGGCCATTATGGTTATTACACGCAGAGCGGCGGTGACGTGACTCTGGGCAGCAGTTTTCGCTGTGGTTATGACGGCGGATATGGTGTGATCGAGATTAGCGGCGGTTCGCTTTATGTGACGGATTATATGACGGTTCGGGAAGGTGAATTTCGGATTATGGGTTCGGATATTACGAGTATCGAGCTGAATCGTCTGGACCTGGACAGTGAGCCGGATGATACGATTACTTTTGGGCTGGATGCGGATGGTGTTACTGAGATTAATGTGTATAACACCTATGCGAAGTTTAATGGTGCGACTATCAGAGTTGAGGCGTTGCCGGGCTATGATGGTGTGCCGGGTGATTATTATGATGTATTGCGGATAGAGAATACCAAGTCTCTGGTATTGTCGAATACGGATGTGGTATCGACGACGGGTCAGTCTTTTGGGGCGGAAGTTTATGATGACGGTACTTATTATCATTTGCGTTTGCTTGTTGGTGGTGCCAAGGCATCTGCTCCGAGTCCCGCGGATGGTTATTTGCAGCCGGCGGTTGATTATGAGATGCTGGCATGGAGCAATCCTGGATCGGGTGAGGTTACCGGCACGGTTACTTGTGATGTATTTCTGACGGTTGGTTCCGATCCTGATTTTCTTAGTGCGGTTCAGTTGGTTGATAAACTGTCTGTGGATACGTTTGATTTGTCGACGATGACTCCTCCGCTTGACCCTAACACTACTTATCTGTGGCGAGTTGATGTTTATGATTCTACCAGCGGTGGTGAGACTCATGTGATTGGTGATGTATGGACATTCAAGACCACTCTGGCGGCTGTGGAAGCGTTGAAGTGGGATTTTGAGAGTCAGAGCTCTTCGGCGGCTGGTTATCAGCAGGCGGTTGGTTATGATTCGATTCAGGCGACGGCCAGCTCGAGTTATAATGTTGATGTTCCCGCGGCTACGATTAATGGTTTTGGTCTGGAGGGGCTCAAACATGGTACTTCGGCGGGTAATTACGGCTATGGTATGTGGATGACCGATGGTGATTTTGAGATTGTATCCGCGCCAGGCAGTAATGTGACGGGCAGTGCGTGGATCAAATATGATTTTGACCAGGCGTATAATTTGGGCCAGATGTTTGTCTGGAACCATAACCAGAGCGATGTTTATGGTGTGGAAGAGACCCAGAAGGGTATCAAGAATGCCACTATCGAATATTCGACGGATGGCACGACTTACAGTACTTTGATGAGTACGGTATTTAGTGACGCGACGCACGCGGCGGAGTATGACAGCTATGACACGATTGATTTTGGCGGTTTGAGCGTTAAGTCAGTGATTATTACGGCTGCTTCCACCGGCGGCAGTTACGGCTCTAATTATCGTGGTCTGAGCGAGGTTCGCTTCGGCTTGAATGGTACGAGCGATACCGTAATTACTGTGCCGGACGCTTCGGGCAATACCGCGCGGGACGGCAGTGGTTACAGTAATGGCCTGCCGGATATTGTTGGTTCGGAGGTTCTGGGTTCGAGCTACTGTGCGGAGTTTGTTGATTCCTGTGATTATATTTACTCCCATGTCGATGACGGCGGATTCCCCTATCAGGGTTCTGCCCAGTGGTCGATGAGTGTTTATGTTTATCTGGACCGTATGCCTGATGAAGGTACGGTTATTGCGGGCTTTGGTAACGTGACCAGCTATGCGGGCGGTTCACGCCGGCATTTATATGTTGGTGCGGACGGAATGATTAGCTTTATGCTGGACTATAATACGAAGGTTCAGAGTACCAGAGCTTTTGATTTGGGTAAATGGCAGTTGATTACGGTGACCTATGAAGGCAATTATGTGCGGCTGTACAAGAATAATCAGTGGCTGAAGACTTCTTCGGTGAGTTTGTCTGACGCAGTGGCCAAGGCTGTTGTCGCACCGCGGACCGGGTTGCGTGTCGGTGAAAATGGTGTATATAACAGTCGTGGCAAGATTGATGATTTTACGGTCTATAGTGGTGTGTTGTCTCGTGTCGAGATGCAGGCATTGACTGACCGTCTGCCGGTTGAATCTGACTTTGATGTTGACGGCGATGTTGACATTACTGATTTGGGTGCTATGGCTGGTGACTGGCTGGCTGGTGAAGGTGCTATGGGCAGCTACAGTAATCCCGGTCTGACCGGCTGGGTGGAAAGTTGTGAGAATCTTACCGGATTCCAGAGTAACTGGACTGCGTACCTGAATAACTGGGCCGGTAAGGATATTGTCGCTGGTGCCGGCGTAGAAGGCAGTGGTGCTTTGGAGCTTTCGCTGACATCCGGTTATATCAAACGCAGCTTTGGTTGGGCATCTGATTTGTTCGAGGTTTCGTTCTCCTATAAGAGCGAATCTGATACGCTGGACAGTTATGATTATGTGTCGATAACCGACGCGAATGATAAAGTTCTGGCGATAATCGGGTTGTTCAGCAGTGAAGGCGTTACCGCGGTGCGGATGATTGCTGCCGGTGCGGTGGTTAAATCATTCGATACCGCTACGGATTATATCGAAGTTAGTTTGCGGCTTGATGCCGGTGATGGTCGGATGGCATTGTATGTTGACGGCGTGGTTGTGGAATATGATGTGGCGTTGTATGACAACTCGGCAGGCGATGCCGCTAATATCGAAATTGAGCATTTCGGCACGAATCCGAAGAGCTACTTCGATGAAATCAGTGTCGGGGCCGCTACGGGCAGCATTGATTATCCGGCGGTAGATTTGAGCGGTGATGGACATGTTGATTTGAGTGATTATGCTCTGTTTGCTCAGGACTGGATTGCCGGTCTGGAATAGTAAGAGCGGTTAGTGGACTGAAATGGTCGACCGGCGTGAATAGCGTCGGTCGACTGTTTTCCGAGAAAGGTATTTATGTTTAGGCGTATTGTTTTAATGGTATGTGCGGTTTTACTGACGGCGGGTGGGGTTTTTGCCGCTGATGATAAGTTGGCGGGTTTGATAAAGAGTTTTGAGAACGCGTCGGATGGTAAAGTTCTGGTGGCGGCGCATCGCGGGGACCATAAGCGGCATCCGGAGAATTCGATTCCGGGTCTGGTGTCGGCGGCAGCGTTGGGAGCGGACATTGTTGAGCTGGACGTTCGGAAATGTGGTGATGGTCGGTTGGTGCTTATGCATGATCCGAAGATTGACCGGACGACGACGGGTAAAGGCAAGGTGTCGGAACTGACGTTTGAGGAGATTCGGCGTCATTATCTGAAATACAGCGACGGGCGAGTGTCGTCGGAAAAAGTTCCGTCTCTGGAAGAAGCTCTGGAGGCTTTGCGGGGCAAGTGTCTGATAAATCTGGACCGTTCGGAGTTTTGTCTGGAAGAATGTCTAGCGCTGGTTCGCGAAAATGGTATGGAAAGGCAGATTATTGTCAAGGGTTCGAAGGATCTGGATTGGGCCAAAGAGGTTCTGGATAAAAGCGGGACGCGGGCTTATTATGGGCCGATTGTGTTTTGTAAGGATACCGCAGATAATGAACGCAGTTTTCAGGAATATGTCAAAGGTGTCGAGCTTTTGAGGCCGGAAATGGTTGAGATTGTTATTTATCAGGAGGACAGTTCTTTGATTTCGGCTGGGGCGCGGGCGCTGGCGGATAAATATGATGTGCGTATCTGGTGCAATAGTTTGTTTGATGACCACGGCGCGGGGCATGTGGACAGCAAGGCACTGGTTGACCCGGACGGCAATTGGGGTTGGCTGGTTGAGCAGGGAGTTGATATTATCCAGACGGACGAAATTGAAGCTCTGCTGGCATATTTACGGTCGCGGAATTTGCATGATTAGTGATGGCAGGCAGAAGGCAAAAGGGCACGTTGCCCAAATGGTTGATAATGGTATATACTACGAAAACCAGCCCCTTGCTACGCAAGAAGCTGCCACCCTCGAAGAAGGCATAAGGCTTTAGGCAAGAGGGTAACGGCGAGGTTTCGCCTTTGGCGAAGTTTTTTATTTTTCCGGCGCCGGCGTTTTGGGCTTTTGTTGGTGATTAGTTTTAGTTTTGTTGAAAAGTGCCCTGTAAAGAGCCTGGTTAGTGAGTAGTATATGTTGGATAAGAAGAAATCGGCTCTGAGTTCATTGTTTGGATTCTGGGCGACGGGTGCGGATAAGTCTGTGATTGAGGATGAGGGGGAGGTTGAACGTCTTTATGTGAGATATCGTCGTCAGATACTGATTTTTCTGACGTTTGGTTATGGTTCGTATTATGTCTGCCGGCTGGTGATGTCGGTGGTGAAGAAGCCGCTGATTGACCAGGGGATTTTTTCGCCGACGGAGCTGGGGATGATTGGGGCGGCGTTGTTTTATGGTTACGCGGTGGGGAAATTTACAAACGGTTTTTTGGCGGACCATTCTAATGCCCGGAAATTTATGGCTACAGGTCTGCTGGTTTCGGCGGTGTGTAATATTTTGATGGGGTGTTCGACGGCGTTGAGCGTGTTTATGATTGTCTGGGGGCTTAACGGCTGGTTTCAGGGTTTTGGGGCGGCTTCGAGTGTGGTTACACTTTCGCACTGGTTCAGTAATCGTGAGCGGGGCGCATTTTATGGGATATGGAGCTCGTCGCACTCGATTGGTGAAGGTTTGACATTTTTCGGAGTGGCGGTTCTGGTGGAATACTGGGGCTGGCAGAGCGGCTTTATCGGGGCGGGCTTGTTTTGTGGGGCGGCTGCGATTCTTTTGATAATTTTCCTAAAGGATCGACCGCGCACCTTGGGACTGCCGTCAATCGCGGACTGGAAAAATGACCATGTGGTGCAGGCGAACAAAGACGCTACGACTTTTTCGTGCCAGTTAGGAGTGTTTAAGAATCCGGCGGTTTGGGTTTTGGGCGCGGCCAGCGCGACGATGTATATTACCCGTTACGCGGTGAATAACTGGGGGATTTTGTATTTGCAGGAGGCGCGGGGGATGAATATTCAATCGGCGGCGACGCTGATGGTTATCAATACGATTGCGGGGATTGGGGGGAGTGTGGCTTATGGTTTTATTTCTGATAAGCTGTTTGGTGCCAGGCGACCGCCGGTGAATTTGCTTTACGCGCTACTGGAAATCGTCTCTCTGGTTGCGATATTTTATTTGCCGCTGGACAGTTACTGGGTATTAGCGGCTGCTTTTGCGGTTTATGGTTTTACTTTGAGCGGACTGCTGGCGGTTCTGGGTGGTCTTTTCGCGATAGATATTGTATCGAAAAGAGCGTCGGGTGCGGTACTGGGATTTGTGGGAATTTTCAGTTATATTGGGGCGGCGTTTCAGGAGCAGGTGAGCGGCTGGCTGATAGAACGTAATTCGGAAATGGTTGACGGGGTGATGAAATATGATTTTTCCGAGCCGATAATGTTCTGGATAGGCGCTTCGGTTGTGTCGATGATTTTAGCTGCGTTTTTGTGGAAGGTTCGGATGCAGGATTAACGGCAATATTATATAAGGGCAATATAGAGATGAAGATGGGCTGGTTAGTGGTTTTGGGGATGATACTGTTTGGGTCGACTGCCTGGGGCAGTGATTATGATGTTTACTGGGTTGGCGGTGGTGGGGAGTACTGGGATGTCGAGGCGAACTGGCAGCAAGGGGCTGAGAGTCTGGGCTGGGGCATTCCGGGGATGGTGACTGAGGGGCAGGAGTGGAACTCCAATAAGGGGTTCGCTCTTATCGAAAGCAGCCAGGCAGTTCTGGATGGTTTGCACAGTCCCAATGGCAGGATTGAGCGGGTTTATATCGGCGGGTCGGCGGGGAGTAGTCTGGTAAATGATGGGGGTGATAATACGTGTTATAAGTTTTTTACGGCGAGCGAGGCCGGCTGGATCGGTGAATATTGGCAGACGGCAGGGACCTGGACGGTTGATAGTTATACCTATTTTGGGCAGGGGGCCAATAGTGAATTTGTGATGACTCTTCAGGGTGGGGTGTTTGAAACGAATGATTATGTTTATGCGCCCTCGGCGGAGGTTTCCGGTTCGGATACGACCATCAATGTCGCAGGTGGTACGTTTCGGCTGAACTCAAATCTTTACGCGGGTAACCGGGCAGGGTGTGAGACGGTGATAAATCTATCGGCGGGTTTGATAGAGCATAACGGGGCGAATTTTTGTCTGTCTAATCGCGGGGACGCTTATCTAAATATCAGCGGCGGTTTATTTCAGACTAACGCCCTTGACCGGCTTCGGGTTGGCTGGGCAGAGGGTGGTGAAGGTCATATAAAAATCAGCGGGGGCAGTTTTGATGTTAATAAAGAGCTGGCATTGCATCGGGGAAGTTTGCATGTTTATGGTTCGCAGATAAGCCAGATAGATATTGCCAAACTGCTCTGTGTGGATGGTGCGGGGGAAATTCTGGAGTTTACGCTGGATAGCGGTGGGGTTACTCCGATGGTGATTACGGATGACATAGTGGGCAATACCGGGGCGGATTTGGATGACTGTACGCTCAAGATAAATGTTACGGCTGATTTCGCGGTGAGTGCGGGCTGCCGGGTGGTGGTTTTGTCGGCGTCTTCGATAATTACCGACGGCAGGCTTTCGATAGTGAATACGGACGATGTTTATCGTTTTGGCTATGAGATAGAATACGACAGCGGGACGGGGCGTTATAATCTGGTGCTGGTTTTGCAGGATGATGAATTTACCTGGGTTGGCGGGCAGGGATACTGGGATGATGGGGCGAACTGGAGCGATTATGTGGTGCCGGGTTCGCAGAGTAATGCTTTCGTGCGGGATGGCCTGGTGATGATACCCTTGCTGGGGACATGCCGGGCAAACACTCTGTCGATAGATGACGCGACGCTGGCAATGGATTATGGTACGTTGCGGCTTACGTCTGATTTGTACGCCGGCTGCGAGGATGGTTCTCAGGTTGTGATAGACCAGACCGGCGGTAATCTGGAGGTCGGAGGGCTGGTGAGTCTGGGGTATGACGGCTCGGAATCAATTGATGCGAGTTATAATATAAGCGGCGGCAGTTTGGCTATAGGGGGAGATGTGATGGTGGGTGGATTCAATAACAATGGTGACTATGTTCAGTCGGGGGGGGCGGCGGTTATTGGTGGGAATTTATGCTGCGGCTGTGACGGCGGATTTGGAGTGGTTGAGGTTTCAGGCGGTTCGCTGGAGGTTGATGGTTATACGGTAATTCGAGACGGCGAGTTTCGGGTGCTGGGTTCGACGATAGATTCTGTTCGGCTAAACCGGCTGGATATGGAAAATGAGGCGTATTCGATTTTTGTGGCCGGAATTGATGCCGGTGGGGTGACTACGGTTGATATAGTTGGTGATTATGTGAAACTGGATGGGGCGCGGATACGGGTTGAGCCTTTGGCGGGTTACGCGGCGAAATATGGCGACACTTTTGACATAATCCGTATCCCGGCGACTAAAACTGTTCGGCTGGTGGATACGGAAGTTGAGTCGGCGACAGGGCAGAAATATACCGCCGCGCTGGTTTACAGCAATGGATATAAATATATCCGTTTGACGGTGGCGAGTCATTCGCTGCCGATGACGGTATTTCGTTATCGTTCGTATATCGAGGACAGGCCGGCTTCGGTTTCGGAAACGGTTTCGACGATTAGTCACAGTGCAGGGACCAGTGATATTATAACTTACGACAGGGGGGAGGGGTTTAATGATTTTTATTGTACACGGTTTGATGGTAGTGATTATCTGCGGGCGGTTGGGCCTGTTGGCACGTTTGACCATGTGCTGCCGGTTGAGCAGTTGGGGGCGGGGTATTCCGATTCGTTTACGGTGGAAGTTTGGTTTCGTCCTGACGGCACCAGTGGAACGCAGACGCTTTTGTCTAACCTGGATGACGGTGGGTTCGCGTTGAAAATTACAGATGGTCAGTTGCGCGGTGAGTGTGTGTTCAGTGGTTCTGACGGCGGCGGGGCGGTTAGTCATGACATTGCGGGCGGTTTGGTAGAGGCGGACGTTTGGTATCATGCGGCGTTTGTGGTGAAAAAGGGGCAGGCGGACGATTATGAATTGCGGCTTTATCTTGACGAGCGGTTGGCGGTGCGGGAAAGAGTAACGGGTTACGCCGGTGTTGTGCAGAGCGAGGCATGTCTGATGATGGGATCGCGGCCTGTTGATGATGGACCGGCGGGGGAATATTTCACGGGTTATATTCACGCGGGTCTGATAAGCAATTATGCCAAGAGTGAGGTATATCTGACTTCGCAATGTTTGCGGGACGGCAGCAGTTATCTGGGGATGACGGATTGCCATGACTATCTGGACGCTCATAAAGGTTTTGATATTCGGCTTGATGAAAATTTTGCCAGATACAGTGATTTAGGCAGATATATGGGTAAGCGTTATCTGTTTCCTCTGATAGATGACGGCTATGTTCCGCAGGCGATAGCGTTTGATGGTGTCGATAAGATATATGTTTCCTGCTTTTGGTATGATGTTGATTTGTCAAAATATGAATATCCTTCGGTTCTGGCAGAGTTGACCACGGAAGGGCGTTTGCTGAGGGTTATGCAGTTGTTCAAGCCGGACGGTTCTGATTTTGTCTGGCACAGCGGCGGTATTGCGTATTATGACGGACGCATTTATATTGTGGGCAGTAACGATATTTGTCGCTTTACGCTGGATGCTAACAGCTCTAATATTATCAATCCTCAGACGTTGGCCAATATTCGTCATGACGCGAATCCTTTGGTTGCCGATGCGATATATTATAATCTGAATTTGAGTCCCAATCTAAGCATGGGCGGGGCGTCGATGGCCTGTGATTCGGATGGTACGCCTCTTTTGTGGACTACCGAGTTTTCGGCGGATTCTTATCGGTATCTCATTGCTCATGAGATTGCTCCGAATGGTTCAATCAGTACGACTCAGGCCCCCAGGTATGTGTTTAGTCTGCCGGTGTTCAGCGTTCAGGGTATTAGCTGTTATGAGATTAGCGATACCCAGATTCGCGTTTATTTTTCACAGAGTACCGGTGATAATCCAAGCTATGTTTACGACGTGCTTTACAATAAGTCCAGCATCGCAATAGGGGAGGTAAGCACGATTTTTACCTGTCCCGGCGGTATTCAGGCGCTGACGATGATAGGCGACGGGCTTTGGTCGGTGGCTGAGTCGGGTTCGAAAGTTTTCCAGAAGCGTGTCGAGGATTATTGGCGGGAGATGTTCCCGTTTGTGTTTTTGATTTCGTTTGGTAATTGCGATGTCAATAACGACGGTGCGACAGATATACTGGATTTGTCGGAGCTTGTCTATCAGTGGTTGGGAGAGCCATTGGTGCCTTCGGCGGATATTTATCCAGAAGCCGGCGACGGGGTGGTTGATTTGTATGATTTTGTAGAGTTCGGCAATTGCTGGCTTATGTAGCCCAGGCGTTCAGCCAACCAGGTTTTTCAGGCGGTAAAACGTCTCGAAAAACCATAAATCAATGACCACCAGCAGAGCCGGTGGTATGAGGAAGGCCCCTAAAAGGGGCCATTACAGTTAGTCTAATCCTTTTTCATTATTTTGCTCATGTTTATCCTGATCTTGAATGTACTTACGAATATAGGCTTCATCAAGACCAACGGTACTTACACAATAGCCGCGAGCCCAAAAACTGCGGCCAAAAAGAGTGCCTTTGGTACGCATCAGATCACGAGAAATACGGATGGCACTTTTACCTTTGAGATAACCGATTGTCATGGCGATGCTGTATTTGGGCGGAACACTCAGGAGCATATGAATATGATCTGCCATGGCGTTACCCTCTATAAGCTCTATCCCGTGTTGGCGACACAGTTCTCGCAATATCGCACCTATTTCCTTTCGCAACTTACCAAATATTGCTTTGCGACGATATTTGGGTACAATAACAACATGATACTTACAGTCCCATTTTACATGGGCCTGACTCTGCCAGTCTTTCATAGTGTCCTCCTTGACCCCAGGAGCCTTCCTCAAGGAGGACCATTGTAACGCACTTAACGGCAGAGCCTTATAAATTCTCACCGGCAGAGCCGGTGGATTAACTTGGATTTAACTCCAAAGTGTGAGATGTGGGGTTGTTATGTTACGTGACTGAAGTGTAAGTCAGAACATTAGCAAGAGTAAAAAACTGGGTGCGTATAAAGCTGATTTTTGACCAAATATGGCTGATTATAAAGCAAAGATAAACTCAATTTGCAAAATCAATGAACTGTACCGGTTCCTATTGTGTCGATGCTGATCATATGGGTCTCAAAAACGTTGACTTTTTTATGGAAGCCAGTGTTTTCACGCTGGACGTAGCTGATTTCATGGGCAAGTCTGCCAGCGACCAGGCCGTCGCCGAGTTTGTTCGCGGATGTGAAAAATATATCGGCGTACGTTTTCACCGCCTCGGGCATTCCGCCGACAAGGAAATAGTGCTTTAGCTCACGAATAATATCCTGTTGTGATGGCTATAATATTGCCGGCCATATCTTCAACAATGAAATCTACCTCGTGTACTTGACGTTCTTCTTTCGCTTGTGCTGCTTCAGGTACATGCACATATTATCGCAGAGGAAAAACACCTTGCAATAGGCCAGGTCTGTACCAGAGTCAATATCGAACTCCAATCGCCGCTCACAACTCAAAACCACAGAAAATATTTTTTTTAACGCTTTTAGCCACTAAGTGAGAAATTGGGGTTAAGCCACAAGCTCTTTACTGCTGCCCTTGAATCGCAAAAGCAGGGAGAGACTATTGTGCTATAACCGTGATATTATAGTAATTGTGAGAGAAAAGTTTTCGCCGGTACAATCATGGGGCAATCTCGAGGTGAAAAACAATTAGCATCAACATAGTCGGTGTCTACAACAACTTGAAATGCAAATGGTGCCTTTGTTTGTTTCTGGAAGAATTTCAAGGACGGGCTCACAGTTTTGTCGGCATATTTAACCTCGGCAAGAAACCAGGGGTGTCCATCTTTGATGACAACAAAGTCTACTTCTCGTTGATTTCTATCTCTTAAATATCCAAGCTGAAAATTGCCAAGTCCCATATCGTTCCAGCCTTCTACGGCTTTTAAGAGGTGGCAGGCGACAAAGGTTTCTGCTTTTTCTCCAATATCTTCAATTGCCGACCAGTCTCGAAGGAACCATTTGGGTTCTTTCCTGAGTGAACGTGAAATATTTTTAAACCAGGGCCTGACCAGAAAACCTAGATGCAAATTACAGAGGGTGGTTGTCCAGCGACGAACGGTATCAACAGAAACTTGTATTTCGGAGGCCAGATTACTGTAAATAAGCTGATGGCCCGAACGTGCCGCAAGCAATCTTACTAAAAGTTCAAGTTGGTCCAATTGATGAATTTGAGTTAAATCTCGAACATCCTCACGGAGCAGCTGTTGTGACCGAAGGTTTTGCCATCGCTTGCTGAATCGACTGTCTCTTTTAAGAAATGGCTCGGGATATCCACCATGATTCCAGAGAGCCAAAAAGTCATCGTCACTTATTTGTTTTTGAGTACGGATGATTTTGTCTGAATTTGGCAAGTCTTGACATGTTGTCTCTGCCACAGAAAACGGATGCATATGATAAAGGAAATATCGCCCCATTAAACTATCGCCGCCGCGACGATAGACATCCATTCGTGAACTGCCGGTTACCAGAATATTAACATCATTAGCATAGGTGTCGAAAAAACCTTTTAGAAATTGCTTCCAGCGGGCAAATTTATGCAATTCGTCAAATAGGACGACCGGCTTCGATTGGTTTAGAATGTTAAGTCCTATTTTTTCTGCAACAGCTCCAGGGCCTTTAACTATCAATGCTCGGTTGTCAGTGTTGTCCCAGTTAAGGTATTGTTCAACAAGATTTCTGCAAGTTGTAGTTTTACCCACCTGCCTTGGGCCGCTGATAAATGCCATCTGCCGTTGAGACGATAGATGTTCTGATAATAGCGAATCGTAAAATCTATTTTGAGCATTCATGCCAGCTATTATTAAAGTGTGTCGTAAAATTGTCAAGGTCATTTTTTGATATATCGTATTTTGGTCTAGAGAATGTCATGTAATGACAACATATTACTATTGTTGCCACACCTCCGGCACTGTTTTGGTCACTCATGAGATTGATATCCACATAAGTGTTTATTTGTTAGAATCTTATGTTTATACCTCCTCATGCTTCCAAGCTGGCCATGTGAGTTCGATTCTCATCGCCCGCTTTTTGCCATTGTTTGACGGGGGTTGTCTGGATTTGTCTAAGTTTTTATTTTGTAGGCACTTGTGCGCGTTGCAGGCTGGTGTGTTGGGGGCATGTTTTGTCAGCAATAGACAGCCCTACCCTCGCGCAGCCTGTCATCCGGCACCAAAATGGGCACCGGGCAGCACCGTTTTGGTCACCGGTGGGGCGGGGGGTGGTGCTGGAGATGGCTGGTGAGGGGGGGTGTTCGGTTGGTGGGGAATTTCTTCGCTATTTTTCCAGCTTCCGCAAATCGCTCGTCCTGTTTTTGACCGGGGTATTGCCCGCAATCCGGCTCGCTCAGAATCTTTCTATTCTTCGAAATTAAACTCCTGGCTGAGTGGGCTGCCCTATGTAATTGGTTGATATCTCAACAGACTATTTTTCGCACACCTGCTGATGCAGCTTCGCCAGCTTGCTAAATGTAAGGGACTGTAGTTTCAATCTCCCAGAAGTTTTTTCCCAACGGTATATACTGGCGGGGGTCACATCAAGTCGGTTCGCAAATTCAGATACTGAAAGTTTTAACCGATTACGCAGCCTTGCTACCGACTTACCTGTTGGTCGGATGCTTGGAAGGTAGGTGGTTTCTGGATTACTCCTGGTTAAATTTGATTTTGCAGCTATTTTCTTCGTAGATTTTCTGAGTTTGGGGAAGGTTTTCTTTTGCTTCGCGGCAGTTTTGGCCTTTTTTGCGATTCGTTTTTTTGTCGCAGGAGATGTTGAAGCCGCCTTTTTCGGAACTTCATCATTCAGATCCATATCAATATCAAAAATATCGGCGATCTGGTCATTGGCAATAGTCTTGCCGACACCAGCCGCGGTATCCGGCAGGGCAATCTCGCCGGCAATCAATTCAGTGGCGTCAACACCGCGAAGCGTGAATAACAGTTCGGGTTGACTGTCAAGTCGATTTCCGATGCCGTACAAAACGGCTGCGACATGCTTACACATTACCGCCCAGTCCGGGCAATCACAACTGAGCTTGATCTGACCGGGCAGCGGCAGTAGTCCATTTTTTCGATCGGTCACTATGGACATTATCTGGTCGGACAATTTGCCTTGAAGCAGCTCAAGCATCGAACCTATTTGCCCGCTGCACTTTTTCTTAATGGTTTTCCAGACAGAACTGCGTAAACTTTCGATTTTTATCGTGACATTATATAGTTCCGAACCGCTGACAATAGCTTCGATTTTTCCCGATTCGATATTCAAATGACATATTGAACCGTTACGTGCATAAGTTCGGCCGCGCGGCAGGCGGTTGGAATAATCAGAAAAAGATTCGAGATGCTCGCACCACGCTTTACCCCAGAAACTGCGGGCAATGGCTCGCCCTTCAATTTCTACCGGTTGAATGTTATGGCCTTTCTTGCGAAGTTTATTCATTTGTCGCAAGGCCTTGGCCCGTCGCTGGGCGACAGAAACATAAGGACGCCAGGGATAAAATGACATAATAAACATCTCCTTTACAATTGAGCGCGAGTCACATCGAGACTAACCAGCCGAAGAATCTCGTCGTCCGGCAACTCGGTTAGATTTGTTTCACCATCGGAATCGAGAATTTCATCTGCCATTTTTTGCTTTTCAGAAATTAATGCGTCAATGCGTTCTTCAACTGTGCCGCTAGTTACAAATTTGTGGACCAGAACATTGCGTTTCTGGCCGATACGGAACGCCCGGTCCGTAGCCTGATTTTCGACCGCAGGGTTCCACCAGCGGTCAAAATGAATTATATGGGATGCCGCGGTCAGATTCAACCCTGTCCCGCCAGCTTTGAGTGAAAGAACAAAAAACGGCGGCCCGTCATCAGATTGAAATTGTTCGACCAGTTGTTTGCGTTTTTGTACCTGCGTTCCGCCGTGCAGTATCAGTCCGGCCCGACCAAAAACCTTGGTCAGGTGCTCAGCCAGCGGTTCGGTGATTTCACGGAATTGAGTAAAAATCAACACTTTTTCCTGACGCGAGGCAATTTCCTCACAAATCTCCCTAACGCGGATAAATTTTCCGCTCGCATCCGAAGCATAATCGCCGTCGCCGTTGAGTTGGCTGGGATGGTTGCATATCTGCTTCAGTCGCATCAGAGATTGCAGCACGGCGCCGCGCCGCACAATTCCGTCAGCGGTCTCCAGGGTGTTTTTCAGGTTCTCAACCGTATCTCCATAGAGTTTTATCTGTGGTTTACTCAATTTGCAATAGCAGGAAACTTCCGTTTTGTCCGGCAGGTCAGAGATAATATTGCGATCAGTTTTCAGTCGACGTAAAATATACGGCCCAGCCAGCCGCCGTAACGGAGCGAACTGATCATGTTCGCGATTCTCAAGAGCCTTGACAAAATTTTTGAAAACAGTTACTGAACCCAGCAGGCCCGGATTGAGAAAGTCGAACAACGACCATAAATCACCGAGCCGATTTTCTACCGGCGTTCCCGTTAGAGTGATCCGGGACTGGGCGGAAAGTTTCTTCGCGGCTTTGGTTTGCCGGGTCGATGGATTTTTAATCGCCTGAGCTTCGTCAAGGATTACCAGCCGCCAGTTAAACTCCTCCAGCCAGGATTGACGCGTCAACATGGAATATGTTGTTATTGCCAGATCGGTCTGGGCTAACATTTCCTCGGGTGATTTAGCGATCTGATTGATTGTGTCGCGGTCTGTTTCAGCCGGATGTAAAAAGGTTAGTTTCAATGACGGAGCAAATCTCTCCGCTTCACTGCGCCAGTTACCCAGCAGTGAAGCGGGTACAATCAGCAATGAAGGTTTGTTTGTTTTTTTTGCGTTAGTCTTCTGGCAGCACAACAGCAATGCCAGAACCTGAATCGTTTTGCCCAATCCCATGTCATCTGCCAGGCAGGCACCCAGGCCAAGTTCTGTCAGAAAACACAGCCAGGCGAGTCCATCTTTTTGATAAGGTCGCAACGTGGCTTTCAATTTTGTACCGGTATTGACCATTTCCAGCCTGCCCGGTTCACGCAGACCCGTGAGAATCTTCCGCAGCGAATCACCGGCCGAAACCTGCACCCATGATGTCTCCCGGTCGGTTTGTTCCTCATGTTTTAAATCCGCCGATGCTCCAGCCAGCATCCGCATCCCTTCGATAAAGGAAATTTCACCATTGTGAGCTTGTTGGCGGACTTTCTGCCAATGGTCAATCGCTTCCTGCAATTTCTCGCGATCAACCTCGACCCACTGTCCCTTAAACAATACCAGTCCGTCTTCGCTGCCGGCCAGAAGCTCTTGGATTTCCTCCGCCGAAAGCTGTTGGCCTTCCAGAGCAACTCCCACATTAAAATCCAGCATCGCATCGGCCCCGAGAGTGGATTTGCGTTTCTCGCCAATGGTTACCGAAACTGCCGGGCGAGCACGTTTTTTCCACCAGTCCGGCAGTCGAACCGTCAGGCCGGCCGCTTCCAGTTCCGGCACATCTTGCAGAAAACGATATGCCACCTGTGGCGGCCAGGCCAGCGGTTGATAGATGTCACCGGATTCCACGAGTCTCTTAACCCATTTGAGCTGCTCACTGGCCTGTTGTACCGGAGACAACAGTTTGATCAAGACCAAACGATTATTCTCGCCGGCATACTGTTCCAGAGCTTTTCGCAGCGGCAGATGTTTCAACCGTCCGCCCGCACCAAAACCGGTCGAATATGTGGCCATGAACGCAAAGGGATATTCGTGATCAGCCTTGTTTTCCGCCAGGTGAAAACAGACCCGACCTACCTGCCGCCATTTAGACGCATGTTCCTGCAGAAATGCTTGAAGACCCTTACCCGAACTAATCGTCAAACGAACCCACTTGTCCAGTTGGCTCCATATCTCCTCAAGAACACTTACGCTCAGATATTCCCCGCCCGACATCGGCGGTGCCGTCAGCAGCAATGTCGAATATTCCGCGCAGGAGGGAGGTTCTATAAGCAGGTCATCCTTCGCCGTTTCGGGCATATGACACAGCTTTGTCAGATACTGAGCCGCCAGATTTTGCCAGTATCGCAAGGTAAGTGAATTGCCGGTGTCATATTTATCAGCAGCGAGTGTGAACAATCCCCCATAACAGTTCTTCTCAAAGACTTTTTGTAAACCTGATAAAGCAGCGGTCTCAGTTTGCCCGGCGACAGTATCCCAGCGCAACTGTCCGGTTGGCGTAAGTCTGATTTCTCCCATAATATTCAAAACCTGCCTTTGATGCTGGCCTTCATATTAATGTCCGCTTTCTGATCCATAAAAGACTGCCTTTCTGCCTACAATACAGACTTTGACCAGTTTTTCAACCTTTTAGAGATGATTGAGATATCACATTTTGCTGATGGGGATTTTCTACGCTATTCTACCAGCTTCTACAAGGTCTGCCCCCTGGTCTGGCCCTAATCAGGCTCGCCCAGAATTAATACAAAGTTTCCAGAATTAATGCCCCATCGCCTTGCATTAGGGCGAAAAGGACTGTAATGTTAATGCAGAAATTGAATGTAAACCATTTGCCAGAAAGGAATTACAATGTAAACGAACAAAAGAATCACGAACCACAAAAACTACCATCCCGCCGATTACCAGTATCTCCGGGAAAAGGGTTATACCGACGCGGAAATCCGGGCCATCTGGGACCGCGACCGCGAAATGGGACACGGGCCGCAAAGTCACGCCAATAACCCCTTCTTCACCACCAAATAAAGAAAGAAAAACCGGACCATGAAAACTTACCCCAACTTCACACACGACCTGATGAGATTCAAAAACCAGATTACCCGCTGGGAAAACGAGGGAAAGCGGGAGACAGACCCCGAACTCGCCGAGATGTTCGCGATGGATGCCGGCGACCTGCGCAAGGTACTCCGGCACCTCCGCAAAAATCAATTCCAGGCCGCCTGGGATACCCTGGAAAACCTCGACACGCTGGTCCGCGACCAGGTACCCCGCCGGCTCTATAACTTCATCGCCCAAGAGAATGGCTACTGCTAAGAAACGAAATTCAACTAACGGAAAGGCATCCGAACCATGGAAACCTACCCCAACTTCACAAATGACCTGAAGAGATTCAAAAACCAGATTACCCGCTGGGAAGATGCGGCCCAGCGGGAAACGGACCCCGAACTCGCCGAGATGTTCGCGATGGATGCCGGCGACCTGCGCAAGGTACTCCGGCACCTCCGCAAAAATCAATTTCAGGCGCCTGGGATACCCTGGAAAACCTCGACACGCTGTTCCGTGACCAGATGCCCCCCAGGCTCTACAACTTCCTCGCCCAAGAGAATGGCTACTGCTAACAGAAAGGTAAAATTGTCATGGAAATTATGGAAATCAAATTCGCCGGATTCACTCCCAAAGGCTGCTATGTACCCGCCACCTTCGCTGCCATCAGCCGTATCCCGGGCGAAAAGCATATCCGCATGAAACTTATCAGCTGCGACGGCGAGCAGGATTACCACTGTGCGGCCAACGATGAAAAAGAAATCTGGGACCTGGCCCTCAAGCTGCAAAAGCACCTCGATGGGCACGCGGGCACCAACTCCATGATTCACGATTACTACCGCCAGCTGCAGTCGCTGGCTGACTGAACCAAAAAGGAGAACTTCATGCCTTCCTATCCAAACCATAAACCCGCCCTCACGAAGATGCAGCAGCGGCTGCTGGCGGAGATTGCCAGCCTTACCGACTGGCTGGCCTGCAGTCTGGAAGACTGCGAGGATGAGCAGCCCAACTGGCAGAATGTCGATTCGCTCCAGCAAATACGCTTCAGCCTCATCGAGAACCTGGTAATTATCTCGGGGTTGAGCAAAACCCAAATCCAGCGCAGCCTGGCTGAGTTGTATATGTAAACCTGTAATTTCCGGAGAACTATCATGAACCCCACAGAAAAGAACCGTATTTTTGAACGTATCGTTCGCGAGGAACTGGAAATTACCACTCTGGAAGCCCGCCACAGTGACGAAGAAGACTTCCACAGCCTGGCTGTCTGGGAAATTCAAACCATCATGGAGCGGGCCTTTGAGGCCGGCTCCGCAGCGGCGCGCCGCACCCGCCGGAAAGGAAACTGAACCATGCCGAAGAACGAATACGACCCTGCCCCGCTGGTAAATGAAATTCGCGAAAATCTCTCGCCCGAGGCCGTCGCTGCCATCGTGGCCTGGCTGATGCCCGCCGAAACTAAAGACGAGCAGGTGAACCGCGAGATTGGCTGGTTCCGGGAACTGCTGGGTAAAGAAATTCTCGGATTCGGCAGCTGGGACAACTACAACCGTATGATAGAAGAATTGGGCTTGTAATATTTCAACCGGGGCCCGGCCAGCCCGAAAACGGCCACAGGAGAACAAATCATGAAGAAAAACGAAGTACAAATCCACGCCGTCTACCTGGTCAAAGTGGGAAGCAATCTCGCCCAGGTCGAGATTGTCAGCGAACACCCCAACGGCGGCTGGGAAGGCAAAAGCCTCAAGACCGGCAAGGCCATCAGGATTAAGAGCAGCCAGCGGCTGAGGCAACTTGTCGCCCAACCCGCCGCCCCAGCTAAACAGCCCCGCCGCAATACCAACGCCCCGACAACTGCCGACACGGGCGAACCTGGCGCGACTGACGGCCAACGCAAACCCCTCTCGCTGCTCAACGCCGCTGCCATCGTGCTCGAGGCCTGCGAGAGGCCGCTGAGCTGCCGGGAGATTATCGAAAAGGCCCTCGACGCTGAAGTCTGGCAACCAGGCGCCGGCAAGACTCCCGCTAACACCCTCTACTCTTCCATCCTCAGAGAGATAAAAATCAAGGGCTCGGCGTCCCGCTTTGTCAAGGCCGAGCGGGGTAAGTTCGCCCTGAACTCTCAGGCTTGAACCAGCAGTTATCGCCCCTGAAACGCGGAATAAATCAGCTAAAACCCAATCCTGTTCGGCACATTTATTGCTTTAGGCTTTTGGCCTCCTGTATTTTTTTTAAAAAAAACCCGAAATATTAAGATAGGTAATTTGCGCTCGAGGGATATTTATGCTCTAATAGGAGGCATGAGTGCTAAGCGTCAGAAAATCAAGGAGCGGGACCTGCGTGGGTTCAAGTATTTCAAGTCCCTCTCGGCTCTGCTGAAAGGTCTTCACTCGGCGGGATGTGAGCGGGACCGGGCCGGCAATCGCACATTATTCATGGACCAGTATGTCAGTCTGCTGCTGTTATACATGTTCAATCCGATCTGCAGTTCCATCCGGTCTTTGCAGCAGGCCGGCGAGCTCAAAAAGGTACAGCGGCTGTTGGGTTGTTCGCGTGCTTCGCTGGGTTCGCTTTCGGAAGCATCCCGGGTTTTTGAGAGTTCTTTGTTAGAGCCGATAATCGCTCAACTCACTGAGCAGTTAGGGCCGATATCTCAGGACAAAAAACTGGAAGTCGGTCAGGTCATTACCCTGGTGGACGGCAGCAGTATTCAGGCTTTGCAAAAACTCACTCAGGCTGCCTGGGACACCGACAAACCCGGAATTAAAGCACACACTCAGTTTGATCTGGAAAAATATGTGCCTCTGAAAATAAATATCAGTGAAGACAAGTCTGATGAGCGAAAGGTTTTTTTAGAGAATCTTCAGCCCGGCCGGATTTATGTCAATGATCGCGGATATGCCTGTTTTAAGCTGTTTCAGGCCATTGTGGATAGTAAAAGCTCTTTTGTCTGTCGGCTGCGTGAGGATACGGTTTACGAAACTATTCAGGAAAAACCTTTAACTGAAGATGCTCGAAAAGCGGGGATAATTTTTGATCGTACGGTAATCGCCGGCAGCAGTGAAAAACTGCGGGAAGATTTCAAACAACCGTTTACGCCTGATAGCGGTTGAATGTCAACCGCATTTGAAACGGGGCCAGGGACCACGTCAGAGTGAGATGATTTTGATTGCCACCGACCGGCTGGACCTGGACGCCGAAGTCATTGCCCTGCTCTATCAGAAACGCTGGGCCATCGAAATATTTTTCCGCTTTTTTAAGCATGTGCTGGGCTGCCGACATCTGCTAAGCCTCTGCGAAAACGGTATCGAACTGCAGATGTACGCCGCGATTATCGCCTGTATGCTGATCAGCCTGTGGACGGGCAAAAAACCAACTTTAAGAACCTACGAAATGCTCTGCTGGCACCTCTGCGGCATGGCCGACGAGCAAGAAATGCAGAACCATATCAATAAACTCCAAAGCCAAAACTAAGGCCGATCCTCAAAAAAATCGCCGCTGCCGCTGATGCTGCGCCAAAATAACCAGTGCCGACAGTCCCACTGAGGGATAATCCCCGCTAAATCATATGAACTGCAAAGACCACAGAAAAACTGTATTTGAGCAATAAATGTGCCGAACAGGATTGGCTAAAACCGGCTTTTTAGCCGAATTATTCAGCTTGACAGGCGTAAGTACGATATATATACTATGTATATATAACTGGGAGCTTGAATTATGATTAAAAACCTGACCAAACACGGTAACAGCTACGCCATGGTGATTGACAAACCCATCCTGGATTTGCTCCGGGCCACCCCCGAGACACCCTTCGAGATTATCTCCGATGGGCGTTCCCTGGTACTGACCCCGGTGCGCAGCGCCAAAGAGGAAAAGAAGTTCGAAGCCGCCCTGACCATGGTCCACAAGCGGTTCGGCAATGCCATGAAGAAACTGGCGGAATAGACGATGTCTGCTACTCCGTTGTTCCTGGACCTGGCTCATATTATGCGTCTCCATGCCAGCTTGATCGAGCATTATGGCGGCATCGAGGGTACGCGCGATATGGGCCTGCTCCAGTCGGCCCTCGCCCTGCCCCAGGCTGCTTACGGGGGTGAATATCTGCATGAAGATATCTTCGCCATGGCCGCAGCATATCTGTATCACCTGGTGCAAAATCACCCCTTTCTGGACGGCAACAAGCGTGTCGGGGCCGCTGCGGCGATTGTGTTCCTGGCGATCAACGATATCCAAATCGATAACGACGAGGAGGGGCTGGTTGAGATTACTTTGGAGGTAGCCCAGGGCCGGGCCGGTAAAGTCGAAATCGCCGAGTTCTTTCGCAGTCGTGTCCTGTAAGCTCATCAGTTTGCCTCCTCTGCCGCAATCCGCTCGGCCTTTTTTCCGGAGAACTCCTCGTACCTCAAAACTATGACATCGCAGTAGGCCTGATCCAGCTCCATCAGGAACGCCCGCCGTCCGGTCTGTTCGCAACCGATGAGCGTCGAGCCGCTGCCGCCGAATAAATCCAGGACATTCTCGCCCGGTTTGGAGGAATACTGAATGGCCCGCACCGCAAGTTCGGTTGGTTTTTCGGTGAGGTGCACCATGGCCTGAGGATAGACTTTTTTGACATGCCATAAATCCGTGGCGTTGTTAGGGCCGTAGAATTTGTGACCACCCTTGACAGATTTTGAAGGTAGCCAGCCGTAAAATGCAATCTCAAATGCACCCATCATGTCCTTACGGGTGAGCACGGGATGCAGCTTGTCCCAGATCACAGCCTGCGAGAAGTACATGCCCGCTTCAGCGATGGGTTTGGGATAGTTGGCCAGATTGGCATACCATAGAGTAGAAGCTGAGCGCGTAGCCTGTTCACGATGAACAGGTACGTTTCTCAACAGCCCTCTCCGAACCGTGCGAGCGGCTTTGACCGCACACGGCTCTCCAGTCGTCAACATCATCATGACTTGCCTCCCACCGTATAGAGGTACGGATGGGGCTTGCTGCCGATGCGACCTGCGACCGAAGGAAGACGGCGCTTCGGGATGGCTTTGCAGATCAGCCATTCCGTTCGCAGTTCGCCGTCTGTTGTCTGCTCGGTGGCGCACCAAGTCTTCTTGCCTTCCACCATGTGCAGGCTGTTGGCGGGGCAACGTCGCACCCACCGCTGCGCAGCCTGTTTGATGGTCAGCCGGTGCTTGCGGGATACGTAAGATGCATACGCCCAGAACGTCTTGTGTAGGACGTAATTGAACACCTTGCTTGGTACGGAGACGCACGAGTAGTACATCATCCAACCGCGCAGAGAGCTGTTGATCTTGCGTATCACTTCCGCTTCCGAGAGACTCTGCTTCGCGCAGATGTCACGGACCGTGTTCACTTTCGCCGCAACGGCGTTGTACGGGATCATCATCTTCACAGAAGGCGTGCACAGGGTGTCGCGCTTTCGTGCGGCGAACTTGTACCCAAGGAATACGAAGCCGTCGCTGATATGCGTGACCAGCGTCTTTTCCGGACTCAATTCGAGCCGGAGGCTGTCCCGCAGCCATTCCGTGAGGCGTTGTTTGATCCTTTCCGCTGTCGTCTGCGACATGTTGCGGAGCACGATCACGAAGTCATCGGCGTACCGAACATAGACGATCCGAGGCTTGATCGGCTTGATCATCCGAGGCAGTGAACGACGCTTCTTGAGCAGTGCGGCCAGGTCCGCTTCGACGGCGGCCCGTTCCTCATCACTCAATTGGTCTCCGCGTCGGCGGAGCCTATCGCGACGCTTCCCGATTCGGTTATCAACCAATCGGTACTCCGGATTGATCCTGTCCCGGACCTCCTGTGGCGTCTCACGGCATCCCTGATTGGCCCCAATCTGTTCCACCACGAACTGATCCAGTTCATGAAGGTAGATGTTGGCCAGTGTCGGCGAGATAATGCCGCCCTGTGGAGTCCCTTCTTTCGTCGGGTTCCACATGTCGCGGTCGAAGTATCCCGCTTTCAGGAAGTTGGCGATCAGCTTCAGGAGGCGGTCGTCCCGTATCCGCTTGTGCAGAAGCTTCAGCAGAATATGGTGCGACACATGATCGAAGAAGCCCTTGATGTCTCCTTCGACCACCCAGTCCATCCGAACATTCGGACAGTCCTGTACGGCGTGCAATGCCGTGTGGCATCCCTTGCCGGGGCGGAATCCGTGCGAGCAATCCAGGAAGATTGGCTCGTACAACGCCTCCAGCACGATCTTGACCGCGCTTTGAACCACGCGGTCTTCGAACGCGGGAATACCCAACGGCCGGAGCTTCCCGGACTTCTTCGGGATGTACACACGCCGTACGGGTTGGGGCTGGTAGTTCCCGTCCCGCAGCGCGGCCGAGAGGGATTCGACCTTACCGATTGTCCAATCGGATGCGGTCTGACCATCGGCCCCCGGCGTGCGACTCCCCCGGTTGCCCTTGATCTGATCGTAGGCGAACCAGAGGAACTCCGGCTTGGCGATTTCCCGATACAAGCGGTCGAACCGCTTGTTCGTGTCCTCGCCGGCAAGTCGTGAGAGTCTGTGAATCCAATGTTCCACGTTCATGAGGTCATGCCCTCTCGTTGGCTTCTTGAATTCACTGACAACCTGTTCCCCTTCGCTCGGCGGGACGTTACCCCGCTTCATCGCTACTACGGGAACTCTGCCACCTGACGGACATTCCGATACGGACTCGGTCAACCATCCCGTCAGGCTTCTCCGGTAGTTACGTAAGCATTTGTCCGATGGACGTAGGCTCCTCATTCGCGCCATAACATGCGAAGCATGCCTGTTGGAACCGGCCTTCTGATTGAACGGACCTTCGGCCCGGGTGCCGCAAGGGCAACCTTTCCCGCCACGGGGCGGTGTGGCGGTACGGTTCCATCGTCCCGTCGTCCTGAGTGAGACGACCGTACATTTCACGGCCAGACGCTGAGGTTCAGTTGTGACAAACTTAGCCATATCCATCTATCCTTGAGAAGCCTCCAAGAACGTTCAGGACCGTTCAGTGCTTCCCGTTGTGCCTCCGGGTACTAACCATCCACCGCATGTCCTAATGCGGCAAACGCCGGAGGTAGGATCGTGATACCGTTCTATCACGACGGTTACGTCGCATTGCGACGCCGCTTACTTACGCAACCCGAACGGACGTCACTCCCCAAATGTAAAAACTGGCCCACGGTTTCATGACCCGGGCGGCATTATTGAACCACGCGGCCAGCAGTTCATCGAACTGTTCTTCAGAAATGAAATCATTGGCCAGCGGGCGGTCCTTGGCCCGCATTTTTTTGGTGGTGCCCGCAGCTTTTCCCGGGTGACGCTCGACATCAAAGTTTTGATGATGCGTGTTCGAAAATGATGACAGACCCGCCGCGATGGCGTTGTTGCTGCGTGGCTCCACCGCGACATTATAGGGCGGGTCACAATATAATAGTCCTATTTTATTATTGGATAAGAGCTTATCCAAATCAGACTCGCTCGCCGAGTCACCGCACATGAGACGATGTTCACCCAAAATCCAAATGTCACCGGGCTGGGTAATCGGGTCATCCGGCGGCTCGGGCACCGCATCGGGGTCAGTGAGCCCCTGTTTGATATCCACATCCAGCAGTTGGGTGAGTTCCTTGTCATCGAAGGCCAGCAGCTCCAGATCGAAACCCACCTCGCGCAGCTCCGCCAGTTCGATGGGCAGAATCTCAAAATCCCACTCGGCCAGTTCCCCGGTTTTATTGTCGGCGATCCTATAAGCGCGAATCTGCTCCGGGCTCAGGTCCGTCGCCACGTGGACGGGGACCTTCTTGAGGCCCAGCTGCTGCGCTGCCTTCCAGCGGGTGTGGCCGCAGATAATCACGCCATCGGGTTCCACCACGATGGGGACTTTCCAGCCAAACTCCCGAATAGAGTCCGCCACCGCCGCTACGGCGCCGTCGTTAATCCGGGGATTCCGTTCGTAAGGTTTAATCGCATCCAGGTCCCGCAGTTCCACTTCAAACTTCTTCATGTAAAAATCTCCTATGAAATGTGTTTCAAAAAAAGCGCCACTCAAAACAAACTATCTATGACAACGCGACTGTTCCCGTCGCTCTCATGAGGTCACGTAACACCAAGTACCTAAAGGACTTATGAAACTTTAGTGTTTCCGCCAGAGTGCCAAGATGGCGTATATTGCACCCATAGACCCTCTCGATGCATTTTACGCATTTTATATGTCCCGTTTTATTTTTTGGGGAGCTCAATTGTGATAGTCCTTCCTGTCTTGCGGTGTGTTCCTCTTTTTTCGGCCCGGCCCCCTGATTTAGGGGTTGCGGGGGCGGGAGTTTCCGCCCGCCCCGCACCCCCTTAGGGGGGCGATAGTTTCCAGTTTCCAACGAGTTTCCACTCACCCTCTTGTAAGCTCTTATTGTAAAAGCATTTACAAATTTGCTTTTGGAAACTCCCAGCCAGTTTCCACCCAGGTCAGTTTCCAAAACCGAAGTTTCAGTTTCCATCGTGTAACCCTTTCATTTGCAACTACTTATAAGAGGGGGGGTGGAAACTCGCCTGGAAACTCGTCTTTCTCAGTTTCCACCCAGTTTCCACCTAAATCCAAGCTAATCCACCGGCTCTGCCGGTGAGAATTTATAAGGCTCTGCCGTTAAGTGCGTTACAATGGTCCTCCTTGAGGAAGGCTCCTGGGGTCAAGGAGGACACTATGAAAGACTGGCAGAGTCAGGCCCATGTAAAATGGGACTGTAAGTATCATGTTGTTATTGTACCCAAATATCGTCGCAAAGCAATATTTGGTAAGTTGCGAAAGGAAATAGGTGCGATATTGCGAGAATTGTGCCGCCAGTATGGGATAGAGCTTATAGAAGGTAACGCCATGGCAGACCATATTCATATGCTCCTGAGCGTTCCGCCCAAGTACAGCATCGCTATGACCATCGGTTATCTCAAAGGTAAAAGTGCCATCCGGATTTCTCGTGATCTGATGCGTACCAAAGGCACTCTCTTTGGCCGCAGTTTTTGGTCTCGCGGTTATTGTGTAAGTACCGTTGGTCTTGATGAAGCCCATATTCGTAAGTACATTCAAGATCAGGACAAGCATGAGCAAAATATTGAAAAAGGATTAGACTAACTGTAATGGCCCCTTTTAGGGGCCTTCCTCATACCACCGGCTCTGCCGGTGGTCATTGATTTGCGTCTAACCTGGTTGACATACTGCCGGGTTACACCCACCTCGTCGGCGATGTTTTTGGTGTTGGCGTCCTGGTCATGGCTCAATAGTGCTGCTACCCAGAGAGATTTCTCGCCGGAAAAACCAGCGCGATATGCTATATATTTGGTGCCGCTACTGGTGCCAACCCGACAAGCCTGACCCTGTCCGACAGCCGCTTCCAGCATTTCATCCACCCTCTGAGCGGGCAGACGGTACAGACGTTCGGCGTGATATTGAACCACGTGCTTGGGACAGGGGTCGTAGGGCTTGATGCAGTTTTCCACAAAATCAATCAGGGGCACCGCCGGAGCCTGGGCGACGATCCCGCTGATTTCCGGATCAATTACTTCCACTGCCGCTGAGGTTACCGGCTTACCTTCTTCATCGAAGATTTCTGGGATGATCACCTTATGCAGTTGCAGGGTAATGGGGTCCGGCGGTTCGGCATCTTTCATCTTCTTGGATGACAATAACAGCCGGTCCTGTTTTGTCAGGCAGTACTCAGCGTCCAGGGCGGCTTTGAGGGCCATGGCCCCCCGGGCCCGGTTCTTATCACCGTGCCCGGTGTGATGGATGATAAGGATGGTGCAGTTAAACTTTTCGCGAACAATGTCACAAGCCCGCACAAAACAGTTCATATCCTGCGTGGAATTCTCGTCCCCGCCCCCGAAGTTACGGGCCAGGGTATCAAAGACAACCAGTTCGGGTTTGCCGATCTCGTATTCAATATCCTCCATGAGCGATTCCAATTCTGCTCGATCCGGCAGCGGTACCGCAGTGGCATTGTAAATCTGGGCATTTTCAAGACTGACATTGTTATAAGTTTCCCAGGCCTTGACCCGACGGCCCAGGCCGCCCTGACCTTCGCCCAGCAGATAAGCTACCGGTGCCGGTTTCACCGCCCGACCGCGCCAGGGTGTACCGGAGGCGATACGACAGGCCCAGTCCACCGCCACAAAACTTTTGCCCGCACCCGGATCGCCAAATATCAGAGCGGTGGAATCCTTTTCCAGGATGCCGCGTAGCAGCCACTGGGGCGGACGAATCTCGAGCTGATCAAATCGCGTAAAACGTCGCTTACGCGGCTCGGGCTGCGGTGGGCTGCATTTGTTGACAATCCCCGAGATATCCACATCAACCGGGGCATTGCCGTAACCTTCAGATGCTAAAGTCGACAAAGCCGCTGCATAATCACCGTTATGTTCCAGCTGAGCGTAAACCCCAAACCGGCTATAGCCTTTACGGGTGGTGAAAGGCTCGGCATTATCGGTAAAGGGATAAAAGACCTGCCCATCAAAGGTGGCTGAATGCTGGCCGGAGCTTTTACCAGGCCGCCACCAGTATTGCTGGCCGGACTCGGATTTAAGAGTCCAACCGTGCTTTTCGAGAATGGGTGCGATATCACCGCGCCTGTTGAAATCATCGGCGACATCGTGAAAATTATGGGTGGCTGTGGGAATATTGTGGCCCACATTTGACGGTAGGGGGGTAGGGGGGGGATTATGGGAAGCACAGTCATCATTGTGGGCACTGTGGGTTTCACAATTACCATTGTGAACATTATGGGCTCCACAATCGGAATTATGAGCATTATGTGTCTCACAATTGTCATTGTGCGTATCACCGGCCAGATTATGCAACATCTCCGTTGACACCACCGACATCTGTTCCGGCGCCTCCACAATCTCCGCTATTCGATGCGGACGGTGCGGCAGTGAATCGCCCTTGCGGTTCCAGGTGCCCGGCAACCGACAGATGCGGGCGGCGTTGAAGACGCTCAAGTCCACCCGCACCTTATCCGTCGATACCGGTTTCAGGGCCTGCAGACAGCGCTGGATGAGGCCCTCGTCAGACGCCGGCAGATCGATACGATACATCAGATAATAACCATTACCCGAATCCACCGTCAGCGAGCGGGGCCAGTTCATGGAGGCGAGCCCCTCCTGAATCTCGGCCATCTTATCGAAGGCGAGTTCTTTCTCGGCGTCGGTAGCTGAGATGCCCGACGGCCTGACGGCATCGACATCGATCAACAGCCAACGCCGGTGCAGAATATCGCCATCGCTGGTAGTCTCACCGCTGCGGGCCTTCTTGAGCCGGTTCTGCGCCCGGGCCAGCAGATCCAGGTTCACCGGGTTCAGGGTGATATACACCCCGCCATAAGTCTTGAAGTTGGCCAGGCAGTTGGGCACCGAATCGAGATGTTCATATTCGAAATAGCCGCTCTCGGTATGCGCCCAGTTGCTATTGGGGCAGTACCGCATCCAGCACACGTATCTCGAATACATCACCCGGCTCGAATAATATCTTTAAGGCAGAGGTAATTACATTATTATCCATGGGGTTATGTCATCCTGAGGTTTTTATCTAAATGAGATTTGACTTCCTGCCGATAAGTAATTATAATGTAATTACCTGAACCATATGGAGACTTGATGATGCACGTTAGTTTGATAAAAATAGGTAATTCCCAGGGCATTCGCCTGCCCAAGACGATTGTGGAGCAACTGAGCCTCAGTGAAGAGCTGGACCTGCAAGTCATTGATGATGCAGTGGTTATCCGCAACGCGGCCATACCCCGGGCCGGCTGGGCCCAGGCGGCCGTCCGATGTCATAGCGCCCGGTGATGATCAGTTTGAGGACTGGGACGCGGTCACATCTGATTTCCCTGAGGATTTTTAAGCCATGAAGAGATTTGATATCTACTTGGTGAATCTCGATCCCACTATCGGCAGTGAAATCAAGAAGACCCGCCCGGCCGTCATCGTCTCGCCCGACGAGCTCAACGAGCACCTGGCCACCGTAGTGGTGGTGCCGCTGACCACAGGACGCAGTTATCCCTTCCGTATCGCCACCAAGGTAAAGGGAAAGCCAGGCGTGGCGGCCATCGATCAGATTCGCACCGTCGACAAGAGAAGACTCATCAAACGTCTGGGCACCCTGCACGCCCGGACCAGCGAGAAAATCCTGGAGGCGCTGGCGGAGATGTTCGCGGTATAATTCCGCGCTCCGAGCCAGGGCCTGATATTTGGGAAATATCCAATTATTCATGATTTTCCTTTTTCTGAGTGAAGGCCGGGTTATGCTGAGCCCAATCAGCCCAGCTTCTCACCAGGTTCTTGAGTCCTTCCTGATTCATGGAGACCTGCGGCTCGATCTTGCCGTCGAAGATGTAACTGACCCCGAAAATATCCATGGTCTCGGTGTCGGCTTCCACTACCAGCACCGTGGCCGGACATAACCGGGTCAAGCGCTCAAAGAGAATCTGCTGGCCCCGGGGGATGCGGCCATGTTCCTTGAATTCCAAAAACAGCAGATTCCCCTGAATCTCCACCAGCCCATCCACATCGCCCAGTGCGATCTTACCGGGCAGGCAATCGGCGAAGATTTCTGCCCCAAACGTCTTAGCATTAGTTGTATCAATCATGATATTTTCCTTTATCAGAAGGGTAATTCTTCTTCATCCCAGTTGGTTCCCATACTGGACGGTTCAAAAACATTCTCTTCTTCAACCTCGTCATCCCAGCCCGGTTCAGGGGCATACTCCGGTTTTTCGCCCAGTTCACAGCCGATTACCCGGTCAAACTTCTCGCCCGAGACACTGCGTACAGTGATCATCTTCGTGCGGGCCAGGGCACCATCATCGGCCAGCAGAACCGCTTCATGGGCACTGCGGGGCGGCGGACACATGGAACGCTGGCTCCACCATTTCTCGAACTTCTGTCGGGCCCAGCCGCTATGTTCGGGACATACCCACTCGCTGACGTAATGGTGCCAGCCCACCTGATATTGCACCCGCATGGTCCGGGGCGTGTTTTCGTCCGCCCTGCGTTTGGTATGTACCCCATAAAAAACATCTTGAACGGTATATTCGGTATCTTCAATTTCACCGGTGAGCACCGCTGCGGTATCAGCCTGGGCTTCATGACGGTTTTTATTGGGGGCGGGGAATTCGAAACCGCATTCCGGACAGACGGCATAGGCCGCGTGGATGAGGGCCTGGCATTCGGGACACTCCTTGGCGGGGGCTTCGCCGGAACCAGTGGATTTATCTTTAATCTGCAGAGCATCCACCGGTCCGTGCCGCAGGATATTTCCCGCGAAATCCAAAACCAGGCAATCCTGCTTCTCGGGATGCAGTCGAAAGCCTCGACCCACGCACTGATAATACAAGCCCGGTGAATTAGTGGGCCGCAGCAGAACCACACAATCGACATTGGGCGCATCAAAACCGGTGGTCAGGACATTGACATTCACGAGGTATTTCAGAGGTGGTTTGACATTACCAAACAAATCCGCCTTCACTTCTTCACGCTTAAAACGCGCCAGGATTTCAGCGCGTTCTGGGGCGGGGGTATTCCCGGTGATGAGCTGTACCTCCTGATGGCTGCGTTTCTGCAGCGTCTGCTGGATGTGTCGGGCATGTTGAATACCGGCGGCGAAGATCAAGACACTGCTGCGATTTTCGGTCTGTTCCAGAATTTCTTCACAGGCCGAAGTGACCAGGGCCTCTTCATCCATCAAATCTTCCACTTCCGCGGCGATGAACTCACCCCCGCGAATGTGCAGAGCCGAGGTGTCGACTTTACGCCGGCCCGCCTTACTCTTAAGCGGGCACAGATAACCCTGCACAATCAGCTCGCGCACACCTACTTCATAACATACGTGATTGAGCAGATTTTCCGGCCCGCAGATCATACCCGTGGTCATCCGGTACGGTGTGGCTGTCAAACCGATTAATCTGACGTTCGGGTTGACAACCTGCGCATCAGCCAGAAAAGATCTATAGCGTCCTTCGCCGCTCTCGGGGACCAAGTGGCATTCATCGGCTATAATCAGATCGAATGGGCCCAGCTCACAGGCTCGCTTGTAAATTGACTGAATACCTGCCACTACTACCGGATTGTCCGTATCGCGCCGCTTCAATCCTGCCGAATAGACTCCGACATCAAGATTGTCGGAAATTCGGGATAAGGTAGCCGCCGATTGTTCGAGCAGTTCCTTTACGTGAGCGAGGATCAGCACCCGCCCACCCCATTGCAGAACGGCATCCCGACAAATGGTCGCCATCAGGGGTGTTTTGCCTCCTGCTGTTGGGATCACCACACAGGGATTGTCATCCCGTTGCCGCAGATGCTGATAAACCGCATCGACGGCTTCCTGTTGATAGTTCCGTAATTGCAGCATTAGAATGTCACCACGGTTGTTAGGGCTGCCGCTGCCAGCCAGTAAATCACCTTCCGCCAGTCGCTGCCCAGATACATTACCGAGGCCGCCAGGTCCAAAAATATGAGCAGCAGGGGGAATATTTGAGTCTTATCTATCATTTGTTCCTCTTGATTTCGTATGCGAATAAAGATTTGGGTTTACCGTTAATAATCTCTGCGTCGCCCTCTTCGACCGCCTTTCTGAGTCGATATGAGTAAGGCCTGTCTACGGTTAAGCTGCGCGGATGATAAAGTTTGTCCTGCCATCGGACATGCTTGGTGGGCGGGGTATCCCTGACATACTGAAAATTAGCGGCCCGGTAACAGGTGCCGACATGGCCCACGGTCTGATCGGAGAAGGTGTAAATCATACCGACGTCGGTGTTCTTTCTGAGCCACCAGATAATTTTGGCCAGGAAGTAACTGGCGGTATTCTGAGGACAATCTGGATGCAGCACCATGCGGCGAATTTCTATGGCATCATCTTCGTAACTATTCTGATGCCGCATGGGGCCCAGCACCGCACCGCCGTAAACACTGCCTTCAAACTCTAAAACCAGGTTATGACTGATACTGCCGCCTATTTTGGAGTGTTTGTAATGATATTTCTCCAGCAGGTCGCTGAACTCCCGGAATTTACCCGGCCTGATCCTGAGCAGATGCGGTGAGATGGGAATCGAACCCTCTTCTTCGAATTGGAATGTTCGCTGTGTTACCATTACACTATCACCGCTTTCTTGCTCAAAAAGTCCCGCAAAATAAATATATTTACTTCGGCGCTATCGCATCATTTCCCCGAACAACAGAGATGATGGTGTGGGCAATGTTCAAAGACATTGGTTCACCCATGGCACTGATGATGGTATGGGCGGCACAACGGGGGTCGTAAGTTAATTCGAGAGCCGCCCGACTCTCGCAGGTGCCGCATTCCCGGACCGTTGTTAAAGTGTCGAGTTTCGGGCCGTCAGATTTCCGGGTGGTCTTCTTGTTCCCGATTTTCGCGGTGTTCATCCGGGCGATGGTGCCGTGTTTGGTAACGTAATAGCGGGGCTGGGATATCTCGCCGCCTGACCCAGGCATTGAGCGACGATAATCATCAACCATACCATTGCTCACTCCACACCGCCTGGCAATTTCCCGGCTACTCCAATTACTCCACTCAGCATCTTTCAGGAGTGTCCCCACGGCCTTACGCTTATCCGCGTTCGTCCGCCGCAGCCCGTGGCGGGCGTTGGCACCCACCGAATAAAGAATTGCATCCCGCCGACTGCCCTGGTGAACTTCAGCCGTAATCTGGCAGTTGTTGATCCAGTTATGGGCCCAGTACCGATGAAAGCCGTCAGCCAGCCAATATGAGAACCCGTCACAAAATACCGTTACCGGCGGCAACTCAATCCCGCTTTTGAGCAGTTCGGCATATTCCGAAACCACCTCGGTATTAATCTCCACCCGTGACTGGGTACCGCCGTCGATACGGATATCTTCAATCTCCAATGTCTGTATTTTCATTATTTGCCTTTCTGCGTTTATTCCTGTCCGGACAGTTCATTGACCCGGGATTTCAGTTCACCACGAATAACATCAGTCTTCTGATGCAGTTGATTGATCTGCTGGCGCTTTTCCTGAAATTCCTGCAGATTCTTTTGGGCCTGAACGTTAAGCCGATCAACCGGCTCATTGACATCCTTCTTGGCAACAGATTCCTGGGTGGAGAGTATGCCGAAAACAAAACCGATCCCTACCCCTATCATGGCGCCAAATGCATATTCCATAACTTATCCTTTCATTTGTTAGTCAAATTCATCCAGTAACTTAATCAGCGGTTCTCGATCACCATCGTTCCAGCGCCAGCATTCGACGGTAGCCTGGGACGGCAGGTTCTTACCTGCCGCCCGCAAGCTCTCGCGTTCCTCAGGCCGGGGCCAGCCGTTGGCCTTGACCTGAATGCAACGCATACCGAGGCGATTCGTGGCGATAATATCGAACGGCCCCAGCGAGGCCGCCGAACGCATACACTGATAGCCCGCTGCCCGCAGCAGCTTGATGGTCTTGTATTCCAGGCGATTGCCCTTGGCTTTGGTGTTCATAATCAGCGGCTCCAGGGTGCGGCGTTATTGAGGGCCTGAGGGGCGGGAGTGGATGGCACAGCGTTCGGACTGAAGGCCGCCTCTTTTTTCTCGTAGCCCTTGATCTCGTTACTGATCTCGCCGTTGTCCTCACGTTTCTTGCAGATGACCTTGACACTCACGGGCAGGTTATGCAGCTCCACCGAGTCCCGCGGCTGCATCACGCCCACCGCCCGGCAGATAGCCGACAGTTCGCCGCGGGCAATCTGGACCGCCTGGCCGTTGGGATTATCCAGATTCAGCCGGGTCCACAACTTACGGCCCTTATATTGACCTTCCAAAACATCGAAGGTCAGCTCCAGATAGTGGCCAGCGCCGTTCTTAGTCGGCTTCATCTCCGATTCAGTGATCGCCGCCAGATATTTACCGGCGGGGATCGGGTCAAAAGCGGCCAGAGGTTCAACTGTGTTCGCATCAAAATTGTTTAGATGTGCCATGAGAGAGTCCTTTCTTTAATTGAGAGTTAATTTCTTTTTCGATTTCTGCCAGCACCTGGCAATATGTAAATCCACAGTAGGGACAGGAGGAGTAGTCTGTATTGACCCGGGCCTCGCGTCCGCAATTATCACAGACCTGAACATCACGGGGGTTTTTCGCCATCTGCGCCCCCTCAACTTTCCCGGGCGAAGCTCTGGTTGAGCCCCGCGGCAACAGCCCCGGCAAAAGCCGGCCAGGTGAAATCCAGCACCGCCGGCAGGTTATAGCGATTCTTGGCCAGGGACCGGGGTGTCTCCTGGGTAATCAGTTGACGGTGGCCTTCGGCATCCAGACGCACCATGCACACGAAATCCGACCATTCCACCATGACATTGAGATAACCTTCGGGTACCTCCGGGGTGCTTTTTTCGATGGTGATGCCATCGATATCGGTGATCTCGGTGCGCTTGGCATGGGCCAGGAGAATGACGGCGATACCGCGATTGATGATGCGGTCCAGCTGCGGCAGCAGGATCTGGTACACATAGTTTTTGAGCACCTGCTTGCCGTTGCCGTAACCGCCGTGCGAACGATTCAGGGTGGAATCGATCTTGCCCTGACAGCCCGAGACATGCTCTTCAATCCGCCGCAACAGCCAGTCGAGGGTATCGATGGCGATTACCTTATAGGGATGATCCGCCTGTTCGATGGCCAGCAGCCACTGCTGAATTTCCGGCCAGGTGCCCAGATACGGAGTGCGACTGCACTTAATGGCGCCCGCGCCGTTCTCGCAGTCGATGATCAGGGAATCGGGAGCAGAAGCCCCGAAGGTACTCTTGCCTGACCCGGGAGGTCCGTAGATTATGCCCTTGGGGGCTGACGGGGTGGGATCGGTGATAATACTGTTCAGTAAAGTCATCTAATAAATCTCCTGAAAAAGGGGTTAAAGGGTGTCAAAAACACGAATCTGTTCATAACCGGTGGGCCAGGTCTGGTTTTTCTGGCAGTATTTCAGGCGTTCGATGGCCTCGAGGTTCTCGGCCTCGGCGAAGTCCAGGGCCGATTCGGCGGCCTTCCAGACACCCGCCCGGTAAGGTTCCTTCTTCTCGACGGCGATGAAATGGACGGGATAGTTTCCCCCGGCCACTTCCCGCAAGACTGCGCGATAAAAGGCCATTTGATGCAGGTAACCAAAACGCCGGGCATCGGCTTCGAACCAGGTCAAATCATCACATCTCTTCAGATCGATGATCCCGTAGACCGGCTGGAAATAGTCCGGCCGGATCTGGCAGGGCAAACCACCGTAATCGGCCCGGCAGACACCTTCGGCGACACCATCCATAATTAAGTCTGAGGCCTTGGGGTGCATTAACACCGCCTGCTCCATCAGTTCCAGCTTGAGGGACTCCTCGGTGGTAATGACGGCCTTACCGATTCCCGCGGCCCACTCGGCAAAGGCCTTGGTACTGGTCCCGTAAGGCTTGCCGGTGCTGGGATTGATCGGCCCGCCGACGACGTAATCCTGCTCGAAGACAGCCTGGCCCTCGAGAATGAGCGTATGTGCCGCCCGACCGAGGGCATAGGCCGGGGAATCGTTATCTTTGATCAGGCCGGAATGTTTCTTCCAGTAGAGATAGGGACACTTGCGAAAGTCCGCCAACTGATGGCTGCTCAGGAATTTATTGGCCTGGGCGTGATAATATTCCGCCGATTCACATACAAAAATATTCAGATCATAATCCATATCCATAACTTTGATTCCTGTTGGTTGGTGGTTGTTAAACTTCAACTTTTCGGGCCCGCTGATATATACATAACCAAGACGGCCAAAATCTGTTACCGATCTGGAAAAAAATATTCATCGAGCCCTTTAATCTTCAAAGCCAGACGCAGCCGGGCGAGCTGATAGCAATATAAAGTACTGCGGGAAATCTGCAGTTGGGCAGCCGCTTGCTCGAAGGACTGGAACTTTAACAGCTCGGCAACTCGACGCAGATCTGCGGGCAGATCCGCCAGGGCCAGATTGAGATCAACCCGCAAATCTTGGAGCTGCACTTCCGAGCGTCGCGACACACCCCGATGGCGGTCTAAATCATTCTGTTTGATAGTATTAACCCGAAGAGCGCCTTCCTCTGGGGCGTGAGGAACTTCTTCGTGGAGTGAGCCGCCCTCCTGCCGGTAATCGCGTTTTTTTATTTTGGGATAACGCAGCAGCTTGCAGATTTGGCCCTCCACGACTCGGATCATATAGGTGTTATAGCTCGCCCGAGCCGGATCGTATTTGGGTAATGACTGCCATAACGCGAGGATGAGCTCCTGCTTGATATCCTCCAGGTCATCGGCGGTAAAGCCGGGTTTATCCAGCAGCTGATGGGCCTTAAAATCGATGTGTTTAAGAATGTAGTCATTGAGTTCACACTTCTGCGAGGAAGCTTTCATAGTCAGGCTCTCCTGGTTGGTGACCAGGAGGCGCCGGGAACAGCAGAACAGCGGATGTACAAAAAGCGGAGGCAATCGGACATAGACCATCTGGTCTGTGTTCCCGATCACCTCCGCTTTGCGGTCAGTTAATCGGCTAACAAAGAAAAAACTGAACAAACATTTCATACAGGGTTCACCAGCCCCGAAATTTTATCTGGTGCCAAGTTCCTCCTTTCCGGTGCGAATCGGACTCTGGATAATGTCCACGGCGAACGGCAGGCCGTGTTTGACTTCCAGGCTGAGGATCAGCCCCTCAGAAGTTTCATCCAGGGTCTGGAACAATTCCCGCACCTGTTTTTTCAGTTCGAAGTCAGCGCTAAAAGTTTGCGGCGGATTCGCGCTGCCGAACTTGACGGTGCGAATCAGACGGCACCCGGCATCCCAGACCGGCTCGCCTCGGATGACGGCGAGATTTTCGATCCGGCCGAACTGCAGATCCTGCAATTGCCGCAGCAGCAGCTGTCGAGCGGGGCTAAGAAATGATATTTTTCGCGTCTCCATACGCTAACTCCTTGTCCGTAAAAATATTCCACCGGCCAGCAGCTTTATCCCCCAACCTCAGGCCCCTGAGCCCGGATTATTAAAGCCCTCACCCCTTACTGGCGAAATTTCACCGGAGGGCCGAAATTTCACCGAAAAAAATGGCTCGGATTTTGATAAGTTAAGGATTTTAAGAGACTTAAAATTTTGAGATTTTTTTATTTTTTTTCGATTTTGCCGAAATGAAAATTCGCTAGTGAATTTTCACCGTGAAATTTGGTACAGCAAAAAAATCTGAGAAATATGTATTTGACCACTATGCGAAAATGGTTATACTTAAAATCATAAACCCAAACTTTGTCCCTGATTTTGAAGGTGAATCATGCCCTGCGATAAAATCACAGGCATTATGAAAAAACCATCGGACCCCCGAGAGGAAATCTGCCTTTATAGCGATCTCAAGGGCTACCCGCCTACCATTCGGGAGCGGGCCGCTAAATTCAAAATCAGCTCCTCCAGTAGGCCTGGCCGGATCAATATCAGGCGTCGGCCCCTGGAGGAAAACGGTGACATTGCCTTATTAAAATATGAATCCCCGGTCAAACGCCTCAAATTTGCGGATAACCATATCAGACTGAATCCGGAAAACCCGGATATGAAACCGATCACCAGCCAGCCCCACGATAATCGATGGATTCGAGGTTAGGTGGCAGGCGATGATAAGATAGAATAGCGCGAAGTTTTTTACCTGGGCGGCACCGACCTCGGCCTCGCAAGGCATGTCAAACCGAAGCCTTTATTGTTTAGCAACGGGAAGATTCCCTGCCTTGAAGGAGGAGATGATGACGGCGACCTTGACCAAAAACCAGGTGAGAAAAGATGATTCGGAAAGCTTCAACTGGAACTTGCGTTTCAAAACTGCGCTGCGGCGGTATGAAAAGATTGACGGGGTCTGCCCGGAACTCTTCGCGGCCCTGATCGAAATGATCAGTGAGTGGGCCGGGCTTTTGCCTCAGTCCCCGCAGAAAGACGGTAAATATATACCGGCCAACAACCGGGTACTGGATGCCGAAGAAACGGAGATTTACGCCATCTTCGATTACCTGAACCTGCAGGGCCGGAAGGACGTGGCCGACGGGCTCGGCAAGAAATTCCAGAAGCTGCGCCAGACGGCCGAGAACCTGGATCAACTCTATAAACATGTGCAATTTGATGAACTGGTGGAAAAACGGCTCACCGAACACGGCAAACGTCAGGCAGCGCAATTGTGCAACTACCTTAAAGAGCTGCGAAAAATCTTGTTTGTCGAGGCGCCGGGGAAGCCGGAAGAAAAAACTGTCGCGGCAGTATGCCGGGCCGTGGAGCATTTCCCGACACCGTCACACATTGACTGGCCCCAGATTGCCATCCGGTTCACGGACGGCCACAACATCTCGGTCCGGGCCGGGAAAATCCGCCGTAGTTATCATTATAGTCAATTGGGTATGATCAGCAGACGCTGACACCTTGACCGTTTTTGCAGCTTTTTCTCCATATTTGAAGCTTTTTCCCCTGCCGGACACCAAATCCGCCCCTTGACATCCCTGGACTGCCCGGTTAATATTAGGACATTCTTCCGGCCATTGTTTTTCTGGGGCCGGGGGTGGTGTATTTTGGGAAAGGATAAAAGCTCCTATGGCAAAAAAGAAAACCCGCAATAATCCCCCATTAAAAGAAGAACCCATCGAAAAGCAGCTCTGGAAGGCGGCGGATAAACTTCGCAAGAACATAGACGCCGCAGAATATAAACATATTGTCCTGGGCCTGATTTTCCTGAAATACATTTCCGACGCCTTTGAGGAACTCCACTCGAAGCTACTGGCAGGTGAAGGCGAATGTGAAGGAGCAGACCCCGAGGATAAGGATGAATACAAGGCCGAAAATGTCTTTTTCGTACCACCGTCGGCTCGCTGGAGCTTTCTGCGCAGTCATGCCAAGCAGCCGACCATCGGCAAGACCGTTGACGAAGCCATGGACGCCATCGAGAGGGAAAACGCTTCGTTACGTGACGTTCTGCCTAAGGTATTTGCCCGCGGCAATCTTGACCCCGCGAATCTGGGCGGGCTGATCGATCTGATAGGCAATATCGCTCTGGGCCAGGCCAAGGCCCGCAGTGCAGATGTACTGGGCCATGTATTTGAATACTTCCTGGGTGAGTTCGCCCTGGCCGAAGGGAAAAAGGGCGGCCAGTTTTACACACCGCGAAGTGTCGTTGAATTACTGGTAGAAATGCTCGAGCCCACCAAAGGCCGGGTTTTTGACCCCTGTTGCGGTTCCGGCGGCATGTTCGTCCAATCGGAAAAATTCGTCGAAAACCACCAGGGCCGAGTAAACGATATATCCATATACGGCCAGGAATCAAACCAGACCACCTGGCGACTGGCGAAGATGAACCTTGCCATTCGCGGTATCGACAGTTCTCAGGTAAAATGGAATAATGAAGGTTCATTCCTGAACGATGCCCACAAGGACCTCAAAGCCGATTTCGTAATCGCCAATCCGCCGTTCAATGACAGCGACTGGTCCGGCGAACTGCTGCGTAAAGACGGCCGCTGGAAATATGGCACACCGCCGACCGGAAATGCCAATTATGCCTGGATACAGCATTTCGTATATCATCTCAGCCCCAAAGGCCGGGCTGGGTTTGTTCTTGCTAAGGGTGCTCTCACATCCAAAACATCCGGCGAAGGTGATATACGCCAGACGCTAATTGATGCCGATATGGTCGATTGTATAGTCAATCTGCCTGCCAAACTGTTTTTGAATACCCAGATCCCCGCTAGTTTATGGTTCTTTAACAGAAAAAAGACCAGACCCGGCGAAATACTCTTTATCGACGCTCGTAATATGGGCCACCTGATAAATCGTCGCACCCGGGAACTCTCCGCCGACGATATTACCCAAATCTCCCAAACTTATCACAACTGGCGCTCGGAAGATGACGGCTATGAAGATGTCAAAGGTTTTTGTGTGTCAGCAACGGTCGAACGGGTCAAGGAACTGGATTATGTCCTTACCCCCGGCCGCTACGTCGGCTTGCCGGACGAGGAAGATAATTTCGATTTCAAGGAACGATTCGCCAGTCTTAAAGCAGAATTCGAAGAGCAAATCAAAGAAGAAGCAAAGCTAAACAGTCTTATTAAGAAGAATCTAGCAAAGGTGAAAGTTGATGGCTAAGAAAAATACACAATTAAGCGTTAAGGGGACCGAAATCAGGGTTTTTACCGGCAATAAACAAGATTATCTTTCTCTGACGGATATAGCCAGATACAAAAAAGCTGACCGTACCGACGATTTGATACGAAACTGGATACGCAATCGAAACACCATTGAGTTTATAGGTATTTGGGAGCAGCTAAATAATCCGGATTTTAACCCCGTCGAATTCGACGGGTTTAGAAAAGAAGCGGGTTTAAATAGTTTCACACTTACTCCCAAGCAGTGGATAGAAAAGACCAATGCTATAGGCATTGTTTCCAAAGCCGGTCGTTACGGCGGGACTTATGCTCATAAAGATATTGCTTTTGAGTTTGCAACCTGGATTTCCGTGGAGTTCAAAATCTATCTTATCACGGAATTTCAACGGCTAAAGGACCAGGAGCAAAAACAACTGGGCTGGGACATTCGCCGAAATCTCACCAAGATAAACTATCGTATCCATACCGACGCTATCAAGGAAAACCTTATCCCCGCTACCTTGAACAAACAGCAAATCAGTCAAGTTTATGCTTCTGAAGCAGACATTCTCAATATGGCCCTGTTTGGCAAGACCGCCGGGCAATGGCGACAGGATAATCCTGACGAAACTGGTAATATCCGGGATTTTGCCAATGCCTCGCAACTGGTCTGTCTGGCCAATATGGAGAACCTCAACGCCGTATTTATCAATGATGGCTTTTCCCAGTCAGAACGGTTGACTCGCCTGAACCAGATCGCTATCCAGCAGATGAAAATTTTACTGGCCGATAAAACAACCAGAATGCTGGAGGAACAAGATGATGACAAATGACAAAGAAGAAAAATTCTGGTTTACAGTCGGCCAACTAGCGGAAATCCTAAAGGAAATGCCCCAGGATTTACCCGTAGTTGTCAGCGGCTATGAAAGCGGCTATGAGAATTTCTTTCAGCCGTATATTGTCGAACTGACACACGACCCCGACAGCGACTATTACGACGGAGAATTCCAATACGCCGAAAAGAGCGACAAAAATACCTTCAAAGCAGTTGTCCTGAAAAGGGTGGTGAGGGATGACTGAGTGGAAAGAAACTCGGCTGGGAGAGATTGCAGTAATAGTAATGGGACAGTCTCCTAAAGGAGAAACTTGTAATGCCAATGGCAAGGGCGTCCCGCTACTGAACGGTCCAACGGAGTTTGGTCTCAAATACCCATTTCCTATCCAGTTCACGAATGACGCGAGAAGGATGTGTAAAGAGAATGATATTTTATTTTGCGTGAGAGGATCAACTACAGGAAGGATGAATTGGGCAAATCGCAATTATGCTATTGGAAGGGGTCTGGCGGCAATATCTCACAAAAAAGGCAGTGATTATAGGCATTACATTAAAGGTGTCATTGATTACAATTTGCCATATTTACTGTCTAGTGCTACCGGTTCAACGTTTCCAAATGTGTCACGAAGCGATTTAGAAAACCTTAAAATCGCTGCTCCTCCTCTCCCCGAACAAAAAGCAATTGCATCAGTCCTTTCGAGTCTGGACGACAAAATAGACCTGCTGCACCGCCAGAACAAAACCCTCGAAGCAATGGCCGAAACACTCTTCAGACAGTGGTTTATTGAAGAAGCAGGAGAGGAGTGGGAGGAAGGAACAATAGAGAATATATTTATACTTCAAAGAGGCTTTGATTTACCCATTCAAAGCAGAGTGGCTGGGTCCTATCCAATTTTTGCTGCAAGTGGCCATGGTGGCTATCACAATGAGTCCAAAGTTAAAGCTCCAGGTGTTACAACAGGACGTAGTGGGTTATTGGGAAAGGTGTTCTTTATTTTGGAAA
Organism: Sedimentisphaerales bacterium; assembly: GCA_963663805.2. Classification (GTDB taxonomy): domain Bacteria; phylum Planctomycetota; class Phycisphaerae; order Sedimentisphaerales; family SM23-30. Next base: position 155,406 of record CAXXMR010000003.1, read on the forward strand.
ATTTCTGGCCATTAAATACATCTTTATTTATTAAAGAGTACAGAATTGGCACGCCTTTGTTTTCCTATTTTCTATTAAAAACGATAGACTTAGATAGCTTCAATGCCGGTTCGGCTGTTCCAACATTAAATCGAAATCATGTTCATGAACATAAAATACTTATTCCTCCGAAATCTTTGATTCTAGAATTTGAGAATATGATGATTCCAAATTTTAAAAAGATACATTTTAATAAAACACAAATCCGCACCCATGAAAAGCTGCGTGACACATTATTACCGAAGTTGATGAGTGGAGAAGTGAGCGTGGCATTGGAGAATGTCAAATGAGTACATATCTGAATGAAAAAGCCATAGAACAGCTTAAAAATGGGGAATGGGAATATTTATCTCGAAGAATAATTGTTAGAAAAAATGATGATTCAATAACAATTGAGGGGCCAGGTGTTGTACAGCAAATTGGTCAAAAGTATTTTCGGATAATAATTTTTTCTGACGAGTCAAATAATCAGAACATGAACACCATAATGAAGAACTTACTTGCTTCGAATAATAAAGCTGGTGAAATAATAGCCAATGCAGAGTTTTATGAGTTGGTTACTTGTGACGAAGGATGGAAAGCTCGCAACTTATGTGCTCCCAACATTGATTGCCCTAATGGTGTTTATGTTTTCATGTCTAATGAAATATACTCCGAAACAACAAATAATTCGAGGGGGAAAGAAGTTAGTGTCAAATTCACATCTTTTCACGAATACAGTGGGTATCCAACAAACAACACTCTTAGGACTTCAAAATATACAGAAAAAGATGGCAAAGGGCAGAGTGGCTCTTATCGATGCGTTGCCGACACAGAGGTGCTTGAATATGATTTGCGTATCATTGCCTTTGATGGAGAGACAAATTACAGTCTGAAAACAACCGAACGGCTTTGTGATATTAATATTGAGAATCGCGTTATAGAGGCATTAGAGTTCGTTTTGGGCAAACCTTTTGAGTGGAATATAAAACGCGTTCTTACTCAGGACAAGAAACGTTTGCACATTCGACTTATCGAAAATCGTATTTCGTCGCAAGAAAAAAAGCCATATGCTATATATAAAGTGTGTAAGGATTCAGAGTTTGAGATGTTCTGGAATTTGTACAGCAAATTTCTTGCATACATATTAAAAGACGACACAGAGGGGTTCTCCAAAATTGGGGGGATGTTAAGAAATCTGGCATGCCTGCGTTCGTCACGCCATATCTTGTCAGCATATGCCTTGTCGTTATCGGTAGCGATTGAAGAACTTATCTCTGGATATTTTGTAGAGGAAAGACCTGATGAACAACGGAATACTATAATTAAGAAACTTATTGAGCAGGTTGACGCCTTTTTGAAGGATCAAGCAATTGAGAGCAAATTAATAGACACTATTAAAAGTCATATCGGAAAACTTAAGAAAAATAGAGAGTATCCTAAGGCTACACTTCAACGCTTGATTGATGAAAAAAAGCTATTGGAAAGGAGAGTTGATTCGTGGGGATGCATTAGGCATAAGATAGCACACGGCAAACAATTAGAGATTACACAAGATAATATATGTCAAGTAGGAGATTTAGAAACATTATTGTTTCGGCTAATCTTTTTGATAATAAATTATAATGGTTTATATAATGATTATGGTGAGTTAGGTTATCCGTTATTGAAAAATGAAGCCGCATTTTCCTTGAAGGATCAGGCCGATTAGAATTAGTTTGCACAATGCCCTCAGAGCATAAATGCGGAATAGAAATCGAACCATGACCAAAATAACCGAATCAGACATTGAGAAGTTGGCCACTGAGAAGTTTGAGGAACAGGGGTATAGGTATGTGTATGGCCCGGACATTGCCCCTGACAGCGAAGAACCAGAGCGTGAATCATTTTCTGAAGTTCTGCTCCTGGACCGCCTGCGGACGGCCATAGACCGTATCAATCCGAAAATTCCCGCTTCCGCCCGCGAAGACGCTTTCAAGCAGGTCCAGCGACTTGGTTCGCCGGAACTGATAGTAAACAACGAGAACTTTCACCGAATGCTGACTGAGGGGATAACGGTTAAATATCAGGAAAACGGCCACGAGCGGGGGAACCTGGTATGGCTGATAGATTTTAATGACCCCGAAAATAATGATTTTCTGGCGGTTAATCAGTTCACCATAGTACGGGACCACATAAACAAGCGCCCCGACCTGATTTTGTTCGTGAACGGTCTGCCTTTGGTGGTAATGGAGCTAAAGAACCCTGCCGATGAAAACGCGACGGTTAAATCCGCCTACAAGCAACTGCAAACTTATAAACAGGCCATCCCAAATCTTTTCACTTATAATGCTTTTCTGGTAATTTCCGATGGCCTGGAAGCCCGGGCTGGTTCGCTCTCGGCAGGTTTAAACCGATTTATGGCCTGGAAAACATCAGATGGCCAAAAGGAAGCATCTCGCCTCATCGGGCAGTTGGAAACCCTAATCAAGGGGATGCTCAATAAGAAAACGCTACTCGATCTTATCCGGCATTTTATTGTGTTTGAAAAGAGCAAAAAAGAAGATCGGCACACCGGGGTGATCACCATTGAGACGGTCAAAAAACTAGCGGCCTATCACCAATATTACGCTGTCAATAAAGCTGTGCACAATACGCTCCAAGCCGCCTCCCTGGCCGGCGACCGTAAAGGTGGAGTCATCTGGCATACCCAGGGTTCTGGCAAAAGCCTGTCGATGGTGTTTTATACCGGCAAGATCGTACTGGCTCTGGATAACCCCACGATTCTGATTATTACCGACCGTAACGACCTGGACGATCAGTTGTTCGACACCTTCGCTGGTTCCCGGCAGCTCCTGCGCCAAGAACCCATCCAGGCCGAAAACCGCGAAAGTTTAAAGCAATTGCTAAAAGTTGCTTCCGGTGGGGTGGTCTTTACCACTATCCAGAAATTCCAGCCGGATGAAGGTAGCGTTTACGAAACTCTTTCCGACCGCAAAAATATTGTAGTCATCGCCGATGAAGCCCACCGAACTCAATATGGCTTCAAGGCTAAAACCAGAAATGAAAAAGATGCCGAGGGCAATATCATCGGCAAAAAGACCGTTTACGGATTTGCCAAATACCTGCGTGATGCTCTGCCGAACGCTACCTATCTGGGTTTTACCGGTACTCCGATAGAAAGCACCGACATTAATACCGCCAGGGTTTTTGGCGATTATGTTGACATCTATGACATCTCCCAGGCGATTGCCGATGGAGCAACCAAGCCAATTTACTACGAAAGCCGCCTGGCAAAAATCAATCTGAGCGAAGAAGGTAAGAAATTAATAGCTCAATGTGACCTGGAACTGGAAGCTGAGGACCTGGACAAAACCCAAAAAGCCAAAGCTAAATCCAAGCTAATCCACCGGCTCTGCCGGTGAGAATTTATAAGGCTCTGCCGTTAAGTGCGTTACAATGGTCCTCCTTGAGGAAGGCTCCTGGGGTCAAGGAGGACACTATGAAAGACTGGCAGAGTCAGGCCCATGTAAAATGGGACTGTAAGTATCATGTTGTTATTGTACCCAAATATCGTCGCAAAGCAATATTTGGTAAGTTGCGAAAGGAAATAGGTGCGATATTGCGAGAATTGTGCCGCCAATATGGGATAGAGCTTATAGAAGGTAACGCCATGGCAGACCATATTCATATGCTCCTGAGCGTTCCGCCCAAGTACAGCATCGCTATGACCATCGGTTATCTCAAAGGTAAAAGTGCCATCCGGATTTCTCGTGATCTGATGCGTACCAAAGGCACTCTCTTTGGCCGCAGTTTTTGGTCTCGCGGTTATTGTGTAAGTACCGTTGGTCTTGATGAAGCCCATATTCGTAAGTACATTCAAGATCAGGACAAGCATGAGCAAAATATTGAAAAAGGATTAGACTAACTGTAATGGCCCCTTTTAGGGGCCTTCCTCATACCACCGGCTCTGCCGGTGGTCATTGATTGGACCCAACTGGAAGCCTTGGTAGGCAGCGATGCCCGCATTAAACAGGTAGCCGAAGATATCATTGCCCATTTTCAGTTGCGACAGGAAGCTTCTGAAGGCAAGGCTATGATTGTTACTATGTCCCGCCGGATTGCCGCTGATCTTTATAAAGAAATTGTGGCCATAAGGCCTGACTGGCACCATGATGATCTTAACCAGGGCAGCATTAAAGTTGTTATGACCTCGTCTTCAGCTGATGGCCCGGAGATTTCCAGACATCATACCAGTAAGCAGCAGCGACGCAATCTGGCTGATCGCATGAAGGACAGTGAAGATGAATTAAAACTGGTTATTGTCTGTGATATGTGGCTGACCGGCTTTGATGTTCCCTGCCTCAATACGCTGTATATCGATAAGCCGATGAAGGGTCATAACCTTATGCAGGCCATTGCCCGGGTTAATCGGGTGTATAAGGACAAAGAAGGCGGACTGGTAGTTGACTATCTGGGGATAGCTTCCGATCTTAAGAAAGCTTTGTCTTTCTACGCCGACAGTGGCGGTAAAGGCGACCCGCTGGTACTTCAGGAAAAGGCCGTGCAGGTTATGCTGGAGAAACTGGAGATTGTTTCGCAAATGTTCCATGGTTTTACCTATGAAAATTATTTCGAAGCTGAGACCGGAACGAAACTTTCTCTCATTCTGGCCGCTGAAGAGCATATTCTCGGTCTTCAGGATGGCAAGAAAAGGTTTCTTGACGAGGTAACCGCTCTTTCAAGAGCTTTCTCTATCGCCGTCCCCCATGAACAGGCCCTGGATGCCAAAGATGAAGTATCCTTCTTCCAGGCCGTAAAATCTCGTCTGGCCAAAATTGATGGCGGCACTTCGGGCAAAACTGATGAACAGATCGAAACTGCTATACGGCAGGTAATCGACCAGGCGCTGGTTAGCGAGAAGGTAATTGATATTTTCGATGCCGCCGGAATCAAAAAGCCCGATATCTCCATACTATCCGAGGAATTCCTCCTGGAAGTAAAGAATATGGAGCACAAGAACCTGGCCCTGGAAGTACTCAAGAAACTTCTCAACGATGAAATTAAGGCCCGAACAAAAAAGAATCTGGTCCAGAGCAAATCGTTAATGGAGATGCTGGATAGTTCAATTAAGAAATATCTGGCAAAAATACTGACCGCCGCCGAAGTGATAGATGAACTTATCAAGCTGGGCCGGGAAATTAAGGAAATGGACAAAGAACCTCGGCAAATGGGGCTGTCCGAATATGAATATGCTTTTTATACGGCCATTGCTGACAATGAAAGCGCCCGGGAATTAATGCAGAAGGATAAACTGAGAGAGTTAGCCGTAGTTTTATTCGAGAAGGTCAAAGCCAACGCCTCTATAGACTGGACCATCAAAGAAAGCGTTAAAGCAAAATTGAAAGTCATCGTCAAAAGAACCTTGAGGCGATTTGGATATCCACCTGATATGCAAAAACTTGCTACTGAAACGGTATTAAAGCAAGCCGAGCTGCTTGCCGCAGAATTAACAGGAGCTTAGTATTCTGAGAATATGGTTAGCGATAGAATCATAGAATCGAACAGGATGTTGGCATGGCAAAGAAGAAAACGAAGCGGATTACGCGAGCAATAGTGGCCGGTTATCTGGAAAAGGTCAGCAGTCGTATTTTTGAACAGTATCGTCAATCTATTACTGAAATGATAACCGGCCATCAGGGACTGTATGCACTTTATCGGCGAGATAAATTATACTATGTCGGCTTGGCCACTAATCTCAAGAGCCGCATTCGTTACCATCTCAGAGACCGACACCAAGGCAAATGGACTCATTTCAGCTTGTATATCATTCGAAAAGCGGATCATATCAAAGAACTTGAATCTCTGCTACTGAGAATTGCTGACCCAGCGGGAAACAGCATTAAGGGTAACCTTACCAGATCAAAGAATTTATTGCCGGTTCTAAAAAAACAGGTTAAGCATGAATTATGGCAGGAATACGAAGGTTTATTTGAAATACAACCATCTAAGGCGAAAACCAAAAAGAAAAAGATTAGGATAGGGAAAAAGAGTCAAAAAGATTTACCATTGAAAGGCATACTAAAGCCATATCAACGCATTTATGCCTCTTATCAAGGGACTGATTATAAAGCTAAAGTCAAGCCCAATGGTACAATTCAAATGATACCGGATCGCTCCTGTTATGAATCTCCCTCCGCCGCCGGCAAAGCTATCAGAAATCGTTCCACCAATGGCTGGGCGTTCTGGAAATACAAAGATGAAAATGGCGAATTACAGAAACTTGCGAAGTTACGTAGTTGATTAAGATAGATTTGAGTAAATGAATCCAATATATCCGTGGAAAAGGTTCTGGTGTCATCGCAGTGGCAGAGTGAGTTTGTCAGATGAAGGCTTTCTTTCTGACCCTGACGGGAAGTATGCCAAATACTTTCAGAAAGAGGTTGTTGCATTTGACGAAATTCAGCATTACTCATGTCTTATATTATTAGGCGAACCTGGCATTGGCAAGACAACAGCAATAAAAGCTGAGTTTCAAAATATGGTTGAACATACAGATAATACGACAGTAAATGCTCTGTATTTCAACCTAAATGAATATGGCAGTGAAGATAGGCTAATAAGTGATGTTTTTAAATCCGACGTATTCACATTATGGAAATCTGATGGCGGGACTCTTCATCTCTTTTTAGATAGTCTTGACGAATGCCGTATTAAAATCCAGAATGTTGGACCACTAATTATAAGCCAGTTGGAGAAGGTGTCGCACTGTCTTGGACGATTGCGATTGCGAATTGCTTGTCGTACTGCGGATTGGCCAAATGTTTTAGAAGCAGGTCTTTCAAAACTATGGTCCGATGGAAATAATGACAGTGATCACGTTGGAATATGTGAACTAGTACCACTAAGATGTCAAGATGTGCATTTAGCGGCTGAAGTTAATCAGATCGATGCTAATAAATTTATCCAAGATGTTCTGGTTCGTGATGTAGTTTCGCTAGCAATTAAGCCACTTACTCTTAAATTTCTCCTTTCAACATATAAGGCAATAAGTGAATTGCCTCAATCCAAATTGGAATTATATGCAACAGGATGCCGATATCTATGTGAGGAACATAATCCTTATAGACAAGACCTTGTTACAGCTGGCAAAATAGAAGGTCTTTCTGCTAATCAACACATAGGATTAGCTTCTCGCATGGCAGCGATATCTATCTTGTGCCGAAAACCGGTTTTTATAACTAATCCCAGCTGCTTTCCTGTATCAGAAGAAATTTTCGTTGGGGACATTAGCATAAATCATGAGATTTTTGAGTCAGAGAGAATTGAAGCTTCAAAAAATAATATTCAAAAAACACTTGGCACGGGTTTGTTTTCTAGCCGTGGTGCATATCAGTTGGGATTTGCTCATCAAAGTTATGCTGAATATCTTGCGGCAATCTATGTAAATTCAAATTTCAATCTTGGTCAAATTAAAAGTATCTTCTTTCATTCTGGGGAGAGTGAAACCAAAATCGTACCACAATTGTACGAAACAGCGGCTTGGTTGGCGAGTTTAAATAAAGACTTTCTTCGAGAAGTTGTTGCTTCTGATCCCCAAGTACTTCTAAAAGCAGATGCCTCTTGTTTGTCAAATGAAGATCGATGCTTTCTGGCTGAATCCTTGTTAACCTTACTTCGTCATGGTCAAATAAATACGCGTCAGCATGAGTTATATCATCAATATCATAAGCTAAACTGTCCTCAGCTAGCTGATATTCTTCGCCCTTACATATCTGGCCAGAAAACTGATGGCCTAAATGTTCGTAACTTGGCTATAGATATTGCTGAAACATGCAAGATGGTTGAATTGCAAGAATTGCTTGCTGACATAGCTTTAGACCAATCAGAACCCATCAGAATTCGCGATGGAGCAACCCATGCCGTGTGGCTTATAGGTACTTCTTCTACCAAAAAACGTTTCTTGCCTCTGGCTTCTGGACAGGGAGGGGATGATCCTGACGACAATTTGAAGGGATATGCGCTCAGGTCGTTGTGGCCAGAATTAATCTCGGCCTCAGAAATATTTGGATTTTTAACACCGCCTAAAAGAAAAACTTTTTTCGGATCATATCAAGGTTTTCTCACTGATGAGCTGGTGCAAAATATGAATCCAGTAGATTTGCCTGTTGCATTGATGTGGGCAGAAGAAATGGTTATTTCCAGGAAAACATCTCAAACTATACTCGATGTGATAAAAAATATTATAATTTTGGCTTGGAAGAATCTTTCTCGTCCTGAAATTCCCGTTCGATTAAGTCGGGTATTTATTAACATACTCTGTCATTATAGCAAGATAGTTTTTGACCTAAAAGGTGCTTCAGAGGCAAGCGAAAGTCTATTTTCTGATACAGTGAAGCGTCATTCAATTTTGGAAACCATTGTCGAGACATGTTGTGTATTTGATAAAATCAAGTATAAATTGCATTGGGACCCTCCGCAGATACTTCGAGTCAATGATATGGCTTGGTTACTCCAGAGGCTGGCTGAATCAAAAAGTGATGAAATAAAGTCCCGCTGGTCTATTCTTATTCATAACGTATTTAATTGCACATCCTGCGGCCATTTAGATATGGTACTAAACGCTCGTAAAGAATCCCCACACCTTGAACAGCAGTTTCGTACTTGGTTTGAACCAGTGTCGCTTGGATCAGATCAAGCACGTCAAATGAAAGAAGATTATGAGGAGCACAAGAGAAGGGAAAAAGAGCGTGAGGAAAATGAGCAACCGCAGACCTTAGAGTGGCTCCCAAAGGACCGTATTGAGCATTGGTTAAAGAAATGTGAAGAAGGAGACGTGAAAGCTTGGCATGAATTGTGTGTAGATCTCACTTTAGAAGACACAACTCGGCAATATGAGAATTGCTCCGACCTCGACATTACTAATTTGCCTGGCTGGAAAAACTCTGACGAAGGCACCCGTAATCGAATACTTGCCTGTGCAACACAATATTTAACACATCAACATGCAGACCCCCTGATATGGATACGCGCACCGCATGAGTATTGCGTTGCAGATTTGTCGCCTTTTAAGGCTTTTAACATGCTGCATAAATACTCTACTGATCTGCTGGAGGCACTTCCCATTAACACATGGAAAAAATGGATACCATCGCTTCTGGGTGTTCCATTTTATGGCAACAACCGCGAGGAAGATCAGAATTATGAAGTATTAAGTAAGGCATACATGTTGTGTCCCGAGGAGTTTATTTTCTGGCTTAATATCCAAATAAACGCCGAAAATAAAGAGGGACGTCTTCTATCCGTTCATGAGAGATTAAAAAAATGCTGGGATGCCCAATTGTGTGAATCTGTTTTAGCTATAATAAAAGGAACATATATAATTCCAGAATTCTTCTCTAAACTACTTGCTCAGCTAATTAAGCAATCATATGAAGAAGCTGTTAAATATGCTGAAGGATTAATATTCAATTTATCGGAATATGATCAAGATTCTATTAATCAATTCATTCAAGCCGCAGTTGTCTTGTTAAAATATTCTGGCGATGGCGGCTGGAATGCGATCTGGCCTAGGATACAGATAGATTGTGATTTTGGCAGACAGGTATTTATGGCAGCTGGCATAAGATTTCATCGTGAAGGAGAGGAACTTTTTGACAAATTGGATAAAGAATCTATAGCAGATCTCTACATATGGTTAGAACAGCAATTTCCATATGCTGAAGATCCGCAACACAATGGTGTATATGCGGTTGGCCAGAGAGAAAGCATTAGCCACTTTCGTGATAATCTTTATCGTTTTTTAGAGCATTCCGGTAGTGTCTCTGCATTACGAAAAATATTTCAGGCATTTCCAGAATATGACTGGTTGAAATCAGTAATTGTCGAGGCCCAAAAAAATATGATGCAAATGATGTGGATGCCAATCGAGCCTATCCATCTTTTGAAGATGGCAAGGTCGCCACAATTTAAATTGGTGCAAAATGCCACTCATCTCCAAAGCCTGATATTGGAGTCATTACAGCAATTGGAGGAAAGACTACAAGGGGAAACTCCTGCAGCGCCTGATCTGTGGGATCAAACCAACCGGACAAAAGGACAGGAAAAGTTTTGCCCAAAAGATGAAAATCATTTTTCTGATTATTTAAAACGATATCTTGATCACGATTTAAGAGAACGAGGTGTCATTATAAATCGTGAAGTTGAAATTCGTAGAGGAGAGGGAGGTGGGCAAGGCGAAAACACTGATATTTATGTAAGTGCCGTTATTCGAAAAAATCACGAAATATATGATGTGGCACGAGTGATTATTGAGGTTAAATGCTGTTGGAACCAGGAATTGCAGACTGCAATGAAAACACAACTAGTTGATCGGTATTTAAAAGACAATGACTGTCAAACTGGTATATATGCTGTAGGCTGGTTTATGTGTCCGCAACTTGACAAGAGGCGTTATCAATACCAAAAAACTCCCAAATGGACTATTGATCAAGCGCAAACATTCTTTAATAAGCAGGCAGATAGTTTATCTGATGAAACTCAAAAAATAAAAGCCATAGTCATTAATGCGGCTTTGAGATAGATCGCCTTTATGTTTCATCTCTACGATCCACAAGCATCATCTTAACCCTACCCACATCTCCCTCTGCCTCCCCCAATCCGCCTCCAGCGCAATCGACATAACCTGCCGTAAGGTGATAGAATCTTTCCCCTTCTCAGTTTCCGGCAGGAACAATATCTCCTCCTGAATATCCGGCGCCAATAACAGCAGGTTCATAATCTGCGTCATGCGAGCCCGCGTGACTTGCCCGTAGCGGGCGAGAGTAGCCATATCCTCCACCTGGCCGGTACGGATGAGCTTGTCATAACTGATCGCCAGGGCCATCAGCTTGGAGATGCGCATTACTCGTGTTTTAACCCGTTTAGGTTTAGAACCGCGGCGGATAGTTTGCTTATTTTTGCCAACTTCCTGGATATGGAAAGTGCGTTTGACGGTATAGGGGCTCATGAGGCAACATTCTCCGGTTCGGTTAATTCTTCATTCAATAGCTTCACGCCGACAGGATGGAAGCACAGCGAGATACTGCTATCGCCAGCGTCAAACTCGACGCGTTCTAACAAAAGCTTCAGGATTCGCCATTGTTCTTTTGAGGTGAGGGTATCCCATACCGGGTTAAACTTCCGGCAGGCCCCGGCGAGCTCTTCGGCATCCAAGACGGTACCTTTTATCTCTGTTATATGTGCCAAAAGGTCAGCGGCCTTCAGCTCCATTTGTTTGACCTGCTCCTGAAGGGCGTCAATACGAGCAGCTGTGTCAGGCTGATGGACCGCAAGCCTTAGCGAATCAAGCTCACGTTGGCGTTTTGCCAGTTCTTTCTTAGCCAGTTTGTATTGCTTGGTATATTCAGTAATTTCCGCCTTATGGGCGCTATGGCTCTGCTGGACAATTTCCCGGATCAATGTTTCATCCTGACAAATATTCCTGATCTCCTCTACCACAAACTTCTCAATCTCATCCGCCGGCAGCGATGGATGCGGACAATTAGACCAGCCGCGATTCTGGGCGTTCTGGCAGACATAATACCGATAGCGTTTTGTCTGCTTTTTCGAATACGAATGGCTCATCCCGCAGCCACAGGATTTACATCGCAAAATACCATTGAGAATACCGCCGTTTTTCTTTGCCGTCGGCTGGAACAATAGCTTATTTCCCGCCCGGCTATTCTGTCGAAGAATCCGTTGGACCTTTTCGAATACCGCATTCTCGATAATCCCTTCATGCTCACCTTCATAAACCTCCTTATGATGGCGAATCTTTCCAATATACAAAGGGTTTGTCAGCAGATTATGAAGTGAATTCTTATTGTATGGTTTGCCCTGATGCAGGGCACCCTTTTTGGTAACCCAGGTCTTATTTGTCCAGCCCCGGCGGTCAAGTTCATCAACAACTGCCAGCAGACTGTGGTGTTCCAGGTACAATTCGAATGTCCGACGTACCTGCTCAGCTTCAGCGTCATTAATAACCAGCCCTTTACCTTCCGGAGAAATATCATACCCAAGCACCGGTATGCCGCCGGACCATTTGCCTTGCTGGCGGGCCATAGCGATCTTGTCGCGTGTCCGTTCAGAAATAACTTCCCGCTCAAACTGGGCGAAACTCAAGAGGATATTTAATGTCAGTCTCCCCATGCTGTTAGTAGTATTAAAATGCTGAGTAACCGAAACAAATGAAACTTCCTTTTTCTCAAGCACGCCGAGTATCTTCGCAAAATCCATCAGCGAACGACTCAGACGGTCCACCTTATATACAACTATACAATCCAACTTGCCCGCTTCAGCGTCAGCCATCAGCCTTTTTAGGGCTGGCCGTTCCATATTACCGCCGGTATAACCTCCATCATTATATTGCTCAGGCAAGCAGACCCAACCCTCACCAGTCTGGCTGGCAATATAATTCTCACCCGCCATGCGTTGAGCATCCAGGGAGTTGAATTCCTGCTCTAATCCTTCGTCAGTAGACTTGCGGGTATAAATTGCACAGCGGATGGTTTTCTTTTTCTCAACCATGAGTTCCCTTCTTTTTCAATCCGAAGAATAATTTGCCGTTCCAATGCGAGCCGGTTACCGCCCTGGCAACCGCCGTCAAACTGCGATACAATTGCCCGTTCCAGCGCACACCGTTATCCATAATCGTGACGACAATTTTCTGGCCTTTGTATATCCGTTCCAGCTGCGTTCCCGGCACCAGCTCTGGTTTATGCCTGCAAATCGCAGTTGGAGCAGGGCGGTTGACAATCTTATCATCTCCCAACGGGATGGTAGAGGGAGCAGTCAATCGCAACTCAGCCGTATTTGCCAGTTCTTCTGCCCGCCCCAGAGCTGCCTCTGACAGCCCGCCATAAGCATTAGCCTGCATTCGCCAAAGAATGCGCTTGATCAGATAATGCCGATGCCGCGAGGTGGATATTTCACCGAATACCTCTTCATATCGCAGCCGCAGGTCAGCAATGCCAAGCCCATCCAGCCTGGCTCGTTCATGTTCGATGTCAATTACCATGGTAATTTCTCCAAATCTCAGGTTCGTTAACTCGCAGACACATCAGTCCTCAAATCGCCCGGAACATCAAGGCCCTTTTTCGCAGATTCTGAGAGTTTTTGCTTAATTTTGGGGGTAACCGAGGCCCTTCGAATATGGCGCAAAACGCCCCGGGCGAGAATGCGAACCAGTTCAGCACGTCTTTGTTCCGGTGGTAGGGGGGGATAATCGTACATAGCTCACAACTCCATAAGTAGGGGGATGATGCCTACGAAGCCATGCCCTTGGGGCCCTGAACTACGTCCGACCATAACGGCGGAACCAGTTATTGGTTCCTCTACTATATATATAACCCAAAACTCCGAAAACTGTCACCTTTCCGACATCCCGCGACAAACATGCCGAAAAAAGATAGTCCCTATACTTGTTATATTCACGGTGACTTTCCGAAATGTCATACTTTTGGGGTCAACCAGGGACAAGAGTGGGGTAAATCTTATTTAGTCGCCCCTGAAAAAGTCGATTTAAGCGACTACGACCTTATTTTTGTGCCTCATTTTTCTGAAAACCAGGAATATTCGGCAGTTTAATATGTAAATCCATTCCCATTCGGTCGGCGCAGGCAAAAAGGCGGCCAGTAATTTGCGGATATTGGCTCCGATACCGGCCAACAGTGCATTGATTCGGTCGCCCTCTTTGCCTTTCAGGAAGTTTCGATCCATTCGGTTGTCACTTTTCATATGTCCGATCTTTGGTTCTACTGCGGACCGCCGTTTCTTTCGTTTTCGCAGGGCCGGGCCGGCTTGGCCGCGACCTCGTTGGCCGGTGATGTATATGTGAGTGTCGCCATTATAACCATGGCCGCGATAGCCCTTATCAACGAACGCTTCTTTGGTAGATTTACCGGTAATTCGTTCGACCTGTTCAATAGCGTTCGCCAGCGTATGGCCGTCATAAGGATTGCCGTGCAAAGCCTGAACGCCGACGATCCAGTTACTTTCATTGGTGGCGGCAACGCTGACTTTACAGCCAAACTCATAAGGTTTATGGGCTTTGCCTTTGCTGATACATTCAACTTCCGGAGCATCGATACTGTAGAGCTTATTTTTACTTTTACGCTGCTGAGCCAAAAGTTTTTCGGCACGGTTGAGGAATTCCTGAAGTTGAGAATCGATGATAGCCGCCTTGCGGGTAATATCGCGAACCACCCGACCTAATAATGTACGCAATGTTTTTGTACAACGTCGAGCACGTTTAAACTGTCTGGCATGGGCGTAACGGCCTTGCTGCTTTAAGAGTTGAGGGGCTTTACGAATGTAGGTCTGGCGTAATCGAATTCCACGTTGTTTGCAAAGATTCACCAGCCGTAACAGCATCTTGGTATAAAGGCGGGCATCGGTCGGAAAGGAAATCGCTTTTTCCTGAACCGTCGTATCCACCGTGATTTTAGACAACTGCTGAGGAGTAACCTGTTTGTGCGATAGAGCCAGACGGATGGTCTCAGCCAACAGCTTTTCAAGATTGTCAGCACCAACACGCTGACGCCATTTAACCATGCTGGTCGGATGAATTGGACAAGTGTGCTGCAGATATTCAAAACCGCAGAAGTACTGCCAGTAAGGATTCTCAACCCAACGGGCAATTACCGATTCATCAGATTCGTCAAAGGCATGCTTGAGATAGTGCAAACCAACCATCAAACGAATCGCATTGCCGGGACGACCCATCTCCGCGCTGTAACAATCAGCGAAGTGGGCATCCAGACCCGGCCAATCAATCGTGTCGGCCAAACGGCATAATTCGTGGTCCAGATTGAGAATCTGTTTGAAGTGAGCCTGAAACAGCTCAAATTGATTCGAGGGAGTCGTTTTGGACTTCATCTTTTGTATCCATATTGCAAGGTTCTGAAAGGCATTCCATAGCTTACCTGCAATATTATACCACACATTTTACATATAAAATACAATCCTGTTCGGCACATTTATTGCTCAAATACAGTTTTTCTGTGGTCTTTGCAGTTCATATGATTTAGCGGGGATTATCCCTCAGTGGGACTGTCGGCACTGGTTATTTTGGCGCAGCATCAGCGGCAGCGGCGATTTTTTTGAGGATCGGCCTTAGTTTTGGCTTTGGAGTTTATTGATATGGTTCTGCATTTCTTGCTCGTCGGCCATGCCGCAGAGGTGCCAGCAGAGCATTTCGTAGGTTCTTAAAGTTGGTTTTTTGCCCGTCCACAGGCTGATCAGCATACAGGCGATAATCGCGGCGTACATCTGTAGTTCGATACCGTTTTCGCAGAGGCTTAGCAGATGTCGGCAGCCCAGCACATGCTTAAAAAAGCGGAAAAATATTTCGATGGCCCAGCGTTTCTGATAGAGCAGGGCAATGACTTCGGCGTCCAGGTCCAGCCGGTCGGTGGCAATCAAAATCATCTCACTCTGACGTGGTCCCTGGCCCCGTTTCAAATGCGGTTGACATTCAACCGCTATCAGGCGTAACGGTTGTTTGAAATCTTCCCGCAGTTTTTCACTGCTGCCGGCGATTACCGTACGATCAAAAATTATCCCCGCTTTTCGAGCATCTTCAGTTAAAGGTTTTTCCTGAATAGTTTCGTAAACCGTATCCTCACGCAGCCGACAGACAAAAGAGCTTTTACTATCCACAATGGCCTGAAACAGCTTAAAACAGGCATATCCGCGATCATTGACATAAATCCGGCCGGGCTGAAGATTCTCTAAAAAAACCTTTCGCTCATCAGACTTGTCTTCACTGATATTTATTTTCAGAGGCACATATTTTTCCAGATCAAACTGAGTGTGTGCTTTAATTCCGGGTTTGTCGGTGTCCCAGGCAGCCTGAGTGAGTTTTTGCAAAGCCTGAATACTGCTGCCGTCCACCAGGGTAATGACCTGACCGACTTCCAGTTTTTTGTCCTGAGATATCGGCCCTAACTGCTCAGTGAGTTGAGCGATTATCGGCTCTAACAAAGAACTCTCAAAAACCCGGGATGCTTCCGAAAGCGAACCCAGCGAAGCACGCGAACAACCCAACAGCCGCTGTACCTTTTTGAGCTCGCCGGCCTGCTGCAAAGACCGGATGGAACTGCAGATCGGATTGAACATGTATAACAGCAGCAGACTGACATACTGGTCCATGAATAATGTGCGATTGCCGGCCCGGTCCCGCTCACATCCCGCCGAGTGAAGACCTTTCAGCAGAGCCGAGAGGGACTTGAAATACTTGAACCCACGCAGGTCCCGCTCCTTGATTTTCTGACGCTTAGCACTCATGCCTCCTATTAGAGCATAAATATCCCTCGAGCGCAAATTACCTATCTTAACATTTCGGGTTTTTTTAAAAAAAAATACAGGAGGCCAAAAGCCTAAAGCAATAAATGTGCCGAACAGGATTGTATAAAATACGCAAAAATAAGAACTTAAAACTTTTTCCGGGAAGACTATTTAGGCCTATATCTGTTATGTTAAAATACCGTATTAACCACGATTGACAAGGGACGCTCACTTTGTGTATAATACCCGGGCTCGAATGGGAGTTTTCGGTTTGGGTGCATAACTTGCGATTTATCAATATATTACGCCTGAAAGGGGGTAAGCCTTGAACTTTAAGTCAGTGGTTTTTATACTAACTTTGTCTCTATCCGTTTGGGCTGGTAATTATTCTGGTGGTGACGGCACCACGGTCACTCCCTATCAAATTTCTACTTCCGTCGATTGGCAGGAACTGACCTACCCTCCCACAGGCTGGTCAGGCAACTTTGTCTTGACCAAAGACGTTGACCTATCTTTACTAACGTCACTTACACCCGATACCATAACTTACTCAGGTTTTACCAAAATTTCATTATTGGAAAATACAGCAGGGGCTATCCAGATAGAAATCTATAGCCTTGTTGCTCGAACCATTAACTGGACTGTTACCGGTGCGGAATCGTGTTCATGGATTGCCGACGTCAATCCTGACACCGGAATCGTCAGCCCCTCAGTGACTGCCGCTGTAATCATCAGTATCGATCCTAATGGCCTGACCCCCGGAAACTACTCTACCGAACTATCATTAAACCCGGATACCGGTAATTCTGTCCCCATACCAATTTATTTGTATGTCACTGACGAACAGGAAACCTTCCATTATATTGGATTCCGATTTAGCAATGAAACAACCGCATACCCTGTGGTGGCAATAGATCCAAATTCTCAAAGATATGTTTTTGTCTGGCAGGATTTTGATAATCAGGATAGTGATAATTTATCCATATACGCCTCTATTTTTGATTATGACCAGAGATGGATTGTTATCCGCCAGGGTATAGAGGATCAATATGGCGTCGATTGTAATACTCCTGCGATCTCCATTAATTCTCACAGCAAATTCGTAACCGCTTGGTCCAGCCCCGACAGCGACGAAAATGGTATTTACGCGCGTTTAATGAATATCGACGCGAATTCACTTACAGAGGTGTTCCCTGTTAACGACATTACCGTTGGTCAACAACTAAACCCACAGGTCGCGATGAACGACCAGGGGCGAATCGCTGCGGTATGGACTAGTGGCCAAGATTATCAGTGGAAAATAGCAGGCCGGTTATTCGACGATATCGGACATCCGCTGGGTTCCGAATTTGATGTTACCACCGAGCCTAACAGTATTTCTCCCAAAGTTGCCATGCACAGCGACGGTAGTTTCGCTGTTACTTGGATAACTCAATCTGGCCTTTCTGAATACAAACTTGGTTTACAGATTTTCGATCCTAACGGCGACCCCGAGCCCAATGCGGTATATATTCAGGAAACCAACTACGAACTTGCCTCACCCGATATCGATATGATGAGTGATGGTTCGATGATAGTCGTATGGGGCGCGGCGCCATCAGTCGTTACCGATAGTGAAATTTACGCCCAGCGGTTCGATCTCAACGGCAATGCCCTTACGAGTGTTTTTATTGTCAATGAATATAGTTTTGGCCGACAGGAATTGCCTTCAGTTTCAGTTTCTCAGGATGATGATTTTATAATTGTCTGGCAAAGTGAAGAAGCAGACGGCAACGACTTCGGAATCTGTGGCCGAAAATATACTCCCGATGCAACCGCTTATGATTCCGAATTCACTATCAATACTTACTATTATCGCAAACAGCATCACCCTGATGTTGCTTACAATGGTGGCGATAACTTCCTGGCTGCCTGGATACACGATGAGCAGCTCTGTTGGGATGATTATGGTGAGACAGTCTGCCGAGATACTCCACATGTTCATGCTCAGGCAGGCCTAAAACCTTACTTATCATGTTCATGTCAAGGAACAGACCTGACCAGCGATGGCTATATTGACTTCAATGACCTGATTGCCCTCGCGGAAAAATGGCTGACCTGGCATAGTGATTTTTCACATATTGGCAATGCTGACGGTCAAATAGATATGGCCGATTTCACCGGGCTCAACTTTTATTTGAATACATGCTGTAAGGATCTGCATCCGTCGATTGCTGAAGCCTATAAACCTTATTGTCAGGCAAGATTAAGAAATATCGGAATATCTATCATCCTTTATCAAAATCAGAATCGTGACCAAAACCCGCCAGATTTAGATACGCTTATTTTAGAGACAGATCTGTCGCCGGAAAAATTAACCTGCCCCTTGGACTGCCCGGACATCGACGGAGAAAGTTATGCCTATCGTGGTGCTGACCTCAACGCATCGGCCCACTCGGATTTAATTTTAGCATACGACAAATACGAAAACCACGGTGACCAGTCCAGAAATGTCTTGTTTGCAAACTGCCGTGTCGAAACCATGACCGAAGCTGAATTCCAGGCCGCTATCGATTGGGACAATGAATATCGCCGCAACACCTATAACCTCGCAGAAAAACCGGTTCCCTGGGGCGGCAACTAACCTTGGAATGATCGCCCCTTATAGCCAGCAAATCTTCTCGGATATTAAAACGGAAGATATAAAATGTCATAACTATCCGAAGAATTCCGAAATCCACACCTTTCGGGGTCAACCCGGGATAAGGGTTTGTTAAGCGGAACCGCAAAATTTGGGCGAAAACCAAGGTGCCATCAGAGAGCAAAAAAACGTAGAGCGCCGGTCAAGAATTTCCAGAGAGGTTCCGAGAGTCTGGCCAGGAAAACCATTGTTTTTGGTGGGCGAGTTTGGCGACAGTTCGCCAAAATAGAGTTATTGCGAGTAATTGCCAACTTTGCAAAAAGAAGCCAACTGGGCGTAAAAGTGGCGTAACAGCGGTATTTCAACGCAAAAAGCCCACCGGCTATCACCAGCGGGCCCTCCATCGTCTGTAAAGCAAACAGGCCCGGAATTTCCGGGCCTGCTCGATATTCCCTCCCCAAAACATACGAATTTCGGAATTGCTAAAATGATTAACGGCCATGTGTCCAACTCGGGACCCCGAAGCCAACCAAAAAAGCCTGCGCTCTATGTTTTATAAATCCTTATAAATAAATACCTTATGCCACACTCGCGTTTTTGCGTTATTTTGTCTCATTTTTCACGCAACCATCTCGGCGTACCAAGAATTATTCACTTTGCCTTGGTTTTCCAGAGGTCCACCGCCTCAAGCGGCACTTGTAGCCCAAATATACCTCAATATTCGCTAACCTTGTTAACTAGCGGGTTAACGATCTGCAGTGTAATTCTAATCGGTGTGTCGTAAGTTTGCAAGCTATCCATTGCTTGACATGCCCGATAACAGTATTACATACTACACAAAGGGCATTGCCTACTACGAGATTACATTTTTCTTGTTTTAATAACAAGTTTTTTTGGCTATTATGCCAGTCCAATTTATAAAGAAATTGATCTTTTTTAGAAAAATAAATGAACGACGCTTGACTTTACATCAAATCGAATACATAATGTACTCGTGAGGATCAAGAATGAGAATCATTGCTAAGCCGATACTGATCGAATATTGGACAAAACACCGCCGAGAAAAAACTTCTTTAGAAAATTGGTACAAGGTCGTCCAAAAGGCGAATTGGACAAAGCCAGACGATATTAAACGGACGTTTAACAGCGTTGATCCATATCGAAAGGATAACCGGCTTTATCATATATTTGATGTTGGCGGCAACAATACACGGGTGCTTGTGAACATCCATTTTAATACAAGGATTGTTTATATCCGGCAGATAATGACGCATAACGAGTATAGCAAAGAAAAATGGAAAGAAACCCTCTAAAGCATGAGGATATATTAATGGCAACAGCAGCAATTAAAAAGATACCGACTGACTGGAAAGAGTTAGTTGCACAACTCTATCTGCTAAAACCGATACGCACACGGGGAGATTATAATCGTGTGATGCATATCATTGAGATGTTGGCGGGACGAACAAACCTGAACACTGACCAAGAAGCCTATCTGGAAAGTCTTTCGATTCTCGTTGAGGCGTACGAAAAAGAGCATTTTGAGATTGAGCCGAAAAGTACCCCACTGGAAACGCTGAAGTTTCTGCTCAAGCAGAATGGTTTAAACGGCTCAGATCTAGGGCGAATTTTAGGGCAGCGTCAAGTGGGTTCTAAAATCCTGAGAGGCGAGCGAAATTTAAGCAAGGCGCACATAAAAACGCTGGCAGAACATTTCTCGGTTGACTCCAGCTTGTTTTTGTAATCCAGCTCTATGAGCGGCTGTGTGAATATATGGGTACCACGGCCTGCATCATGTCTACAGACGGGTAGCCTAATGCATCCTTTTCCAACAGACCCTAAGAAAATCAAACAACGCATCAGACGTTATGAACGAAGTCTGAGGGGCGAGAATTCTATATATGGTGATCGTGATGGTTACGGCAAAAGGTTTTTACTTGGCCCTCTTTATTTTTTGCTGGGAAATACCCAAGAGACCTTAGAGCATTACGAATGGTATCAAAAAAACTACCCGGGAGATTCTGGTTTCGCTTTGAATTTCCTGTGTTGGGCGATCACATTATTCCGTCATGGAAATCGTGAAGAAGCCGAAAAGAAATTTATAAACACCATGCTGTCAAACATTCACCTAATCCCATATATATTGGGACACGAAACACCTTCTCTGGATTCATGGGAGGATCGGTATTTTAACGAGTTAATGGAGATCGAAAACTTTCCTCATGAAATTCTCGAATGTATTACAAGCGAAGAAATGGAATGGGTATCCACAGTTTATAACAGTTCAAAAATAACGTCCATCCGCAAGGCATACACCACTATTGATGACCAGCTGGAACATCTTCCACGAGGAGAGAAAAGGGCGAAATTATGTAACGAACTTTTTAAAATAAGGGCTCTGGATTTCAGCGGAATAAATCTTCCAGAATAGACTTGCCCCACTCAAAAATTCATGCTTGTTGAAATCTAGTAAGCTGCCGATAGGAAAGCTTGCAGTTTTATCAGTGAAACATATGACGGATTTATATGGGTGTTTAAGGGCGATCAATATCAAACAACCGAAGTGGAAAGCATGTATCACAACATCGAGACCCTCAGCATTGTTATTTCCTATCTCATCAAAGCCGTAGTATTAACCACTCAATTTTCCGGCCAGGCCAGAAAACGCCAACTGAAGCGAGTAGCCCAAATGGATATTGACGAAAAGGATAAGGAAATATTCTTTCTTCGTGACAAAGTTTATCAGCAGGCCATCCAAATCAGCATACTACAAAAAGGCTTGAAGAAAAAAGACACCAACAAACGCTATACGCTTGACGAGAAATTGTTCATCCTGAATTACGTTGAAGCTTTTCAGATTCCCAGGAACAAGCTCTCTGAGTATGTCGGCATCGCCAAATCAACTTACTATCGCTGGATGCGCAATATTGAAACCCAAGTCAAACAGAGGATACCTGCAAACAAAACTCCTTCCGAGATCGCCGCATTAGTCTGGGAGATTGCCAAGAATAATACCAACTGGGGCAGAGTGAGGATAGCCAGCCAACTGGTCTTGCTGAAAGTTTTTATTTCAGCTTCCACCGTCAGAAATATCCTCAATCGTCCTCAACCCAGAAATCCTCAAACACCTCCAGGCAAGCAGCAGGCCGAAGAACAAACGCAAGAGCGATCTATCCCTGCTTGGTATCCCAATCATGTCTGGTCAATTGACAACACGTCAGTGTTTTGCTGGGGGCTCTGGGAAATCCATGTTTGCCTGATTATCGATCATTACTCGCGAAAGATTATGGCCGTTGCTCCGCTGGAAGGTAGAAACGCCGGTTGGGTATGCGAACTATTGGGTAACACCATCGAAAAATATGGACCACCCAAACACATCATCTCCGATCAGGGCAGCGTTTTCATTAGCCAGGCTTTCAATGATTTATTGGGAGATCACATCAAACACCGCTATGGAGCCATCGGCAAACATGGCTCAATTGCCGTGACGGAAAGAGCCAATAAAACTCTAAAATACGAATGGCTCAAAAGAGTCGTACTCATCAGAGGATTCAACCATCTGGATGATCTCTGTGGCGAATTCCAAACCTGGTACAACCAATGGCGTCCCCACATGTCACTTGATGGCTTAAGGCCGGATGATGTATTCTATGGCAACAAACCAGAAATGCTTGGCCATGATGCTAAAGAAGTGCCGCCCAATATTGAGCAACGGTATTTCAGCCAAACCCGAACAATGGGCTATCGGCTAAAACAGTCTGCTTGAATTTTGGTCAATCCCGTCCCTCATCAAAAAATACGCATGCGCAGATTTTGTGTTTCACAGGAGAAACGCCCGAAAATCCGACGATTTACCATTCAGCATCCTTTGATAACGCTGAATCTGAACTCATATAAACTTTTCAAAGAGCAAAATTATCAAATTTCAGCCGCGTTAAAGCGGTATCGCGCTTGCTTGAACAAATACACCCTTAACTCTTGCCATCGCAAACCTTGCATTAGTTGTCAGCTTTTTGAGATGAGGCCCAATTATTTATCCAGTTTGCGATAGTTCACATTCAGAGAATCCAGACGCTGGAGGTGTTTTTCTAACCGGCTCCGGAATTCCGGGAAATCTTTGGTCGTGTTGGCTGACCAAGCGATTTCTGCCAAGGCAATGACGCGTGGATAAGCCATGTACTCGGCTTTCTGTGGTGTGGAAATATATTCAGTCCAAACATTGCCTTGTATGCCTAATATGTATTTTACCTGTTGGGGCAGAAGTTCTTTGGGGATAGGTTCGTAGGAATATACTTTTTCCAGCGGTAAATTTCCTCCAATAGCCAGTGGTTCATTTTCTTCGGGCCCCTGGTAATAGTTCAGGTAGCAGTGTTTTGTGGGCGACATTATGACATAATGTTTGGTTTGGGCTGCGGTAATGCCGCCTTTCTCGCCACGCCAGGACATCACCGCAGCGTTGGGCGAGAGTCCGCCTTCTATGATTTCATCCCACCCGATCAGGGTGCGACCGGCATTATTAATGTATTTTTCCATACGTTTGATAAAGTAGGACTGAAGCTCGTGTTCGTCCTTTAGATTTTCGGCTTTTATGCGTGCCTGGCATTTGGCGCATTCTTTCCAGCGATCCTTGGGGCATTCGTCACCACCGACATGAATATACTTACCGGGAAAAAGTTCAAAAACTTCATCGAGGACATTTTGTAAGAAGGTAAATGTTTCGTCGTTGCCCGCACAATATACATCTTTGAATATGCCCCAGCGAGTGGCAACCTTGTGCGGACCGCCGGTGCAAGATAATTCAGGATACGCGGCAATCGCTGCCAGGCTATGGCCTGGCATTTCGATTTCTGGAACGATGCTTATATATCGCTCAGCGGCGTATTGGACGATATTCTTGATTTCCTGTTGAGTGTAAAAGCCACCGTGTCTTTTGCTGTCGAATTTCCAGGGTTTATTATTTCTGGCGTGACCAATGAGAGTCTCATCTCGCCAGGCGGAGATTTCAGTGAGCTTTGGATATTTCTTTATCTCGATGCGCCAACCTTGGTCTTCGGTGAGATGCCAGTGGAAGGTATTGAGTTTGTGCAGGGCCATGAGGTCGAGGTATTTCTTGATAAAATCCACAGGCATATAATGACGGCCAACATCGAGATGCAGACCACGCCATTTAAAACGGGGAGTATCTTTAATTGTAACGGCTGGTATAGTCCACGCGGTATTTTGTCTGGTTTTTGCATAAACTTCCGGTGGTAAAAGCTGGAGCAGGGTTTGGATCCCGTAAAAGATGCCCGCTTCAGTTAATGCGATTATGTTTACAGATTTGGGGGTTGATGTCAGGTTGTATGCTTCCGGGTCAGAGTCGGCATCAGCGATGATTTGAAGGTGAATGTAATTGCTTTGGGGCGGAGTTGCAGAGATTTTTAGATCAAAACCTGTAGCCGGAGCCATTTGGTTATTCAGGTAGTCAGTGAGCCTTGAAGGGGCAATGATAACAGTGTCGCGATTTAATATAAACTGCCCTTGCAAAACTGCCATTGATTCTGGCTGAGGGATTATATGAATCGGCCCAGCAAAAACTTTCAATGTGATCAGGAGTGTTAATGCAATACTAGTACCATAGAATTTCATTTTAACCTCGCTAATATTTTGTCATGATTTCGGATTAAAACCTTTATTTTATGCATGGCCGCAATTGCGACGATACACTTATGATCCGTTAGTTTAATGCCACGGTTTGAGTAGTGATCTAAAATTTTGGATGCGGTGAAAGGTTATAGTGTTACTGTTGTGGGCACAACAGCTTTGCTTATCGCCGCTGCGGGAAGCAACGATTAGGTCCTGATCTTGAATTGTAAATGATGGGTAATTTCTGGATTCGCGGGCATCCGTACCGGCAGCAATCATCTGAAGGAACTGCCAGTCGACGAGGTTACGCGAGATGAAAAGTCCCAGATAACGCCGCTCGTTTACGGGTAAGTTGTAACGGCCGCTTTCTACTAGTGCCGGCTTGGTTGTTGAATCATTGCTGATATTGGCGGCCATGAAGTAGCGTTGGGTTTGGGGGTCGTAGGTAATGTCGAATTTTAAATGTCCGCCGGGTATGGGCAGGAAAAGGCATCTTTGGCCGGAAGGAGATTTTTCCCAGGTAACTTCAATTGAGCCGTCGGTTTTCTGGATGGCTTTGAGTACGCATCCGATATTAGGCAGGCCGCCGGTATGGGCCCGCAGGATTAGATGGAAAGTCATTCCGGAGGTATCGTACCAGATGTGGTTGGGGTCCTTTATCTGTGCTATATTTGTCTCCAGGTAGCCTATGGGGGCATTATATCGATCTTCCTGGCCATTGTGTTCAATAAGTGGGCCTAGTGGGAAGAACGGCATAGCAAGGTCTGGGAATTCTTTGCAGTGGTCGTCAAAAATCAGGTCACTGTTTGAGAAAGTCCACACTGACGGGTCTGTGAGATTGGCGTCCAGGGGGGCTGACAGTACTGTGGGGGCTAAAAAAGCGACCGGCCAGCGTTCCTGGGGTGTGTGGGGAACTTCTCGTTCCAGGGCCAGGTAAATTCGCCCGTGGGCTGTTATGTAGTTGGTTGGTGCGGCGTGCCAGGATTGGCCCTGGGTGAGGTATGTTATCTCGCTGAAAGTCTGGGCGTTGTTGGTTGAGCGAATTATGCCGAGATCTCCCCGATGGCCAATGACGTAAACTCCGGTAGGAGTTGTGAGGCAGCGGGCATGTGTCAGGGTTGAGGTTGCGGCCTGCTGCCAGCTTACTCCCTTATTGCTCGAGATAAAAGTATGGAGCTGATTATTGGGGTAAACGCCCGATTCGCAAATGACCAGAATATTGCCGTTGGGCAAAAGTTCCACGTCGGGGCTAAAAGCCGGAATTGTTTCTGGATTTGGGGAGGTGAATACTGTTGAATAATCAGGTTTGATGATTTTGTATTGTTTGTGTTGGCTCAGTTGCTTTTGCATCTGAGCAGTAGGAGCTATTGTTTTGGCCATGTCAACTTTCTTTTGGTAAGTGAATTTTAATGATTTTGTCTAATAGGCAAGATAAACGTTTAACTAAGATAAATCAAGTATAAAATGGATTCAATTTAAAATCTTTATTTTTAATGTTTTATATAAAAAATAAAAAAAGTGTTGACAATAGATTAACGTTAAACTAAGATGTTTTTGGTGTTATTGGAAGGAATAATCGTATGAAGCCTCCGGTCAGCGGAAAGAAAAACGTTACAGTAAAAGATCTGGCTCAGCATTTGAATGTGAGCGTGACTACGGTCAGCAAGGCTTTGCGTGATCTTCCCGGGATTGGCGATGAGACTCGCCATGCGGTCAAGGAACTGGCCGGCCGTCTGGGGTACCGTCCCAATATGATGGCCCGGAGTCTGAAGAGCAGTGAGAGTACACATGTGGGAGTGTTGATCACGAAAGATATTACTATTCAATGGTATGCCCAGTTGGTCAGTCGGCTCGAGGATGTGCTTCGTGAGAAGGGCTATACGGTTGTATTGAGCTTGGCTAAAGATGATGCCGAGAACGAACGTAAGTGTCTTGAGGCTTTTATGGGCGGCCATGTGGCCGGCATACTCGCGGGGCCGGTATTTCATCGTCGCGACCTGCGGCCTTTATGGGAAGTCGTTGAACATGGTCCGCCTGTGGTATTGTTTAACTGCCTGGAAGAGCTGCCGGTCAATTATGTGGCGGTGGATCACTTAAGCGGAATGCGGCAGGTTGTTGAGTATTTGATCGAGATGGGGCATAGTCGCATAGGCTATCTTTGCTGTCCGCCTGAAGCTTTCCGGGAAGGGAATAATACACGTAAGGAAGGTTTTGAGGCGGCTTTTCTGGATAATGGCTTGCGGCTTGACCGGAATTATATGGTCGAAGGCCTGGCAACGTTCAGGAACGGTTATGAAAAAATGAATCATTTGTTGGGTGACTGGGGTTGCGATGGGTTTCCCACTGTGTTTTTCTGTCACAATGACGAAGCGGCAATTGGCGCGATGGACGCGATACGTAATCATGGTTTGGCTGTGCCGAATGATATTTCGATTATTGGTTATGATGATATTGAGCGGGCGGCTTATACTTCTCCCCGACTTTCAACGGTCGGAGGTGTTCTTAATAAGCAGGTTGAACGCATGGTTGATGTATTGCTGGCCGCGATAAATGGTGAACAAAAAAGTTTTGTTAAGGAAAAAGTTGTTCCGGAATTAATTATTCGTGACAGCGTGGCGAAAATGAAAGTCTAAGAAGGTCTAACAAAACGCATTTTCAACACCGAAAACGAGCGTTTTTTCGACTGGCAAGGCGGCGGGGCCAAAAGCACCGCAGGCATAGCCAAAGCTATGTCGAGGATGATTTTGTGCCCGACAACGCAGCCAGACAGAAAATAAGCCGTTTGAATGTAAAATCGTTGTGTTAGAGCTTCTAAGTTCGGATACCGCTCTACGCGGCAGTCGTAAATAATAAAACCAGTGATGATTGGTCTGCGGGGAGTCCGCGCTTATAGATAAGGGATTGTAAATGGTATTGAAAACCTGGAGAAACAAAATGAAGCAAAATAAGGGATTTACGCTGGTTGAACTGTTGGTAGTGGTGGCGATTATCGCGTTGCTGGTTTCAATTTTACTGCCCGCGATAGGTCGGGCGCGTGAGATGGGTAAACGAGCGGTATGTTCTACCAATTTGCGCAGTGTGAGTCTGGGTTATACACTTTACAGTGAAGATAATCAGGGACGCCTGCCCACTTTCAAGCGAATTAACGGTGGCAATAAGATAAGCGTTTACCTGATGGGCGGGCGTTCTGGTGAGCGTGGGATCGTCTGGGACGGCTTTGCCTTGAATTCGACGGAACGGCCTTTGAATGATTATTGCGGTGGGCCTTACACCTCACGTTATTCTTGGCCGGGTGCTCCTTCTTACGCGGAATATCTGGCAGGTGATAGCGAGACTCTGCTTTTTCAGTGTCCTTCAGATAGCGGCAACAGCAAGGGTGGCAGTTTGCCAGCAGGGACTGTACGTTTTAACAGCACTTATAAATTCTATGGTTCTTCGTATGGCTTTAATGGTTATTTTTTCTTGCATGAGGGTTCCAATAAAGGCAAGCCGGTGCCTACTCTGACGGGAATAAAAATTGCCCAGGTTCGCCGGGCATCTGATGTAGTATTGGCCAGCGATCGAAGCGCACCGGGTGGTGATGAATATTGTCGGTGGCACGACCAGAAAAAAGCGGCAGGGATGATGAGTTTTGTTGATGGCCGGGTGTGGTACAACGAATTACCTTATGTGCATGAAATTGATGGATACCGAACACAGGATTTTTGTTTTGAGGCTTATCCGGGCCAGATTAAAAATTTTGAATCTTGTTACCCCTCGATTTTGCCTACCAATGACTGGCATACGATTGGTTTGGCTGAGTAATTGGAATAGCGAGTATATTAAGACTTTTTCCGCGGTGGGAGAAGTTGTAGTTTTGGTTTTCTTTTTTAAGGAGTTTGGAAATGGATGATGTGAGAAAAATGATGTTGGGTTTGATGATGGTTTTGTGTTTAGCGTTTGCTTCAGCGGATGGTGCATTGCTGGTCTATGAAGGTTTCAATTATGACGGTATGGACGAAGGCAATGCGATTTCGGGGATGGGCAGTGCCAGCGACGGTTGGGCCGGTGCATGGGATAGCGGTTCCGGCTTTGTACTGGGTGGGACCGGTTTGGATATGAACGGCTATGGTTATGACACTGTAGGTTACAGTGCTTATGGCAAGGACAAAAGCACCACGGTGGCGGTGCGGCATTTTGGCAGTTCAAGTCAGTTGGATCTGTCGGTTGACGCTACTTATTATATTAGCTTAATGGTTCAATTATCTGAATTTGGCTCAGGTTCTCAGTATTTCAATATGGAATTTCGTACTGCTGAAAACAGTCGCCAATTTACCTTTGGTGCGACAAGCACGCGCGATGCTACTTTATACGATCTTGGCGAACGTGTAAATGCCGTGGGAGCCTGCGATACTACTGATGTTATGCTGCTGGTATGCAAGATTGAGGCCTCGGCTGCCGGTAATGACCAGGCGTTTTTGAGTGTTTTCCACGGTGTTGATGCTTTCAGCGGTCTCGAACCGGCAAGCTGGGATATTACTGGTACAGCAGAGGCTAATGATTCAGTTCTGGAAAGAATCCGGATTGTGGGTGGATATGATACCGCGATGGCATTTGATGAGATTCGGATCGGTACCGAATGGGGCGATGTAGTGCCCGAGCCGCTGAGTCTGGTATTGCTGGGATTGGGAGGTTTGTTTGCCGGACGTTACAAACGTCAAAAATAGTGTTTAGTTGTATTTGTTTTTTTCTAACACAGGAGTATTTACATGAAAATGATACTTAGGGCATTTTGCTTGTTTGTGGGGCTGTTTTTTGCCGCAGCCGGTGTTTTGAACGCTGATGTTCTGGTTTATGAAGGCTATGATTATCTGGCCCCGCAGACCCTGATGAATAAAGGGACTGCGATTGACGGCTGGGGAGGGGCGTGGGTAAATGATCCCGCTCAAAATGACCTGGAAACCGAGCTGAATAGCCTAGCTATGACGGATTTTAATTTGCCGACAGTTGGTAACAAGATTGGCAATCTGGTTACGGATGGTCAAAAGGCATATCGTGATTTCGGCAAGGCTTTGCAGATGGGAATCAATGCCGACTACTATTCCAGCGTTCTGGTGAAATTTAAAAATCCGGATCTGACGGCTGGTTCGCAGTGGTTCAATGTTGAGTTCAAGAACAGTAAGGATGAATATACTCTGAAATGGGGTTCTTCGAGCCTTCATGCTGCCTGGCTGGGTAAGATCACTTCAACTTCGCAGGATAAGAAGCTGGATGGATATTGCTATAGCGAAAGTACTATGCTTATGGTGTTAAAGCTGGAATGCTATGCCAATCAACCGGACCAAGCCTATATGATGGTCGTCAAGGATGGTAACGATGTGCCGGTTCTGGAGCCGACAGATGATTCCGGCTGGACGCTGATTGGTACCCCCTGGGGAACCAACAGTAATATTGATCGGGTTCGCCTGAGCGGTGGTAACGGGGGCGATTATTCGTGGTCCACAGATGAATTGCGGATCGGTACCCAATGGAGTGATGTGGTCAAGACAGATGTTAACATGGCCGGCAATCCTTCGCATCAGGGTTATTATGGTGACGCTTCGTTTCTGGTCCCGACAACTTTGACCTGGACGGCGGGTGCTTCGGTTGATGCAACCAGCGGCCATCAGGTTTATTTTGGCACCGACAGAGATGTGGTGGCTAATGCGACGGTGGCTGACCCTCAGGGTGTTTACCAGGGTAGCTATGACGCTGCGAGTTTTGCCGCGGGTATGCTGGAAAAGGATACGGCATATTTCTGGCGGGTTGACGAAGTTAGCGGCGGCACGATCTATAAAGGTAATGTCTGGCGCGTCACAACCGGTGATCGTGTCTGGGTTGACAACTTTGAAAGCTATACCGATGTAGCGGGCCTGACGGCAGTCTGGCAAGACTGGCAGGTTAACGGCAGCGGTGCGGCGATTGACATGCAGATCGATGACGAGACAACTGGTACGGTTTCTTACAACAGTTTCCAGAGTATGAAGTATGACTATGACAGCAGCTTTGGAGGTTCTGAAGCGACATATGTTTATGCTTCACCGGCTGACTGGTCCACCGGCGGTGAGTTGATGTCGTTAGATGTGCATTTTAAAGGTACGGCCGCGAACAGTACCGCTGAACAGATGTATCTGAAGATCGAAGACAGCTCAGCTGGTGCAGTGACTATCAATTATGATGGCGATAGTGCTGATCTGGCTTCTGAGAGCTGGAAGAACTGGCAGATCGATTTAACTGCGGTCAGCGGAGTTGACTTAACCTCGGTAAGCAAGATGACCATTGGTTTTGCCGGCAGCGGCAGTGGGACCGGTACGATGTATTTCGACGGGATAGCTTTGTTTGGCTGTCGTTCGGGTGCAATGACTGAGGATTTGAATGGTGATTGCAGGGTTGATTTAGGTGACTTTACTGCACTGGTTAATAAATGGCTGGATAGCAAGCCTTTCTAGGATTAGTTTAGCGATTTCAGGGCACCGTGTCTCAGGGCGCGGTGCCTGTCTTTTAATATAGGCGTGTATTCAATGCGAATTATCAGTGTGTTTGTAATTCTAATAGTGTGGGTGGAACTGGTTTGTGCGTTGCCTGTTTCGGGGGTGCTGGATGATGGTCAGGGTGATTTTGATCCGTGGAATAAGACTCGCTGGGCAGCGTGGTATGTTGACGGTAAGCTGGCTTATTCGTTTGACATTGACTGTTCGCTGAGATTTGCCTCACGCAGCACTGCCTGGGAGGTTGATCTATCGGAGCTAGAAGGGGATTGGGGACCTCGACTTTTTCGGATTACCACGAATGCTTCAATTGACATTGACGGTAACGGTGTGATTGTCGATGCACGGCTGGCCCATACGCAGGGTTGGTCCCTTGCTTACTGGTACACAAAACCGGGAACTGATAATTTTGGCGTTTGGCGGGGGATCTATCTGGAACAGACAGGCGAGGTTGTGGCTGGAGATAATGGCTCACGGATATACGATATAACTTTGATAGGGTTTCGGGCAGCGGTTGAGTTCGGCTGGGATCACCGAAGGCTGGTTACAATTGCAGAAAGTACTTTCAAGATCGGCAGATGGCTGGTTTTTCCCCGTGGAGCGAACGGGGTAATAGAAAATTGCCAGATCATCCAGGGCTATGACAGTGGAGTTTATGCGGAAACTGAATCGCATAATTTTGTGTTCAGCGGCAATACTTTTCAGGACAATAACATTCGGGGTGTTATTTCATGGTCGGATTTGATCCTGGATGCCTGTTATGATTTTACGATAATAAACAATTCCTTCCTGCCGGCTTCTTATTTGCCATCTGATTATCATACCGCGATTTCTTTATATCGTAATCGCGGAGAAAATGATCTAATTAGACCTAATGCCAGCCGAGGACATGTAATTCAGGGCAATTATTTTGAAGATCGAAATGTAGCGATTGATCAGGGAATCCGGGCGGGTAGGATAAATGATTTTGATCTTGCTTTTGAAGGGCGTTGCTATTCGAATAACGTGACGGTGCAGGGTAATACGTTTGAGGATTGCCGGGTGGGGATAAATACACGCAGTAGTTTCAACCATTTTAAGAATAACACATTTAACAATGTTGATCGCGAAATTGTGCTTTTATGCCCATTCTATAAGTCGGTCTTCAATACTATCGAACAGCAAAGCGGCACGACTGTCTGGCTTTGGGCAATGGGATCTGACCCGGGCAGTTATTATGATGATGTGCATCCTTATGGATTTGGAGTGGGGGATGAAATAACAGCAGAGGAAAAACTGTATTTTATACGCTCTGACGGCAGTGCTTCATTTGTTAATCCCGGTAATGTAAAGTTGGTAATAGCTGATACAATTTTGCAGGCTGACCCGGAAGATTTTGACGCCGATTTTCAGGTTGACATAACAGACCTGCGTTGGTGGCTGGAAGATTGGCTGGGAAACGGAGCGGGCCGAGATTTAGACGGGGATGGCCAGGTTGATTTATGCGATTATTCCTATCTCGCCGATCGCTGGGGGCGGGGTAATGATTTGCAGGATTATTTTGATAATGGTGGTTGTGCCCTTGATGTGGCCGTAGGGGACTTCGCGCGGGATTTGCCGGGTGATGAGATTGCGATCATCTGGGACGATCCGGTTTCAAATATCGAAGGAACAGAATATTACACGATAATTTTCTATGACAGTAACGGCGTGGAATTTGATCGTTGCGGACGAAGCCAAAACCGTTGGGGGCAAATTGCCGGCGGTGATTTCATTGCCAACCTGCCGACCAACTGTTGGTCGGAAGTTGTTGAAGATGAGATTGCGGCGGTTTCTTCGGTACCGGATAGCAACGGAAAATATTCAGTGTATATTTTTCGCAGAGGTTGGAAAGATGCCGCTCAGGTACTGTTGGCTGATAATTCTGATCCGGTTGCTGATATTACCGCTGGGCAATTTAATACTAATGGTGATGTTTATGACGAACTGGCAGTTATATTTGAAACAGGCTCGACAGATATTACATATGTAAAACCGTTAGATTCCGGCTGGACATCAAATACGACTGTTGGTACGCGGTTAATGGATATTGCCGCTGGAAATCTGGACGGTTATGCTTCCAATGGTGATGAGATAGTGGGTATCGTACGCCCCGACCCGGCCTTGTCATTGGTAGCTGCCTGGGATTTTGAGGATAAAAATGGGGGGGCTTTAGTCGATAAAGCTCCCGCAGGGAAATGTTGCGATGATCTGACAGTTCTGGGTACGGTTATTGTCAGTGACGGTCGGGCTCAGTTACGCAAAGACTATGGCGGGGCACTGCGGGCCCTGGACTCGCAAGACCTGAACATGCAAGGTGATTTTACGATCTGGATCCGGGCGAAGGTCTGTAATGACCCCACATCATATATTTCGATGGTAGACAAGCGGCGGTTCTTCGGACCCCAGGAGCGTTCTTATGCTTTTTTGATTAATACTTCTGCTAAAGCCCAGGGGGGGGCAGTGGCAGATCATTTTGGCCTGGGTGGACAGATATGTGCCGATGGAGTGAGTGGGGGGGATGAGATATGGGATGTTGATGGCGCCGAGATAGTGCCAATTTCCGAAGTGAGAGAATTGGTAATGCGATGTGCCGATAAAGGGGCATTGCAGGTGGAATGGCTGGCCTCAACGGTGACTAACCCCACAGTCGGAAATCAGTGGCAAATTGTTAACGGCATGACGTATCAGGAAAATGTGCGCGAAATATTCCAAAGCACGACTGATTTATATCTTGGCAATACAGTGAATGCCGACCCGCAGTCCGCGACGGTTGACTATTATGAAGTACGGATATACCAAAGCTGGCTGGATGACGAGCAGTTGGCGGATATTATCCCAGGCGCTATAGATCACCTGGCGACGACAGAATATAAAGCCTCTGTTTATAGAACCGGCAGCAGCAGTGTGTATCGGGAAACGGCTGTTTCTGCGAATCCTTGGCAGGTTGTGGCGGCAGGTGAGTTTGTGGACGAAGGCCGGCCTTTGGAGGAAATGGCCTTGATAAGTTCAGTGACCGGCGGTAGAAAATACTCCGTCGATTATTATAAGGCTACGTCCCAGGTGGCTATAAAGAGTGTTCTATATGATGTTATGACGGTGGAACCGAGTTGCCTGGATACGGGAAATTTATTTGTGGGAGAAGTTTTGAGTGACTATGAAAAATGCTCAGGGCTGGCCAGTGGTGATTATGGAGCTGATATGGCTGATTGGGGTGATGATTTAATGGTATTGCCGGCCCAAGGCAATCAGAGTGATTCGATCCCGGCATATTTTCTGCGGAGCAGCAGCGACGGCAGTTCAAGGTACTTTAAGATGGTGCCTGTTTTAAGATAATTTTGTGATAATCCCGGTTGAAACTATATGCGAAAGGTTTGGGACGTGATTAAAAAAAAGCTGATGACATTTTGGGTAGTTGGTTTACTCGCTATTACTTGTTGTGCTGATGATTTGCTGGTAGATTTTGAAGATGCAGGCGCAGAGAAGTATTTCGATAAGCCTGTGGAATATGCTCAGAATATCAATGGCAGGGCGCTGTCTGTTTCATCTTCGCAGATAATGCGGATGGGGCTGTCTGAAGAGATGAGTGCTTTTTCATTTTGGCTCAAACCTGTCTGGGGATGGAATGACGGCAGTAAGCATTATCTGGCTAAAGTTTATTTTGCCGATGGCCTGCGGGTTGAGCTGATTAAAGATGATCGCAACTGGCTTTTGGGTTTGGTGCGACAGGGGAAAAAAAGGCGGGAATTCTCTGCGCAATTAGATTGGCAGGCAGGAACTCAGCATAATATTATGTTGTCCTGGAATGAGAATGACAATATTTTGAGCATCTATGCTGACGGAAGACGCGTTATTCAGGGCGATGTCAATTTTGTGGATAATTTTGCTTTTGACGGGAAAAAAGTTGAATTTGGCGACTGGGCTAATCCGCTTTATGCCCAGATTGATAATGTTCGTTTTTCCTCCCGAAGTTATTCCGGCGAATATGCCGATGACATTCGGCTGGAATATCGCCGGAAGAAATTAGAAGAGTTTTTGCAGAATAATCCCCAGGCTTTTGAAGATGTCAAATATAGAACTGCTGGTGCCGACGAACTGTCACAGTTGGAACGCCGGGCCGTGACCGTCCTCAATACCAGATGGGCCCAAAAGAATGATATTGATACTGATAGCATCTTTCTAAAGGCCGTTTCGTCCTTGGATAAAATTCGTCCCGAGCCATTTTTGAACGAGGTTGAGTGGTCGAATAGCATTTCACTGCACGGTTGCCGAGGTCAGATTGCAACAGGTCAGTTTGTGGTCTTGCCGGAGAAAATGAAAGCGGCTGATTACGAAATTACTGTTACGAGTTTACAAGGACCAGTTGTTATCCCGGCCGATAAATTACGTCTGCGTAAAGTCTCTGCGGTAATGGTCCCTGCGGAAAATAATTATCCAACCGGAGATTTTAACCAGCATTTCCCGGACGCCTTATTACCTTCTGAAAAAGTTGAAAAGCTGACAGGGCAGACGTTAACAAATTTTTGGCTGGATACCGAGATTGACCATGGTCAGACAGCAGGAAAATATGCTGGCCGGATTATTGTCTCTAATGGCAATAGTAAAGTGGAGTTGCCCATATCGCTTGAGGTCTATCCGATTACTCTCCCGAAGCGGAAAACGCTGAGGACTTCTTTCGGATTTACACCCAGTTTTCTGGGGCGGGTCATGCGAATTGCCGGGGATGAGTTGGCGGCAATGAGCGACAAGTATGTAAAAAATATGCTTGAGCATCACATGACGCCCAAAAGTTTTTTACGTAATGATGATGAACTGGTTTTTATGGCTGAGGTTTTCCGAAAAAACGGCGAAACCCTTGGTATGACGCTTGATGATTTGCCGGACGAAAAGCTGCTCTGGCAGGCTGATGCCGAATTTTTGCGCCCGAGATATATGGTAGATGAAAATGGCGATTATCAAATTGATTTTACCCAATACGATCAGCAGGTGGAACGATATCTGGATCATGGCTTGAACACGATTCTGGTTAATACCAGAAAATGGGCCGGCAAATATATTACCGGCAAGAGCAATTACAATCTGGTCCGGTGGATGGCATTGCCCGGAAGTGATCAGATCAGGAAGATTGAAATAGAACCTTTTTCGGACGAATATTTCAAGCTGGCAAACCAGACCTTTGCGACCTGGGAAGAACATTTAAAGCAGAAGGACTGGCCGGTGACACCCTTTTCATATTTTTATGACGAACCAAGCCCGAATGTCTTTGATAATTCTAAAATTATGTGCGAGCTAATCAATAAGCAATCGCCTTCAACAAAATACATGATAACCTTCCATATGGATCCAACCGATGCGGTGGGGGAGTTGGATGTTTATACCATGAGGCATGATCTTGTTACCAAAACGATTGTTGAGCAATGCCAAAAGAGTCCTCAGGAACTCTGGTTATATTCATGTGTAAGCCCGGAAAGGCCCTACCCTGGGGTTATGATAACCCATAGCGGGGTAGATAATCTGCTGGCCGGCTGGCTGTGTTGGCGGTTTGGCGCGACAGGCTTTTTGTACTATGAAGTCAATATCTATTTGAGCCCCGACCCCATGAGACAGCCCATAGCATGGTCTTCCCTGAGACGTAAAGGCGGACTGGGCTGGGGCGACGGCCTGTTGTTTTATCCCGGCCCGGATGGTCCGATTGACAGCATACGTTCCGAATTGCTGAGGCTGGGGATTGAGGATTATGAGTTGTTTGTTATGTTGAGAGATAAAATAGAATCCGCAAAACAAAGTGGAGTAGCTATCGACAGCAATATTGAGCAACTTCTGGATTTGAATAATGATATTCAATGGACCAATCGCTATCGACGGGACAGCAGATTTTATGAGCAAAGGCGATTGGAAGTGATGCGGGCAATTTGTAATTTGCAATGATTCCGGAATTTGTTGCTGGATTGGATACGATAAGTTTGTAAACAAAAGGGTTTTGAATGAATTTACATTCTGTAGATTGGCTGATCGTTTTTGGTACGCTTTTGTCTTTTATGGTTTTGGCCTGGTATACAAAGCGTTATATGAGGAGCGTGGCTGATTTTCTGGCGGCGAACAGGTGCGGCGGGCGGTATATGCTTGGTGTGGCTGAAGGCGCGGCAACTATGGGGGCGATCAGTATAATCGCTCAGTTTGAAATTTTTTATCAAGCGGGGTTTTCTGCTAACTGGTGGTTGATGATGACAGAACCGATCTGGTTGTTCATTGCACTTATCGGTTGGATTTATTATCGTTTTCGAGAAACACGCTGCTTTACGCTGGCTCAATTCTTTGAGGTGCGCTATAGTAAAAGCTTTCGGGTGTTTTGTGGTATTTTGGGGTTTCTGGCAGGTACGATTAATTTCGGTATTTTTCCTGCGGTTGGCTCACGTTTTTTTATATACTTTTGCGGCTTGCCTCAAAGTGTGTTGCTGGTGGGGATGGAAGTGCCGACTTTTATTTTGGTAATGCTGGGTCTTTTGGGCATGTCCTTGTTTTTTGTTTTTATTAGTGGCCAAATTTCAATTATGGTAACGGATTTCTTTCAGGGTATTTTGATGTACCTGGCATTCGCGGTCATGGCTGTTTATTTGGTCCTGACCTTTGATTTTTCAGATGTAATAGGTACGCTGGCTCTGGCAGAAGAAGGCAAGTCGATGATAAATCCCTTCAAGTCTAGCAAGGCAGATGATTTTGATGTTTGGTTTTATTTGATTGAAGTTTTTGCCATGTTTTACACCTGTATGGCCTGGCAGGGTAGGGGTAGCTATAATTCTTCAGCCAAAAATGCCCACGAAGCCAAAATGGGCAAAGTTATCGGTGGATGGAGAACCATCGTGATTGGCATGGTCCTGGTTTATCTGCCGATATGTGCTTATGTGGTAATGCACAATCCTAAATATTCCACAACTGCTACGGAGGTTACAAATGTATTGGCAACGGTTGATAACTCGTATTTACAGGAGCAATTGACAACTTCGATTGTCCTGGCGAAAATATTACCGGTGGGCATACTTGGCATATTTGCGGCAATGATGCTGGCGGCTTTTATCAGCACGCACGACACGTATCTGCATTCCTGGGGCAGTATTTTTATTCAGGACGTAATTTTGCCTTTCCGCAAAAAGCCTTTTACTCCCAGGCAGCATATTATTTTATTGCGACTTTCTATTTTAATGGTGGCGATATTTATATTTCTATTTAGTTGTCTGTTTGTGCAGCGAATCAATATTGTTTACTTTTTCAGGGTTACCGGGGCAATTTTCGTCGGCGGCGTTGGTGCGGTGATCATTGGTGGTCTTTATTGGAAGAGAGGTTCAACTGCTGCTGCCTGGACGGCAATGATAAGTGGGTCAGTGATTGCTACAGTTGGGACGGTTTTGCAGCATCTTTGGCCCAGCCTTTATGGGAAAGATTTTCCGATCAACGGACAATATGTTTCCATGATTGCTATGGTAGTTGCCATTGGGTTGTATGTGATTATATCCTTAGGTGGTAAGACGAATTTTAATATGTCTCAGCTGCTGCACCGTAAGGAACAGGCTTTCAGGGACAAGCCTGTTCGGGGCTGGAAAGCTTTGGTTACAGATGAGTTTAGTCGTTCAGACAAGATAATCTATGGGATTATGATAAGCTGGGTGATTGGCTGGACGTTGGTTTTTTTTGTTGGAACTATTGCTAACTTTGCTCTGAAAGATGGGATACCAGATGACTTTTGGACAAAATTCTGGAAGTTCAAAGTTTGGCTGGCATGTTTTGTTTCTATTATTACCGCAATATGGTTTACGATTGGCGGTGTTATGGATGTCAGAGAAATGTTCAAAACCTTAGCTACTGTTAAACGCAATGCTCTCGATAGCGGAATAGTAGCAGGCAATAAAAATCTTGACGAATGTGAAACTGACAAATAACTGGATTGAGGCAATGAGCTCAATTTTTTAATGGCCCCTGAAATTTTCGCCGACAACCCTGCGCTTCTGCCATGTATATGTAACGGCCCTATATAATCACCTGGATGAACCGATTTTACTTGAAAAAGCCTGTGCTTTACATGGTATCGGTGCGCCTTGATATAAGCTTCTCTCGTAATGATCGATGTTGTGAACTTCCCCTGAAACAGCAAGCGATTTAGTCTGAATTTTCTGGGCTGTCACATTTGGGATATAGGATTTTGGTTACATGAAACAATTAATAATTTACGCATATAAATTTTTTGTCGGCAAGGAGGTTTTCGACTTTCCATAATTATCGATATAGAAATAAATATTGCTGCCAAACACCATGACCCATCTTCATGTTCGTTAGTCAGAAATGATTCACAATCACTTTATACTTTTAATTGAAAGGTACTATGCAATGAAGAATGTTCAAATTTTGGGGCTGTCAGTTGTATTTTTCTTTGCGCTTTATGGAACAGTTTTTGGCCTGAGTATCGCGGCAGTTATGAATGATGGCCAGGGTGATTTCGATCCCTGGAATACCACACGCTGGGCAAATTGGTATGACGCCAATGGTAATCTTGTTTATAGATTTGACATTGATTGTTCGATCGATTTTGCCACTAGATCGACCCCTTGGGTGATTGATTTGTCTAATATGGAAGGAGGTTCGACGCAAAGGCTTTTTAATATAACAACAGAGGCCACTTCTGTTGAGATAGATGGTAATGGGCTGGTTATTGATGCCAGAATAGACACTAACGCCAACGACATTACAGACTACGATTTTAACTGGACTACAAATACATCTACTAAAATTGGCGCTTGGCGTGCCTTTATGTTCGACCAGAAAACCTCTGCGACATCTCCCACGACGGTACATAATCTGACTCTCATGGGCTTCAGGGTCTGTTTTGAATTTTCCTGGGCCCATAGAAGAGAA
Source organism: Sedimentisphaerales bacterium (assembly GCA_963663805.2). Lineage (GTDB taxonomy): Bacteria > Planctomycetota > Phycisphaerae > Sedimentisphaerales > SM23-30. Next base: position 195,402 of record CAXXMR010000003.1, read on the forward strand.
GTGACAATCTATGATAATACTACCGCATATAATCTTTACGCTGTCTTTGCTCGGGGTGAAAATGTCACAGTTCAGTACAATAGTTTTACCAAAAGTTATCTGGCTGCGGTATATTGTGAAAAAGCAACCGCTAACTGGACCTTTTACGATAACGAATTTCAAGATAATGCTGTCAAAGGTACTCTGACGTATGCGGACATACTGCTTGATGCCTGTCACGACCATGAGATAACCTATAATGAATTTCTGGCCTCAACTTACAGTCCTGTCGAACCCTATCATACGGCGATCTCCATCTTCCGCAACAGAGGCGAGAATTATGATATAAGGCGGTATTCCTCCCGGGATCATTTTATCTCCGATAATACTTTTGCCGGTTATCACATCGCAATTGATATTTGTAACCGGGAAGGCGGAGTCAGTAATAATGACAAGGAAAGTGAGTCGAGATGCTATACGAATGATATTACGGTAATGGACAACGAACTCTCAAATTGTGATATCGGAATTCTTTGCCGGGGCAGTTACAATTACTTTGAAAATAACAGTTTTTATAATTGTTCCTATCCGATGGCGTTTTATTGCCCCTTTTATAAAAATGTTGAAAATGTCATCGCTGACCAATACACAACAAATGTGTCATTGTGGGCCGTAGAATCTGATATCCCTTCTTCTGTGCTTCCGTATTTATCCTATACCGGCTCGGCTTTGAACAGGGCTTATTATGTGCCCAAGTCAGAAAAATTGTTCCATATACGTTCTGACGGCAGTGCCACTATATCTAGCCCCAGCCCGGCGACAAGGATTATTGCCGACTCGCTTCTAATACCGGACACCGGAACAAATGATTTGCAGGACTTCTATGACAATGGCGGCAGGCCCATTGATGTTGCTGTTGGTAATTTTTCACAGGTGGTACCGGGTGATGAAATTGCCGTAATCTGGGATGATCCGGTTTCGCAATACAGTGTGGACCATTATTATACTATCATTATTTATGATTGCAGAGGTGTTGAACTGGACCGTTGCGGCAGAAGTGCTGATAGATGGGATAAAATAGTTGCCGGCGATTTCCTGCCGGAAGCGGAATATGACTGGTGGCATGTACTTGAAGATGAGATTGCGGCTGTTTCGTCATTACCTGACGAAAATGGACATTATCCGATATATATTTTCCAGAGAGGAATAAAAGAGCCGGTTCTAACCCTGGCAGAAAACAATGACTACCCCGTAATATCGATGGTTAGCGGTAATTTCTATGTTGACCAGGTAACTCTCGGAGATTATGGATATATTGATTTTGAGGAAATTAGTTATATCGTAGAACAGCCTTCGCCCGACTATATCAAAACGATCAAGCCTGCCGACCCTAATTATTCAGATAATTCGTATATTGGCGGCATTCCATATATAGATATGGCATCAGGAAATTTCGACGCTAATGACACAAATGGCGAAGAAATTGCCGGGATAAGGTCGCCCGATGCGTCCACCATGCTGGTTGCCGCATGGGATTTCGAATCCGCCGACGGAGGACCGTTGGCGGATAAAGCCCCATCTGGAAATGTAGCAGATAATTTATCTGTTGTGGGTAATCTCTCTGTCAGTAATGGCAAGGCGACGTTCTCGGTGGGTAATGCCGGGGCTCTTAAAGCTCTGGACTCAGATGATCTTGATCTGACCGGAGATTTTACTATTTGGGTAAGAGCAAAGGTAATGACGGACCCGACATACTATTTGTTCCTTGTGGATAAAAGGCGATTTTCACCTCAGGCACGCTCATATGGTTTCTTTGTAAATTGTCCTAACAATGTGGAAGGTGGCCCTGTGGCCAATAATTATGGGCTTGGTGGACAAATCTGCCAGGATGGTGTTTCCGGTCAAAATGAAATATGGGATGTTAACGGAGCTGAAGTAGTTCCTACCGGAGTAACCAGAGAATTAGTAATGCGATGTCGGGATAAAGGAGCATTGCAAGTCGAGTGGTTTGTCTCAACTGTATCTTCTCCCTACTCAGTTTTTCATTGGCAACGTGTGAACGGCATGACTTGCCAGGAAAATGTAAGATCTATTTTTAGCGGAGCTGGGGACCTTTATATTGGTAATAATGTTAACATCAGCTATCCCAGTGCGACGGTGGAATATGAAGAAGTTCGTGTCTATAAAGGTGCTTTAAGTATGAGAGAGTTGGCTTTAATAGTACCGGCTGATCCGGACAGGGTGTCTGATAGTTCGTTCCCCGTTTACGTACACAGGATCGGTTCTTCAGCTTATACGACTTTTGAGAATAATCAAACTGTGTCGTGGCGTTGTATTGCTGGTGGCGATTTCCTGCCCGGCAATAGTTATGATGAAATCGCGTTGATAAGTTCGAATACGATTAATTCATATTATAATGTTGATTATTATCTGCTGGGCAGTAACTACAAAACCTCAACTTACAGCGTTATGACAGAAACACCACTCTGCGTTGATGTTGGGGATTTTAGCTTGGAAACCTCTCTTGACCGCTATGACAGCTACAGCGGCGATTCTACCAGTGATTATGGCAGTGAAATAAGCAGTTGGGGCGATCATCTTACTGTTTTGCCCGCGAACGGACACACCAGTTCATCTATTCCCGTTTATTTATTATCATCCGATTCTAATCCAAACAAACAACATAAGAGAATGATTCCATTTTTGAGATAAACGTGTTTTTGATTTGATGGATTATTAATTTAGCAGGCTCAACGGGTATATAAACCGAGTTGAGCCTGCTAAATTTACCATTGTCTTACTCAATAATTCGTACTTGTTGAAATCCAACGACTTATGTAAATCAGTCAAATTTTCCGGGCCGGACTTTTCCGCGATTAAACGCTGCTATTTGGCTCCCCGAAACATACGAATTTCGGAATTGCTAAAATGATTAACGGCCATGTGTCCAACTCGGGACCCCGAAGCCAACCAAAAAAGCCTGCGCTCTACGTTTTGTAAGATATTGGAATTGTTATGTTTATGAAAATATGTGTTTCCGGGACTATTTTTAGCCCCTTACCCCCCTACCGTGGGAATCTTCCCCAATATGTGCCTACCGAGCGGCTTAGCCTTAACCGCCAACCTGCGCTTCTGCGAATCGTTAAGGAGCAGACGCTTACAGTCATACTCGTCCCGAAGGACTTCCCGAAGTATCCGGACTTCCTCCTGGCAATAGTCCAGCGATTGCTGCTGTTTGAGCAGAGCATCCCGAGCCGCCTTGTCGCTGAGCCCGGCTATCAATGCCATGAAATATGTATATGTTTTTCGTATCATGGGGGCATTATATCTCAAATAGAATCAAGGACAATATTTACATGCGAAACGGCCAGAAAACCCCTACTGTACCAATCTGCGCGAATTTCACGTTTAACAGACGAGTCTGCCAATAATCCGATGTTTAACTATTTAGCCTTCTTCGATACTCTTAATAACAAGTACACTTGAGCCTTGTCATTTCACCTGTATAAAAAGTTCAATTATTTTTTGTTTTAGCGATTGACAGTTTTAAAAAACATGCTATAAAAGTATTAAGCTCTTTGAAAAAAAGCTTTCAAGGAAGGTAAAGTGTTTTTAAAAAGCACTTGCAGGGAATGCGGTGAAATTCCGCGACGGTCGCGCCGCTGTGATCGTTCGCCTCGGCAGAATGTCGGGAACCCTGATAACTTATGCCACTGCTACGATTTAGCGGGAAGGCGTTGTCAGGCAGGACGAGAGTCAGAATACCTGTTTTATATGGATTGAAAAATAAGTTCTCGCGTAAAGAACAGCATTTATTCGGATTGTGTCGTATAGTATTTATAATCCGAACACCAGCAGGTTGAAAACCGTTGTTCCTTATGCGGGAACAGCGGTTTTTTATTTGGACATATAGAAAGGTGAGCTATAGAAAATAAGTAATAATGAGGCGCCGACACGATGCCGACGCCCCTAAGAGAAACCGGTTGGGCTTCCCTTTAGCACCAGTCATTATAGTCCAATCGGGCATTAAAGCAAAGAGATAACTTGCTTAGTTTTTCTCGAGGGAGTTATGCGCCTACTCTACAATTACCGCATCCTCTCTAGAAATATCTTGCCAAGGCCCAGAATGGAGGTGACGAAAATGCAACAAAAATGATAGTGTAAAAAAGTATAAGTTAAAAAACGTAAAAGTAACAACAAACTAGTATTTGGAGAAGGAAATCATGAAAAAAACAATTAGCTTTGGTATTTGTGTATTATTTTTTGTTTCCGCAGTTGCGTTCGCTTCGCCGTTTGCCACGCAAGTGGTAGATTTCGGGGGTGTTTTTGGCAACTCGCCTTATGATGACCCCGCGTCTGTACTTGGAAAACCTTCAACGGACTTCTATGATCCCTGGGGCGGCTGGTCCGGAGGCACTACTGACAGAAAGGTCAAGTTGGTAGAGCCAGCTTATAATGTTGATCAGGCCAGCAAAAAACTCATCACGACGCTGAATGACTACAGCTATATCGTCGTCAGTTTCGATCACCAGGTGGAAGATGATCCGGCAAATCCCTATGGTATTGATTTTCTGGTGTTTGGAAACGCCTTTTATGTTGGAGACGGATTTGTCCACGACGGCACCGACATGGGTACATACATGCTGACAGGCGGTGCGTTTACGGAAGATGTCTTGGTCTCCGTCAGTCAGGATGGTCAAAACTGGTACACTTATCAGAACGGGCCTTACGGCGATACAGCATTCCCGACCCATGCTTACCAATGGGATCAAGCGCAATACAACGCCACCGGCGACGGCTGGACCAACGAACAGATGGACTTCACCAAGCCGGTGAATCCTGCGTACAACGATACACTGATAAACGGAGGTATTTCCGGAGCCGATGCGATTGCTCTCTACGAAGGTTCCGGAGGCGGGACAGGGTTTGACCTGGCCGAGTCCGGTTTTGAGTGGATTCAGTACATTAAAGTGGAAGGCACGACTGGATTTGCCGGTGGTGAGATCGATGCGTTTGCCGACGTCGCCGTTCCCGAGCCGGCAACGATGGCGCTGCTGGGGCTGGGCGGGTTGATACTGAGAAGATATCGGAAGTATTAAGTGTCTATTCATGTGTTAGCTGAAGCCTTGTTACATTTAAGCTTTTATTTGCTATGAACTTTTTTAATCCCCAAGAAATTATGAGGAAAATCATGAAGAAAATTATTTGTTTAATGGTAATAAGTTGTTTTGTGTCGTCTGCAAACGCTGCTTTTAGTTTTAGCGATATCCCCAGTGGTAATTGGGCAGGCAGCGGAAGCAATCAGACGGGAATAATCATTCACTGGTCCGCGCCGGAATATTTCAATCTGGCCTATAGCTGGGGAGGTAGTACTCCGATGCCGGCCCCCAGCCAAGATATTTCGATGGCATGGGGCTATCGTTATGACGGTGAAGCAAATGTCAAAGATATGATGTTTGCTATCGCACAGGCCGATCCGCGACTATATCTGCACATTTACAACCAACCAACTCCGGGTTTGGCGACCCTGGGTATAGGTTATGATCTGGATGGTGATGGGTTCGGTTTGAGCGATGGGACCACGACGTATGGATCTAACGATTTTACTGATGGTGTTCTCAACGCTCATTCTATTACGGATGGTGATTACTATCTTTCGACTGATGATGATGATTTGTACTGGGGCGGCAATTACGGGGCGACTTGGGAATTGTGGCAGGAACAGAGCGGCAATGGTGGATTTTCTGCAGCTCCGGATCGAGGAAGTGAGGATTACTGGACCCCTAATGACATCTACTTTTCTACCGGTAGCCATGGTGAATGGGATTATATTGCTGCCAATATCGGCATCTCCAGCCTGTCACTCGAAGATGGCTCATGGTTTGGCTGGTCCGTTGCTGCCGGTGGTTTAGATATGATGTTATTCGACGAGGGAACCATGGCCTGCCAAAACAACAAACAGGCACCGGTATTGCCGGTTCCCGAACCAGCAACGCTTGGCATGATAGTTCTTGGTGGGCTGAATTTGTTTGTTCGTAAAGATCGAAAGAAACATGGTTAAATACATTTTGCCTTATTTGTTTGGCCCACTCTTGGTGGCTTGGGAAGACAAAGGCTGTTTCTTTATTATAAAAAGGAAAAAACTATGTCTAAAAAAAAGATGGCCATTAGTTGTGCCGCTACATCTTTACTGATAATTACATCGATGTTGGCATGGCCTCAGATGGCTGTAGCAGAGGTGGTATTGGGACCAGATTCCCAGGTGTTCCCCTCGGTTTCTGCCGATTTTGACAACTTTGGCAGCACCGTTGCGATCAGGGGCAATTATGCAGTCATTGGTGCCAGCCGCGATGAGAGCAACAATAACATTGGTTGTGCTTATATCTTTCAGCAAGATGTTAACGGGGTATGGAGGCAGGCAGCCAGACTGTTGGCCTCTGATGGGGAACCCAATGACCGTTTTGGTTATTCCGCGGCAATCAGCGAGGATGGTAGTTATATAGTTATCGGTGGCTTTAAAACGAACGCGGCTTACGTATTTCATCGTGACGGTGACAATTGGACAGAGACAGCCAAGCTGACTGCGGCAACGGGCAGTTGTTTCGGTGAAGGCGTAGCGATAAGCGGAGAATACGTAATTATCGGCTCGCGAGGTGAAGATGGTCGTACCGGTGCAGCATATATTTTCCAACGCAACGGTGACACCTGGACGCAGATGGTAAGACTTACCGACCCGGATTGCAATATAAACGACTACTTCGGCGGGAGCGTAGCAATCAGTGGCGATTACGCTGTTGTCGGAGCACCTAACGACAGCGTTCCATATACTTACACCGGTTCGGTATGCTTCTTCCAGCGCAACGGGGCCATCTGGGAGCGGATGTGCAGATTGAAAGCATCTGATCCTGCGAAGGATGACAAATTCGGCTTCTCGGTCGCTATCGAAGGCGATTACGCCGTTGTCGGTTCAGTTGGTGATGACGATACGGCGGATTGGGGCGGGGCCTTATATGTTTTTCATCGCAATGATACAGAGTGGATCGAGGTTGCCAAATTGACTGCTCCTGATGCCCATAACTCTGACGGCCTTGGCTGTTCCCTCTCGATCAGCGGCAACAACATTGTTGCCAGTACCCATGCCTTCACAAGCAGTTACGGTGCCGTGTACGTTTACCACCGTGCGGGTAACGAATGGGGGCTGTTAGAGAAGTTCAAGACTTCTGACTCCTCCAGTTGGCCTACAACTTACGCTGCTATTGACAGGGAGAAAATTCTCATTGGTATGCTTGGTAACAATACTAACGGAGAATACGCCGGGGCAGCGTATTTTACGACAGTTCCCTATCCTGATGGGGATGTTAACCTGGATTACCGTGTAGATTTCCTGGATTTTGCTGTTATGACGGAGAACTGGCTCGAATGTACGCTGGATTGTGATTGAGGATTAAGGCGTCAAATAAAGGGTAAATAATGAAAAAACCGATTGTTTTAGTCTTTGTCTTTGTAACACTGGGAAGCACTTTGCCTTCCTCGTGGGCTGACGCTATCTCAATGGATGATATTCAGTTCTGGACCGGAAGCGGCGACAATAGTGCTGCCATGATCGTACACTGGTCCGTGCCGGAAATCTTTAATCTTGCTTATACTGACGGAGAAACAACCCCAATGCCCTCTCCCATTCAGGATGTCACTATGGTATGGGGTTATCGATTTGACGGAACCGTTAATGCTGAAAAGATGATGCTGGACATTGCCAGAGCTGACTCTCAATTGTATCTTTTTGCTGGCGGACAGCCGGGGCTGGGGGTCGCAATTTTCGGTATCGGTTACGATCTCGATAACGATGGATATGGATTGGCATGGAGCGAAGGCGAAACCTATACCAGTTCTGATTTCAGCAACGGATTCCTCGGAGGCCAGCCTTACGGTGACGCTGATATGTACTTGCCTACTGACCAAGACGATTTGTACTGGGGTGGCTGGTATGGACCGAATTGGGAATTGTGGCATGAAAGCGGCGGTGAAGGTGGATTCTTTATTGCGCCAGATAGCGGCCCAGATATCTACTGGACCGGTGATTTCTTTACTGGTGAGCATGGAGAATGGACATTCTCTCAGGTTGGTATATCCAGTATGAAGATTGAGGATGGATCGTGGGTAGGCTGGTCGATAGCGGCAGGCGGTCTTGATATGTATGCGTTACCGCCGGACGAAGGAACGTTAGCCTGGATAAATAATAAACAGGCTCCGGCTTTGCCGGTTCCTGAGCCGGCTGCAATTGTATTACTTGGTTTAAGTAGTTTAGCGTTAACAAGAAAAAATTATAATTAAGGAAATAGTTAAATGAAAAATTTAGTTACATTAATTCTGGTATTGATATGTGCATCTTTCTCTTGGGCCCAGGTAGATAATAACTGGTCCCAGTTTCATTCTGGTAATGATTTTGCCGGAGCGACAACGACGGGGCCTGATCTTGGGGTTTATAGCACTCCTCGTTTTCAAGTCGGCAGCGATCTAGGGGCCGGATTCATGGGTGCCAGTGCTTCTGCGCCTGTCGTGATGAATAATATGGTTTATTGTTATTCCGCCAGCGGCGCAGTTAACGCATTCAGCGAACTTGACGGCAGTCAGTTATGGACATCACCGGTAGCAGAAGCCTCGTTTGGTTCATGGTCATCGCCATCAGCAGATTCGGCCAGTAACTCTGTTTTCATGGGTTCTGGAGAGTACGTATACTGCCTTGATGCCGATACCGGCGTCGAAAAATGGAGCTATCATCTCAGCACCATGGGCAGCCATGGTGAAACTTACGCCAGTGTTGTGAATGCTTCTGTTTCGATTGTGCCGGACCTGGGCCTTAACGGAGAAGGGCTGGCGTATATGCACACTTATGGTAGTTTCGGTGGTGGTACAAGACTTCACGCGATCAATGTTGCTGACGGTAGTCAAGCCTGGACTCTCGACCTGACAGGTCAGGGGCAGGGAGCGGTAGCCTACAATTCAGCCGAGAATCTGGTTTATACAACGGTAGGTACCGAAGGTGGCTGGGCGTCGGGCCGGGGCGGCATAGTTGCTATCGACGCATCAACCGGAATAATTAATGTAGGTTGGGGCAATAACGGATACAGCGTTGGTTCTTTCGAGCCTTTGAGCTTTGGCGGAATCACTTATGACAGTGTTAATGACCGGGTAATCGCCGGCGGTTATGACTTTTATGATTACGCCGGTATGCTTGTTGCAGACGGTTCCGACGGTTCGACCATTTCCTATACAGGCGATAATGGGGCCCCTTCAGGCGACTATACGCCCACGCTCGGCGATGACGATCTGGTCTATGCCTGTGGGGCAGAATTTCAGGATGGCCCGTTCGTATTTGCTTATAATACCGTGACCGGACAGGAAGTCTGGAAATCGGCACAGGGCTGGGGCGGCTGGAATCAATCGCTGGCTTACGCACTCGACATGGGTGACGGCACTGATGTAATCTACGCATCCGACCAGTATGGAACTAAAATCGGGATGTTTGATGCTGATACCGGAGCACTCTTGGAGACCATAGATGGTTATGGAGGTCAGTTTGCTTTAGCCAACGAAAATCTTTATACAATTTCTGGTGGACAGTTAGTAGCTTTTGGTCCGAATGTGGTTCCTGAGCCCGCTACGATGACTTTGCTGGGTTTAGGCGTTATCACTATGTTACGTAGAAAACGTGCTTAATTAATTTTGAGGCCCGGTCGCAACCGCAAAATCAGTATCTGTAAATGTAGATGTAGATTAGAAAATAAAGATTTCGACAAGTTAAAATGGAGATCATTATGCGATTAACTATTTTTTCAGTATTTACTGTTTTTGTGGTGGCGATCGGTCCTGGGGCGCATGAGACTCATGCGTCTGACATCTGGGCGGATCATATTGTTTATAACTGGGACGGTTCAACCGCGACGCATGCTCCCGGCAGTAATGACAACATGACTCACGGTCCATTTCATTCCAGTGCGCTCTGGAGTGATCCCAACGCGATACTGGGTAAGCCCTGTACACTGGACAGGGACGATACGGAATGGGACGGAGGCAATTTCCGTGAGATCAACATGGTCTGGCCAGCATGGTACAATGGTGTTAGTGATTACAATCTGGATGGCACACACTATACGGATGGTTACCCCGAATTAACCCGTAACAACGGATGCGGACTGAAGAAAAGCGGCTCAGAAATCGGGCAGATTGTAGTCGAATTTGATGAAGTTATCGAAAACGATTCGCACAACCCTTACGGGATCGATTTCATTGTTCATGGCAATCCGTTCTTTGCCACAGGCATTTATGTTTATGAAGATTCAGACATGAACACATATACGCTGACGGCTTTTGGTGGAGGCGGTGAATTTCCGCCCAGCGGAGCCGGTGCGGTCTTTTCGGAACCTATAACAATAAGCGTTGCTCAGTCGCTTGACGGCCCGTGGTATACTTTTACTGATGCTCCGGGTGATGTGGTAGTCACTGCCGACAATTATTTTCCGACCCAGCCGTATAAATGGGACAGCAGTAATCATTGCTGGATTGGCGAAGAACTCGACTGGACCAAACCGGTCAATCCCTGGATTGTCAATTATTTCGGTAATGAGACAGTAGCGGATGCCATCAGGCTGTACGCCGGCTCCGCGGGTGGAACTCCTTTTGATCTGGACTGGCTTTCAGACCAGTACGGCAATCCTGTCGGCCTGGAATGGATAAAGTACATCAAATTCAGTGACCCGGATAATTATCAGGGCGAGATATGTGCCGCCGCGGACGTAGCCCCGGTAAAACTCGGTGATCAGATGTCGGTTACACCCTTCAATCTGGAGGTCGGTATAAGCCAGCTGGACTTTGTTGATCCTGAAAATGAATCAGCCAAACTTGCTGAAATTCTCGTTGTTGACACTGAGCAAGCCCTGGCATTTCAAGTAACCGCCATAGATGATCTTTCGAATTATGCCGAGGCCCCACCCCAGCCGTTGGCAGCCTATAATGTGACGGCGATAGTAATCTTGAGCCCTTTTACCCAGGCGGCGGCAGTTGCGGATTTAAGTTTTTATGTTGGAGATACCTATAATGGTGACGGCAGTGATCTGGCGATTTATCAATGGATTGATGAGAGCTGGACGGTGCTGATGCCCTCAGGCTATGATACCTTCGGCAAATTGCTTAGTGTGACTGATGTTGATGTGTTTGAGGTTTTTGTTATCGCTGAAACCCTGATTTCGCCCGAAGGTGATATTAATCAAGATTACCGGGTAGATATGCGGGACTTTGTATTTCTGGAGCGATTTTGGCTCATGGACATAACCAATGAACCTGACGAATTGGCACAAAGAACAGATTTAGCCGAAGATGGTTTTATTAATATTATGGATATGGCTGTTTTGGTGGATAACTGGCTTAAATGTACTTCTAATTGTAAGTGAAACAAAAACCCGGATTTACATTAATAGAACTACTGGTGGTGATAGCCATCATAGCTTTGCTGGTATCAATCCTGCTGCCGGCCCTGGGGCGTGCTAGAGCTGCAGGCAAGCAAATTGTTTGCCTTAGTAATGTACGTCAGATGTGCCTGGGAGTTCAAACATATCTGGTTAATAACAATGATTTTTTCCCGCCCGCTGCGAGGGATACATTTGGAATGCCAGGCAGCGTTCAATACGCCTGGGATTTCATTCGCGAATGGAATCATCTAGCTAATACCTGGGATTATAAGCCTGGGCTGATTTGGGAAGGTCAGGGTAATGTTGAGATTCAGCAGTGCCCGGCCTTTACCGGACCAGCCATGTGGGAAGGGGATAAATATACCGGCTACAACTACAACACCAGCTATATTGGCTGGGCCGAACCAGTGGGAGGATGGTCAGCGTTAGATTATATACCAACCGCACGCATAACGGATATCAGGCAGCCTGATAAGTGTGCTGTTTTTGGTGACGGGCAATATGGAAAAAACCAGGCTAATAAGTTTATGCGGGCCCCCTGGGAAAATGAGCGGGAAAAGGATATCAGCAATTCAACGCGTTATGCCGGAACCCAGGGTTTTCGACACCTCGAGAGCACCAACGTTGGTTTTGCTGATGGGCATTGTCAGTCATTGAAAGACAGGCATACCAATACCTACAGCTTCATCCAGGGTTATATCAGCAGCGATTGCGGCTTCCTCTCAGAAGATAATTCCCTGTATGATCTCAAATGACTCAGCCGGCCAGTGTTTTTATAAACTTTGTCATGGAAGGAACGTGAACTATATAACTGAATTGTGTTAGAAATTTATCTCTTTTAATGGTAATATTACTGCCGAGATGCCATTTTGCAAAAGTTTAGTTGAAGGTTGAATAGATGCTGACTGCAGACGAAATACATGATCACCTGAATAATCTCACAAAACCAAAGGGAAGCCTGGGGCAACTTGAAATGCTTGCCGCCAAATTAAGCTTATGTCAACAGACACTCAAGCCTAGAACCAAGCCTCGAAGTATCGTAATATTCGCTGCTGACCATGGAGTAGTTACAGAGGGTATTTCCGCTTGGCCCGCTGAAGTTACGGCATTAATGATTACCAACATTTTAAGCGGGGGTGCCGCGAGTAGCGTATTAGCGAAATCTACTAAAACAGAACTACGGCTTGTCGATGTTGGCTCGTATGGCTTACCTGAGAACGAAAGTGACAATTACCGATGCGTAAAAATTGCATGCGGCACAGCCAATCTGTCAAAAAAACCATCTATGACTAAAGAGCAATTTAAACAAGCGGCCTTAGTTGGCAGAGCTGAAGCCGAAATAGCCGTTGGAAAAGGAGCCAGGATACTGGCCGCTGGAGAAATGGGAATTGGCAACACAACATCCGCATCTTGTATAACATCCCTGTTATGTGATGCGGCCCCAGAATCCGTTATTGGTTCGGGAGCAGGTGCTGACGAGGTAATACTGTCTCGAAAAAGGGATATTGTTTATGACGCGGTACAACGATTACGAAATAAAAGCAATAATGATTTTATTGAAGACATTTCCAGTATATGCGGCTTCGAAATCGCCGCTATGGCAGGTTTCTATTGCAAGGCGTTTGAGCTTAAAAGAGTTATGATAATTGATGGTTTTATCTCTACGGCAGCAGCGTTAATCGCCGAGAAGATAAGTCCGGGCTGTTGTGGTTATATGATTGCATCGCATTGCTCCGCGGAACCAGGCCATAAGATTCTGTTGAAAAAGCTGAAATTAGCGCCGCTTCTCAATTGGTCAATGCACTTAGGAGAGGGAACCGGTGCCTTGCTGGCCATGCCCTTGATAGATGCCGCCGCCAATATTACGTCAAAAATGGCAACGTTTGAATCTGCGGGGATAAAGCGATGAATAAATATCTAATACTGCCTTTTTTAACGACGGTACAATTTCTGACCCGCATACCCGTTCCAAATGGAAACAATCCTTCAGATCCGAAAGTGTTTCAGCGGGTTGTATTGTTTATGCCGCTGGTCGGAATGCTGGTAGGATTGATTACTGCCGGTGTTTTTGTGCTGTGCCAGTTTTTCTTTAATGCTTTATTGGCCGCGACCATTGCAATTGCTGTGGAGCTATTGGTCACGGGTGCGTTTCATGAAGACGCGGTAGCGGATTACTTTGACGCGTTTGGCGGCGGCTGGACAAAAGATGATATTTTGAGAATACTAAAGGACAGCCGAATAGGCAGTTACGGGGCGACGTCCCTTATTATGGCCCTGATTTTACGGATTCTGACAATAGCTTGTCTTGATGGAATTCTGTTCCAGATAGTTGTGATTACTGCCTCAGCCTCTATTGGACGGCTTGCTACCGTTATTTCAGTTGGAATTTTAAAGCCATTAGAATCCAGAGAAGGTCTTGCCAAAGAAGCCGGCCATAATGCTAAAATATCGGATGTCATCATCGCAGCCTTATTGATTTTACCCGTATTTGTTATTTGGGGATATTTAACGCCAATTAAAATGCTGATATCGCTGGTTGTTATTGCGGTTTTGTTGGCAATCGTATTACGAAAAATAAACAAACTTATCGGAGGCATTACAGGCGACTGCCTTGGTATGATTTGCTACATGGCCCAAATAATTGTTTTGTTAGTCTCCGCGGCAGACTGGAGGGGATTGGATTGAAACGCACACTTATTCTCATACGTCATGGCCAGATACAGGACAAATATCAAGGCTTGTGTTATGGTGCAAGCGATATCGAACTGAGCGAAATCGGCCAGAGACAGAGCGTCGAGGCTGCTGAACAAGTCGGTAAGTATCTAATCGACACAATATATCACAGCGATCTTAAACGCACTATCTTTATGGCGAAACTTTTGGCGACTAAATCGAACGCCAAAATCAGCGCAGACATTCGCCTCAGAGAGAGGAATTTTGGTACGTGGGAACTTAAAAAGTGGGACAGCATTTATGCTGAGAACGGAAATAAGATTGACGGTGTGTTTGAAAATCCCGATTCGTTTGCTCCGCCGGAGGGAGAGACAACTTATGCTTTCCGCAATCGAATCATGACGTGGTACAAGGATATTCCAGAAGAAGGAATTTTCGCGGTAATTGCCCACGGAGGAACCATTGCCGCTTTGCTGGGAACACTGAAAAAACTTTCCGTTAAACAATGGCTTGATTTGATTCCCCAATATGGTGAGCATGTTATTTATTCAGAGGATAAGAAAGTGCCAAAATGAAAAAATACAGCATTGTTTTATTAGTTGCCATATGCCTTAGTATTTGCCTTGTTGGTTTTTTTTCGACTAATTATAACCTACCTCCCTTAGAACAGAATCAAGTAGTCCCCAGCAGGGTTATCTCGATAAACCCGGCAGCTACTGAAATCATTTTTGAGCTTGGTTGTGATGATAAACTCATCGCCATCAGCGATTTCTGCAATTATCCCCTTAAGACGAAAAATATGGATAAGGTTGGCGGTATTATTAATCCTAATTTCGAGCGTATAAGTATCCTCAAGCCAGATTTGATAATCATCCAGGGCAAATGTGAAGATATAACAAAATTTTGTAACCACAAGGGTATTAAATATATAAATATCGTAACATTTTAGCCAAGTGAAGCAAATTCTATAGCTTTTGGGTTGGCTTGTGCAAAAAAAAGACAAAAAAAACTTTAAAATGTTAAGATGGGTAATTTGCGCTATTGCGTGTAATGGTTTATAGTTTCAGCATGATGAAGCCGAATGCTGAACAGGCTATCGCCGACCTGGCCTTAGAGCAGGAATTGACTGCGGAGCAGGCTGAGCTTATTTACGAGCAAGGCAGAGAGGCGGTGGTTTTTGTTTTGCTGAGACTGTCGAAACTGGCAGCGGAAAAAACACAAGGTACGTTAGTTGCCGGCAGTCCGGCTGATCCTTCGTGTCCCTCAGGTCAGAAGCCGGTTTTTGTCAAGCCGAACAAAACAGATAAAAAACGCGGCAAAAAGTTTGGCCGTAAAAAAGGGCATCAAGGTACTCGCCGCAATCTGCCGACCCAAATAGACCGTACCGAAGAACATCGCGCTTCATGTTGTCCGGACTGCGGCGGCGAACTGAAAAAATGTTCCGGCACACGTGAACGAATCATCGAAGACATCCCGGAAGATGTTCGCGTTGAGACGGTAAAGCATGTTATTCATCGCGACTGGTGTCCGAACTGTCGCAAGGCGGTTGAGCCGATCGTAACCGATGCTCTGCCAAAATCATCTATTGGCAATGGTATTGTGGTTTTGTGTGCCTGGCTCCACTTTGCGTTGGGCAATACGATAGCGCAGATCCTGGAGGTGTTTAATTTTCATCTCCGGTTTAAGATGTCGCCGGGCGGATTAGTCCAGATGTGGCATCGTTTAGCGGATATACTCCTGGCCTGGTACGAAGAAATAATCGAGGACATTCAAAAAGCCGGTGTCCTGCACGGCGATGAGACCGGCTGGCGGGTAAACGGTAAAACGCATTGGTTATGGTGCTTTACCAGCCATCAAGCCACGATTTTTACGGTCGAGCAGTCGCGGGCCGGGCCGGTGGTTTTGGAATTTATCAAAGAATGTTTCAACGGCGTGTTCGTAAGTGACTTCTGGTATGCTTACAATGTATTGTCATGCGCCAAACAAAAGTGCCTGGTTCACTTACTGCGTGATTTGGAGCGAGTCTGGAAAGCCAAAGACCACAGCGGCGATTGGCCGAGGTTCTCCAAAAAACTCAAACGATTAATTCGCGACGCGATACGCCTGCGTAAACGCATCGATGAACTGGATGCGACGGTTTACCAGCGGCGCTGCCAACGAATCGAAAAACGCTTGGATCTTATTATCGCGCATGAGTGGTCGAACAAGGAAGCTCAGCGGTTGATTAAGCGTTTGAAACGCCATCATGATGAGCTGTTCACTTTTCTGAGCAATCGCGAGGTGCCGTTCGATAATAATTTTGGCGAACGCAGCATTCGCGGCGCGGTGATCATGCGAAAGAACAGCTATAACAACCGCAGCGACCGTGGAGCCCGAACGCAATCGGTGCTGATGAGCGTGTTTTTTACCCTGAAACAACGCGGCCTAAACCCGGTTGCTACCATCAAAAAAGCCCTGCGAACATACATCAAAACCGGCAAATTGCCAAAACTCGCGGAGTTCTCTGCTTCACTTGGCTAAAGTGTTACTAAATATCAATCTTAGGGATATTAGCGAAATATATCAGGGCATAAAAGAGCTCGGTGAGAAGCTAGGCAACCCTGCCGCTGCGGAGAGATTATGCAGTAAGATCAATAATGAACTGGAAACTATAAAAAACAAACTATCTTCCGCGGAAAAGAAAAAGGTGTTTTTTTCCTTGTATCGTGTTCCCGGCACACTTGCAAGCATTACTACAGTTGGACCGGACACTTTTTTGGGTGAGCTTATTGAAGTCGCAGGCGGAGTAAATATTTTTAGTGATTTGGAGCAGGATTATCCGGTGATTTCCAAAGAAAGCCTTCTCAAACGCCAGCCAGAAGTTATTATTGAACCATATCCCCATTCGGCCGGGACTAATTGTAATTCAAATGAGGCTTTAAAAGACTGGTCAAAACTTAGCAAACTAGAGGCTGTAATTAATAATAAACTTTATGTTATCGATGGAGATATTGTCCTGAAACCGGGTCCAAGAGTTGGGCAGGCGGCGTTTGAACTGGCCAAGATAATTCATCCAGAGCTGTGTGATGAATCTCCAATTTGCAAACAACAATAATGTCAGTTACTCTTAGTCAAGCTTACATAAATAATGGATTGCATCAACGTGGAAATAAACATCGGCGATAGTATTAACAGATCAGATAATTCAGACAAAAACACTATGTAAAAATAGTTGAGTTACTCTTGACACCGGGTTCCGGACAGATAACATGAGGTTTTTATGAAAATGCAATTACAGGTAAAAACTGCTGATTTATTAGAAAAAGGATATGTTCAGGTTTATACTGGAAACGGCAAAGGCAAAACAACAGCGGCCATCGGTCTGGCAGTTCGTGCCGCAGGTGCCGGACTTAGAGTCTTTTTTGCCCAGTTTATCAAAGGGATGCTTTATAGTGAAATTCAGGCGCTGGAGAGATTTTCAGAGCTTATTGCCGTCAAGCAATACGGCAGAGGGTGCTTTATCCAAAAAAATCCTGAACCACAGGACATCGAAGCGGCCTATTACGGACTTGAAGACATTATGGCGATAATGCAGGATGAAAATTATGATGTGGTCATTCTCGATGAAGCCAATGTGGCTGTCCAATGTAATCTTATCACTGTTGACGATCTACTTAGACTTGTAGATAATAAGCCATTTGCTATGGAACTAATTATTACCGGCAGATATGCCAAAAAGGAAATCCTGGAGGTTGCCGACCTCGTGACGGAAATGAAAGAGGTTAAACACTATTATCGAAACGGTGTTCAGGCACGAATCGGTATTGAAAAATAAACCCTTTCTTCAGAGTATTTATGAGTAAAATAGTTTTTTCTGACAATGAGTAAAATCTGTTTAATCGCATGTGGGGTGTTGGCCCCGGATATCCAGCAGATTGCTGAACAGCTCGAAATTGATATCGAGATGTTTTTTCTCCAGGCTGCTCTGCATGATAATCCTAGCAAGTTGAAAAATGACCTCCAGCATGAAATTTTCAGATTAAGTGAAGACGCTGAAGTTGAGAGGATTGTAATTGGTTATGGTTTATGCGGAACAGGTACGGTAGGAATACAAGCCGGCAGCACAAAACTGGTCATACCACGTGTTCATGACTGCATTTCCCTTTTTCTTGGTTCAGACGCAGCTTATAAATATCAATTTAAAAAATACCCCGGCACTTTTTATTTTACGCAAGGCTGGATTGATAAAGATGTACAGCCTTTGTCCCAACAGGAAGCAACTGGTTGCTCTGTTGGTCCCAGAGCAATCGACGATGCAATAGCAAAGCAGCCTCAGGCTGAAAAAGAAAAACATATTCGTCAATTTTTTGATAGTTGGAAAAAAAATTATCAGCGTTCAGTTTTTATTAATACCGGAGTCGGTAATCGGAAGCAGATTGAACAATACGCTAAGAATATGGCGGCGGAAAATAATTGGGAATATGAGGAAATTAAAAGCGACAAGTCGCTGTTGGAAAGACTGCTGATCGCGGATAGAACAGATGACGATCTGCTTGTTGTGCCTCCCGGCCACGTAACGATTTATGACCCATTAAGCGAAAAGCTCGACGCCGTCACTGCCGAATACACTAACCGAAAGGCGGGTGGCGCTTCGGTCATAACCAATATCTTCGGCAAAGACGAAGAAGGGCCCACTAAAGGATTAGGTATTGATGCCGGGGGAACATATACCGATGTAGTGGTGTTCGATTTCAGAAATCAGCATGTTCTTACAAAAGCAAAGGCACTTACGACAAAATGGAATTATACAATAGGAATCAAACAGGCACTCGATAAAATTGATATTGAGTATTTGCGTGATATCGAACTAGTAAGTGTCTCCACGACACTTGCCACCAACGCCATAGTCGAACATCATGGCAGAAAGGTCGGATTGTTCCTGATGCCTCCAACGGGGCCTTTCAGAGTAGATGAGATTGGTTACACGCCGGCAGCTATTGTGAAAGGAAGGATTTGCATTGAAGGATTCGTGCAGGAGAAAATTGATGCCGCACAGATAATAGTTATTGCGGATGATATGATTCGAAGCCATGATGTGAAAGCTTTCGCGGTTTCCGGATATGCCTCTACAGTTAATCCCGCCCATGAAATCGAAGTTAAAAAGCTGCTTTATGAGCATACCGGCCTGGGGGTCACATGCGGCCATGAGCTCTCCCAGCTGCTTAATTTCAAAACCCGGGCAATCACAGCGGCACTGAATGCCAGAATTATACCCTATATCGAAAGCCTGCTCGGGAATCTTCAGGTCGCTTTAAAAGCAATAGATATTGACGTCCCAATCATGGTAGTAAAAGGGGACGGTACTTTGATGAGTATGAATCTGGCAAAGGAAAGACCTGTTGAGACAATTTACTCTGGTCCGGCGGCAAGTGTTGCTGGAGCGAAAAAACTGACCGGCCAAAAAGATGCCCTTGTTGTAGATATTGGAGGAACCACAACTGATACCGCTTCCATTCGTAATAACTCGGTGCTTATATGTTCTGAAGGAAGCGTCGTTGCCAATGCTCATACACACATCAAAGCGCTGAGCATGCGAACCAAAGGTCTCGGAGGAGACAGCGGCATTGATATCATTCAACAGTCTCTGTCAATTGGCCCGGTGCGGGTTCATCCCTTTGCATATTTTGCACAGAAATATCCCGGAGCCGATCAGGCAATAAATTACATTGAAAAACATACAGAAAAATATATATGCGATACCAGACCCGCTCATCTGCTGGCGCTGACTGAGCATCATGAATCTTTTCCATTGGAAGAGCATGAAAAAAAGATTCTCGAAGTTCTCAATGACAGACCCTATTCGGTATATGAGTTAGCTCAGGTGTTTGGAGTTGAATATTGGGAGATGGTAAGATATCAGAATCTTTTGAATCACAACATTATCTGTAAAAGCAGCCTGACGCCGACCGATGTTCTCCATGCCATAGATAAAATGAGCCTTTGGGACCAATTAGCGGCCCAAAGAACATGTCGGATATATGCCCAAATCGCTCTTATGGAATATGAAGAATTTATTTGTCATATTCAAACTTCTTTTACAAATGAACTTGCGAAAGAACTGTTTACAATGCTAATAAATCCGGAAGGGATGTTGGATCCAGTTGACAGCTTTCCGACAGGCAAAGAAATACTTTCAAGATGGCTGGACAGAAGCAACCATAATTTTACTCTTTCAGTAAAACTGAACTATCCTATTATCGGAATCGGTGCTCCCGCAAAGGCACTATTACCTGCTGCCGCCGAGTTTTTCAACACCAAATTAATTCTTCCGGAAGATGCCGATGTTGCCAACGCAATAGGAGCCATCACAAGTTCAATATCAATCACACATTCAATAAAACTCACAAATGATCAAGATGGCCAATATGTTATAGAAGGGTTACCGAACAATCCATCATTTAAAAATTACAACGAAGCCCTTGATTTCGCTAATATAACACTTATCGAAATGGTTACGAACCTGGCTCATAAAGCCGGCACGATAAATCCTTCAATTCAAACAATCGCTGAAGATCAAATTGTGACAGCCGCAAATGGAACAAAGGTATTCCTCGGAACCATAATTACCGCTTCAGTGACCGGCCGACCGACCTTGAGGGCAAGGGAATCATGAATAAAAAAGCAAAATGCATATCCATATTAGGAACAGGTTCTGATCAGGTTCTGATGTTGGGAAAAGTGTTATCACTGCTGCTCTATGCCGTATATTAAATGATCAAGGTTTCAGGGTTGCTCCATTCAAAGCTCAGAATATGTCAAATAACTCTTTTGTTACAAAAAGAGGACATGAAATGGGGCGGGCACAAGTTGTTCAGGCCCAGGCCGCAAGAGTTGAAGCAACTTCCGATATGAATCCTGTATTACTCAAACCATGTACGGATACGGGAGCGCAAATCGTTCTTAATGGAAAACCGTTCGGCAATTGCCTGGCCTCAGATTATTTTGCTGACACTAATTTCCTTTCGGAAAAAGCTCTTGAAAGTCTGGTTAGATTAAGAAGTGAATATGAAGTGGTTGTTATGGAGGGAGCAGGTTCCTGTGCTGAAATAAACTTAAGGGAAAGAGATTTTGTTAATTTTAGAATTTCGCATGCAGTAGATGCTTCAGTAATTCTTGTCGCCGATATTGATAGAGGAGGTGTATTTGCTCAAATCATCGGTACGCTGAACATCATACCGCCAGAGGATCGCAATCTGGTCAAGGGAATCATTATCAATCGTTTTCGAGGAGATGCCAAATTATTCGAAGATGGTATAAAATATATCGAACAAAAAACAAATCTGCCAGTCCTTGGCCTTGTCCCTTTTTTCTATCATATCGAAATTGACTCTGAAGACAGTATGCCTGTCGAGACAATCATCGACCCGAAAGCTGGTCCCGCAAGAAATAAAATCAATATCGCCTGTATCCGGCTTCCGCATATATCAAATTTTACAGATTTCAATCCGCTGATCCGTGAAGATATCGTTAATTTTCATTATCTTTCGAAGCCTCGTAATCTGATTGGCTATGACTTGCTGATTTTGCCCGGTAGCAAAAATGTCAGGAACGATATGCAATGGCTGACAGAAGCCGGTTGGATTGACGCGATTATGCAATATAGAAATACCAATCGCAAAATTCTTGGAATATGTGGAGGTTATCAAATGCTTGGATTAACCATAGATGATCCAGCAGGAATTGAAGGTCAACCGGGACAAACCAAAGGTCTTGGGCTACTAGCGGTTGAAACAAAATTGCATCACGAAAAGATTACTACTCAAACTATTGGGGATTGGATAGGTTTTGAAAATATACATGTCACAGGTTATGAGATACATATGGGGAAAACTACCCCGGTCGGCAAAGGAAAACCGGTAGTAGCATTAGAGAGCAGAAATGCAAAAATAATTAAAGCGTTTGACGGCTGGCAAACAGAGGACGAAAGAATACAGGGAGTTTACCTACACGGCCTATTTGATGAATCTGTTTTCAGGAGAGCTTTTTTATCGTTACTGAAACCTGAATTCGACAGCTTGGAAAATCAAACAAAATCAATATCTTTGTTGGAATTTCGAGAAAAACAGTATGACCTCCTGGCTGAACATTTTAATAAATTTGTTGACATTCAAAAAATAACTGAAATATGCAATTTAAATTCTATTGGTGCTTACAATTATCAATTGGGAGCATTCTGATGATGCTGACTGGACTGTTGTATCAGGTGAGGCTTACCAAGGAATCTACTCCGCTCAATCTGGCGACATAGATTATGGGCAGAAAAGCTCTATTGAATTTTCCATTGACACAACTGGATACAGTGAAATCAGTTTTCATAGAAAGGTTTCATGCGAATGTGATTGGGATTTTCTACATCAAACATCAAGATGCGTTTTTGAGCAAGACAAGCCAAATTCCCATAGCCCTAGGAAGCATAAGGTATTGCATAATGGGCAATTGTGTGAGGCTAACATTTCTTCGAAGAATTGTTCTTTGACAAAACATTTTCACCCTGATAAAATTGCAATTATGTTGCATTTTTAACTAATAGAGACAGAAAAATATAATATGGATTGCCCTGAAAAAATATTGAAAGACCATGATTTCAATTGCACTAAAATGCAAATTGCAACTCTCAATGTCCTTATTCAAACAGATCATCCTGTTGCAAGAAGGGATATTCTGCATGCTTTAGAGGACATGAATCCCGATAAGACCACGATCTATAGAATCCTCGAAAGATTTTGCGAAAAAGGCTTAGTACATAAAGCTTATGTTGATAAGAGGGCATGGGAATATGAACTTGCTGACAAATGTACCGACCGCCAGTGTCATCCACATTTTAAATGCACTAATTGCGGAAAAGTCACTTGCTTATTTGATGCTCATGTACCTTTAGTGGAGGGCTTGGGAGAGGAATTCATTTTTCAGCGCCAAATGATAATGATCGAAGGTATCGGACCTGAATGTTCAAAAGTTTTTTTTAAGACGTGCGAATAAAACAGAAACAATCTTTTTCATTTATAATACTGGCAATATTCATTGCTAATATTTCAGGTGCGCTGTTTTTCTGGCACATCGCAGCAGAAGGAGGCTACGAGCATCACGATTGTGATAACTGCCCAATCTGTCAGAATACGTTTATAAATTCTGCCAAGTTCTTAAATACATCATTTGTATTAACCACCTGCATCAATATATTGGAATATGCGATTGAGTATGATTCGAACGACATGCTGACAATCCAGAGCATATCCAATATCATGCCAAGAGCTCCACCTGTTTAACCTGTTTTTTCCATAAACTTCGTCAAGAATAGCTGTAGAGTGCTACAGATCAAGAGTTTGTCGCCGTGAGTGGTGCGAGGCGTATTGAAATACGTTGAGCTCCGCAAACAAGATAAAACCTTGAGATAGCGTGCTATACAACTTTGCAGTAGAAGATTTATGAAAAATGTAGGGTAATTCCCCTCTGTATCTTTTAGCAATTATAAACCATTATACAGAGTATGCTTGTACACATATTCTGCAAACCAAACTTTAATTATGAGGAAAATAAGTAATGAATCTTAAAATTGTTACCATGGTAATTTTGGCTTGTTGTGTTATTACAAATGTTAGCCTGGCAGACTGCCCGTTGGCTCATACTCACATTGGAGTCAATCCGACCTGGCGGCCTGACGGCGATCCGGTCTCAAGCGATGATAATCAACTTTGGTTCTTCTCGCTGCCGCCTGCTCATTCTGCTGGCACTCCCGGCTGGCCGAACTGGGAACAAGCCAATGGAGATGTATTCCTGCAGTTGGTACCTGTTTTAGAAAGCGGCAGTACGATCCCGAAAGGTGATGGGTCAGGAAAACAGCTTTGGACATGTCAATTCATGTACAGCAAAGCCAACGGCTATGGTGATCCGGCGGGTACGCAGCATCTTGACGGCTGGCATTCAGCTCACCCGGGTCATGGCATGTGGAACCTAGAAAGCATCGATGAACAAACAACCCCTGATTGGGAAATTCATCTTCAACGTGAAGCAACGTCTGTTGCCTCAGATGATTTCTTTATGCTTTTACCCAATGACACGGCTGTTCTAACCACTGACGGATCTAATTACCAGCTGAATAAAATGTGGCTTTCGGATAAAAATGCCTGGGGAATTCATGAGCACATGAGTTTTAATTTCTGGCTTACGCCGGATATTGGCCAGGAAGTTACCGCAACTTTTTCGGCTTATGATGCAGGAGGCCTGTACACGGCATCCGATGATTTTGATTTTGCCTTTGTAACGGTTCCCGAACCTACATCTTTGCTGCTTTTCAGCTTTGGAGTAATCCCCCTGCTAAGAAAGAAGCAGAAATAAATGCAACGTGTAAATAAAGATGGTTACAACCGGGGCAGTCTAGGCTGTCCCGGTTGTAATGCTATTTTCTGCCAATCCAGAGGGTTTACTTTGGTTGAACTTTTGGTAGTAGTTGCAATCATTGCACTGCTGGTAAGTATCTTACTGCCTGCCCTAGGCCAGGCGAGGAAGCAAGCCAAAAAACTTGTATGCTCCAGCAATATGAGACAAATTGGAATTGCAATTAACGCATACACAATCGATAGTAAAAACCATCTTCCTCCAAGTTCCTGTCGTATCTCGGATCCGGACCAGTACTGGCTTAAGGTTTTGTCAGATTATATAGATGGACAATTGCTGTTTCACTGCCCAAGCGATAAAGCCAATAACTTTGTCGATTGGGACAAACCTTTAATTAAACAGAAGGATAAACGATATTCAAGTTTTTCTGTCAATGCTCTTTTAGACCCAGTTTGTTATAGATATGGGCATTCCGCAAACAGTTATAATCTGGTAGATAAAATCCGCAGGCCCATGAGCTGTATTTGGATAAGTGAAGCACCAAACACGGAAGCTTTTCTGTTGGCCGACCACATTCATCCGGAATCGTGGGAAGGGTCAGTTGATTATGCGAAAACATTTATCGCATGGGATCGTCATATGGGAAAATCGAATTATCTTTTTGCGGACGGGCATGTTGAAACACTGGAATTTGAAGAAACATACCAATGGCCCCGTACATGCTATTGGTACCCAGAATCGGCCCCAGCATGGCCTGACAATCCGTAACCCAAAAACCCTAAGGGACAACAATATGAAAAAACATATATTTTTTTTCTTAATACTTACTTTGTCATTACTGAATGTTCAGGTTTATGGCGAATGTTCACTTGATCACTTTATCATTGGCATAAACGAGGACAGTATTTCCGGTACTGATGATGACAATAAACTGTTCGTTGACTGTTGGCAAAAATATCGCCGTAGTGGTACGCCTTCATATGTTAACTGGTATTACCCTCTCTCCGAAAGTATCTTTTCCGGTTATAAATGGCGAATTGGTGAACCTGGATTTGATGGTTTCCAGGGAAGCAATCCTAATGGCGGCTACACTTATGACCCCAACCGATGTCTTGTCGGAACACCCGATCAGGATTACAGGATAATGATTGAATGTATTTCAATTTCTTCTGGTTTAAAGGCGGTCCATAAAGATATTCCCCAATTTACGATTGACCAGGCTGGCCAGTCTTTTAATCTCAGCAGTATTCATGGCGGTGATCCTCATATGCATTTTTCTTATCGAGCGGTTGATGGAACCAGTTTATTTTGGATTACATGGCAAATGTATGATGCCCTGGGCCAATATGAACCTTCAGAGCCTTTCACTATAGTATTTAACACTGAACCATTGGCGGGCGATTTGGTCGTGGATGGCACGGTAGATATTAACGACCTGACCGCACTTAGTTACTATTGGCTCAGAGATGAAGGCTCGATCAGCAATGATTATTATGAACGAGCCGACTCAAACCGGGATGGAAAGGTAAACTTGCTGGATTTTGCCATACTCGCTTCAAACTGGCTTGAAACACTTTGAAGTGACCCAATTGATTTATCAATACATAATATTTTGACTCTTAAGCCGATATTACTACCTGGACAGTTTGTACTGTATCCCGGAACCCGCTTGTGACCTAAATATTAGTATCCCAAAACAATATTACTATTCAAATATATTTTCACACTTTTCCGTTTTTTGGCGAATATTCTTTAGGCTTCAGTAGCTGCTCAACCGGAAAAAATTGAAAATATCTGCGTCTCGAATACTTCTTTGAGCGAAACTGCAATAAACAATCCTGGAAAAAAAGTCTAACTCATGGAAATAAACATTATTACCGGGATCAGAAAGCCCCAGTTTATATTAGAGCCTGTCCATTGTTTGCAACTATTTGCGGGACAAGGGATTGAGTTTGATTTTATTTGATTAGAGGTGGCGGTTTTTGCTCAAAACGATAAAATAGGTGTGTTATAATTATTTCATCACAAGTAATTATTACCCAGAAAGGGAACACACCTATGGCAAACATCTTACCCATCCAAGGCCGATTTGACAAAGATATTCCTGATGATTTTGGCAACGCTGAATATCGTCAGGAGCGTGAGTTACTCATCGCGATCGACGAGATTATCGTTGCCGGCTGTTTGGCGAATCCGTTGATCGAATATTTTCTTGATGTAGCTTATGCCAACAAATACATCAAAGTTTTCGGCACCGATAAATCACCAAAGCTAACCAGCAACGAACGTGCCAACGTTCATGCCAATGCTGTGCTGGCTTTACGTATGGCAATTCTTCGCAAGCGGCTGGGTTCCTCATTGCGTAAATTCTCATTGGAATTATCGCACAGTGATCTTTACAAATGGTTTTGCGGTATAAATCGTTTTTCTCTGCCTAAGGTTCCCGGTAAAAGTCATATTGGCGAATTGGAAAATGCTATTCCGCCGGAATTGGCAGAGGAAGTCGAAAGGCTTTTGTTTCAGTTTGTCCAGGATAAAGAATCAGAAATACTTTATGAGCCGCTGGCTTTTAGCCAATGTTATTTTGACTGCACTTGTATTTCCGTTAACATTCATCATCCGGTCGATTGGGTTTTGCTCAAGGATGCCACTATCACGCTCATGAAAGCTACCGCTCGAATTCGTGAAATTGGTTTGCTTCATCGCATGGCCAATGAACCAGCCGTTTTCATTACAAAGATGAATAAACTTTCGATGGAAATGACTTTCGCAAAACGTAAGAAAGGGGCTAAAAGGGATCGAAAGCGTATTTTTCGAAAAATGAAGAAGTTGGTCAAACGCGTTTGTAATCATGCTAAGAGTCACTTAGAATTACTGGAAGCAAAGTGGGATACAACGAAATTGTCTCGTTCGCAAACCGAACAAATTATCAAACAGATCACCAATGTGACCGGCAAACTCAATACTGCCATCCAGAATGCTCACGAACGTATCATCGGCGAACGTCAGGTAGACAATCGGGATAAGATTTTAAGTTTGTATGAAGATGATGTCAATGTGATTGTCCGTCGAAAAGCCGGGGCCAATGTTGAGTTTGGCAATACGCTTTATTTGGCCGAACAGTCTGATGGGATAATTATCGATTGGGAATTTATTCGCGACCAGGCTCCCGCTGACAGTAAGCTGCTGAAGGAAAGTCACAAGCGGATTGAAGATCGCCTGGATGTGAAAGTGAAACTAATGGCCGGTGATCGCGGCTTTGACAGTAAAGACAATCGGCAAATTCTCGAAAGCAATGATATTTTTAATGCCGTTTGTCCGCGTGACCCCCATGCGCTGACTGAGCGTTTGAAGGAAAATAAATTCCGGGAAGCTCAGACTCGCCGAAGTCAAACCGAAGCGCGAATCGCAATTTTGAGTAATTGTTTTTGCGGCTCGCCGATGAAACAAAAGGGTTTTGATAATCGCCATATTCACATGGGCCTGAGCATTTTGTCACACAACCTCTGGGTGCTGGCAAGATTGAAGATCGCCCAGGGAAAAGCCCAAGAAAAAGCTGCTTAGCAACCCATTTAATCCCGTAAAATGCCTTTTGACGGGAAATGTACGCGCCAAAATCGACAGTATGGGCCAGCTTGACCAACAAAAACAAAGAAACCCCCAAAAAAAACAAAATCAGCCCCCCAGCCAACCACGCAAAATCATCCACCCAACAAAAAAAACGACTTCCGGACAGCCTCTATATTAGGCGGCCTGGTAAGGAGCATGGCAATAGCAATATTGTTTTTCGTATCATGTCAGCATTATGGCTCAGATAAAATACTGGGCAATACTTACTTGCAAATGATCAGAAAAACCGTCATTTTGCCATAATCAGCGGTAAATGACTTTGGGAACGTCGCTAAAAACCCGTCTTTCGGAGTCACCAACAAAGTCAATGTCAATACCGGATTGAACAGGTTTAGTTTTACACTTTGAAAAGGAAGCCATGATTTCTTCTATGCTCTGGGCAATTATTCCAAATCGTCCAGGAATATATTTCCGATAATGATTCTTCATAATGTTTTTTCGCGTTTGGAATTGCAAATGTCCTGTATATTTGTCAGTTACATGCTAAATCTTTTTTAATACGGCTGTTTTACTTAGAAAAATATTGGGACCTGATTCAACTTCAAAACCGCAGCTTCGTGAAATATCTAAAGACTCTTGAAAGTCAGCTTTGGAAACATGGATTGGCGGCTCTACAACAAGGGCTTTCCCTTGTGGACTTAATAGTGAATGGAATTCCTTGAACAGTTGAGATTGGTTCGGAACCTCATGGATGACGTAAAATACAAGTATAAAATCGACGGGGCCGGTTAAGTTGGTGCGATCGGTCTGGCATTGGTGTAAAATAATACGGTCACTGAAATTTGTTTTATCGACTTTGATCTTTACTAGATCAAGCATACCTCGCTGGAGATCAACCGCGAATACACGACCTGAATTCCCAATCAGATCAGCTAATCCAAGAGCAAAAAAACCGGGCCCGCAGCCATAATCAACAGCCACCATGCCTTCTTTGACAAAGGGTCTTAAAATCTTGTCAGGATTCTGAAACCATTTCCTAATAGACAGATCAAGACCGCCAGCTCTTTCCATGGGGCACACCTTGTTGTTTTTCATAATAATCACTCCTGCCAAGCTAAATACGTTTATTCTGTTTGATCAGTAACCGCAAAATTGTTTAGCGGCTATACATTATAGCTAAAATTTTTATTTGTGTTTATCAACCATATTCTCCAAATGGGTCAAAAAGCCTTCGATCAACTTTAAATCTTTTTTCGATAGTTGTTTCATATATTTGTATAATTCGTTATCCATCTGTTTATGATGTTGCTCATGGGCCAAGTATGCAACACGACCCTTTTGGGTAAGAACCGGAACCGCTTTTAGATGATTGTCAGGATCTCCACTTTTACGAGCCAATCCTTTCTCCTCAAGTTTAGTTACAGATTGAGATACGGCGCCTCTAGTAACGCCAACAATTCGTGCCAATTCCGACATGTGCACGCCTTCATTATTTCCAATAAACATAATCATATGTATTTCAGAGGGATATAGCAATGCATCCACACCAAACTTCCGAGGCGTTTTTTCATTGCGAACAACCTTATTCATCACTCTTATTAATGCTTCACTTAATCTTGTAAAATGTTCATCCATTCCAGCATTGTATAGTAACTATACATTATTGTCAAAGGAATTTCATGACAATTGCAAAAGTTTTTAAAAAACTACAAAAATGTTACAATTGAGTTGTCGTCTTTAGAAAAGTTTATCAATCTCTGTTGCTGTCATTTACGGATTGTGTGCCTCTTGAAATCCTTGAAAAATGTATCCAAATACTTCGGCTGCTTTTTTACAATCCTGTTCATTGGGATGATTGGCGGCCTGTTCCAAACGGGCTTTTCGTTTTTCGTTCATGGCATGAGGGTGGCCAGGTTTTTTATCCGCGATGTCGCGCATCCACTGGATAAGTTTGGGGTCTATTTTTCCCTGGCAGATAAAATGTCCGAGAATACTATTGGCCCGCAATAATTTCTCTGCCTTTTTCATTGAATCGAGAGCGTGTTGAGAATCAGGGCAGGCTCCCAGCGTCAAAAAGATGCCGACATTTTTACCTTTGATTTTTTGCATATAATCACGAACAACCTTGTCTGGCATACCTTTATCTACCCAACCGCCAATTGCGATAAAATCGTACCCATCAGGCAAGGGGGCTTGTTGTACCGGATAAATCTCGCAGTTTGGTAACAAAGCTTGATGAACAGCCTCGGCGATCATTTTGGTATTTCCGGTTTTACTAGAGTAAACAACCATGCATTTCATTTTGGAGCCTCTGGTTTTTCAAATTTCATAAGATCGTAAAAAAATTTCTGATATTGAGATCGATATATTGTTCTGGCAATGGTTCCGTTGTCTACCCAGAGTATTTTGTCACAGCATAATAAAACCAGCTCTATATCATGAGTGATGATAATGACAGGGATTTTCTGGTCACAAAGTTTTTTGATTTCCGCGGCCAGCTTTCTCATTCGCATCATATCCAGGCCGCTGGTGGGTTCATCAAGTATAATAATTTCGGGATCCAGAGCCATCAGAGCGGCAATTGCCAAACGCTGTTTTTCTCCGCCTGACAATGCCTGGGGGTGTCGATCTTTCAACTCCAGTAAGTCATATTGTTTGAGAATATCCTTAGCTGCGACATCGTCTGTATTATCATTTTGAGGGCTCAAAAGCAACTCGCCTAAAACGGTATCACTGAACAATTGCTGCTCAGCCTGTTGAGTTACACAACCAATACGACCTATTCTGCTTTTAGGCTTGAAAACCTCACCTTTTATTGAAATCACACCCTTGTCTTCTTTTTGCAGACCGGTAATAATACGTGAAAGCGTTGTTTTACCAGCACCATTATGCCCCATAACAGCAATACAAGCGCCTGCTTCGACTGCAAAATTGACATTATTCACTATCTGTTTATTTCGGCCTACCGAGCCATAGAGGCCTTGCACTTCAAGTGCAACATTTGGACCTGATTGTCCCGGACGATCTTCAACTTCAGGAGAGTGGTCCCATATTCGCAAGCCGGCCTTCTGTCGAAAGTTTGATGAAGCCAACTTATCAGGTGGACCGTCATAAACAAGTGCGCCATTTTTTATCACAACCACCTGGTCAGCTAATTCACGTAAATACCAGAGGCGATGTTCTGAAATAACCATTGTTCTACCCTGTTTTTTTAATTTGCCCAACAGATGTTTAAGTTCGTGGATAGAAGAAATGTCAAGATTCGCTGTCGGCTCGTCCATAAGCAGTAAAGGCTGGTCCATGGCAAGGATAGAGGCGAGAGCAACTTTTTGCTTTTCGCCCGAAGAAAGCGTAAATAAATCACGATATCTGAGATGCTCGATTTCCACATCTGCCAATGCCAACTCAAGACGCTCCACAACAGTTTCAGGATCAAGCCCGCTATGCTCCAAACCGAACATTATCTCATCTTCAACAGTAAGCTGAAAAAACTGGGTATTGGGATTTTGGAAAACCGTACCTGCCAGCTCACTAATTTCCCATAATGATTTGCCGGCAATGTCCCGGCCGGCAATGCAGATTTGACCGTCGAGTATTCCGCCATAATGCCTCGGGGCCAAACCGTTAATGCAATGCAATAAAGTTGACTTGCCGCTGCCGGAAGGACCGGTCACCAGAATCAGCTTGCCGGGTGATACCTGTATGTTAACATTTGCCAGGGCAGGATTATTTGGGCCGGCATATGAATAATTTAAATCAGATATTTTCAGCATTGCAATGTTATTATAAGAGAAATAGTGATGAGTGATGACATCAGGCCGGCTGTTATTATGAACGCGTAATAGTCATTTTTACGAAAACGAATGGGGCGAGGCTGTTTTGTGCAGTCCGGGCGGGCTAACCCTCGTGTTTCCGCTACAGCGGCGAGTTCATCTGCCATTTTTAAGCTGCGTATGGTCACCAGAGCAAGATAACTCTGACCAATGAGGTGGGGATGCTTTAGTAGATCACGCTTTCGATGAACTATTCTACGCAAACACATGGAATCTCTAATGACCACCGATTCATTTAAAAGGGTAGGTAAAAATCGAACCGCAATGGTAAGCGGCAGGATAATAAGAACCGGTACTTTCCAGGCTTCCAGTGCCATTGCAAGATCACGCAGCTTGGTTGTAACGGCAAACCAGAGGCCGGTCACAGCCAGAACTCCTCCCCTAAAAACCATACCAATGAACATGGAGCCGGGATTATCCAGCGGCTTATTGATGATATAGTTGAACAAAAACACAAAAACGCTCCAGAGCATGACGGCCAAAAGCATTGTAATAACAAAAACCTTTATTAAACGCGAAAAATAAGCCAAAACACCAGCAGTGACAAACAGTCCCAGGCAGATAATATCATTGGCAAAGATAAGCGCCGCTGTAACTAAAATAAGGATAATCAGTTTACATCGCGGGTCAAGCCGTTCAAATACACAATCAGGATTGCGTTGTCCCAAGCGTTGTATAAATGAACGCATCATGCCATCACTCCTGCTTTTGATATTTTGCCGGTCAGCTTAATTCCAGCGATTCCGCCCGCTAACGCTCCAATCGCCGAGGCCGCAATTGCAAGTACAATCAGATACCAGACAAGTTGAATCTGTGTCATCTCAGTAATAAATGCATATAATTTGCTGAATGTGGTTTGAGATGTACGGTATATAATCAGTGCAGTTATCAGTGGGATAGTTTTCGAGATGCCTCCCAGCATACGAGCGGCCATATCTCCCAGTACACCTCCTATTACCAAGCCAAACCCCATGAGAATACTACCAGACAGCAGCATGGTCATCAGGGAATATACCAGGGACATTACACTCAGGGCGCCGGTTTTGGGAACTTTCTTTAGAGCAACATACATAATGATCGAAGACACAAACGCCATCAGGAACTGCATTACGCCCGGTATCATCGCAATGCCCGTCACGTGAAGCAGCATTGCAGCAACAAATTGGGTCACAAATACTAACGCACACATTACTCCCAGAACTGAAATATCTTTTATGGAAAACCCATACATGGCATGGTTATGTTTTGAATGATGGTTTTTTTCAGAAAGGTCATTGTCAGTATTTGAGATTTCCGAAAAGACCATCAGATTTTTTGCAGGAGCATTTTTCTCAGCCAGACCAGCATAATCCGCGGCAATATTGTAGCACCAGCTCCAGCCGTTATCAGTAAGTTCGTAGAGTGGACCTTCTTTTTGCAGGAGGCCTTTTTCAAGATGTTTATCAAGCTTATTATTAAGGATAGTTGAGGAATCAATGGCGTCGTCATGCCATACTGTATCTGGATTTAAAAAACCGCGCTGTAGTTGTCCTGTCACGGAACGCAGTAAGCGGGACTTCGCCGGCAGCATGAGCGAAGCCATATATCCGGCCTTTTTTCCGGCAATCAGCATCTGGTACATGTTTTTGTCCATGGCATTCATAATGACCAAAGGTCCCAGATAGCCGCCGGCACTACATCCGATCGGCAAACAGTCTCCATCATTTAATCGTATATTGGCATAAAGATTTCTGTCTGTGGACTTGACAAAGTGGGTACACGTATCTTGACGATATCCGAGCTGGGTCAAAAACTGTCGTGCCGATCGACATTGTTCAAGCTCGACAGGCAAATCCGGCAATGGGGCAATTTCACCTTCTTTCAGTTGTTTTTCCAGAGGAGTTCCGCTCATCGCAATCAGCGGATACAAAGATATACCGTCAAAATTCAAGGCGACCGCGAAATTCAAATCCTCGTGGAATTTTTGAATAGACTGGCCGGGCAGACGATAAAGTATGTCGGCGGAGATGGTCTTTATGCCAGCAGTTCTGGCGTTTTTGACCATTTGATATATTTTGTCCTTATCTGACAAACGCCCTAACTGTTGACGCATAGAAGTATCGAATGTCTGTACACCCAGGCTTAGGCGATTTACTCCTGACTGTACCATTGCCTGCAGCTTTTCGTCAGACAGGTCATGAATCGTAGATTCGACAGTTATTTCCGCTGATTCATCAAGGCAAAGTACATCTCGGGCGGTATCAAGCAGATCAGCCATTGCCTCAGCAGGCAAGATCGAAGGAGTACCGCCTCCCAAATAAAGAGCTTCAAAACCACCCTGAAGAACATAACCAGAGTCTTGATATTTCTGTAGTTCCCTGATAACTAATTTCGCGTACTCAGCAGCCCGGACTGAAGTACCCGCTCTACGCTGGAAATTGCAAAACGAGCACAAAGTTCCACAAAACGGAATATGTACATAAGCCGTTCTACGCTGGCCTTCGTCAACACCTTTTTCAACGATATTTTTCCAGATATCTTTTTCATCGCCCCGGGGCGCTATACAGCTCCAGCCATAAGTATCCATATGACTGCGCAATCTGGATCCGAAGGGCAAATCAGCACGATTAATCACCTGAATCCGCCGTTCCACATTTAAGCCTGAAGCAAAATCTATATTCGTTCTGGAATTCATTTATTGGCAACCCTTTTCAATTCAGCATTTTTGCGCCTGGGCCGAACGACCGTACTTTTATTTTTTTTTGCACCGACAGACTTTACATTTTTCGTTACAGTTACATGCAGTGTTTTTACAACTAATAGTCATGGAATTCTTTTTCCTTTCGATCTTTTAGCACTTTTCAATAATTATCCAGATGACCTTCCAGATTAACAACATGGAGGTAATCCGCTATTGGAATATCAAAACATTTCAGTTGTTGGTGAGTAATAGAAATATCACGACTTAGCGTTTGCATTTTTTTTGACAATACAACGTCACCGCTTCCACTTAAAATGATAATTCTATCCTCAACGTTCGGGCTTCTCCGTTTTAGACGAAAGGGTATCCCTGCGCCATAGCTGACATGTCCGCTACCGCACAAGACCACCGCGAGAGGATCAGGTTGATTGCTATTGTTGATCGCCTGAAACAGTTTCTCCGCCATCATTTCGTCGCGACACACCTGGGCTGTGAACATTCTATCGAGCATCTCCGGTATATCTTTCACATGAGCCATCACCATCATGGTGTTATTCAGGTGTTGGCGATATTTCTCATTAGCAGTGTCTATCTGGTCAGGCAGCTCATTTCTCTCCTGGCCAGAGAGAGTCTGTATTCCCCAGCGCCCCACCTTCCGGATAATCTCCTGCCGGGCATTCAGACCAACAATTGTGCCGCCGGCATGATGCACTGCTTTTACAATCTTCTGATAGTCCTGATAGTTACCCCAGCGTGAAGGCCAATCAATCAACTCGCTCAACTGCTCAAAGGTAATCTCATGGCAATTGTAGCGGTCGAGGGCGGGTTGATTGAAGGCCTCCACCTGCTCAAGCCCCAGAACCAGAGGCCGGTCTCTGGCAAGCAAATCCGCGATGATCTTGTGTTGGAGTTCATGGTGGCGGGTGAGCGTGTGATGTTCTCCCAGATACACAACATCCACCTCAGCCAGGTCCATGAGCATTTGCTTGTAAGCCACCGGTTCTCCACGATAAGTGTCAACCCAAAAGCCGCAGCGGTTGACGGTTCTCCCTGTCATCTGACATCCTCCGGAAAACACTAAGATTGCAGTCAAGGCCCAAAGTGCTGATTTTATTGTTGGCTTAATTTTCATATTCATGATATTCCATTATCCATTTAATAGCCCGGTCCCCACAAAGTACGGTCTTCCTGCGAATCCGGCAGACTTAAATGAGTCCAGAACATATGTCCTGAAGTTTT
This sequence comes from Sedimentisphaerales bacterium, assembly GCA_963663805.2. Lineage (GTDB taxonomy): Bacteria > Planctomycetota > Phycisphaerae > Sedimentisphaerales > SM23-30. The sequence goes on from CAXXMR010000003.1 coordinate 231,215, forward strand.
TATGTTGACCGGGGCGGCCACTTCATCGGCCTCATAACCTTTGACTCTGCCGATATGACTGTCAACAAACATAATATTCATGGCCTGATCATGATAGAAGCCGCTGGTATATCTGTGATGGCCCTGCCAATCGGGATTGTACTGAAGCAAATTCGGATTATATATGTCATAAACTTGGCCATAATAACTCGTCTCAATCATGAACATGCAATCTGAGGCCATTCTAATATTGTCGAGTTTATATTTACCGCCCGGCCCGAAACGTAATTCCGGACTGGCCAATGTCCAACCGCTGCCGGCGCCGGCTTTTTTGTAATAACCATTTAACGCGTAACTGGTGTATTTTTGGTTATGAGGTGAGAAACCCATGGGGTACGGATCTTTATCTGAAGGACAAAACCATAAATCTGCAGGTTCCTCCCAGGTTGCTTCTTTTGCGCTGTCTCCGCCAATATAAGGCAATAAGGCCCATATCCACGGCCTGGAGCCAATGTTGTTGGCCATAATACGATACGCAATTGGTATATCACCTTTGTTGTCCATAACATAAGTGCAAAACGCCAGCGATATCTGCTTCATTTGCGAAGCACAAACTACCGCCCGAGCCTGGGTACGCGCTTTTCCCAACGCCGGTAATAAAATCGATACCATCAGAGCGATTATCGCCACCACAACCAGTAATTCCACTAACGTGAAACCACTGAACTTTTGTTTGTTTGTACAAAACATCAAAGCTGCTTCTCCTGCATACTGTTAATTGACCGGAATAAAAATATAATTACTCACGTCAAGCCAGTTTTCCGCCAATTCCAGGATATCTAAAATATCTATCAGGCCATTCCCGTCACAGTCACCGTCAAGCCCGTCACCTTCCATATTCCAGTTCTTAGTCATAACAGCCCAATCAGCCAGATCAACAGAACCATCCATATCAATATCAGCACTATCACGTAATGGGCCTGCGGGCAAAACCGCATCCAAAGCGGTTGTAACCGAAAAAGCGTCTATGTACGGCTCGTCACCAGAAACTATAAATTCGACGGCAATATATTCAGGATTATGAGCCAGACTGAAAACTTTGGTACTTCTGTACCAGTTGTAATCCTCCTGACCATTACCAATTAGCTGATCCACAAAATTGCTTGGCGTTACATCTGTTGCACCATCAATATCAACCGTAACTGTTCCTCTGTCATACCAGTCGTATTGGACCATGACTTTCAGGCTTCCTGTTTGGTTGCCTGTGGGAATATTGGCTGTAAGAGTATGGCTTGCATAAGGATTGCCGCGATAGATTCCGCCGTAAACCCCGTCCACCCAGTTCGGCTGATCACCGGCCACAACACTGTCAACATAAGGATGCCAGGTGAGGAATGGATTGGTAATTACCATATCTCCTATCAAGGTTTCTTCTTCCCACATCATGTTTGGATCACCATAAGCATTGTCCACATTCCCATCCGGCTCATGAGACGGCAGGAATCTGCCCGAACCTGCTGACATAAGCCAATGCTGATGAGTATAACCTGGATCATTACTCCAGTCCGGAATCCAGGCATTATCGAAACCACTTTTGCACTCGGTGAAAATCAGTACCGGCGAAGTGGTATGCGGCATGGGGTTAGCACTGTCGTCAGCCCGGCTGGACCAGAATCCGGGATGCATGTTGATCTCAGGGTTGTCGGCATTGACATCTTCCCGGCCGGTAACCGCCAGCCCCAGATTCTCCACCCCTTGTTCACCATTGGTCGTCTCAAACAATATCCACTGGTTCACCAAAGTGGTAATATCCCAATAGCAGACACCATCCTTAAAAACCATTAAGCTGGCATAGGAGTCCAGAATGTGATTTTCGTTGACATAAAAATCGCGGGGCGTGACCGAATAATTGAGTATATTGGTTACATCCATATCAACGTTGTGAACTGAGACCGTAACCGGGCTGGTGGTGGTCATTCCCATCGAACCTTCCGCTCCCGAGGCCATTCGCAACCAAGCCCTTTCTACAGGAGTATCAGGCAGAGATGCGGAATCAAACTTCAGGAAAAGTATGGTTTCATAGCTCTCCAACCCATTTCCCATATCTATTAACGCATGCGCGTTTGAAGTAAGCAGATAGGTCCGATCAGAAAAAACCATTGTTGACATAGGCGTATAAAAATCACTTTGAACGTCAATCAGCGTGCTTGCCAGGCAATTGCCGGCTAACAATATCGCTGTCATAAAAAAATATTTTTTTGTCATTTTGCGGGTTCCCTTTTTAAAAATCACTGCCGGCCTCGATAGATGGCTTGAGGCCGGCAGTACGGAGATATTGGCCCCTGAAGAGCCTTATTTCCTTTTCCTGAGACTCACCAGGCTGCCCAGACAAAGAAGCAGCATAGTGGCTGGTTCAGGAACGAAGGTATCGGATATATACGGAACTGAAGCCCCGGGAAATTGGCCATTATCAATGTCCCAGCTGCCAAAAGCGCCGCCGCCGGAAAAGATAATACCGTTGTTTACGCCGCCCACCCAACTATTATAAACATCGGTGATATCCACACTGCAAAGACCGGCGGATGTGATGCTTAGAGTTGCAAAGGGAGTGGCATTGATATGAGCGTCTTTAACCTGCTCCGGGGTGCTGGTCAGGTCACCGATATTTTCCACATCAATCGAGGCGGCGTAGAGATCGACAACCAGCGGACTTGCCACACTTGGAGCACTGATCCCCATCATACTGTTAACATAATCAATCTGTTCCAAAACCAGAAATGCCTGATCGACCGTTTCGGTCGGGCTGTCAAATTTTACCCAGCCATAACCCCAATATCCGGGATTGCCCATAACACCACTCAGAGGCTGGGCCAGGAAATAATCCTTATTATTGACTTCACCCGCCCGGTTGTCATAAAAGCCCAGTCCCATTTCACCGCCCATACTCGCCCCCATGAAGGTATAGCCGGTAATGGTACAGTTGTCATTGATTACAGCCGCTTTTACATCAGCACAGAGGGTCAGTCCTACAAAAGCAACTACTAACATAAGTGTTATTTTTTTGATATTTTTCATTGTTTTACTCCAAATCTAATTTCTAATTTACACGTTAAAAAAATCCTAAGCACAACCTGCAAGTTACAACATTTTCCTAAACCATATCTAAAACCTCCTTCCTGAAACGACTTGCAAAAAAAGGAGCAATAGCAGGCTTTAAACACCTTCTATTGCTCCCTGGCTGGCTTATCGATGCTTGCTAGGTTGCAAGTTGTCTGGATTGTAATTTTTATAATACTATTAGATTGCTAAACAGTTAACTTTTTTCTGTCCTTTATTGAGCCGCGGAAAATAATTTTATTGTTTGCGGCGGGCTGTCATGCTTTTTGATTTCAAGATAGCGGCTGCACTGTATTAATCGATCATAACCCAACATCGTTCCCAGTATGAAATCTTCTTCCGGAGTATAATCGTTCAAACAAGGCTTTCCTATCGTTCGGATGACTTCGACACATGCCTCGGCACCGAAAAATACGTTTATGTTTCCATTTTTCAAGTGATATATCTCGTAGTCGATATTCATTTTGTCCAGCTTTTCCCGGACGCGACCTTCATAACGCAGCGAAGTGGTATGCAGGATCAGGTTGCGCAATCCCTTGCGGTATTCATAAATGTGATGATAGAAAACTTTCATAAGCCCAATTCATCCTGTAATTGTTTTACCCATTTTTTGATTCTGTCGGCAGTCTGGTCCGGCTGATTGTCGTCGTCGAGCGCCAGTCCCAGGAAATGACTATCTTTCGCCGCAAGGGAGCTGGTAAAATTGTATCCATCGGTGGGCCAGTTTCCCAGCAGCACGGCCCCGGCTTTTTCCACGGCCAGGGCGATAATACCAACAGCATCAATAAATGTGTCGGCATATCCTTCCTGGTCACCGGTACCGAATACCGCAACTTTTTTTCCGGAAATATCTATTTCGTCAAAAGATTCTTTGCCGTACCAGTCGTCCTGCAGCTCACCCAAGCCCCAGGTGGAAGAACCCAGGACAAGCATGTCATAGTTCTGAAAATCGGAAACTTCTGACCCGGAAATATCATTCAAGCTCACCTCCCCCAGAGAGTCCAGTTCTGCCTTGATCTGCTCTGCCGCTGCCGAGGTGTTCCCCGTTGAACTACCGTAATAAATACCAATTTTCATTTGTATCTCCTATTTTTAGATCAATACTATACATAGTAAAAATTTACCTAAACTTATAATCCGCGTTATTTATTCATAATAAGTTTGCCATGGCGAGTGATCCTGATCCGATACGTTTCACCGGCATGACAAATATGAATTTCGTTATGGTTGCCAAAAAGCTGAGGAGTGTTATACACTTTAGGCTTGGCGTGACCAACATCCGCACTGGAGACGGATTCTTTTCTTGAGCTGTAATCAGCGTGTAAATTTTGTTCCTGCATGATTTAATTCTCACCTAAAAACCGCTTTAATCTGTTGGGAATATTGCTGGCCTGTTCTTTCTGGCCAGAACCATATAAAGTTTCAGAATCTTCCTCAACATAGCTAAACAGATAATCAAAGTCGCCCGGCAGCGTCAGAAAAACTTCTTCAAATACCGTTCCATGCTGACATTTTCGCCGGGCTTCAACCAGCAGAAAGTCGCCTTTTCTTTTTACTTTGACATGGTTTACAAAAAAGGCTGCTTTAGCCATGTTACTTCTCCTGATTCTGGGGTTTCGCTGTTTCGGCATCAATAATTTCAAAACAATCCCGCGGAGCGACCGACAAGATGTTTATCAATGCCTGCTTCTTTAATTTTGCCGCCTGGTGATGGCCGCAGGTGGCACCTTGGTTTTTAAGTTTAAAAAACTCCTCGGATATCAGTTCCGGACGCAGGCGAAAATGACATGTTTTATTTTCCGATATTCGCGTCGCCGTAAAAGTGAAGTTTTCGCGGCTCAGGGGGCCGGGCTCGTCTGTAAATTCAAGCTCCTTACCGGCATAAAAACTTAGCATATCCCAAACGCCGTCAGAGGCACTGCCAGCGGCAATGCTGAAATCGCTGATTTCGGGAGTATTCTGACCGAACAGCTTATCTACGGCAAAGCGAATGGCCTGATAGCCAATTGTGACACCCAGACATAGGGGGTAATCCCGGGCAGAATGATTCTCTTTGTCGGCGCTTACCTGAAAATCGGTATGGCCATGCTCGCGTTCTTCATGCCAAAGATTCGCCTCATCCAGGGTGATAGTTTTGTTGTTACCTTCGGCATCAAATATCACCAAGACAGGCATCTGCTGACGTAACAAGACCATCGCCGCTCTGTCATCGTCTGTTTTTTTGCATCCTGATATGATTATGACCGATACTAGTAAAAGAATGATGATCGTTTTTAGACAAATTGATTTCATTTTTATAATTCCCATCTGTTTGTTTCTTACCATGTCGGATTGCAATTTATATCTGTCGGATTATTGCAGCTTAAAAAATGTTGGGCCAGATCAGCCAAATCGAGTATATCCACTTTACAGTCATGATTAGTGTCGGCTTGCAGTCCCATCCCGGCCTGCCATACACCATGACAGGTCGAAGGTATGGTCGCGGGATCGTCAAACCAACTCTCGTCAAAGGCCGCGTCCTCAGGGGCATTGCAGGCCTGCCATTGGTCCGCCATAATCGCGAAGTCCGCAAGGTTGACATAAGCGTCCTTATTGACATCTTCCGCCAAGGCCCAGCCTAACAAAGCGACATCATTACGATCTGTCGGCATATCGGTATAGGCACTCCGAAACGAATCGAAAAATATGCCGGAATTTGAAACGGTGACTTCACGAAAAACACGAATAAAATGAACGTCTTCGCTAAACTTCCCATCAAAATCAAAAGTCGCATCATAGAAATATCCACCCGTGCCGGGCACCTGATTCAGTTCCCCTTCGATGACGCCAATTTGGGTAAAAACCGCACCGTCGGTACTGGCCCACACAGAAGCCTGGGCCAGGGGGCCGCAGTACATGCGAACGACAACGTCGTTAGCGTCAATGTCCCGAAGACCGTGATCGAATTCAACGATAATTTCCTGTTCGGCATGAAGCGGCGACCCGGTGCGCCAGCCGGCGACATAATCCTTGTCGCCCTGATCCCAGTCCCAGGCGTACATATTGCCGTTCTGATCGGAATCGGAAGGCCCCAGCACCAGCCAGGTCGTGGCGGGAGTCTCAGAAACCATCGGCAGCGAACCGGATCCGCTACAGCCTCCGTTCACAAAGCTGGCAATTTTACTGGTATGGCTGATAACCCGATCGGCCCAGTTTACACCATTAACATATTCCCCCTGACTTACCTGATTCCAGGCAAATATAATCAATAACAGACATATCATCTTTTTCATATTTATAAATTCCTTTCACGGCCTATTTTTGTTTGGCATACCAAAAGCCGCCAAATCTTTCTTCATCGAATCGAGAACAAAATGGTATTTCGTCTTCCGTGAATGATTCGATATGCTGGTCAAGAAAGATCATATTTACTCTTTCGTGATGACGAAAAGCAAAATTAGACTTGGGGCAACCGTCAAACAGCACAATTCCGGGCACTTGTATCGAGCCGCTGGCGTCACAAAACATCAACGAATCCGCCGGTTTTCGATATTCACTTTCGTGCCGATATTCCGTGGGCATATTACATTTTCCCGAAACTCCCCAGGTTCCGTTTGCCGCATAACTCAACGCAAACGTCCTTTCCTGAGCAGGATAATCCGGCGGGCTGTCACGAGACATTTCGGGATAACGATGACTGGGGCAGGTTAAAACCGTATCTTTGTTTTTAGTGTCGGGAGCAAGTAACTCGCCGTCTTCATCTTTTAAAATATCAACGGCCAGATAATTCATCAATTCCGGATTCATAAACCAGTGCTGACTGACATGGCCGTATTTGCCCGGATATGGCTCAGCCGCGGGCATTTTACCTTTGTGGTCATCCAGGTACATTCTCAGGGCCAGACCCAGATTTTTAAAATTTGATTTGCAGGCAACACATCGAGCCTCTTGCCTTGCCGCGCTCAGGCTGGGCATCAGTATTGATACCAGCAGTGCTATAATAGCTATAACAACCAGTAGTTCTACCAGAGTAAACGCTTTGAAGTAATTTTTTTTCATGCTTTACGCCTTGTGCCCAGGATACGGGTCTAAATGTAAACCCGTATCCTGAACAGTTTCGATATCATCCTGCTATTTTTTCTTTCTCAGACAAATGCCGCCCAGCCCCAGAAGAATCATAGTCATCGGCTCGGGAACCGAAGCGAACGAGTCAAAGAACATGCCGGTACCGCTGCCGGTTGTTTCCCGGTGGACTTTGACATAGCTAACGTCGCTTGATGTTAAGCCATCAAAATCAAACGCGGCATCATAGAGGAAACCGGGTTTGCCGGGAACCTGCATCGACTGCCCAATTATGGTGCCAACCTGGACCCAGTCGTTATTGTTAGTTTCGCTTACATAAACAGTCGCACTGGCTTTGGAGCCGCAGTACATTCTTATTACCAGATCATCACCGGCGATATCCTGCAGAGGTTCGTTGAAACCTACTACTAGTTCCTGATCGACATTACCACCGCGCCAACCCGCAACATAATCCAGGTCACCTCCAACAAAATCCCAGGCGTGCATATTTCCGGTCTGATCGGCATCCGAAGATCCCAGGGGCCAAAATTCAGTGGCAGGAGTCATTAGTGTTCCGCCATAACTCTGAATCGCGCTGGTGTAGCTGACTACACTATCGGCCCAGTTCTGGCCGCCAACCAAAGCAGCCTGACTGACAGTTGCCAATGCACAGACCATTATCATTCCCAATACCTTATTCAAACTTTTTACTGATTTCATTTTGATTGCTCCATTTCATTTTTTAATATGTTTATTTTCAAGGTTCAAACTCCAATGATGCGTTATCAACTAGCTGGTATCCATTTTCCATAGCCTCCTTTCCGGCTCAGGTTGGCAACCCGTAAAAAGTAAGACGCGCCTAACTAAGCGGGTAAAAAAAATTACTTGCCAGATTGCACACTTCCGGCCCGCAGCTCTTCAGACCTGGGCTTTGCTTTATAAACCTGGCTGCCTAATATAAAAACACTTCCTATACTCAATGCCATGACCAGAATCACGATAAGGGCCGCTGCCAGAGATTTCCCTTTATAGCGTATTATTCGGTTAATTTTTGCCTGAAACCACTGCCAGTGCAGAGCCAGATGCAGGCCGCAAAAAACCAGCATAACAACTGACAGGGCAAAATGCATATGCCCGTAATCATGCCGACTCAAACCCCAAAGCGTCCAACCGGAACAGCCCCTATAGCCCGGCGGCAATAAGAACCGCATAATCAGGCCGGTCCATACGATCGCGGCCAAAAGCAGCAGCAAAATAAAATCTATGATAAAATTTATCTGGGAACGCACTTGCTACTATCCAATAATTATACTGCCGATCTGATATACAATTACAGTTAACACATAAGCTACCGCGGTTAGTCCGCCAAATTGAAACAAGGCCCATTTCCACGAATTTGTTTCCCGGCGACATATCGCCAGAGTAGCAACACAGGGGGCGCTGATAAGGCAGAACAACATGATGCAAAACCCCTGCAGCGGCGAATAATTTTCGCTTAATTTATCTCGTAGCGGCTGAGATTCTTCATCCGCTTCACCGATGGAATAGACGATGCCCATTTGGGCCACAAATACTTCCTTGGCCGCCAGACCACCAATCAGGGCCGTGCCAATACGGTAATCAAAACCCATGGGGCTTATTACCGACTCCATGGCCTTGCCTATCCGGCCGGCAATTGAACTTTGCAGTTCGACCTGTTGTATCTGTTCATCTGACATACCGGCCAAGTGGCTTTGGTCAGCTTTAGGATAGCTGGTCATGGCCCACAGAATTATCGATATCGCCAGAATAACCGTGCCGGCCTTCTTCAAATAGAGCCAGCTTCTTTCCCACATGTGGATCAGCAAACCCCGCAGGGTCGGCATGCGGTAAGGCGGCAGTTCCATCAGGAACAGGCCGCTGTCACCTTTTAATATTGACTTACGCAGCACTAAAGCGAGTACTATGGCCAGTACAATTCCGATCATATATATGAACCACATCATCAGGCCGTGCCATTGCGGAGCGAAAAAAGCGGGAATGATCAGAGCGTAGATCGGCAAACGCGCCCCGCAACTCATCAGCGGCAATACCATAATCGTAACAAGTCTGCTTTTGCGGTCGTCAAGTATTCGGGTGCCCATTATGGCGGGAATCGAACAGCCAAATCCAATCATCATCGGAATGAAACTGCGACCATGCAGACCTATTTTTTTCATAACCCGGTCCATCAGAAAAGCCGCCCGGGCCATGTAACCGGAATCCTCCAGCAGTGCAATCGCGAAAAACAGCAGGATTATATTGGGCAGAAATATCACTACCCCTCCTACCCCGCCGATAATCCCGTCAACAATAAGAGATTTGAGCGGGCTCTCAGAGCCTGCCGGCCATAACCCGGTGACAAATTCTCCCAGCCAGTCAAATCCACTCTCAATCCACCCCATGAATGGATCGCCAACCCAGAAGGTCAGCTTGAAAACCAGATACATCAAGGCCAGAAAAATGGGCATTCCCAGAATGCGGTTAAGCAATAACTTGTCCACAAAATCGCTGATTTGATGCCGCTGAGCAGCAGTGTGGGTCACCGCCTCTTCATATACACCTGATACGAAACCATAGCGTTTTTCCGCGATCAAAACCTCAGAACTGTCGGCGTAGAGCTTTTCCAGATGCGCAACACTTCTGGCGACCTGGTTGATAACTTCGGGATCATGCCCCAGATCCAAAATCTGCTTATCTTGCTCCAGCAGTTTCAAGCTCAACCACCGCGTTCCGTATTTTTGAGCCAACTGGTGTTCATTGCCCGCCAGGAGTTCGATTTGGGCCAGTTCTTTTTCAATGTCAGGCCCGTAATTTACCTGCTTGATTTCCGGGTCGCTGCCAACTGATTGAACCTTTTGGATAATGGCATCGAGCAGATCATTGATGCCTTTGTCTTTAGACGCAACCGTCCGCAGAACCCCCGCATTATAAAACCGGCCGATCTTCTCAGTATCAAAAACGACACCCTGCTTCTCGGCCATATCCGCCATATTCAACACTAGAATCAGCGGAACATTGAGTTCATGTATTTGCGTTGCCAGATATAGATTTCGCTCAAAATTAGAGGCGTCAATAACGTCAATTACCACATCAGGCTGCTCATCGATGATAAAATCGCGTGCCACGATCTCTTCAATGGAATGGGCTGTAAGACTGTAAGTTCCGGGCAGGTCGACAAACAAAATTTCGTGCCCTTTATAGTTGCGTACACCTTCCTTTTTTTCAACGGTAACTCCGGGATAATTCCCCACATGCTGCCGGGCACCGGTCAGAGCGTTGAAAATGGTGGTTTTGCCGCTGTTGGGATTGCCTGCCAGGGCCACGGTTATTAATTTATCAGCCAATTCGGTTATCCTCAAAAATTTAGGCTAGCCTTATTTTGCATTCAAAAAAATTATATTTTTTCCACTTCAATATTATCAGCTTCTTCTTTACGAATAGAAAGATGATAGCCCTTGACTTTTACTTCAATGGGATCACCCAGCGGTGCCACACGTTCGACCTCAACCACAGAGCCCCTGCTGATGCCCATTTCAACCAGTCTTTTGGTTACCGAGGCTTTTTTTTTAATCTTCTTAACTATACATTTCTCGCCTTTGGAGATATCGTTCAAGGACGTAAGTTCAGTGGTTTCAGACATTTTGCTTTTTTCTTTCTCTAAGTTCTCTATTCCCGCACCAAGACAAATCTGGCACTGCTTTATATTGCACGAACCTCTCTTTTCAAAATAATCGTGGAACTTTTCAACCATGTCATTGCCGCAGCGGGGGCAGGCCTGAATGAATTCCGTAAAAGCAATTAAGCGTTTTATGAGCTTCTCCGGTATAACATGCTCTATCTTGCAGGCTCCGGTTTCGGCTACCTTGGCATCGGCACCAAGTATTTCTACAAAAAAGTCTCTCAGTATTTCATGCTTACGAATGATAGCCTTGGCCTGCTCCAGACCTTTGGAGGTCAGAGTAATTACCTCGTAAGGCTGATAATTGATATGCTCCGTCCTGGCAAGGGCCTGCAAAGCGGTTGTGACCGAACCTGCCTTGACCCCAAGGTATTTGGCAATATCTTTGGCGCGAACCCCGCCCTTCTCGGAAATGATATTAAATATCGCTTCCAGATAGTCTTCCAGACTCGCACTTAAATGTTCTGCCTGAGCCATTATCAACCCTTTCTTTCCTAAGGCCCGAACAATATAATAAGGCTGGCCTTATTTTGTCAAGAGCAATTTTATTTTTTCTATAATAATCAAATATCCCCCCCGCTCTTTTCCTGAAACGCGGTGAGTTACGATTTCAGATTTCGCAATTGCCCAATAACCTAACTAACTGTAAAATAAAGACTAAGAAAACACATTGTCATAAAAAGAGAAATTGGTGATTGTACTAAATCATGACAGAATTAGTTGCTGACTATTAACCAGCATAGCCACGGCTCGTTTAATCGCTGAGAATCAGCTTGCAATCAAATGGGGCGGAAATTAACATCACGCTGCTGTATAAAAGAGGTGAAAGTGCCATGCCCCTAAAAAAAAACCTGTTATATTTTAGCCTATTCGCCGCAACGGCCATTGCCCACGGTCCGCATGACGATCTTCATCACTGGGAAAAAGCCAGTCCTGATCCTGACCGTATTTTTCTGTCCTTCTATGGTGATTCGACTACATCGCGCGCCGTGACCTGGCGCACAGACACCAGTGTTTCGGAAGCTGTCGCCCAGATCGCTCCCCGAAAGAAACCCCTGTCGAACGGGGAATGCTATTTTCGCTTTCCGTACCATTCTAATTTCGGAAATTCTAAAACGCTTAACAGCCTTGTGTCTGATTCGGGAACCCGAAGGGTGTTAAAAAAAACGCGTCATGTATTTCGTAACTTACTGCTCTGTGAATAGTTATGACGGATATTCTTTGTCACGTTTTTTCATTATTTGGCAATTTATACCAGCCAAGGTGTTAGTGCCGAAATTTTCATCAGACATTCCATTACGCTGAGTTTTTCGATCCAATTTAACAATCTTTTCGCCAGTAACCACCTGATTTTATCGCTAGTTAGCGTCCGATGATTTTATGCCTACTACGACCGCAGTTGACATTTTTTTTAAAAAAATTATAAAAAAAATTGACAGTCTAGTGTCATCTTGTTATAACAGGGTAACATTAGGATAGGTGTGCAAATTAAATGCGAGTAAAAGAAAAATGGCCAGTACATCATCATCGGCAACATATGGCGAACCAGTCCTTAAAGAAAAAGTTGCGGAAACCCTCCGAGGTATGATCCGTAGCGGCAAAATAAGAGGTGGGCAGCGAATTGAGCAGGCTGTGATTGCCAAAGAGATTAAGGTTTCCATAGCGAAAGTTCGTGAGGCTATAGGTGTAATAGAACGGCAGGGGTATGTAGATTGGGTATCTGGTATGGGAGCGTTTTGTAAGCGGTATACAGTTAGAGATCTGCGTGATTGCATGGAGGTTAGAAAGCCCCTTGAAGTTCTTGCTGTGGGTTTAGCTGCAGAAAACGCCACTTCTGAATTAGTGCGGAAACTTCAGCTTCTTAATGATCAAATGCACAAGTATCTTCGAGACGAGGGCGGTAATAGTTACACTCAAGAGTTTGAGCCCGAATTAATATCAACTCATATTTCTTTTCATCAGGCTATCGTTCAGGCTTCCGGAAATCAATATCTAATCGGTATCCTGAACGATAAACATATCATCGTTGATCTTTTGAACTTAATTGGTTTTTCCAAGTTATCAAGCCCAATTGTCAAAAAAATAAACGAGAAATTTATGCGGGATTCTGAAACAGACAACAGGCAGTTTGAAGGATGTCGCTCTCGTCACGCAGCACTGATTGAAGCAATAGAGTCTGGCAAGACGGCTGCTGAAGGCGTAATGGCGTTACACCTGGATTATGATAAATGGTTTGATCAACTTGAGGAAATATATGGGGATGAGCCCTTGTATTGACCTGCAACCTATTTTGGCAGTTTACATGAATCACATTATGTGTTTTCGTATTTTGTGTTGTGGTTATTTATCCGTATTGTGTGGATAAGTTTAATGTTTTTGGATTGGAGGTTCGAGGATGAAGATTGAAAGAGCGTGTGTGTTGGGTATTGTGTTGCTGGCAGGTTTTGTTTCTGTGGGTATTGCTGATGTGGTGACTGACGGGTTGTATCTTTATACTGATGCTCGCACTCCCGGTCCGATTCCTACGGAAAAATGGGCTCCGGTCAAAGATGGAGTCGGTAATGATATTGGTCCCTGGGGTCCGTTATATGGTATCGGTGCGGATGGTGCGTATATTCCGACGTATCAAACTGCTACTCGTACGACAAATAATGGTACCGCTTATGTTCCCCATTATGATTTTTCGTTTAGTTCCGGTGTGGGTGGTGGGGTTATAGATTTTGCCAGTGCTTTCAAGCCTGATTATGACGAGGACTGGACGGCGGAAATATGGGTTTATGTGGATGCGACTTATGTGGGTGAAAGTCAGCCGTGTTTGTGGAGTAATCAATCTCTTTCGGCAAATGGTATGAGAGTAAATCTTGCTAACTGGGATAATAACGGCACAACTATGGTAGCGATGGAAGCCCGTGACAACACTAATCCTGATAAGGTTACCTGGAATAATACCGCCAATAACGGTGGTGCGGAATGGGCAACGGGGAAGTGGATGCAGGTTGTGGCGTCGTATGACGGAACCACCGGCCAGCAACCGGTAATGGATCTTTATGTTAATGGTCAATTAGCACGTCACTATATTGATACGGAAGCTGTACCGGCTACCGCAAACTTTACCGCAATTGGCAGAAATTCTATCGGAGCTCGCGGCAGATATGATAATCCTGACGTCTCAGTGAATAGAAACTTTCTTGATGGCGGCATTTCTGTTTTTCGGCTTTATGAAAAGGCTCTTTCGGCAGCGGAAGTCGAACAGAATTATAACAGTGATGCATCCTGGATGATCGTTCCTGAGCCGGTCAGTTTGATTTTTGTTAGTTTGGGAGGTGCGTTGATAGCTAGAAGGAAGAGAAGTAAATAAATGTGTTGTCACAGTCTCCGCGGCTTTGGTGGCGGAGACTCTTTTGTATTACATAGCATGGGAGTATTAAAATGAGAAATTGGAATTGGTTGTTAATTTTGGTGTTAGCAAATTCAGTTGCTTTTGGTTCAGATTTATGGGTTACGCACTATCCTGATTCTGACAGTACTCAGATTTGGATAGATGCTGCTGATTTTGGTTCTAAAACGGCAGATTTTCAGGAAGATACTGCCGCGAGCGACACATTAAGCAGACATGCTTATTATTTTCCCAATTATGATGGTCCGTCAACATTTCAGCCGTGGTGGGCGGAATACACAATAGCAGCGGTCGATGTGCCGGGTGTTACGTTGGATGGCAAGACCTGGTATTTCTGGGCTCGGGCCTCTCAGCCGATTTCCGGAGCGGAAGAATCGGATGTGGTATTTGTCAAAGGTGATCCGGGTGATGGCACGGGTGGTAGTTGGTATGACGATGCTTTGGCAACGGTTGATGTCGCTACGGACAGGATATTGAATGATCTGGCGTCCGTCGGCGGGGTTGGTGCCTGGGTCTGGTGTAGTACGGAGACCGAGTCTGTTGTTTCAAAAGAGTTCAATCTGGACGAAAATAATGAGATTGTTTTCCGGATTTCAGAGCGAGAAAGCGGTTTGGCAAATGCGCGTATCGATGCAATGATGTGGACAGATGATCCGAATTTTGTGCCTGCTGATTCTGATTACCTGGGCACCTCATTATATGGTATCAGGCAGGTATATGATGGTCGTGACGCGGGGGAAATACCCCATATTTTTTGGACTGCACAAGACGGCTATGGTCAGGATGCCATTATAAATGGTGAAGGTCCTGGTAGTGACAAGCCGATTTACTACCCGGTAGAAGGCGGGGGCGGATACGATTTTAGCTATACTCTCGATGCTTTGGATCACAACAGTGACAGCGGTTCAATTGTCGATTTGGGCCAAGAGTTTTTGCCGGACTATGATGATGATTTCAGTGTTGAGGTATGGTTCCGGGCGGATGGTTGTCCGGCGGGGAATCAGCAGCAGGTGCTCTGGAGCACACAAAGCCTGGCGGGTAACGGTATGCGTTTGTATATCTATGACTGGAGTGGAGCCAGTGGTAAATTTGGGATAACTTTGGAGGCTCGTGATAATACGGGCAGTAAAGTGCAGTGGGCCACATCTGATGAAAATGGGGGTGACAAATATGATTATGGCCAATGGATGCAGGTGGTGGCGGTTTACGATGCTGGTGCGGCGGGGTCGGGTATTCCGAATATGAAGATATATACCAACGGCGAGCTGAAGCGAGATGTGGATCATACCTCGGCAGTTCCGGCGGATACGGATTTTGTTGATACCGTTCGGGGAGCGTCTTCGGTTCTGGGGGCGAGAGGTGTTCCTAATGACATTCGATTTGCCGCAAATAATGACCGCGAGTATTTCGATGGCGGTATCGCTCTGGTGCAAATATTTGAAAAAGCCGCATCTTCTTCAGAAATATTAGCTTCTTATAATGAGAATAAGTTGTGGATTATTGATGAGGCTCCTTATGATCCCGCGGTTGATTTGCCATTTGATGGTTCTAATGGAGTTGAAATACAGTCTGGTCTGATTTTTAAGCTTGACGCAAAAAGTGCCGGCGATCTGCCTCATTTGGCTTGTGTTAATGAGCAAACGGGGTCAACCGGTGGCGTGGAAAGTATGGGCCCTTCGGCGTCTTTGTATTTGCCAGAGTATTACGAAACTGTAAATGGTGCCGGCTATGAATTAGATTACACAACTGATTCCGGCGGTTATCTAGATCTTGGTAATGTTCTTCCCGATTACGACGAACCTTTTACTGTTGAAATGTGGGTAAGGCCTGACGGGATGACCTCGGATTGCATGCAACAGGCTCTTTTTAGTTCTCAGGGTTTGTCCGCTAATGGCGCGCGTTTGGCTATTGCTGACTGGGACCTTGACGGCAAATATAGCATTGTATACGAGATGCGTGACAATGTCGGCTCTAAGGTCAACTGGAATGCCTGGGATGAGAACAAGGACGAGTATAATGTAAGTCAATTTTACGATGTTGGAGAATGGATTCAGATCGTGGCGGTGTATACCCCGGATGCTACCGGGTTAGGCTGGCCTAATATCAGGATATACACCAACGGTGAGCTCAAACTGAATAAAGATTGTGTCAGTACTTTGCCAACCGATTATGATTTTGTTGAGTTTGGAGGGCAGGGGCAAATAGGATCGCGTGGCAAACAAAGCGACACAAATACAAGTTCTACGAACAGACATTATTTCAATGGCGGCTTTGCCTTGATTCGCATGTATGAAAAAGTTCTAAGTGGTGCTGAGGTCCAGAGCAACTATGATTACAATAAAAATGAAATTATTGTTAATCTGCCTTATGATCCCTCCGTTGACCCGGTATATACTCCACCGGTAATATTGCCAAAGGTGAGTTTTTCGCTTGTGCAGGAATATGACGGCAGGTATCCGGGAGTTTTGAGTGATGTGAACTGGGACCCAACCGTCGAAAGCGTTACCGGTGATATTTATAGTATTGGTCCTCTACCTAGATGGCCTCAGCATAGCGTAGATGCTTATTACTTCAGCAACGCGGTTAATGACAGTGTTGAGGATCCCAATAGCTCCGGCGGCGGAATGGAATTGGGTGACGCATTTGTGCCCGATTACAACGATGATTTTACCGTTGAGATATGGGTTTCCCCTGATGAAATTCCAGCAGATAATCACCAACAGGTACTTTGGGGTACTCAAGGGCTTTCTGGCAACGGCATGAGATTGTATGTATATGATTGGAGTGGAACTTGGGAAGATTGGTATGGCGTTGCTTTTGAGGCCAGGGATAACTCTGGTGAAAAGGCCAAATATACTGTTTCGGCGTCTTCTGTTACTCAGCAGCATTCCGAGGGCTGGAAGCAGTTTGTCATTGCTTATGATGGAGCAACAAATAAAAAGCCTGTGATGAAAATGTTCGTCGATGGACAACCATTCTCGCTGGCAAGCTCGAACGTTAATGATCCATTGCCTTTGGATTTGGATTTCAAAACGGTGAATGCCAGGCAAATGCTGGGTGTTCATGGCTTCCCGGAAGAGGCAGTCACTACAGCCAAGGATGTCAGGCAGTATTATCAAGGCGGTATGGCACTGGTAAGAGTTTATGACCGCAAGCTGGCTGATTCCGAAATTTTGGTGAACTACAACAATGATGCCGGTTGGGTGCAGTCGTTGGCCACATATAATTCCGCAGCGTTCGATTTGGGATTAGTCCCGGAAATCACTAAGGCGGATATTAATGGCAACCGATATATCGGCTTGGTTGATTATTCGATGCTTGCTTATGACTGGCTGGCTTCGCCGGTAGTAAATGAAAATGCGGACATCACAGGTGATGGTAATGTCAATGTTGCTGATTTGGAAAAGCTGGCTGAATATTGGCTGACTGAATTTTAAGGTTGAAATTAGTCGTGATTTACAGAGCGGTTCCTGCCCCTGTGATTGGGGCAGGAACCTAAGCTTCGGAGAACTGAAATGAAAAGACAAAAAGGCTTTACTTTGGTGGAATTACTGGTGGTGGTGGCAATTATTGCACTATTAGTCAGTATATTGTTACCCGCTCTGGGGAAAGCCCGGGCAGCCGCCAAGCAAACTGTTTGTGCTAGTAACTGCAAGCAGTGGGCTATTGCTCTGCACGTTTTCGGCGTGGATCATGACGATAATTTTCCCCGCAGGGTTGAACCGGACAGCCCGCCATATATGTACGAATTGACCAATCCTTATCAATATGCTTACCAAAAGAATGGTGTGACATATTTTGATAATGTAAAGACGTTTATTGAGCCTTACGTTGGCATGCCAAAGTTTGTGTTATGTCCTGATATGAAATGGAGCAACTATCGTGACCATGATTGGGATTGGCAATGGCAGCATTGGGGGGTTAAGGGTGGCGATTATAGTTTCTTTGTTACATATCCTGATATTCTTATCGAGAAATATCCCAATCATATAGTGGCCAATCATTTCAAGGTTGGCAAGATTTCGGTCCTTAATCCGGAGATTTCGGTAATGGGCGATCATGTGCGGTATTTTGGTCCGGCCAGCACGAGCGGCAGTGGTTATGCCGGGTGGATGTACGCTCATCCGTGGAAATTTCAGACGGGTTTAGAGCAGGAGCCCAAGGGGATGAATGCGGCTAAAGTTGATGGAAGTGTTGAATGGGTGAGTACTGAGTATCTGGAGCCGTTTATTGTATATACTGGTGGTCAAGGTGACGTGATGTATTGGCCTAAAGTTGTGAAAACCAGTAGTGTTTTGCCGATTCCGAGTTTGGGGAGTGGCGGATGATTCACTTAAAAAAAGTTTTATTTGTTCTTTTATTTTTTTGTCTGGATGTGTTCGCATATGAAACGACTAATGGGTTAGTGCAAAAGTTTGACGGGCGATATCCGGGCAGGTTTTTGGTCTCGGAGTGGTCCTCTAAAGTTCAGTCTCATGAAAGGGCCAGGCTTTTCGGTGTGGGGTTCAATGGTTCACAGCCTCAATATCATTGTCATACAAACGGCGGCGGATACGATTTTGGCTATACCCTTGATGCTTTAGATCATAATAATGACAGTGGTTCAATCATTGATTTAGGTAAAGATTTCCTGCCGGACTATGATGATGATTTTGCTATTGAGGTTTGGTTTCGGGCCGATGGTTGTCCGGCGGATAATCAGCAGCAGGTTCTCTGGGGTACGCAGAGCCTGGGGGCAAACGGTATGCGTCTTTATATTTATGACTGGAACGGGGCCAGTGGAAAATTTGGAATAGGATTTGAGGCTCGCGATAATACAAATGGCAAAGTCAAATGGTATATTGCTGACGAAAATGGGGGTGACAAATATGATTATGGCCAATGGATGCAGGTGGTGGCGGTTTACGATGCTGGTGCGGCGGGGTCGGGTATTCCGAATATGAAGATATATACCAACGGCGAGCTGAAGCGAGATGTGGATCATACCTCGGCGGTTCCGGCGGATACGGATTTTGTTGATACTACCAGAGGTGCCTCTGCCGTTTTGGGAGCACGAGGCATTCCGGAAGATGTTAGTTTTGTCGCTAAGGATAATCGTCAGTATTTTGACGGGGGGATCGCGTTAGTCAGGGTTTATAATAAGTGTTTGACTGCCAATGAAATTATTAATAATTTTAACTATGATTCTGGTTGGATAGTTTTCAGTCAACCATATATTTCAACAGACCCGGTTTATAATGCTCTGCCTCAATATTTCACAGATAAAATGAACTTGCCCGGCTATTCTTATCTGGCCGAATCCTGGCAATGTGTACCTGGTGATTATAAGTGGAATCCATACGTTGATTGCAATGCGGATTCGATAATAGATTTATGGGATTTGAACTGGCTTTGCAACAACTGGCTTAACGAAACTGAAGTTAATCGGACAGTATTGTATAATAATGACACAACACATATTTTGACATGTGTTAGTCCGTACCATTCGCAAGGCCGGGCTTTTGAACCGGCAATGATTGATGCCTCTGTTGCGGAAACCGCTGGTACTGGTGTAACAGTACATGTTTTGTCGCCCGGATTAGGTTGGGTTCCCTGGTGGCAGAGTTCAGTGTTGCCTATGGGACAGCAATACAGTTGGTTCTATCAAACGTATGGAATATTACCAAACGAATCATTTTCCAATTATGTTTATTCTGGTGGCGATATTGTACAGGATTTTATTGACAGCTGTCGGAATAACGGTTTATCGCCGTTTATATCGTATCGATTGAATGATACTCACCATCTGGAAACAGTTGATCCTGCCGCTGTGGTGCCTTCGAGCGTTAAAACTGCGTCTCAATTTTATCATGATTTTCCCGAATACAGACTTAGTCAAGATGTGACTGATTGGGACGAAAGGGTACAGAATTGGGCGATAGAAGCAGTTCGTGATTATAAATTTGACTTTATTTCGGAGTTATGTGAAAAGTATGATATAGATGGTTTGGAATTAGACTTTCTAAGACACTATCGCCATTTCCTAACTGATGGAAGTATTACTGTGGAGACCAAAAAAGCAATTATGACGAGTTTTGTTGCCGATGTACGGGCTGTACTTGACAAGACCGCAAGGCTTGGTAAATCCAGATATCTTTCCATAAGGGTTCCCTGTGACATTCCTGCCCTTGAAGGGATGGGGTTGGATTTATCTGCTTTGGTTGCGGTCGGTGTAGATATGATTAATTTGTCAAATTATTATCACATGAAACAACAGAACGATGCGGAAACAATAAAGGCTTCTCTAGCTAACGTGAATGTTTATAATGAAATTGCTTATACTTGTGGTTTAACTCCGATTACTGGTTCTGATGAGGTTATACATCGCTTAGCGACCCCTGAAATGATTAATACTGCGGCTCATCTAGCTTATTCTGCCGGACTTGATGGGGTCAGCAGTTTTAATTTTCAATATTACCGTCTTACCGGTTATGAGCCGCCATTTGAGGTATTTAATCACATTTCCGATAAAAACTGGGTAGCGGCCCAGTCCGAACAGCATTATGTGATAGCCTGGACATACAGAGGGCCGGCTGGTGCGGTCCATCAATTGCCAACTACGATAAGTACTTTTCAAACCAAGACATTTACCCTCAAAATGATACCTCCCGCATCCGGTTGGTCTGGAGTAGGTAGGTTAAGGATAATGGCTCAGGATGATTTGGGAGCGAGTGTCTGGGATGCCTCAATTAATGGTTGCGGCTTAATATCTACTACAGATGTTTCAGAGCCTTATTCCAGCCCATATACTACCGGGATTGGCCAAACTTCACAATACCGAGCGTGGCAGGTGCCTTTTAGCTGTCTGGTTAATGGAGAGAATTCCGTTTCGGTAACGAATTTAACTGCTAGCGAGGTCAAATTGATTTATATGGATATTGCAATTCAGTAGGTATGTATTAATGAAAAATGGCTTTAAGTTGATTCTTGCTTTTTGTTTAATTCCAATGGGCCTCTCTGCCGCTGAAAAACCACCTGTTATTCTTTTTAGCAATGACACTACCAACATCACTACTTGTGAGAGTCCATTTCGTGGAGCAGGGGAGCCTTTTAGAGAGCAGATGTTAAAAGCATCTGTTGTGGAAACAGCAAGTCTGGGTGTTGACGTTCATATGCTTCAGCCGGGACTGGGATGGGTTCCCTGGTGGCAGAGTCAGGTGTATCCTATGCAGGAGCATGTTGAGTGGCTGAGGTCAATCAAGCCTGCAAGTCTGAATTCTTATGACAAGTATATTATTAATGGAGGCGATATAGTCAAGGTCGCTCTGAAGACCGCCCGGGAAACTGGTCAGTTATTTTTCGTGTCATACCGGTTAAATGATTATCATCACATTTTGCATTCTCTTTCAAAGTTAGATTTCCCAAACGAAAGAGAGAAGGCATTAGCTAATTGCAAATTTTATTATGAGCATCCGGAATATCGAATTGGCCCCGGCATGCACGGCAGTTCTAAAGAATCCTTTAATCAATATTTGCAGGATTGGACTCACAAAGAGGTGCGGGATTATAAGTTTTCGCTGATAAGTGAGATTTGCAGAAATTATGACATCGACGGACTGGAACTTGATTTCATGAGACACGCCTGCTATTTCAATTCCCAAGATACGACTGCCAGACAAAGAATAGAAATAATGACAGTTTTTGTCAAAAGGGTCAAAGAACTGCTCAATAAGACTTCGCGTGATGGTAGGCAACGCTTCCTTTGTGTCCGAGTTCCCTTTAGGCTAAAAGACTGTGAGGCGATTGGCATAGATTTCCCGTCGATTGCCAAGGCGGGAGTTGATATGTTAAATCTTTCGTGCCATTATGTTACGGAACAGCAATCAGACCTTCATGAAATTCATAAGCAGGTGCCGAACACTCCGGTTTATTTTGAAATGACAAATGTGAGCAACCTTTTCAAAAATCCAAACAGGAAAAAACAGACTTTTTTTGTTGCTACCACTGACCAGCAGTTTTGTACGACCGCTCACCTGGCATATGCAAGAGGAGCGTTCGGATTAAGTCTGTTTAATTTTGTGTATTACCGGGATTTTTCGGAAAAAACCCATGGGGCAGATGGTTCAAGGATTGATGTCTCCGAGCCGCCATTTTATATCATTCGTAAGATACGTGATAAAAAATGGCTTGCCAGACAGCCTCAACATTATTATCTTACCAGGTTTGATGCGGATTATAAACGCGTCACCAAATTGCCGGTAAAAGTAGGAGAGTTGCAGACTTTTAAACTGGATATGGCTCCTCCAGTAGACGGTTGGGAAGCGGGTGGGCGATTGCGTGTGCAATTCCTGACACCGTATAATGGTAGCAAATGGAAATTACGATTCAACAATACTGAGTTGGAGCCAACTGGAGATATCTCCGAGCCGTATCCATCACCTTACAAAGACGGATTGGGTGACAGTCAAACTTTGCTGGCCTGGAAACTACCCGCCGAGATAATAAAAAATGGTATTAATAAAATAGAGCTTGCCGCTATTGAGGGTACACCGCCGCGATTGATTAGCATAGATATTGCGGTGAAGTAATAATGAATTATTTAGCAATTTTACTTTTGAGTATTATTTGTAGAAAGCGTGAAATTAAAGATGGCGTTATGGAATTTTCCGGAAGATTTTTTGTGGGGTACCGCCACGTCGAATTATCAGGTTGAAGGCGCAGTAAGTGAAGATGGACGGGGCAGGGGTATATGGGATACTTTTTGCCATACTCCCGGCAAAGTCGCTCACGGCCATAATGCGGATATCGCTTGTGACCAATTTCACCTTTACAAAAATGATGTGGCGTTAATGCGAGAGCTTGGAGTTAAAGCATATCGCTTTTCGATATCCTGGCCACGCGTATTTCCCGATGGCAAGGGCCGGATCAACCCCAAAGGTTTTGACTATTATCATTCTCTTATCGATGCTTTACTAGAGGCCGGAATCGAGCCTGCGGTTACACTATATCATTGGGACTTGCCTCAGACCCTTCAGGATATGGGAGGGTGGCCCCATAGGGATATCGCTAAATATTTTGCGGAATACGCGGCAGTTTGCTTTGATGAGTTAGGAGAAAAGGTTAAGTTTTGGATGACCTTAAACGAGCTGACGTGTGCATCCTACAGCAGTTATGAATCTGGCAAATTAGCACCTGGTATTCGTGGCGATGGTCAGGCATCATTTTCTGCAGCGCATCATCTTTTATTGGGGCATGGCCTGGCGGTCCGGGCTTATCGAGACACCGGGCAGGATGGACAGATTGGGGTTGCTTGTGATGTCAACGGGGCAAGGGCAGCGACCCGGGCTGAAGAAGATATTCTGGCTGCGGACCGTGCCAGGGATGGCTGGGGGGGGAGATTTTTTCTAAATCCTTTATTTGGGAAGTCGTATCCCCAAAGATTTTTGCAGGCTTATCCCAAACGCCGTTTGCCTGTCGAGGATGGAGATATGGAGATTATTGGTGCTGGTCTCGATTTTCTGGGGGTTAACATGTATAAAGAATTTGCCATTGCTCATGATCCTTCACATCCAGAAGGTTATCGTCGGGTCCGGACAGGTTATTCGAAAACCTCTTTGGATTGGGATATCAATCCTCGTCAACTATATCGTGTTCTTAAATGGGTGAATGATGAATATGACTGTCCTGCCATATATGTTACAGAAAATGGATCTGCGTTTCCCGATAAATTGAGTGATGATGGTCTCTGTCATGACCCTGAGAGGATTGAGTATATACGCGGATATATTGCCGCCTGTGCCGAAGCGATGCAGGAGGGGGTCGACCTTCGAGGGTATTTTCTATGGTCATTTATTGACAATTTTGAATGGGGCTGTGGATTTACAAAACGATTTGGTCTGGTTTATTGTGATTATGACAATGAATGTAGTCGCATCCCCAAAGACAGTTTTTATTTCTATCGTGAAGTTATCGCAGGCTATGAGTAAAAAATGATTCGCTCTTAGGCAGAATTTAATTTTTAGAAGCTCCCTTAAAATTTAAGATTGCGATTTTTTAGATTTGTGCTAAGTTTGAGCCGATAAAGAAGGGCAAGAATGTTTGAATGATTAAAAACTATGGGCCTTACGACAGACGACAAAGGATTGTTAATATTACAAAAGGTTCTGGATTTAAAGCAACATGAATATCAATCGTAAAGAAATCTCTTTAGATGGCTTTTGGCAGCTTCGTTCGGAAGCGATTACTTGTACTTCCCTGGAGGGCTCGAGGATTTCCAGGCTCAAAACAGGCTGGATTGAAACTCCCGTACCCGGTGATATTCATCAGGGCGTAATCGCTGCTGGTAAGGGGCAAGAGCCGACTCTTGGTATGAATTCCCGTGACGACGCCTGGATTGAGGATCGCTCCTGGTGGCTCAGGAAAACCTTCAAGGCCACCCAGGCGATGATTGATGCCGACCAATGTGAACTGCATCTTGACGGCCTTGATGCCAACGCCTCGATATTTCTCAACGGTAAGCAGCTCGGCAACCATCCTTCGGCATTCAGACCTTTTATAATGCGCCTAAACGAGACGCTGATAAAAGGCGAAAACATCGTTCTTGTTCGTCTCACTCATGGTTTAGAAAATGTTACTCAAAAGCAGGTCGATGATATTGGTGGCAAGGTAATAACTGAAGCCGTCAACAATAATCCCGATGCCGGAGATCGCAGACGCGTATATGTTCGTAAGCCCCAATACACCTGGGGCTGGGACTGGGTTCCGCGAATTGCCACTGTCGGTATTACCGGAAAATGCAAGATTTGTGTTTGCAATCAGGCCGTAATAAGAGATTTACAGATCACTCCGCAGCAAAAATCACGATCCACGGATGTCAATCTTAACACGGTAGTCGAAATCGAATGGTTCCATCGTACCCAAAGTGGAACTGGAACCGTGGAAGTGAAAATTCAGGATACTGAAGGAAAAGCTGTCGCAACCGTCAGGAAAAATGTCTTGCTGCAAAGTGGCATAAACTATATTGATTTAGTTGCCCAGATAAAAAAGGCGAAACTATGGTGGCCTTCCCAGATGGGCGAACAGTACCGCTATAACATCACCGCGGAATTAATAATAGGAGGCAAGTTATTCGACCATCATTCATTAAAGTACGGCATTAGGTTTGTCGAACTTGATACTAATGACAAGTTTGCGATTCGCATTAATGGGAAGATTGTTTTTTGCAAAGGTGCCAACTGGATTCCCTGTGATGCTCTTTATGGCCGGGTCACGGACCAGCGGGTGGATACTCTGGTAACTGAAGCCCAAAAGGCTAATTTTAATATGCTGCGTATCTGGGGTGGCGGACTTTATGAGCTTGACGCTTTCTATGAGGCTTGCGATCGTGAGGGAATAATGATTTGGCAGGACTTTATGTTTGCCTGTGCACCACCGCCGGATCATCTCGAGAGTTTCAGGGATGAAATACGAAAAGAAGCCGATTATCAAACCAGAAGGCTTCATAATAATGCCTGCATTGTTTTATGGTGTGGTAGTAATGAGTGTGTTGACACAATGTGCCCGTATCTGCCTGGACAAACCGAAAATGGCAAAGTAACTTTTGGCCATATACTGCCCCGTGCTGTTCGCAATAATTGTCCCGAAATCCCCTATTGGTATGCTTCGCCTTATGGCTCTTCTAGTAACTGGAACTGCCATGATACTGACGGCATTGGTGATTGCCATTTTTGGCGTGACGCTATGATGAACCCGAATATGAAAAAGCGGATTACCCCCGAACTTTTTGATACCGACAGCCACGCTCGTTTTATCAGCGAATATGGCTTCATCGGGCCGTGCTGCGAAGAAACCACTATGCAGTATCTCGACGGCGGCGAAATTGATCGCAACAAAAAAACTTGGCTGCATCACTGCAATTCCTTTGAAAAAGGAACGGTAAATGCCGCCATAAAGAAGCATTATATCAACCCCGAAAAGATAACTACTCAGGAATATCTTTATTACGGCGGACTCGTTCAGGGTTTGATGTACAGCTATAGCCTCGAGACCTTCCGTTCTCAGCCATTCTGCTACGGCGGATTATTTTGGATGTACAACGACTGTTGGGGCGAAGTCGGCTGGAGTATAATTGATTATTATCTACGCCGAAAGATTTCCTGGTATTTCGTTAGAAGGGCGTTGGCCTCTCGACGACTTATTTTGCGACAGAGAAAAGGTGAAGTTGCCGTAATTCTGGCAAATGACACAAACAAGTTGCTGCGTGGCATTATGGAATACGGCTATATTTCATTGGATGGTAGGAAATCTGCCGTAAAAACTAAAAAAATTACAGCGGATTCATCTCCGTGTTCTATCCTGGCAACCTTTGCCAAAGGTCGTCACGATCTCCAAAAAGGCTTGTTCTTTGCCAGGATAATGGGCAACAAAAATATCGCATCAGCCACCTTAAGAGCTGTTGATTTTCGCCAGCTAAAACGCCAAAATCCCAACCTGAAATACTCACTTCAGAAAAAAAGTAATAGCACGTATGTTCTGAAAATCAAAACCGACGTATATGCCCACGCCGTAAAAATTGATTTGCCTAAAACCGCAACCCCTGAAGACAACTATTTCGATATCTTGCCTAACACGAAAGTTTCAGTAGTTATTAACTCATTTGACAAACTGGAGCAAAATGATATTGCGGTCACTGTCTGCAAATAGGGTTTGCTGAATAAACTCTCAGGTTGCGTTTTAGTTGTGCCTTGTGGTTAAATCTGGTCTTCAGGAAAAGCCACAACTGTACTTGTCAAGCGTTCGTAGGACTGCTAAGACAACTCATTATCTGGTTGCTTGCTCTGTAATCGCTTATAGATTTATAATTTGGATTGCGTTTTTTTCCTTTGGATACGGCTGATGTTTTGATTCTACTTCTTCGTCAGGTTGAAGAAGTCGCTCAGCGGCTCCGGGACGAAAAACTCGAAGGCAGAACCGTCACTCTTAAACTTAGACGTGGAGATTTTCAAACCATCACGCGTAGTCATACGTTTGATCACTCCACCAATATTACCGAGTTGATCTGGCGGGAAGCCAAAAGGCTACTGGAACAGTGGTATAAATCGTGGGGCTCACCTCTTCGTTTGTTGGGAGTAGGCGTCTCGAACCTGCAAAAAGCGGGCCAGGGCCAGCAGTTATTGTTCACGGACGAATCTGAAGTGAAGCAGAAAAAAGTTGACGATGTTATGGATAAGGTTCGGCAGAAATATGGCGGCGATATTCTGAAAAGAGGCTTGTGACGAACACTCGCCCCTGTGAAACTGAAAAAATCCCCCTTGACACAACCCCATCTTCAGATTATATATTAATTATAGATTGTTAGGGCGGAACCGACCTCTGGCTCTCCAAGTCAAACCTAAGCCTTTTTTAAATAAGTGTTTACGTTTATTTAAGGAGTGGTGATTAGTATTGAAAATGGAGCCAGATTTGCATCGAAATCTGAGCCACTTAGGTTAGTAAAATAACGCCGATTTCGGCGTTGTCAATAGGGATTCTGGTCCTTTTTCGTTGGATTGAGGCTTTCTTAGCCTTCTTTTTTCCGTTTTTTCTCTAAACTCTGGTTAAGTCGCCAGCTGTCGGTTATGATTTCGACCACGCTCACATGGTGGGTCAGTCGGTCCAGCAGAGCACCGGCTAATCTTTCATCATCGCCAAAGACCTGGGGCCAATCGGCGAATGGCAGATTCGTTGTTACGATCAGGCTGGTTTGTTCATAGCACTGGCTGAAAAAGCCGAACAGATGTTCCGCTCCGATACGGTCGAACGGGACATAGCCCAGTTCATCGATGATGATCAGGTCGCATTTTTTTATATAGCTCTCTAATTTCAACACCGCTCTTTCCTGTCGGGCTTCGAGATACGTATTAACCAGTTCAGCAGCGGTAAAAAACCGCACTTTATAACCTCGTCGGCAGGCTTCCCGGCCGAGGGCGATGGCCAGATGACTTTTACCCACGCCCGGCGGGCCGGTAAAGACGATATTACTGCGGCGGTCGATAAAGCCGCACATCGAAAGGTCGATAATCTGTTTTTTATTTATCTGCGGCACGGCCATAAAATCAAAACTTTCAAGTTCCTTAGTCATGGGGAAGTTTGCCTGTTTCAATCTCCTGGCGATGGCCTGCGACTGTCGATGAAAGACTTCGATTTCGGCCAGTCTTTGCAGGTAACTTTCATAGGATTCGTTTGCCTGGGCGGATGCCCGGGCAATTGTCTGATACTCTTTTTGAATTGTCGGAAGCTTCAGGGTCTTGAGATAGCTTTTTAATAAAACCATTTGATCTTTCATGCTACCTCCCCGGCCAACTGGTTATAAACATCGAGATTGCGTTTGCCATCGCCTTGGTTTACCAGGACTTGATTGCCGGCAAGGTTCAATTGTGAGCCGTTACGTAAAAAGCTTTCCACCGCTTCATCGCTGAACGCCCGGCACTTGACACAAACACCAACGGCATGTTCAACTTCTTTTTGCGGATGCCTGATAAAGAGCAGCAGGATGTTGATGTATTTACCGGTCCCTTCACTGCCGTATCGATATTCAAGCTCTGTTCGCATCAAGGTGAAATCTTCGCCCCAGGGCTGGCCCTTGAATGGCCGAGCATTATCCAGCGAACCGGGCTTACGCTCTAAAAGTTTGATATAATGCAGCGGATCCAGGATATACTGGTCTTTATCGTAACATCTGGAATGCGAGGCAACCAGCTCATTTTTATAGAACAGGTCAACCCGGTCAACGAATACCTTGACCTGGCAAGATTGATAGGCATACTCCGTCGGCACCGAATACCGGTTAGTATCAACCCGTACTGTAAGCTGTTTGTCCGCAAAGGTGGATATTCGACGACAGGCTTCAAACTTCTGCTCAGGCAGTTCGTATAAATGTGTTTTCTCTTCCGCAAATAAATCGCCAATGGTTTTATTCGTATGAGGTGCAGGGCCCTGGCGATCCAGTTCTTTGATACACTGAGCAATCAGCATCTCATTCAGCTGAGCCATATCGGTAACTCTCGGAACCGGAGAGAAGAACTGCCTTTCACTTCGCTTGGCGAGATTCTCGACATCGCCTTTTTCATTACCTTTAGCGACATTGCAAAAACGAGTGTCAAACAAATACCAACTCTTAAGCTCTACGAATTTGCGGTTGAGCCGACGCTTGCCTTTTTTGAGAACCTTTAGAACCGCAGTTTTTAAATTGTCGTAAGCAATGCGTTTGGGCACGCCGCCGAAATATTCAAACGCCCGGACATGGCCGTCAAGAAAACATTCGATCTTCATGCTCTCGTAAGCACAAACAAAAGGAGCCTTAGAACAGCACAGCTTCATGCAAAAAACGTAGACCTTCTTCTCCCTGCCGTTTTCTTTAATGTTAGCTTCATGCCAGTCAACCTGGGCTTCTTCGCCAAACTCAAACGCTAACGGCAGGTAAGCTTCTTTTTGGCGATTACTCGCCTCCTTGATATACCGCTGGACAGTGCTGTAATGGCCGGTGAAACCATACTCGTCACAAAGCCGCTGATACATTTTGGTCGCCTGCATCCGCTGCTTACGCCGAACCTTTTTGTCAGATTCCAGCCAGGTGTCAATAATGTGCGCGAAGGGATCCATGACAGCCTTGACCCGCGGCTGACTGAGCCGATAGCCCGGCGGAATCGGATTTTTCAGGGCCTTGGCCACCGTGTTACGCGAATGCCCCAGCTCCAGGGCAACCTCACGTTGCGATATCCCATCACGAACTTTACGTCTGATAATCTCATAATGCTCCACTGTAAGCACCTTTCTAAGCCTCCTGTGTCTAAAATGTTACGTATCTTAAACACATCTTATCGGCCTTTTACAGTGGCTCCTTTTTCGATGCTTTTTCAGAAGAGAAAACCCGCAAATCTGGCTCCATTTTCAATGCTAATCACCACTTTTACACCCCCAAAAAAACTCAGCAAAACGTATTATCCCCAAAGCAACTAGGCAGGTAGCATTTTTCGAACTACTTTCTCAGAATGAAATTAACTTAAATGAATATATGCATTTCCAGAAAGAAGGAAATAACTTATTAGCTAGCGAAACTGTAGATAAAAATGGTATTTGGTACGGAGTTGTCAAGCTAATTTGTTCTGTGGATGATTCCAGCGAGGAACAGTTTTTTTTCGTTTTTATCGAAAGTGGAAAGTGTTTGTTTTGGGGTAAAGATGCAAGTGTTTTCCCTTTTTGTGGATTAAGAGATATAACAGGAGACGGATATGTCGAGAAGGTAATTGAGTCTGATGCTAATAATAACTCTAATCAGACATACAACAAACTTGAAGTCTACAGTTTTAGGGCTGATGAGACAAAACTATTGCTAGAGGTTCATTTCAATTTTTCTGTATCTATTGATCCCTTAGATTTTTATGGTGCTCACCTAAAGCCTATCAACAATACGTTTGAGCTTGGTATTACCAAATTAGAAAAAAAAAGGCAGAATGTATATTTTGTTTGGTCTAAGGAAGATCAAAGATTCTACGCTAAAGGCCCAGACAACGAAGAGTGGGAAATGGTTTTTCCCGCAGATAATCCCTTGCTACCGCTGGAGCCGGAGAAATAGTTAATTTTGGCTATACCTACGATGCCGACAGCAATATCATCTCCAAACAGTTCAATCACCGTGCCGGCCTCGCTAATGTATATTCCTACGACACCCTTGACCGGATTACCGGTGCTGATTATACTAATGTTGTTGTAAGTCCTTTAGTTGATGAAAATTTCGTATACGACACCTTGGGTAATCGCATTACCCGCGACCTTGAAGTTGGAACCGATACTGTGTACAGCTCAAACGAGGTTAATGAATACACTGCCATAGGAGGAGCATCCGTCAGCCACGACTATGCTGGTAACTTTACCGCCGACCATCGTGGCTACACTTATGGATATGACTACGAAAACCGTCTGACGGCGATTATGAAAGACTCCGGCAGTACAACTGTGGCGACCTTTGCTTATGATGCCCTGGGCAGACGAGTAGAATCAACTGGTAATACCTATGGTACATACAAATTCTACTACGATGGCTGGCGAGTTTTGCGTGAAGAACGTGTTGCTTTCAATAACGAATACGTCTACGGCAACTATCTTGATGAAGTTTGCATGATGAACCTCAGATTAAATGATGCTGTTCAAGCATATTCATACTACTTTGTCCACGACCACCTATACTCCACAGTCGCCTGGCTCTATAGCACCAGCGGAATTATCCACCGCTACGAATACAACGCCTACGGCCAGCGAAAAATCATGAACGCAGATTATACCGATGCTGCCTATTCGTTTAACCACATAAGCTTCACCGGCCAACGACAAGATGACCTTGACGGTGGCAACCTTTCGCTAATGTACTACAAAAAACAGATACTACGATACCGGGACGGGGAGGTTTTTGACGAGAGATCGTTTTGGGAGTTCTGGAGTTTCTGATTTTGAGACTTATGGCATCCCTACTATTTTTGAGCCAATGCCTTTTGCTTATATGTATGTAGATGGGATGAATTTGTTCCAATACGCTATAAGTAATCCTATGCAATATGTAGATTTTTACGGATTATGGTTGGAAGATCTATGGTGTAAAGATCAATGTTCGCCTGGAACCTTTAAATGCAAAAAAATTAAACTTAAGGTTTCTATGATGGCAGGAGGGCTTGAGCTGGGAAGTATTGAAGATGAAGGCTGTGATGGTATAGATAATATTGATACCTTAGACTATAAGAAGTTACACAAAAAACTTGGTACCTCAATTGCTCTCATAGGTGGATATTTTGGAAGTAGTTTTGCTATTGGTCTTGGTTTTCAATTTGAAGTTGAAATGAATTACGATTGTTGTAGTCATACAGAAGATTGTTTCTGTGCAGGAATTATTTCGGGGGGAAAGTGTTGGTATTGGGATTGGGAAGGAAAATTTACGAAAACTAAAACTATTAAGACCAATTCAAATGATCCAACGGATCTAGATTCAGACAATCACGGTGGATTAGTTACTGGAGATTTAGACTTTCGAGCGTTAATTAATAGTGCTCGATCCCAACTATCAAGAGCTGCTAGTGGGGACTGTAGAAAAAAAGCTGCTGCTGCTGCAAGAAAATAAAGGTATTGCTCTGTGAAAAAAAACAGATTCAAAAAACTATTAAGTTTGTGCTTCGTTTTGATTTTGCTCACATGGCCAGCTTACAGGTATTTTGATTATCGGGAATTATATTACTGGTCTAATTTCACGGATGATTCTCCGGAAAAACTTAAGGAAAGTGACAAGCATGGTAGTTTACCTGTAGATTTGGTTGATTTGAGACTACATGTCAATTCTGATATTATCGAGCAGGCAAGGAATGCATTTGTTGAGAATAGTCAGGTATTTGCTTTCTATATTTTTTTTCGAGACTATATATTATGTATATCTGAACCTGTTTATCCGGTAGGTCCAGACAAGGATCTTTCACATCCGAAAAATCCGCTGGCACTATTAAAACTTTGGTCATACGATCATCATCTTGATTATATTTTTACGCAAAGAAAAACGATATTTTCAGCTATGTGCTTGAGTCCCAGTAAATATAATGATTACTGTGAAAAACTGTCTCAGAAAATAAAAAATTATGCAAATAGTGGGGAGATACTATTTTTTGAAAATGACAATATTAATGCGATTTTAACTACTTTGGTCCAAATATGACAATAATTGTAGGTTGGTTTGCAGAAGATTATGTACCTGGTCAAAAAATACCTGCACTTACTGGTGTCGTAGCTGCAAAGGATGATTCTGTAGCTCATTTGGTTGCTATTTTGCCACGCCATTCGAATATTGTCGAAAATGATTACTACATTGAAGTGAGTAAGATACTCTCTTCAATGGAGATAGTTAACTGTAAAACTGTAACTGGTGAGCAATGGGACAAAATGATTGAGGCCACAGAAGATGTAATAAGGGAGCAAATTAAAGGGAGAATTTAAAGTGTGCGGTCTTAGTAGGCAAATAATCATCTCGTCCGGTGTAAAAAATATTTATCTGTAACCCTTCCTTGTAAAATGACTTAAGATCGTTCCGGAGAATTTAATGTCTCCGGTACATTTTGTAGTTGTCAAACGTGTAGTTGTCAAGCAAGCGTGATACCGCTTTGCGCGGCTGAAAATTGAAATCTTGCTCTTTTTCAAGTTTATATGAGTTCTGGTTCAGCGTCATCAAAGGATGCTGAATGGTAAATCGTCGGATTTTCGGGCGTTTCTCCTGTGAAACACAAAATCTGCGCGTACGTATTTTGTGATGAGGGCTGGAATTGACCAAGATTCAAGCAGACTGTTTTAGCCGATAGCCCATTGTTCGGGTTTGGCTGAAAAACCGCTGCTCGATGTTGGGCGGCACTTCTTTAGCATCATGGCCGGGCATTTCTGGTCTATTGTCATAGAAGATATCATCCGGACGTAAGCCATCGAGTGACATGTGAGCCGCCATCGGTTGTACCAGGTTTGTTGTATGAGAAGTATGAGGCGAAAGGCTCTGACTTACCGTTCGTTACTGTTTATCAATAGCAAAGTTGGATCCATCAGCTTACTCACGCCACATCCTCACAAGCCCCCCTCACACCCACCACCTCCCGCCACAATCGCCGCTGTTTGCGCCAGTCAAGCACGGCGGTAAGCGGCCGCACCATAATCTCCCGGACGGGGTCGCGGCCCGAGTACGTAGGAGGCAGAAAAAGGATCTCTTCCTGGATATCCGGGGCCAACATAAGCAGGTTCATAATCTGGGTGACTCGGGCCCGGCTGACGTGCCCGAGTCGCGCGAGCTCGGCCTGATCGGTGATTTCGCCGTCCCGAATAAACCGCTCAAACTTCAAGGCCAGGGCCATCATTTTCGAGATGCGCGGTATTCGACCTTCCACACGGGGTCGCGGACGCGGCCCTTCTTGAATTACCTTGCGACTGTTGCGTCCCCGGCCAAAATGTACCTGACGTTCAATAGTGAGTTTTTTCATACTGCGACCTCCTCTCGGTTAAGTTCATCGCTTAGCGTCCTGATTCCTGTGGGATGGAAGGTGATGGCCACGGTGCCATTTTCTCCATCATAATCCACCCGTTCAATGAGTAAATGCAGAATACGGGCCTGTTCCCGGGCGGTGAGTGTTTCCCAGAGTGGGTCGAACAGGGCGCAGGCTTCACTTACTTCGCGGGCGTCCACCAGCTCGCGCGACAGGGTCGCAATCTGCCCAGATACCTCCGTAGCCCGCTGCCGGGAAGTACGGATGCGGTCCTGAACATCGGCCATACGGGCCAGAGTTACGCTGTCCCG
>CAXXMR010000004.1:0-37662 GCA_963663805.2 Sedimentisphaerales bacterium
TGGAGTATTATAGGAATTATATCGTCCAATATCCAAACAAAAATCAGAAAAATAGTTTTAGACTGTCACTTTTTTAGAACCGAATTCAGACGGCCCAGAATGCTGGCTTCAAAGCGGAGTCCCTGCCCAGCAAAACCCACTCGCGAGCGTCCCTTTTTTGTGACGCTGACAGAGTGGGCATACGACCCGAAGAATCGACAAACAAATCACGGGCCCGCACCGCGCCAGCCTCAAAAACTGACGGGGCAGAAAGCCGCTCCAGCGGGGCATTACAGGCAATTGTGCATATTCCGTCGTCGGGACAAACCACTTTCAATTCAACTGTCCGCCGCATGGTATGCAAACTCGACTCCAGCACGTCCCTCATAGTGACAACGTCTTGACACCAGGGCTCAAACCACTGACTGCTTACCAGAGGCAGCGTGCGAATGACACCACCTCGGCGGTTCTCATAATCAATCTTAAAACCGCGACGTTCAAGCTCATAACGACAAGCATCATAAGCACGGTCAGACGAAGCAGAAACTTCAATGGGCTTACCATCAAACCGGGGACGGGAACACCCCCCCTGCCCAAAAAATACCGCCCCCAAAACCACAAAACTAACGAACAGATTTTTTGCCGAACGAATTAAGCGATAGTTCATCTCGTCAATGTATCCTAAAAGTTATCTCAGAACCTTAGCTTTGGAATTCACGTTCCAGCCGCTGCAAACCCCGCCGGGCCGCCATCCGACCTACCGTACCCAAACGGTCCACAAAAAGTTTCCCGTTCAGATGGTCCGTCTCATGCTGCACAACCGTGGCCGCCAGTTCATGAACCTCAGACCGAAATTCTTTACCATCCAGATCCTGACCGCTTACCACACACCCTTCAGCCCGCTTGACCTTACCCCGAATACCCGGAACCGAAAGACAACCTTCCTCCATCTCCGACCAGCCCTCCATATTACTCAGGACCGGATTAACCAGAACCTCTGCATCGTCAGCCTGACCAGTCAGAGAAATAACGATAAGACGAACCGGCAAACCCAACTGGGTAGCTGCCAGACCAATACCCTGATTCTCGACCATCATTTCTATCATCTTCTGAGCCAAAGAAGCCAGAGCCCCGTCAAAATGCACCACCTCCTCAGCCCGCTCACGTAAACGAGGGTCCGGATAGTGTATAATCTCCAGCTTAGCTATATCCAACGTACTTAAATCCAAAACCAACTCCTGCATATTTATGGTACTTTACAATTATACGCATAGATTATATACGTTGGCTACAATAATTCCCAACTTTGAAGCTTTTTTTATCGCTAAATTGTTAAAATCAAAACAAATTATTACCTTCGAGAGATTGCACTTTCTGCATAGTAACTGGATATTATTCTCAGAATTGGCTCCGCCTCTGGAAAACGGTATGATATGGTCATATTCCAGATAATCATTCGCCCCACACTTTACACATTGCCCATTGTCGCGTTGCCAAACAGTTGCTTTTACACAGTCAGAAATATGCCTGCTCTTATAATCGTTAGCATTCTCCTCCAGACTGAACTTATGCTTTCTCGCCAGAGTCTCAAGAATAATCCCCAGCATTTCAGGATCGCTGGTCCGGTATTCACCTTGACCTTTGTTGGATTCACATTTTAATTCAATGCTTCTTTCTCTGGCACATATGTTAAGAATTTTGCCCGGCCTGAAATCAAAACTTCTTTCCGGAGAATGAAACAGAACCCTTTCGTTCGTAACCACTAATTCTCCATAATATTCACGTGCCGACCCACCCGGAGTCAGATAGCTATAAGAACATTTTTCCTGGATATAACATAATTCTGCGGCTCGAAGCATTACCTCTTTCGGTTGAATGGTTGGTATGTCACCTTGCCTGATTTTTGAAAAACGTTCTAAGCGGATAATAGCTTGTCGATATTGCCCTATATCTTTTACTGATAATTTAAGCATGTTTTCCAATGTAGTGAGGTTCTGTTTTTCTTCAGCTGAGATAATGCCATCCTGACATATCATTGATACCGTACGTCGATATAAATCCACCGCCTCTTTTTTGGAAATTTGACAGGCTTCTGCGGGGCTTAATCCTGTCGCTGCGGCATAATCCTGCAATTCTCTGAATTCTTCTTCGGTTAGTATCCCATCACGAGCAAACCGCCTGAATAACGCCCTGTATCCATCGATAACTGTTGACTTGGCCCCCTCAAACGCTTCCTTATCAGTTAATTCCAGAGCAATCCTCAAATCCTGAAGCTCCTGACTTTCTTTGGGGGTAATAACCCCGTCTGCCATTCGTCGGTCAAGCTGCTCCTTATATTTTTCTTGTTTGGCATTTTTTTCTATATTTTGAGCCGTACGTAAATTTACACCTAATTTTTCTGCTAGCACATCCAAGGCCTTACGTTCTTTTTCGGTTATCTGAAAATCGACGAGGGCCTTTTCAATACATTTTGCATATACTGCTTCACATGCGTTATCGAGGTCTTTCTCCGAAAAATCGTATATGTCGCAAATTTGTTCCAGATTAAAAACATTTAAGCCATCTTGTTTGAGATGTCCCCAAATAACAGATGCGATTTCGTCTTTGGCCTCACTACGACATTTTTTATATGAGGTGAAAAGTAAATATAATAATCCGACACTGATACCAAACAATATTATCCCTGCGAAAAATTTCAAGTTGATAAATACTACTACGGAAATCGCAAAAAACGCCAGAGAAATACCTAGAAATGAATATAATATCCCCGGCTCATTAATAATTTTCTTGTGCATTACCGACTGCTCCCAAAAGTATATGCTCGAACAAACGTGCAATTGATATAGATAACAACAACCAAAAGCTAACAGAGATTTTCGCCCCATTAATTACTGCCTGCTAGCGTAGGTATCATACACATCCACTCCCCAAATCACCACTTAAAAAACCTCCCAATCTCCGCAAAAAAAGGGGAAAGAGAACGGTGTCCGGTACAATAGTGTTCGGTGCATTTTTTTGTCCCGCCCCTTAGTTAGGCCCATCAGAGCTGCGTACGTAAGTAAGCGGTTGCCGTTAGGAAAAAAAACGGTGTCCGGGGAAAAAAAACGGTGTCCGGTACATTTTCCCCACTCGACCGAAGGTCGAAACCTAGCCGTTCACTTCTGCCTCATGCCTAATGCCTCTTGCCTTCTTAAATGCCTCATCCCTCCTGCCTTTCTAAATCTCAAAATCACCAAAAAAAACACTCAAAAACCACCCCAAAAAACAAAAAAATCATCAAAAATCGGTCACTTCAGCCCAAACCGCGCCGAAAACCCCACCGCAAACACGACTTTACCACCGCAATAACGCCCCAAACAGGCATATTCACACCCAAAATCCCCCGCCCCCTGCCCCCAAACACTCTTTTTACCCCCCCCAAAATCCCCAATCTCGCTGATTTCGCCCCCTGCAAATTGCGCATTAAGGAGAACCCCCCACCCGAAAAACCCGTTTTAAGCCCCAATCGCGCCTACGAAGTCACCCTCGCGCTCACAAAAATAAGGACTTACAACAATTCCACCCACGCAAAATAAGAACTTATGAATCCCTTACATACCAACCACCCAAGCGACCAGCCAGATTGCCCCCTGCGACAAACGTGCGCGGCGAATCCATCCGTGCTATATGCACCGGCTTATTCTTTTCTGTTGACTTTACCATACTTTATGATATCTTATGGTGTTTAGGCTTGACCTGCGGCCTGTTTGGCGGGGTTTGTGGCGACAAAGAGCGGCTTAAAGCAGGGTTTCCTCGCTGAACAGCGAATTTTACCTGAACCGCCGGTGATTGAATGCGTATATAATTTTAGAAATACACAAGAGTTACAGTTTTGAATCAATATGGCCCCAGAAGAGAATAACAATCCAAATCCCGCCGGTAAAATGGAACAGTTCCCCGAAGAACTAAAAGCCAAAGCCCGCGAATTCTTCAAAAGAGGCGAAGAGGTCGCCTACGCCCAGAATTTCGATTACGCAATAGAACTGTATCTTGACGGCCTGTCATTCTGGCCCGAAGCGGTCGAAGAAGGTCATAACCCACTACGAAATATATCCTTACGCAGAAATGCCAGCGGCGGAAAATCCTCCGGCCTTGCCGACGGCAGCAAATATAAAAAATCCTCCGGCAAACACCCCAAAGACGCCCTGCTCAAGGCTGAGTATCTCCTGAGCAAGGACCCCGGCAATGTCTCACATATGCAAGGAGTCATAAAAGGCGCCGCTGACTCAGGTTACAAAGAAACAACTCTCTGGATGGGAGCGATACTCTTCGACGCTATCAGACAGAAAGATAAACCAAGTTTCAAAACCATCGTATTCCTCTGCGATGCCCACAGCCAGGTCGAAGCCTACTCCAAAGCCCTCCAAATTTGTCAATACGCCCTGACAATCAAGCCCAACGATACAGCCATGCAGGACAGAATGAGGGATTTATCCGCTCAGGCAACCCTGGAAAGAGGTAACTACGACGGCGACAGTGACTTCCGTGACAGCATCAAAGACCGGGATGAACAAGATCGCCTGCACGCTTCGGATAATCTGGTAAAAACTGAAGACGCCCTGGCTGATTCAATGGCGCGGGCCCAGGCGGAATACGAAGAAAACCCCACTATTCCCGGCAAAGTATTACAATTATGTTACCGCTCTGGTGAATACGGAAAAGAAAGAACAACGAGGATTTAGCCATTGCCATCCTGGAAAAAGCCTATGACCAGACCCATGAATTCCGGTTCAGGCAGCGGGCCGGCGAAATACGCATCAAGCAGGCCAACCGGGTAATTCGTCAAATCCGGGCGGCTTTCGAGAGCAAACCCAGCGAAGAATTACAGAAAAAAATTCGTTCTGGCCCGCCAGTATCACTTGAAACTGGAGCTGGAGCATTATAAAAGCTTCGGTCGATAACTACCCTACTGACCAGGGTTTAAAGTATGAATACGCTCAGCGACTGCTCAAGGCCAAGCTCTACGATGACGCGATTCCGTTCTTCCAGGAAGCCCGCAACGACCCCAGACACCGGATTGCGGCCCTGAACGGTATCGGGCCAATGTTTCTAACCCGCAAAGAGTGGTACGCCGACGCCGCGGAAACTTTTTTGCAGGCTCTGGAATTAGTTGACAATAAAGAGGGTGTACTGGGCAAAGAATTACGCTATAATCTGGGTTGCGCTTATGAAGCCGACGGCGATTTGGAAGAGGCCCTGAGCTGCTTCCGCAAGGTTGCCCAGATTGACTTTAACTATAAAGACGTGAAGAAACGCGTTGATGCTATGCGAAAACGTCAGCGCAGCAACGATAAATAGTATTAACCGGCTGGCCGGTGATTGGCAGCATAACTCATTTACAAGGAGATACTTGTGGCACATTCGCTTTCCGCGAAAAAAAGAGTGCGGCAAAACGCCAAACGGCGTCTGCGTAACCGGGCCCGTATCGGCGCGGTGCGTACCCAGATCAAGAAATACAACGAACTTCTGCGTCAGGGCGACGATGTTGCCGCTGTTGAAAAAGAGCTTCAACTGACCGTGAAGAAGATTGATAAACTGGCCGCCAAGGGCAATATTCACAAGAATACCGCCGCTCGCAAAAAATCCCAGTTGGCCCGCAAGCTCAACGAGCTCAAAACCAAACAAGCTGGTTAATCCAGGTCGTTTCTTAGAAGGTTATAACTCACCCGTGTTGTAGTGGATGCTGCGACGCGGGTGTTTGTGCGCGCCTGCTAAAGACCTTTATCAAAGTAGCACACACAACAAGATTGTAAGGTGGAAAAAAACTTCCGTTGCGGTTATATTATCGCATCATGAGCCAAACCGCAACCGACAACGCCTGGGACAGCCAGACTCTGGCTAATCCGCACACCTTAGCGGACAAGAATCACCGGGTAGAACAGATGTTCAGCGACATCGCGGCGGGTTATGACCGGGCAAATCACTGGCTGAGCTTTAATCTGGACCACGGCTGGCGGCGTAAGGCGGCGGAGCTGGCAGGCCCAAACCCCGGTGAATCTCTGTTGGATATATGTTGCGGCACAGGTGACTTAGCGTTGGCGATATGGGAGCGGCAAAAATCTCTGGAGCAGGTGGTCGGAGTTGATTTTTGTGAGGCTATGCTGGCAGAAGCGAGCCGAAAAACTGCTCAGGAGCGTTATAAAGAATTGAATGTTCAGTGGTTAAAGGCCGACGCGCAGCGGATTCCCCTGCCGGGAGCGAGCTTCGACATCGTTAGCTGTGCCTTTGGCATACGCAATCTCCAGGACCCCAAGGCTGGTCTGGCGGAGGCTTTTCGGCTGCTGAAGCCCGGAGGCAGAATTGTGATACTGGAGTTTTCTCGGCCTGAGGGCATAATTTTCGGACAACTTATATAAAGGTTATTTTCATTATGTTCTGCCTATTTTGGGCAGGCTGATAGCTGGCGGCGGCAAGGCTTATCATTATCTACCCCGTTCGGTGGCAAGTTTCCGGACGCGGGAGACGATAGCTCAAGGGCTTGGTGACAGCGGCTTTACTAACATAAGTATCCATAGATTGTCCCTGTCGGCAGTGTCGGCATTTGGGGCGGAGAACGGAAACGGCGTCGGTTTTGGCTGAAGATTTCAAGGTATGAGGCATAAGGCAGAAGGCAAGAGTGAACGGCGATAAAGGATTTTATATAGAATTTAATCATGTTGAATAACTATAAACAAGAAACTGAACACTGGCTTACTGACGGCCCGACCATTGCCTGGCCGGCGCGGGGACGGACGATATACTGGTGTATAAATATAATTTTATTCGCTCTGCTGTGCATGTTCAGCCTGCGGATTCAAAATGGGGACATATATCTCGCTGAAAGGCCCTTATGCCGCCCCGCTGCTAACGGACCAATTATTAGAGCCGTTGAACGTTTTTAACTTTCCGAGCCAATTGCTGGTAGCAAGTCTGATAATGACCCTGATGACGGCAGTACCGATTCTGATTGCTCAACTTTTCAATTTCACACACAGTGTACCGTTTCTGCTGGCGGTTTTTTTTCTGGCTCATAATCAGGTTTTGAGTTTATGCCTGCTGGCAAGCTGCGCGGCAGTAAGTTTTGAGCCGATGCGTTTCAAGTCTCGGTTCGTCGCGGCAGTCTGTTGTCTGCTGCCGGTGATTCTATATTGGTTTTTCTTTCGAGGTGACAACCCGGAAAGCAATGTGCTGCGTTGGGCGGTACTTTACAGTCCGTGGGCGGCAGCGTTTTCTGGGTTGCGTGCTGGTATTCGCTTTTGTAATGCTGGTGGGACATTTTCTGCGTTATCGGGCGGGGGTAATCATGCCGATTTTCGCGTTGCTCATCGCTTTTTACGGTGATGGTTTTTCGCGTAACGGTCGGCATGGAGGAGCGGGATTTTCAGGCCCAGGTTTATCAGTACAGCCCATCCCAGATTAGCGAGTTTCAGGACCGCAGTATTGTGCCGATGATTGAACGCGAGAGCCAGGACAGACTCAAACAACAGCCTTACCGTGACGAGGCAAGCGTAAAAAATCAACTTCGTATGGAATGGTGCTGGGCTTTTCGAGGCGGCTCGGCTCTGCCGGCGATTTCGGGCAGTCTGCCGGTCTTTGACACCAATCCCATCAGTATGCCGCAGCGTACGGTAACGGCTTTTTACCAGGCGAAATTTGAAGCTATCGACCAAATCAGCAATTTCATAAGTAAACATCAGAACGACCGCAGGGAGCCGGACGCATTATACTATCAGGCTTTGCTGATTGACCTGAACGCGGACCAGTTTGCTATTCGGGATGACAATTTATTGAGCTTCAAGCATGATTATCCCTCGTCTCATTCGCGTAAGAACTGGCAGGAAATCGTAGACAGGTTCAGCGCTAACGCGGTAAGCATCGAAGCCCGGCGGCGTCTGGCAGTCCTGACGGCGGCGCGTAAGCCGATTAACCAAACAGATTCTTTTGGTTTTGCCGAAGCTCAGGTACTGCTGGAGCAGGCGGCGGCTTTGGGCGACGAGATATTACAGCAGCGTCAGCAGGCAAGCAGCGAAACTTATGTGCCAGCCCACTGGATGGAATCGGTATTTAGTCCGCCGCCCGCCCACGGTGAGCAATAAACAAATCGAACGATTGAAGCTGCGTATCGAAAATCTCGGTCGGCTTATCGGCAATGAAAATCGCACGGGACATTTCAAGCACAATCAGCGTCTGGCGGAATTTGCGGGTCTGAACCCTTACCAGCTCACATACGAAGGGCATCTGAACAGACTAATAAGCGAATCTGAGGAGCCCGACCCGCTGCTGGACAATCTGGAGCTGGCTTTGATAAAGCTCATCAGGAATCTGGATGACAAGATTGCCCGGCTGAACAATTTTCTGGAAAAATACGATGAGAGCGATTCAGCGCCGACGGCTCGAATGGAACTGGCGTTGGCAATGCTGGAC
The DNA here is from genome assembly GCA_963663805.2 of Sedimentisphaerales bacterium. GTDB lineage: Bacteria > Planctomycetota > Phycisphaerae > Sedimentisphaerales > SM23-30. Next base: position 8,422 of record CAXXMR010000004.1, read on the forward strand.
CAGCGTAACAACAGTCAGTATCAGGCGGACCGTCAGCTTTTGCTGAACCGGGCCCGACAAGAGCTACAGAAGATTATTGAGGTTCAGGGCCAAAGTATGCTGGCCCAAAACGCGCGTGAACTTCTTAAAGCGAATCCGCCGAAATAGATTTCAGAAATCATTTCTCAGCGGTCGGGCCACAGGCAAACAGGAATATTTAACCGCAGAGGTTTTATAATTATGGTACATGACAGAGGATTTACTCTGGTGGAGACTTTGTTGGGGGTGGTGATTCTGGCCCTAGGCGCAGCTGTGGTAGTGGGTGTTTCTCAGCGTTGTCTGCGTCATACTGTTCGTGGCATGGAATATGAACAGGGGTGGTATTTGCTGGATGAGGTTATGGATAAGTCGGCCTTTTCGTCGCCGGCCCAGGCGGTGGGTAAGGTTCAGGTTGGTGATTTTGGGAGTCGCTACCCTGACTATCGCTATGAAATCAAGGTTGCTTCGGCAGGCCAGGAACGTTTATACAAGGTAACCGGGGTGGTTAAATGGGATGTTCAGTCTCAATTGTATGAGGTGCAGGCTGAGACTCTCGTTTATGATGATCGGGCGGTTGAGGTTCGTGATGCAGTGGTTCCGGGGGGGGATGCAGTGGTTCCCACAGCGGCGTCTTCAATCAGGAAAGAAGGGTCAGGTAATGAATCTGGACAAAAGTAAGGCGGGTCTGTCCCGGCTGGGCGAGGTTTTCGCTGACAAGAAGCATCTGCTGGTGGTTTTGCAGGACAATCCTGACCCAGATTCTCTGGCGGCGGCGGTGGCTTTGCGGGAGCTGGGTCGTCATCTGGCGGATGTTGATTGCGTGTTAGGTCACGGCGGTACGGTTGGTCGGGCGGAGAATCGGGCTTTGGTGCGTTATCTAGGTCTGAATCTTCGTCAGATAAAGGAACTGGATTTGCTTCAGTTTGATGTGGTGGGTATGGTCGATACTCAGCCGGGTACGGGCAATAATTCCTGGCCTGCGGACGCTGCTCTGGATATTGTTTTTGACCATCACAGTTTTAATCCGCAGACTGAGCAGGCGGGTTTTCATGATATCCGCAAGGAATACGGGGCGGCAACGACGATATTGTGGGAATATATGCAGGCGGCGTCACTGGAGCCTGATACGCCTCTGGCGACAGGGATGATTTACGCGATACGTTCGGATACTCAAGATTTGGGACGTGAGGCTCGACAGGCTGATATAATCGCGATTCAGAATCTTTATCCTCTGGCGAATCTGCGTATGCTCAGCGAGATTCAGCGGGGGCGGGTTACTCGTGAATATTACGTTATGCTGGCGGCGGGCCTGAGCAGTGCGGAATTTTATGGAGATTCGGTTGTGGCTTTTCTGGGTGATATAACCGTTCCGGATATGATAGGCGAGGTGGCGGATTTACTGCTGCGGGATGAGCAGGCGGCGTGGTCGTTGTGTATGGGCGTGTTCGATGCCAAATTGCTGCTGTCTTTGCGAACGGTGCATAATAATCAGTCGGCGGAAAAAGTGATGAAGAAGCTGGTAGCCCGGCGGGGTACGGGCGGTGGTCATCAGCGGATGGCCGGCGGTCAGATTCCGCTGACGGAGGGAATGACGGAAAAAGATTTGCGCAAACTTCTGCGTATGCTGCGGGAAAAATATCTTCATCTGACCGATGCCGAAGGTCAGGAGGCCGTCAAGCTGGTTCCGGTGTCAACGACAGACATAGAGCGAGAATGAACGACAGTGACAGAAAAGAAACGATATTCCGGTTTTACTTTGGTTGAGGTGCTTCTGGCTACCGGTGTGGGAGTATTGCTGGTGCTTATGGCGGTGGGGATTTTTCGTTCGGTGGTAAATAATCGCGAGCGTCTGACTTCTTACTCGGAGGTATCGTCCCTGAGTCGTTATGCCCTGAATAAAATCCGTGACGACCTGGCTAATTTGTATACTTCCAGCCCCCCATGGTATCGTCTGGAAGGTGAAAGTATGGGGACTGCCGATGCCCGTTCGGACCGGATACGTTTTAACGCGGTTGGCGAGGAACTGAATATTGAAGGCAAGATAAGCGATATATATGAAATTGAATATGGCCTGGCCTATGATGAGCAAAAAGGTGCCAAGGTTCTGACTCGCCGGACTGGTGCCGTTGCCGACGCGAATACTGGTAATAAAGGCGGTTATTTGATGTCGCTGGCGGCGGGGGTAAGCGGTTTGAGCTTTGAGTATTATAGTGACGGTTTGTGGAAGAATATCTGGCAGAATCGTGATAAGGCCCCGGAGCGGGTTCGGGTAACTTTGATGATGGCGACTAATGATAATCCTGCCGCGGCGTTGCGGTTCAGCCGGGAAATAACTTTGCGTCAGGTTTGTTCTGAAGGCGCTCATGCCGCTGAGTTCCAGGATTCAGTCAGAGAGCCTGTAGCGGTGCCGGGGGCGGTCGATGTTGAATAAGCGATATTATAAAAGTCGCGGCGTTGTACTGTTGCTGGTGCTTTGGCTGTTGATAGTGATGACGGTGGTGGTTTTGTCGCTGACGCAGATGACCAAGGTGGATAACGCTGTTCATCTGGTCGAAGCAGACAAGGTTCAAGCTCGCTGGCTAGCCCGGGCCGGGGTCAATCGTGCTTTGGCGGAACTGAGTCGGGACAAAACTGATACGGATAATATGGGGGACAGTTGGTACGATAACGCCGGTGCTTTTGGCGATGTGGATTTATTGGGGGGCAGTTACAGGGTTTACGCGGACCGGCTTGAGAATAATCAGCAGTGGTCCTACGGATTGATAGATGAAGCGAGCAAAGTTAATGTTCAGGTTGCCGACCGCGAAACGCTTTTGCAAGTGCCTGGCATGAGTGAGGCATTAGTCGAGGCGATTGTCAGGCAGCGGACGGACGGACGACGGGCCGGGGAAGCCGCGGCTGACTCGGTTGGGTCTGAGACAGTTTTTTTTGAGACCTTACGGCTGGCCGGTGCCTTGGGCGATGCCAAGGTTTTTTATGGTGAAGATCGTAACTATAACGGAATTCTGGAAAATAACGAAAATGACCGTGCCGAATCCGCCCCGGCTGACAACGCCGATGGTTTGCTGGACCGGGGGGTTATGGCATATCTGACGCCTTACTCGTTTGACCGTGAAGTCGATGGGCAGGGGCAGGATCGTTTGAATATCAATTCCGCTGATGAAGATGGATTGCGAGAAAAGCTTAATATTTCCGCCGGCGAAGCCCTCTGGATATTTGAGCATCAGGGCGGTTTTGTGAGTATCGGTGATATTCTTGATGAGAATGTCGATTTGTCAATGGCAAGCAGTATCAGTGTGGAGTTGGCCAGTACGGGGACAGCCGCAAAAACTCAGCCTGCGGGGGCGACACCGGCGGTTCGTACGACTGCGACTAATGAAAATAATTCTGAAGGCGCCAAAGCTCAGGAGGAAGAAATCGAGCCGGTTCGCCCCGGCTTGCGGACGTTCATCAGTATCGCCGACCGGATTAAGGTTACTGATGACGATGTGGTGCGGGGGCGAATCAATATCAATACCGCAAGCCGTGAGGTTTTGCGGTGTCTGCCGGAGGTTGACGAAAAGATGGCTGAGCAGATTTACCTTTATCGCCGCGGTCGAGGCGGTTTTGATACTGTCGCGGGTTTGTTAAGTGTGCCGGGAATCAAGGTTGGCCAGTTTCGCGAGATGGTGAATTATGTCACGGTTCGCAGTAATGTTTTTACGATTCGTTCGCGGGGCAAGGCTGAACGTACCGGCCTGACACACACCGTTGAAGCTGTTGTCAGACGTACCGACCGGAAGCTGGAGATTATTTACTGGCGTGAAGATTAGACCGGATACCAGTTTTTAACCGTGCGATAAAATTCTTCACAGTTTTTGACAGCGACCAGTTCGCGGCGGACTTTGTTGCGTTCGGGGTGGCGTCGGGCGTAGTTGACGGCGAATTTGCGGAAATAACCTATAGTCTTCTTCGCGTCGTAAAGTTCCAGCAAACCATTGAAATGGTCAAGTATGGTTTGTCCCTGTTCGGCCAAAGACGGCTGTTCGGGCATCGGCTCACCATTGAGCAGGGCTCGTGCCTCGGAGAAAATCCACGGATTGCCGATAGCTCCCCGGGCGACGACAATGCCGTCGATACCCGTTTGCTCCAGTCTTCCCGCAATGTCCGCTGCCGACATAATATCACCGCTGCCCAGTATTGTGGTTTGGCAGTAGCGTTGTTTGGCCTGAGCGACAATATCCCAGTTTGCCTGTCCCCGGAATCGGCAAGTTACCGCCCGGCCGTGAATGGCCAACCCGTCCAGCCCGGCCGGGGTGAGGGCATCGCAAATTTGCCAGAAGTTATCGTTGTTAGTCGGGCTATTGTAGCCGATACGAATTTTGACCGTAAGCGGACAGCTAATCGCTTCGCGTACCCGGTGAAAAATCTCAATCGCCAATTCCGGCGTATTCAAAAGGTATCCGCCCCGTTCTCGCCTGAGCACCTTCGGGGCGGGGCAGGCATAATTGAGGTCGATGAGGTCATAACCCAGTTCACACAATGCCCGCGCCGCCTGCGTCATCATGGCTGGGTCGGTTCCCAACAATTGGGCCCCGACAGGATGTTCATCTTCGCCGGGCAGGAAAGATTTCTGTTTAATCACTTTGGGATGGCAGCAGCTTTTGGCGAGCATAACCCCGGCAAAAGTAAACGGTACGCCATGGCGACGCGAGATGTTGCGCATCGCCCGATCGGTATAACCGCTGAGCGGGGCCTGAATGAAAGGCGTGTCCAGCGTGATATTGCCGAGTTTCAATTGTTTGTTTTTTTGCTGGTCGGACATAGTCATTTTCCGGTTGTCACTGTTGGCCCATTGGTTTGGGTCACAAGGGGGAGATTTTAACCCGGTTCCGGCGTCACACAAGGCCAAAATAGTGTTTTTTGTAGTAGGGCCGGGGTGTTGTTTCAGGATAAAATATTCGTAACTGACTTGCTGCGTGAAAGTTACAGGTAGCATCCGGGTTTTGTCATTGCCGGGCGTGGATAATGGTAATATACTTATGTGGTTGTTTGCTTAGTCTTTGACGGCTGGATGCTGCCCGTATGAAGGAAGATAATTATGACGACGAGAAGAATGATTAGAAAATTGGACCGGCTGATGGGTTGCACTTTGATTATGATTGCGGTCTTGCTGTCGGGTTGTCAAAGTGCCAAGCAGATTCGCACTGAGCAATTGTCCAATCAGATTGACCCGCTAATTGGTCAGGCTGGTCGGGAGGAAGTCGCTCGCCTCTTCGGTGTGCCGGACAACAAAATAACTGTCGGCGAATCGGAGTTCTGGGAATATAAGATGCGTTACGGCAAACGCGGTCATCAGACTTTCGATACTTATAACACCCCTCTGGGCAAGCGTGATTTTTACGGTTACAGCTATACCGACGAGCGGGAAGTGTTTGACGAAATTTCATTTGAGTTTGACGGTCAGGGGATTTTGCGGTCCTGGCGCTGCGATGTGCAGCGTTGAGGCGATGAGGGGGGCGGGTATGTTTTCCCATCTTTATGCGAGGTTAAATTAGTTTGAGCGAATCACTTGAACGGCGGATAACCGAGGAGCTGCTCGGCCGGGTCCAGGGGCCCGGTCAGTATGTTGGCGGTGAGATAAACCAAATCAAAAAAGACTGGCAGGATTGTGCCGTGCGCGTTGCTCTGGGCTTTCCGGATACTTACGGTATCGGGATGAGCCATCTGGGTTTGGCGATTCTTTATGAGGTTCTTAACCGCAAGCAGAATGTGTTGGCAGAGCGGGTGTTTTGTCCGTGGCTAGACGCGGAAAAGGTTATGCGTGATAAGGACATTCCGCTTTTTTCCTGGGAGAGCCGCCGGGCGGTTCGTGATTTCGACATACTGGGCATAACCTTGCAGCATGAGCTGTCTTTCAGTAACGTACTTTATATGCTCGATTTAGCCGGTATTACCGCCCGTGCCGAACAGCGAAAAGAAGATGAACCTCTCGTCATGGGCGGCGGACCTATCGCTGACAGTTGCGAACCGGTAGCGGAATTTTTTGATTTGATAATTCTCGGCGACGGCGAGGATTCTTTGCCTGCTGTGATTGATGCTTACGTGCGTTTGCGTAATGAAAATCTTTCGCGGCGAGAACTGCTTATAGGGTTGGCCCGTGAATTTGAGTTTGTTTATGTGCCTGGTCTTTATGAATGCGACTATAATAATGAGGGCCGCCTAACTAAATGTGCCCCGACAGTTCAAGGTATACCAACTTGTGTCCAAAGAGCTCAGGTTGAGAATCTGGAGGAAACGGTTTTCCCCACCGCTCCGATTGTCGCTAATACCGAAACGGTTCATGACAGAATCGCGATTGAGGTTATGCGCGGCTGTCCGGGGCGCTGTGCTTTTTGTCATGCCGGGCATACCAAGGGCAAACTTCGCTGGCGCAGTGTCGAGAAAATCGAAGAAATCGCCGAGCAGAGTTTTCGCTCCACCGGGCACGATACAATATCTCTGCTCAGCCTTTCCACCAGTGACTATCCCGAACTGAGACGCCTGCTGGAGTGTTTATACAGTCGATTTGAAGGATGCCATGTAGGTATTTCACTGCCTTCCCTGCGAGTTGATAAACAGCTTCACGAAGTGCCCTCCCAGGTTACCGGCGTGCGGCGGGAGGGGCTTACGGTCGCTGTTGAGTCTGCCTCCGACCGGATTCGACAAGCCATTGGCAAGCAGGTAACCGACGCTGATTTGCGGGCGACCATGCGGGCGGCTTTTGAGGCGGGCTGGAAGAAGGTCAAGTTGTATTTTATGGTAGGCTTCCCCGGCGAGACCGACGAGGATATTTTGGGCATCCTCAAACTTGCCGCGGATATTTCCGCCCTGCGTCGCGAAGTTTGCGGCGAGCCCGCTTCGGTCAATGCCGCGGTTTCGTGGCTGGTACCCAAACCTCACACACCGCTGGCCTGGTCTGGCCAGGGCGATTTAGAGTATTTTCTGCGGGCCAAACGGATGCTGCTTAATGAACGTCGCAATCTGCGTAAGGTCAATGTCGCGTTGAAATTTCATCACATGGAGCGTTCGATTCTCGAAGCGGCCTTTTCCCGCGGCGACCGACGTCTGAGCCGGGTACTGGAATCGGCCTATGCTCAAGGAGCCCGGTTTGACGACTGGAATGAGTGTTTCAGTTTTGAGCGTTACGAACAAGCCTTTCGGCAGTACGGCCTGGATATAGCTTTCTTCGCTCAACGCCCGCGTGACGAAGATGAAATACTGCCCTGGGACCACCTGGCCGGCGATAATCGCCCAGGCCTGCACCGCCGCTGGCAAATCATCCAAAAAAGGTGCCTGACACAATAGTACCTGGCACGGCGATCGCTCCTGTCTGGACACATCTGATTTTTATACATTATTATCTTACTTTAATCTATTTCAAATTAGTCTAATTCGATTAAAATAGCCTATGATATTATGGTTTAATTGGAAAGGATTGAACGTGAACGATCGCAGAGATTTCCTAAAAAGCATGACACTGGCAATAGGGACCGGGGCGGTTCTGAGTGGTTGTGGGGATTCCGGCGGGTCGGGTTTTGGGCTGTTGCGTTCGCGGGGGAGATTCAATATGTCGGGGTATTGCGCCCCCCAAAATACCGACTGTGCGGGTTGGTTTTATTGGGCTGGGGATGCGTGGGCCGGGCGCGGTTAAGCGTATGACTCACATTGAAGGTGTCGAAATTGTCGCGATTTGTGATAAGCGGAAATCCTGCACCGACAAGGTAGAGCAAACACTCGCTGAGGCGGGCGTTCCCAAACCAGCTGTTTATTGTGGAAGTGAAGACGCCTGGAAAGAAATGTGTCAACGGAACGACCTCGACCTGATTTACATATCCACTCCGTGGGAGCTTCATACGCCGATGTCGGTTTACGCGATGGAACATGGCAAACACGCGGCGACGGAAGTGCCAGCGGCATTGACAATTGATGAATGCTGGCAGTTGGTGGAGACATCCGAACGCACGAAGAAACATTGCGTTATTCTGGAAAACTGCTGCTATGACTTTTTTGAGATGCTGACCTTGAATATGGTTCGTCAGGGACTGTTCGGCGAGCTGGTTCATGGCGAGGGAGCTTATATTCATCATCTGGTTGATTTGATGTTTGATAAGAACGGGTATGCGGACATGTGGCGGATTAAGGAGAATGGCCGACATAACGGTAATCTTTATCCTACGCATGGATTGGGTCCGATCTGTCAGTGCATGGATATTAACCGGGGCGACCGTCTGGATTATCTTACGAGTATGAGCAGTAATGATTTCACCTTGAACGCCAAAGCCAAAGAGCTATCGGCAACCGATAGCTATTACGACCAGTTTGTTGACAAGCCTTATCGCGGGAATATGAATCTGACTTTGATTCGGACTGCAAAAGGCAGGACAATCAGTGTTCAGCATGATGTAAGTTCTCCGCGGCCTTATTCGCGGATTCATCTGCTTTCTGGCACAGAAGGTTTCGCACAGAAATGGCCCAAACAGCACATTGCTTTCGGTCATGAAGTAGCTTCCAATGAGAAGCTGAAAGAGTTATACGAACAATATTCGCCGGAGATCGTAACGCAAATCGGGCAGATGGCCAAGAAAGTCGGCGGGCATGGAGGCATGGATTTCCTGATGGACTGGTCGCTGATAAACTCGTTGCGGAATGGGCTACCGGTTGACATGGACTGCTATGACGCGGCGTTGTGGTCGTGCATTACTCCGTTGTCAATAAAGTCGGTTGGCAAACGGTCCTGTCCTATCGACATACCAGACTTTACCTGCGGTCACTGGAAAACAAATCAGCCGGTGGCACTGGAACTGGCGGCGGTGACCGGAGTACATGGGATCGATAAGGCTGATTCTTCGGGTCAGTTAAATGTCAAATAACCGCTGTTTTCGCCGAAAAACTTATGGAAACATTTTTTAATATTACCACCTTTTTTTTAAAAAAAAGTTATGGGACGGGAATAACTATTTTTTTCAAAAAAACTACTCATCGCCTGCAATAATACAGCCAAATCCAATACCCCCACAATCACCAGGTCGTTCAACGTTAAAAATCGTCCGAAAACAGTGTTGTAGGTATTATTGTTATCTGACTTTTTTTTGGGCCTCTTTAAAAATATTCGTGGGTAAATACAGGTTCAGGTAATTTTGCAAGGTTATGATACAAAGCAACTTCCAACGTTTTGAATTCTCGAAAGCCGTAAGCTTTTCTGGTGGTCAGTTTGGCTTTGGCGTTCAGGCCCTCCACGATCCCGGAGGAAAACTTCTTCTGGGCCTTAAACCAGTTCAGGATCAGCTCGCGATGATTGCGCAACATGCGAGCTACCTTCTTCATCGGCTCCAGACGAGAGCGCATTACCTTGACACACCATTTATCCAGAAAAACACCGGCCCAATAGGGGCTGATATAATCCCAGAAAAGCTGAAATTGTTCCTTCAGCAGATAACCTTTCACCGTTTTGAGATTGTACTGCAACAGTTCTCTCAAAGAAGCCTGTTGCGAATCCTGGAGATTTTCCGGGCGCTTCAGCAGCAGCCAGCGGCTCTTTTTCAGTACCGGCTCATAACCCTCACGCAGCAGTTCCTTCGATTCGCCGGCCCGAATTTCATCAAGCGACTTGTTCATATGCACCATAATATGAAAACGGTCCAGAACATGGATCGCCTGAGACGCTTTTTTGGCAATCACTTTCAGATAGGCTTTCCACATATCGCTGCACACAAATTCCAGTTGCCCGGCACGTTCTTTGCCCAGCCAGCGAAAGAACCGCAGCAGAGTCTTGGCGGTACGTTTTTCGCCTACCCACAACAGGCGTTTGCATTCTTTGTTGATCTGATAAACCACGGTAATATAACGATGGCCCCGGCCCCACTGCATTTCATCCACACCAATAGCGGTAATGCCGGCCATATCCATATGCTCCCGGCCCCAGGTCACCGCCATCTCTACGGAACTGAAAACCGTATGCCAACTGGTTCGGAAAGCTGCGGCTACTTCACTCCAATTCATCCGTTGAGCCCAGCGCGCCAGAAACCAACTGTAGGTTCGGGTAACCGGAGATTTGCCCTGAGCCCAGGGAACCCGTTCCACCTTGATGCCGCAGCGGGGGCAGTTTACTCGCCGCATGGCATAAACGAAATAAACCAGTATGCCCCAGAAAGGCACAAACTCAAAGCGACGGGACGGCAAGGTGTCATAGCCGGAACATTTCCGGCCGCAATCGGAACAGACCGGACGACTGTTCTTACGCGACCGAAGGAATATATGCAGCTCTTTTTGCTTGCCGTTTTCGATCATTTTGTCGCTTTCATAAACAAAACCCTGGTACTTTTCAATTCGATTGAGTATAGTTTTAACCTGCATCCTGTGTCCTTTCTGCCAAGTGATATCTTTTGCAACAATACCATTTTGTCAGAAAGTTTCGCAGGATGCATTATTTATATTTCCACAAACTCCACCGGAAAAACCGCTCAATCCGCCAATCCGCCCTCTCTCGCCCAAAGGCTGGAGGCTAAATGGCGGGGTTTGGGGCAGAGCCCCAAGGATAAAATACCCACAAATTATTCAGAAGAACCTTTTTTGGAAGGCGAAGAAATGAGTAGTAAAAAAAACCAAGAAAACGGTTTCATTCTGGTGCGGGCTATCACAAACCTGAAACTCTCCGGCAGACTGATCTGGGGATTTTCCATATTAATGGTAATGGTCCTAATCATGGGCTATTTCGCCTATTCGGGTACCGTCGCGATCATGTCTAAAGCCAGAGATATCCGCGACGACAATGATCTCTATGCCGCGTCAGAAAAAACCAAAGTGCTTATGCTCCAGCATCGTCGTTTTGAAAAAGACATCTTTCTGAATATAGGTGAGGCAAAGACACAAAAAGATAAATATCTGCCCGCATTGGCCGCGAAGTCAAAAGAGATACAGGATACCTTCAATCCACTGTGCCAGCGCATCCTTCACGACCAGCGTTTCACCGATGAAACAAAAGAGCAGGCCAGAAAGATTCCGGAGCTATATCAGGCATATTACAAAGGGCTGATGGAGGTCGCTAATCAGGCTATCGAGAACCCCGAATTAACTCCTCAGGCAGCTAATAAGGCGATGAAACCGCACAAGGAAACTATCCATGACCTGGAAGAATACATTGATCTTATCGCAGAGGAAATAAAAGAGGCTCATCATCAATGTTTTCAAAATACCCAAACTCTTGTCGCTAACACCAAGACATCACTAGCAATCTTTGGTCTGATTATTATTGTGCTGGGAATAATAATCTCGATCACAATAACGAGAAGTATCACCCGGCCCATCCGCAGAACCATCGAAACCATCAAAGATATTTCTCAGGGAGAAGGTAACCTGACTTCGCGGCTGGATGATTCCGGCACGAATGAACTTTCTGAACTGGCCCGGTGGTTTAATGTTTTCGTCGAGAAGATCCAGAATATCATAATTGAAATCTCTGATAACACCGCTACTTTGGCTTCATCATCGTCGCAGCTTACCGGCACAGCATCTCAGATGGCTCAGAACTCACAAAACATGAGCGAGCAATCGGCAAGTGTCGCGGCGGCCACGGAAGAAATGGCAACTAACATGAGTAATGTAGCAAGTTCATCCGAGCAAATGACCACAAACGTGAAGACCATTGCCTCGGCGATTGAGGAAATGACCGCCAGCATAGCTGAAGTAGCCAAAAACGCCGAGCAGGCTTCCGCTGTCGCTGAGGAAGCTAATAAACTGTCGGAAAACAGCAACCAAAGCATCGGCCAACTCGGAGAAGCAGCAGAAGCGATCGGCAAAGTATTAGAAGTTATTCAGGATATTGCGGAACAGACGAATTTGCTGGCTCTTAACGCCACGATTGAAGCGGCCCGGGCCGGCGATGCGGGCAAGGGTTTTGCGGTAGTCGCCAATGAAGTAAAAGAACTAGCCCGCCAAACGGCTGAAGCAACCGAAGACATTAGTAACCGTATTGGCGCGATCCAGCAAACAGCTGGCACGTCCGTTGATTCCATCGCCAAAATCAGCGAGGTTATCAAACAGGTTAACGAAGTTTCCCGTACTATCGCATCCGCTGTTGAAGAACAAAGTATTACTACCCGAGAAATCGCTGAAAATATTTCTCAGACCGCTAGTGCTTCTGATATAATTTCCATTGGTGCCAGCGAAGCGGCTCAGGCAACTCAGGAAATTGCCAGCAATATCGCAAAGGTAGACTCTGCCGCGAATTCAACCTCCGAAGGCGCAAACCAGACCAATCTGGCCGGTACGGAACTTTCCAAGCTATCCCAAACACTTAAGTCTCTTGTCGGCCAGTTCAAGGTCCAATAGAAAGAGCGTTAGAGTTCGGCGAAGTTTTTGAGCATGGCCAGTCCCACCTGCTGAGATTTTTCGGGGTGGAACTGGGTGGCCATGAGGTTATCGCGCCAGACGCTGGAGACGAACTCTATACCGTGTTCGGTGGTGCTGCCGGTAACATCGTTAGTTGGGACGACATAGTAGGAGTGGACAAAATAAACGTAGCTACCCTGTCCCATGCCTCTATATAAGGGACAGGAACGCTGCCAGTTTAGGGAGTTCCAGCCCATGTGGGGGATTTTGAGGTCTTTTTCGTCGGGGCGACCGGTGAAGTCGAATTTAACGACCTCGCCTTTGACCAGCCCCAAACCTTCGTATTCGCCGTCTTCATAGCTCTTATCAAAAAGAAGCTGCAAGCCGAGACAAATACCCAAGAACCATTTACCCTGAGCGACAGCTTCGCCGATAGGTTCGACGAGATTCTTTTCTTTCAGGGTGGCCATCGCGTCACGGAAAGCACCTACGCCGGGCAGAACAATTTTGTCGGCTGAGCGGATTTCTTCCGGTTCGGTGATGAACTTCACCGGGGCCTCCAGCAGCTCAAAGGCTTTGCGAACGCTGTGGAGGTTGCCCATGCCGTAATCAATAATACCAATCACTTTACAAATACCCTAACCCAGATAAACTGGAAACCCTAAGCACTAAATTTTAAATCCTAAACAAATTCTAAACTCAAAACAACACAAACGACGACAATATTTAGCCGCGGATTACGCGGATTACGCGAATTTTTAACGGCAATTATTTAGCGTGTATACACTACAATTTCTACTCGGCGGCTGGCGGTTTTGCTGCCGGCGACGGGGTGATATTGGCTTCGCCCTGCGGCGGTGAGCTGTTTGGCGGGGACACCACGGTCAACCAGATAGCGAGTTACCGACAGGGCCCGCTGAGTTGAAAGTTCCCAGTTGTCTTTCCATTTGCTCTTGCGGATGGGGTCGGTGTCGGTATGGCCAACGACGGCAACTTCCTTGCCATTGTATTTATCGCTAATAACCTTTGAGATACGGCCTAGCTTGCTCTTGGCCTCGTTTTTGAGGTTGGCACTGCCGGAATCGAAAAGTACGCCACTCTCGATAGTGACGGTAATGGTGCCCTTGGCGGCATCATAAACCCCACCTTCGGCTTCGAGACCGGTCTTGACGAGAGGTTTGGGCTTGCGAGCGTCTTCGAGTTCGCGCTGGGTCATGCCCAGACGCTGGGCCAACTGGTCCCGTTCGGAGTTGCACTGAGAAAGCTCGGACTGCATACCTTCGAAAATGCCTTCGAGGTTTTCTTTCTCAGCGACGCAGGTTTCGTACTTTTTCTGCCAGGGCTGACAGCCCGTAGCAACCGCAATTACCAGAACCAATGCTGTTACAAGCATCCATTTTTCCGAACCGGTGTTTTTCATATTTTTACTCCTATTTTTTTGTTAAATTTATAAATTTTCGCTGTTATTGGGGTTATCCTGCGTTTTTTTATGGTCCGTTTCGCGGCGGACTTCGTTAATCAACTGCTGGCGGGTCTTCTCGTCTTGTCGTACCAGACGAATGTCATGGATAATCTTGCACATCCGCCGAAAAATCCAGGAAATTATGATTCCGAAGTTGGCCGCTATCACCGTAAACCAGAAAAGCGGAATTTCGGGGGTTTTCCACCATAAAAATCGGATTGAGATTGGCTGGGTGTTGCTGAATACAAAAATGAGCAACATCAGAATAACAAATGAAACGCCACCCAATCTCAGATAAACTTGTAATTTTCGACCTGTCATATTAACCTTTCCAGTCAGGGCAACGGCGGCGGCGTGAACGCGTTCTCAAAATACGCCACAATGCGATCATGCGATATCATAACGATGAAAGTGGCCAGAGACAAGAACGGGCCGTAAGGAATTTCCCTTTTGCGGTGGAAAATGAGTTTAGCCAGGGCCCAACCGAGTCCAACAAAAGGCGCGACAAAAAAGGCTATCACCGGGCTTTGCCAGCCCAAAACAGCCCCCACTGCGGCCATGAGGTCCACATCGCCCAGTCCCATGGCCTCTCGACCAAAACCGAGTGTGCCCAGAATCCGAGTGACCCAAACCACTGCCCCACCGATAATTGTGCCGAAAATACTGCCGAGCAATCCGGGCAGCCATTTGTTCTGGGCGAGAAGGTCGGCCCAGTTTTGTTTATCGCCTAAGATTGCCAGGGCAAGCCACCCCAAAATCAACACAGGTAAAAGCGAAAGGGTTTCCAGCAGAATCTCTTTTCGGGCATTAACCTCAATTTCGGGGATTTCGGTGCCTTCGCGGATGGCTTTTTCCTCGGCGGCAATCAGGTCGGCGAAACCTTCCTTGATGATTTTCTTCTTTAACAAGAGCCAGCGGAGGGCGAGTCCCAACATCGCGCCGATAGCCCAACTACCGCTTTGGGGAGAAGCGTAAGGAATGATTCGCCACTGGTCGTTCGCGTCGGCGATGGTGAAAGGCATGAGGTAGGGCCAGAAGCAGCTCAGGGCCAGACCCACAAAAATCGCCGCCCAGGTCAGCGACAAATCAATAATCATCAGCTCAGCATCTATCAGTGATGAAGCGAGCAGGACACCGAGCAGGAAAATGTGGCCGGCGTAAATTAATGAGCCGCCTTTTTCGAAAGCGGGCAGACCGTAGCGGCAATGTTCGATAAAGTAAAAATAAAACAATGCTACGAACATTAAGGCTGTGAAAAGCTCGACGGCGGGATAGCGGACTGAAAACTTCGCGCCGCAATAGCGACATTTGCCGCGGAGTATGAACCAGGCGATTATAGGCAGATTATCGTACCAGCTAATGGGTTTGTCGCATGAGGTGCAATGACTGCCGGGCATAACCAGGGACATGCCGCGAGGCAGACGATAGACCACCACATTTAGGAAACTGCCGATGCAGGCCCCTAACGCGAAAAGGAAAACTATCCAGATAATCGCCGGTACCGCCAAAATTCAACATCCTTGTCGTAATCGCGGGTTCCCGGCCCGCGGAATAAATTTAACGTCGTTTTTTGTTTTTGAGGGCCTGGACCTTCATCGGCAGGCCGAACAGTCTGATAAAACCGGTCGCGTCGGTGCTGTCATACTCGGCACCCATAGTGAAACTGGCGAGGTCATGAGCGTAGAGACTGTTGGGGCTGGTAACGCCAGCGAGCAGACAGTGTCCCTTATAAAGTTTAACCCGGACATTACCGGTAACTTTCTGCTGGGTTGAATCGAAGAATTTATCCAGGGCTTCGCGCAGCGGGCAGAACCATTGGCCGTTGTAGACCAAATCCGCGTATTTCAGGGCAACCTGCTGTTTGTAATGAGAGGTTTCCTTATCGAGCGTGAGCATCTCCAAAGCCCGGTGGGCGGTATAAAGAATCGTGCCGGCGGGAGTTTCATAAACGCCGCGGCTCTTCATGCCGACCAGACGATTTTCGACCAAATCAACCTGGCCGACCGCGTGTTTGCCGCCAACTTCATTGAGGGTTTCCATGAGCTTGACGGCGGCAATTTTCTTACCGTTCAAGGTAAGGGGAATGCCCTTTTCAAAACCAATCTCAACATATTCACCCTTGGCGGGCGCTTTGCTGATGGGATTGCTCATGACGTAGAGACTGTCCAGGGGCTCGTTGGCGGGGTCTTCCAGGTCGGCACCTTCGTGGCTGATGTGCCAGAGGTTGCGGTCGCGGGAGTAAATTTTTTTCTTGGACTGGTCGATGGGAATATTGCGGGCCTTGGCATAATCGACGGCGGCTTCCCGGCTGGTCAGTTCAAACGAGGTGTCCTTCCAGGGAGCAATGATTTTCAGTTTGGGGTCCAGGGCCATGAAGGTCAGCTCAAACCGCACCTGGTCGTTGCCCTTGCCGGTTGCGCCATGAGCGACAGCGTCGGCACCTTCCTGATGGGCGATGTCAACCTGATACTTGGCAATCAAAGGGCGGGCGATACTTGTGCCGAGCAGATAGCCATTTTCGTAAACCGCGCCGCTTTTGAGCATGGGCCAGAGGTAATCCTCGCAGAATTCCTGCCGCAAATCGGCAACTATGCACTTGCTGGCACCACTAGCCAGGGCCTTTTTCTTGACGCCGACCAGTTCGCTGCCCTGGCCTAGCTCAGCGGCAAAAGCGACAACTTCGCAATTATATTTCTCTTTGAGCCAAGGTAAAATCACACTGGTATCAAGCCCGCCGCTATATGCCAGAACTATTTTCTTCACCGTAGGAGCCATTTCGTATATCTCCGCTTAATGATAATTTATCAAACCGGGGTTCGTCCGCGGACCGCCGAGCCGCTAATCTAACACACTTAGCCCCCCGCTTCAACCGCAAAAACGGGGCGTTAATCAGCCGGAAACGCGGATTCAAGTCTGTGAATGATAATAGAAAGGGGGGAAATCAGGTCTATCAGGCAAGTTCGGGGACGGGAACCATCAGTTCGGGGGACTCGATTTCCAGGGGCCAGTCTTGCTCGTGTTCGCATACCAGACGCAGGAAAGCCTCAACCACGTCGGGGTCGAACAAGGTCTCGGCTCCGTCGGCAATCAGCGTAACGGCGTCATTGAGCGACATTCCACAGTCGCTGAAATGTCCGGAACAGGCCGCGTCCAGATTATCCGCCACCGCAATCACCCGAGCTTCAAAAGGAATGTGCTTGCGAGCGATACCGTCGGGATAGCCACTGCCGTCGAAGTTCTCGTGATGGGAACGGATAGCGGGCAGTAGATTTTTGAAGCTGGCGAAAGGCTCAACTATTTTTATCGCCAAGACCGGGTGCAGACGAAACAGTTCTTTCTCGTTTTCGGTCAGAGGCTCCTGCTTGTTGATGACCTCATTGGGAATACCTAGCTTGCCCAGATCGTGCAGGCGGGCAGCCAGAATTATTCTTTCAATCATGTCCGCTGGCAGGTTCATCTGGCGAGCCAGGGCTTCGGCATAACGTGCGACCCGCTCAGCGTGCCCCATGGTGTTGGAGTCTTTGATTTGCAGGGCCCGGGCCATGCCGTTGACGGCATCGGAGGCAAACTGACGCACCTGACGGTCCAGAGTCATGACCTTTGCGTGCAGCTCGCGAACATCCTTGATTTCCTGATTGGCATCCTGCTCCTGGTCCTCCAGCCGGTCATAACGCATAACACAATTTCGACCGGCAGCCTTGGCGGCATAAAGAGCCTTGTCCGCCTGCTTGATTAACTGCTCCGGGTCGGGCAGCGAAAACGCGTCAAAGGTAGCCACCCCCATACTTACGGTAACCACAACATCCTCAGCGGAAATATTCCAGGATTTGTGCTCGATTATTTTGCGAAGTTTTTCGGCGGCGGCATAAGCTTGGGAACAACTGGTCTTGGGCATAACCACGACAAATTCTTCACCGCCGTAACGAGTGGCGACATCGAGTGAACGAACATTATCAGCCAAAAGTCTGGACAACTGCTTGAGAATTACGTCGCCGCCCAAATGGCCATAAGTATCATTAAAACTCTTAAAATGGTCGATATCCAGCACAATAATAGACAATTCGCTGTTATCCGAACGCGAATGAAGCATCTCGCGGTCGAGCAACTCGGTCATGCGACGCCTATTGGGCAAATTGGTCAGCTCATCAGTATTAGCCCGAACTTCGAGCTTTTCCTGAACCGCAGCCATCTGCAGAACCACATCAATACGGGCCTTGAGTTCGACCGGTTCGAATGGTTTAGTTACATAATCAACCGCCCCGGACTCCAGCCCGGCGACTTTGTCGAGAGCGTCATCCTTGGCCGAAAGAAAAATCACCGGAATGTCAGCGGTTTCGGCATCACCTTTGAGAATACGGCAAGCCTCATAACCATCCATCTCCGGCATCATGATATCAAGAAGAATCAGGTCGGGCTGTTGATCTTTGGCAATTTCTATCGCCCGGGCACCGCTCTGGGCCAGGACGACCTCATGGCCCATCTTCTTGAGATGCACCTCAAGCAAAGCCAGGTTCATCTGGTTGTCATCAACCGCGAGGATTAAACTTTTTTCGGTAGTTGTTTTGTCGTTGGTTGTATCCATCAATACCTGTCTTCGACTTATTCCAAATGCCTGTTCTGACTACCGCCTACACAGTGTCCCTTGACCCATCCGGGCCATCCATGATGAATATCGACCGGCAGAGCAGGCCAAGTTAGCCCATTCAGGAGAGTTAAAGAGCTGAGCGGCCAGAACAAATAAAAATCCCCTTCAAGGCAGATAAATCCCCCTATCCCCCTGCGTTATAAGATTGTTTTTCCATTCCGATGCGGGAACAACATTTTCCCGGTCCGATAACCATCAACATAATTATATTTATCAGACTTCCGCCGCCAGCGACAGTGCTGCCCCAGCAGTTTTCATCAGGTCAACAAAATTGGGAAACGTCACCGCCATCGCCTCCGCCGTGGAAATTTTTGTCTGGCCATCCAAGGCCATACCAGCCAGCGACAGAGCCATCACGACCCGATGGTCATCGTGGCCGCAAACTTCGGCCGGGTGAAGCTTTGAACCGTTAATTATTAGTCCGTCGGGCAGTTCGTGAATATCGGCACCCATTTTAGTCAGCTCGGCGGCCATTACGGCGATACGATCGGTTTCTTTCAGGCGGGCCTGCTCAACGTTCAGCAGACGGGTTTGTCCCTCGGCAAAACACGCCGTCACCGCCAACGCCGGCAAAGCGTCCGGTATCGCGTTCATGTCGATATCCATGCCGCGCAGGGTGCCACGTTTAACGTACACCTTACTGTCACGCTGCTGTAGGTCGGCACCCATGGCTTTCAGAATGTCAACTACGGCTTTGTCTCCCTGAGCGTCAGTAAAATCAAGACCTTCCAGAACCAGTTCCGCATCAAGGAACGCTCCGGCGCAAAGAAAAAACGTAGCTGAGGAAAAATCAGCGGGTACGCGTTTTTCAAACGCCCGATAAGACTGGCCGCCACGTACAACGAACTTTTTCATGTCGTCGATATTGTCATATTTAATGCCAAATTCGTCGAGGTATCTCAGAGTAATCTCGACATAAGGTTTTTCGTTAAGTTTGGCAACATTGATAATCGTGTCATTTTTTGCCAGCGGAGCATTGGCCAGCAAGGCACTGAGATATTGACTGGTGACGGCCTGAATTGTGGTTTCGCCGCCTTGAAGGGTTCCTTGGACCACCACGGGCGGAAGTCCGCCGCCGGGTTTGCTGATACAGTGTGCGCCCAGGTCATTCAGTGAATTCAGCAAAGGTCCCTGCGGCCTCTTTTGTATCTGATGGTCGCCGGTAAACTCAGCCTTTCCCTCTGCCAGCAAAGCGGCACTGCCTATCGCAAAACGTAGCGTTGTGCCTGAATTAGCTACATCAATTCTCCCCTCCGGTGCTTGCGGACAACCGCCAAACCCTTTGACTACCCAGTCCGTGCCACATTCAATTTCAGCACCCAAAGCCCGATAGCAGCGAACCGCCGCCTGAGTATCGGCAGAATCCAGAGGTGCGACAATCGTGCTTTCACCCTCGGCCAAAGACGCAAACGCCACCGCCCGGATAGTATGAGACTTACTACCCGGCATGGGCAACTCTCCCCGCAGTACAGATTTTCCCGCAATCAACTCCATGGTCACAATTCCTGATATGTGTTCGCTATTTGTAAAAAAGATTTGCAAAAAAGAGATTTGACCCCTTTTTTAGTCGAGGCGAATGCCGCGGCCGATAAGATAATCCTTGAAGTCATCCATTTGATTCTCAAAAACGTCCTGGTCGTAACCCTCTTCCAATTTGCTAATCTGCTCGGCTAAATCGCCCTGCTCGACAATCACTTTCGAGAGGCGGTCCTCCACCTCGTCGGCAACTATCCGCAGGGCATTGACATTGACATCAATATGCAGCAGCGATGCTATCCTCCGAACCATCGACTCGATACAGCGGGGATTGCGTCCCTGGATATAAGCGGGAATCTCGGCGACCAGAGTAGACATCCGCAGTCCCATCCGACCAGCCTGCCGGGTCAGATAAGTCGTAAAACTCGCCGGCCCTTCGTAATCACTAAAACGAATATTGTACTTGTCAAACTGCTCTTTCAAATCCTCGTCGCTGACCGAGCAGGTATAACGCGGCTCACGAGTATGGGGCACCAGGCCAGCGACACTGCCAATGAAATATATCTCCTCGACCGAAAACCGTCGCGCCGCCTCGAACAGACACTCAGCAAACGCCCCCCACTTCAAATGCGGCTCACGCCCCACAAACAGCACCAACCCGTTTTCCTCGTTCACATAGAAAGTGTTGTCAGCATCGTCATATTCGGTTATAAGACCTTCTTCAATCCGCACATGGGGCCGAAATATCGCTGAAACTTCCATATTACCCGGAATGTTGTATATATAAAAATCGTCCGGCAGAATCCGCCCCGCCTGGCGGCATTCCAGCGACTCCGAAAGATACTCAACGCTGCCGGTAGAGACCTCCCCGCCATCCATCCAGCCGGTAAAACCCAAAATCATCCGGCCCGACTTAAAACCACCCTTGCTCTCAAATATCCGCAACTGCTCAGCCACCATCAAACATTCCTTTCTATTCAGATCTCTATTCGGATCTTTCAGAAATTATTATAAGATAATCACCTGGCACAAGCAAGGAACGAAAAGCCAGCCCAGAAAACGGTTTTTTTGCCCACTTGACCTTTTTTATATATGGAACTACAATCGGGGTCTATAATATAGTGGTTTTTGATTGTTAAAAAGGTAACAGGTTAGTGGAAAAACTTATTATCTCTGACAGGTATCGCGCGCTTTTCACACGCCATGGGCTGACTGACCTTTCGGATTTTTTCAGCTTTAATAACGGCAGAATAATCAACCGCAATTCCCGCCGCCAGGTCAGCGTGCTGGAACTCGAAGGACAGACTTTCTTTATGAAGTCTTTTTACAAACCCCACCTGAAAGATATCGTATCCTCTTTCAAGGCTCTGGGAAACCGGCGTCGATTGCGGGGCTGGAATATTTCGCCACTAAGAAGCTGCTTGATAATCACATCGAAACCTATCACCCGGCGGCTTTCGGACAGGAACTAAACTGCGGCATTGAAAAAAGATCCTTTATCATGACAAAAAAACTCCATGCCGACTGCCTAAATGATTTTTGCAATCTCAACTGGCAGAATTTATCCAACCGCAAAAAACACAATTTCGTCACCCAAATGGCCCTTTTCGCGAAAAAAATACACCATCACGACATCTCCCTGCCCGACCTCTATACTCACCATATTTTCCTCAATCCAGATGGGCAAATGAAGAATTTCCAGTTCGCGGTTATTGACCTGCACCGCATGACTCGCTCCCGCAGTCTAAAAGAAAAGGCCCATAACCTGGCAGCTTTGCTGTTTACGATGATTCCTCAATTTTTCCCCAATGAACTCAAAGAGGAATTCCTCAAGGCCTACAGCGATGACCAACCCGTCGCTAAAATCCGCAACCTCATAGAACGCCAAATCAACAAACTCAAGAACCGAAGAGCCGACCCGCTTAAAACATGGCGGATAAACAGCAACGCCGAATTACCGGGCAATTTGTTACGCGCGTAAAAAAAGCCGCAGTCATAAACTACGGCAGTTTAACACTTTCGCATCTCCGCTGGACCAGAAAAATCCGGGAGCGTCCTATTTTAGACCATTATCGGCAGGTTTTCACCCAACGGAAGTTTATCACCCAGGGACTCGTGCAGACGCAAAGCAACTTTACATTTATCACCCTCAGTGTCTATCCGAATTACTTGCGACCATTGATAATAGCTGCCCATCTGGAATTCATCTTTTTCGAGAACCGGATAGCTGAAACGCGTCAGAACATGATTTCCCACCTGGGGACAGTCGTTTTTCGGTAATGAAAAGCAAACGCCCTGGTCCGAAAGGTCCACTACCTTACCCCGATGCAATTCACCGCTGGGGTCATAGCCAAACCAAATGGGCCAGGAAAAACGTACTCGTTCACTGTTCCTTCTGTCTTGTTCTGCTGCGCACATAGCATCTCCATTTCTCTGCATGTTGATTTCCCCGGCCGTTTTTTTTCGGCCTTTACTACTTTACAACGCTTATGTGATATTATTCGGAAAAAGCCCTGCCCCGATTAACATAAAAATTAGAAAATCACCCCGGAAAAAACTAAAAAAAGTTTTTCATCACCCCACCCGCTCTAATGAGAAAATAACGGCTTGTGTCCCCGATTATTTACTAATGGAAAACACGCCCCCGCCTCCCCCGGTTCTCTCCCGTATTCCGCAGTAAAAAGTTATCGAACCTCTGATTATTCAACCAGAGCCCGGACAACTTCGAGTTCCTCTTCGAGCTTATTGTTTACCGCTTCGAGCTGTTCGCGAGTCAGATGCAGTTCGGCCAGATAAGAATCCAGCACCTCATTGGCCTCAACTGTCATTTTCAACCCCAATGAACGATTCGCGCAGAGTACATCAGAAATATGAGTCACGATTGCCAGCAGACGATTTTCCGCGGCTAGTTCGGTGGGATTATGATGGTAACCGGAAACATACTGGAACGAACGTGGGAACTTCCACTGTTCGGTCAGGGCCTTGCCAACCGCTTCGTGATTGGTGCCCAGCACACGCTCTTCGGCCTGGCGGAAGGAAACACCGCTCTTATACAGCTTAACCACTTCGGCAAGCTTCTCGGCATGAACCTGCATTATCGCGACCAGCCCCAAATCGTGAATCAGACCAGCCAAAAAGGCCTCGTCCGGCAGAGCCATACCCATTTCCATGGTGATAAGTTTATTGGACGCACCTACAGCAACGCTGTGGGTCCATAAGTCAGCACCGGTAAAATCGTCACAAATCAAACCGTTTTTGAACATCTTGGTAAGCGAAGCCGCCACCGCGATATTCTTCACCGCGTTAAGGCCCAACAGCATAATGGCCCGGTCAATACTGCCTATCTGACCCGGCAGACCATAAAACGCTGAGTTGACCACGCGCAATACTCGCGCAGACAAAGCCGGATCGTTAGCGACAATCTTGTGAAGGTCACGAGCAGTACTTTGGGGATCCTGCACCACCTCGATAATCCGCATGGTTATCTGAGGCAGGGTTGCGATCTCTAACGTTTGGTTGACAATATCTGAGGTCGAATCTTTTGTCACGGTACTAATCCTCTAATAAACGATCCGTTTTTGCCTGAGCCGCTCGTCCAGCGTAACTTCCGCCAGAACTCCTACGATTCTACTGCTGCTCTTGCCGTCTCCATATATTCTGTTTCCACGTCGGCCTGTCCGTTGCCGGCCCAGCACTGTCGC
This sequence comes from Sedimentisphaerales bacterium, assembly GCA_963663805.2. Classification (GTDB taxonomy): domain Bacteria; phylum Planctomycetota; class Phycisphaerae; order Sedimentisphaerales; family SM23-30. The sequence goes on from CAXXMR010000004.1 coordinate 32,072, forward strand.
CACTCCCGCCGAGACCGACTTACTGCCGTAGGGCACATCCAGGACGTTCGCGCCACGCTCACGTCCGCTTTGACGTAACCCAACGTTTACTACATCGACATTTAGATAGCCGGCCTCAATTATTCCGCTGGAACTATTACCAACCAGTACGCGGCAACGCTTGAGCCAACCCAGATAAATCTCCCTGGGAACGCTCTTTACCAGGGACCAGCCCCGCCGCGAACACACCTGCTGGGCCGCCCTAACAATACCCGAAAAACCACTATCCGAATTCGGGTATAAGGCTATACATTTCAAACAGTTACCAGAAATACCCGCCAGAGTTTGCCGCATCCTTTTTTCCTCCTGGGCCGCTGTTCCGCCGGCTGGATGCTGGACTACCAGGGCAAAATCTTCGGAAATATCAAAACCGGCCAAATTGCTCAAAAGCTCATAATCTTTACAAATTAATTCCTTTATTCCGTCCAAACCGGGCGAACCGGTCCGATAAATACGATTTTTCGCCTCGCCCATCCGCTCCAGACGCTGCTTAGCGCCTTTAGTGGTGACAAAATGAAGGTGCGCAAGCTTGCTTATGGCATGACGATAGGCGTCATCCCGGACCCCCTCGGCAACCTCGCCGCCGTGAATATGGGCCAGAACTACTCCCGAAGCAGTCGCCGCAGCGGCAGCGGCGAACGCCTCGATACGGTCGCCGAGCACCAAAACAATATCGGAACCAAATCCCCCTAAAATACCGCTAATAGCACTAATAGCCCGCCCCATACCTTTGGCTTGTTCGATCGCATTATCGGAGTCATCCTGTAACCGCACTTTGCCAACGATGTTCCAGCCATCAGATTCGATTTCACGAACCGTCACACCAAAACGCTTCAGCAGGTGCATTCCTGTCACAATCAACTGCAATTCCAGCCGCTTGTCGGCGTCTATGGCCTCCAGAACGCTGCGCAGCAGGCCGTATTCCGCCCGTGAGCCGGTTACTACCGCTATACGTCTTTTACGATTCCTACCGCTCATCTAGCCTTCCTGGGCTCACCGTGACGAACCACTATTAAACTAGTTGCATCATTTACAGCCATACATGCCTCTTGCTGCCTTTATTACCACAGAAGCGAGCAAAGGCAACCATAAAAAAAGAGGACAAATGCACAAACGGCACCTGCCCTCTTCGATAACGTGTTAAAAACGATTACGCTTCACTGCCGACTTTCTCTTCGCGGGGTTTTTCTCTTTCCGCCGCGACAGACAACTCATCGAGAAGATTGAACATACCTTCGGTTACACCGTGGAAATTACCGAAAATCTCACGAGCTTCTTCAATCTTACCCTGCTCATACATACTCACAATCTCACGGGCCATGGCGTGTACTTTGGCGTGGCGAGGCTCAATATCTTTATAAACCTGCATGTGACCAAAACGCTGCCGCCCTTCTACTTCATACCACTTACCAAAGGCACAGGTATGATGGTCAGCGACTTCGTCAAGCCTCATGCTCCGACGACCGCCCAGCATTTCCGCCAGCAGTTTCTTCCAGTTGCTATGGCCGGCCTTTATCGCACCAACATCAAAACCGGTACTGCGAACCTTAAACTGCCCAACCAACTTCTTCAAACTATCGCTCAAACTCGCAACATGCTCACTGGCATTTTCCATGCGTTTGGACGCTTCGACACTATGATGAGAACGATTGTCAACAACAGTAATATTCCGAGTAATCTCCTGCGAAACAGTTGCCGATTCCGTCACCGCACTTGCCACAGTCTGAGAAGCCTGGGAAGTCTCAGCAATATTCGAAGCGATTTCCCGGGTTGTCACACTCTGTTCTTCCACCGCCGCCGCGATTGTACGCGAGACACTGTTGACTTCTTTGATAACCTCACGAATCGAGCCAATGGACTCAACCGAAGCGCCGGTGCTGTCCTGAATAGCTTTGATACGCTTACTAATATCTTCGGTAGCTTCTGCGGTCTGACGAGCCAGTTCCTTTACCTCGCCGGCCACAACCGCGAAACCTTTACCGGCGTCACCGGCACGAGCAGCCTCAATTGTGGCATTCAACGCCAGCAGATTCGTCTGCTCGGCAATATCCTGAATAACCTCGATTACCTTGCCAATTTCATCAGCGGCGGCACCCAGCAGACCCATCTTGTCATTGCTGGTCTCTGCCAAACCGGACGCCCTTGTCAGCAACCGTAGCGGCCTGCTCAGCATTGCGAGCAACCTCGGTTATACTCGCGGTCATTTCCTCAACCGCCGCAGCAATGGTCTTGACATTAGCGGCCATCTGCTCACCAGAGGCGGCCATGCCTTCCATCGTCGTGGTCATTTCTTCCGATGCCGCCGAAACACCGCTGGCCTGCTTGCCGATCTCCTCGGAATGGCCCGACATTTCAATCGAACTTGCCGCAAGCTCTACCGAAGCACCGGCGAGTTTGGAGGCATTACCTACAACATCAGCTATAATTCCATGAAGTTTTTCGACAAACGTATTGAACCATGTACCCAGTTCGCCAATCTCGTCCTTAGTCTTGACCACGATACGCCGGGTCAAATCGCCTTCGCCCTGAGCAATATCCTTCAGCAAAGATACTGTATCAATCAACGGCCTGACCAACTGACGAGCAATGACAACCGCAACACCGGCAACAGCAATAATACTTATAATCAAAACCAGACCACTGGTATAAGCCAGATCCTTGCCGGACTGAGTCGCGGCCTCATCAATCTTAGTCACCGCTTGCAGAGCTTCATCCTCATTAATTTTCAATACCAGCGACCAGTCCAGTCCCCTGGATATTCATAGGCGTGTAAGCAGCTAAAACACCGTTGCCATGAGAATCCTTAAATAACCCATTACCCTCACCCGCGCCGGACAATGCCTTGGCAGCATATTCCGTGGTATTCTCATAGCCCAATACATATTTCGGGTCCATAAAGGTTAAATCTGTCCGGAAACTAATCTTGCTATCCGAGTCTCGCCCGACAATATACGCACATCCGGTCTCGCCCATGCCGGCACGACTGTTCACCGCCGCGTTCAGACGGTCCGGCGACAATTGCAACCGCGACAACCATCTCAACTTTGCCATCTATCATAATAGGCGTCGCCATAAACGAAGACATATCGCCGTTGCTTGGAGCGTAAGAAGCATAATCCGCTACACCCATCTGGCGACTACCCAGCACCGAACGAACCAGCCCACCCAGATTACTCGAACTATACTTACCCGAAACTAAATTAGTCTGATAATCAGCCTCTTTGCCTACCGTATAGAAACAATATCCGTCAGGATTTATCAGAAACAAATCACGATAGCCGTAAACATCAACAAATTCTTTGTAATAATCATCGCCGTCAACGTTTTTGGGACAGTAGGCCTCAGCCACATCTATCTCTGCCATAAGACCCCATTTCACCCCATAAACATCAACCGGACAATATGCCGACAATACCGGATTGCCGTTATAATCCAGCACGACTTTGGTATCTGTATTGCCATCAATAGCTTCACGTGACGCCTCGGTATCGACCTTGCCTTTTTCGGGATTGGCAAAAGAAGCCTTCACCGCATGATTCTCCGGATCAAGAAAAGAATCACTGCGCATCAACTGGTCCTGACCAACCAGGTAAGTCTCACCAGTTTGCCCTAAGCCACTACGGTCAGTCATAATACTGTTTATCTGATCTAGAGGCACCTGGATCGCCATAACTCCGACAACCGCATGATTACTGTCATGCAGAGGCAAACCGATAAATGAACAAGGTTCGCCGTTACTGGGCGCATAAGGCTCAAAGTCCGCCATGGAAACCTTATCATTATCCTTGACATCACGCCACACTTTCGCCAAACCACTATCCTTTAATTTTCCATGTCCCAGATTCTCACCCAAATCAGATTCCTTAGCACAGGTATACATTACATGACCGTGCTTGGCACAAATCAGGAATACATCATATACCCCACTGTCCTTCTGATACTCCATTACAGCCGGGCCATATGCATCCCATATCTGCTTATACTCAGCCGTCATCACATCATAATTACCGTCAGCCTGAACTTCGGTGGCCTGATGATACTCAACCAGCTTGGCGTACAAATGCTGTAAATCCGCACCATGCGACAGAGTTTCAGCACCGACAATCTTCTCCTCAAAATAATCCTGCAACTGCCCCTTCTTAATATCACGCAAAGCCGATAGCTTAACAAAAGCCTCGGTCCGCAAAGTGCTGACCGTCTCGGAAACCATGCTCAGGTCTCGCTCGCAGCCGGTATAAACACTCCGGGCTCGGGTCCGCGATCACGTCACGTAACGCCAGAAGCTGATTAGTCGCGGTCTGCTCTAAACCCGCCAAAGCAAAGCCCTCTATCTCAGAAAGAGATTTATTTGAAACCCGCAGGCTTATCAGCCCCGCAATCAAAACCGGCAGTACCCCACAGGCAACAAAAGCTATCAGCAACTTCGTCCGAATTTTCATAACGTTCTCCTATAAAAACTATAGTAATTCCGGATGACAACTCGAATTGTCACTCCTGACCTTGTAGCTATCATATCGGTGGCACAAAAGCCCTTATTTACCACAAACGCGTTATGGTAGACCCAAAATCGCCACCCCACATTAAAAATCATCAAAAAAAACACTTAACTACTTACTAAAACTAAACTTAACGTCAAAACAACAACTATTCCCACTCATAATTATATAAAAAAAATTTATCTTTGCCTATCCCCCAAAAATCCTCAGCCCATCAGTTATGAGACCAAATAAAGCCCAGCATCAAAATCACCCTTTAAAACTTCAAAACCTTAAATTTGCAAAACCCCTGCCCAAAAAAAGATTCCAACGCCCCCATAACTTCCTTGAAAAAACATAAAAAAAGGCCGAGCGGGTTTAATCGCTCGACCTTTTTCTTTAATAAATACTTCAGGACGCTTACAGCAGCGACAGAACATTCTGCGGGGCCGCGTTGGCCTGTGACAAAACACTCGTGGCAGCCTGGACCAGAATCTGAGACCGGGTAAGGTTCGAAGTCTCGGTCGCAAAATCGGTGTCGCGAATCGCAGAGTCCGCGGCGACCAGATTTTCCTTGGTGATTTCCAGAGAGTTCATGGTTGTATCCAGGGTATTCTTCTGGAACGCACCCAGACGACCACGCATCTTGGAAATATCCTTTATGGCACTGTTGACAATATTCTGAGCGGTATAAAGGTTGTTACCGCCGAGAGAATTGGCACCGCCGGTCTTCAGGGTACTGAGCGTACCATCAGTGGGATTACCCAGGTTAGCGGCCGTCACACTCTGAATACCAATCGATTCCAGACCAATGGCATCTACCAGAGAACCCAGAGCAAAGTCCGCTCCGCCGCCTGTGATATAGGAACGTCTCGGTAGCACCGGCACCACCGCTGACAGCCTGAGCCATCGTTTGCACTCATCTCAAATTCGGCATCCAGCATACCGGTACGAATGGTCAGCCTCTTACCGTCGGCAGTGGCCGCTGAACCATTGACAGTCGCCTCAGCGTCAACACCGTAGTCCTTGGCGCTGGCACTATTACTGGTATTGTCTTTATTCAGTACAAACGTATCA
>CAXXMR010000005.1:0-40127 GCA_963663805.2 Sedimentisphaerales bacterium
TGCTGGTATTAAACTGCTGGGTGACCGAGACGAACGATACGCACCGGCGTTCCAGTACCTCCATAATCTTCGAGAAATCAATCAGCGAGCGACTGAGCCGGTCAACCTTGTAAACCACGATACAGTCAACCTTGCCCTCCTCAATGTCCGCCAGCAGGCGTTTGAGAGCAGGCCTTTCCATATTGCCGCCCGTAAACCCCCCCGTCGTCATAGCGGTCGGGCAGGCAGATCCAACCCTCTGATTTCTGGCTGGCGATGAAGGCTTCGCCCGCGTCCCGCTGAGCGTCCAGGCTGTTAAACTCCTGTTCCAGGCCATCCTCAGTGCTCTTGCGGGTATAAATGGCACAGCGTAAGGTATTATTCATCTGCGACTCCGTTCTTTTTGTTAAGGTTGAAAAAATGATAACCGTTCCAGTGGGTGCCCGTGACCGCCTTGGCTACAGCCGAAAGACTACGGTAAATCTCGCCTTCATACTCAAAGCCCCGCGGCCTGACCCAGACCTTGATAGTCTTGCCTTTTTACCTGCGTGTCAGTACCGCACCCGGCAAAGGCAGTCGCGGATCATGATCGGGTCCGATTGTCACCGGGACGGCAGTGCCCGAATGGGCCTGGCAGTCAGACATTTTGGGTATGGTACTACGCAAATCCGCGTCATTGGCCAGTTCCTCCGCTCGCTTACGGGCCCGCTCCGAGAGCGTACCTTCACTCTGGCCTGAAATCGCCAGGCAATTCGCTTGACCAGATAATCCTTATGTCCCGAGCGGTTCGGCTCGCCGAAGGCCTCAAGGTGCTTTTTGCGCAGTTCCGTAACCGTCATCCGCTGCAATGCAGCGATCTGTTTACCGATGTTCATGATGTACTCCTTCATTCTCGCGTCTTTTAACCAGCAACCCCATGAGGGCCTTTCTGGGCCCATCTCATCAAGGCAATTGTGACCAGATTTTTGAGAATTTCGGGAGTTTTCCCGGCACTGACGCAATCTGAGCACCCCACGGGCTAAAAGGCGGCAATTTCACGGCGTCTTTGGGATGGGGGCATTTCGGCCGGTTTGTCCAGCATATCGTGCATGGCAGCTTCCTTTCGAAGATGCCCACAACGACTTTCGCGGAGCGACCGGCACGCTGTCTGGCGGGTTAAAAATATAAGTCCGTCTATTATACAATTACCCGGTGAAAACTGAAAATGGCGGGAGAAAATTTGGGGGGGAGAAGAGAATGATAAAGAGGTGGGGGGGTAACGGGTTGTGTAGTAACGGATTATATTGAAAGTGGGATGGATCTTTTTTTCGTAAAAATACGAAAAACAGTAATTGCCAAAATCAACGGTTTTAAGTTGATTGTTAGTATAATGCTTTCTGTAACCCGATGGATTCACCACCCAAAAGTTCGATTTCACTCCTGGCCCCAAAGCATACGGGCCTGTTAAGCGCCGAGAGCCTGTTAAAGAGAATTTTCGAGAGTTTGGGAGAGATTTTCTGGGCTCCGAGACATAACGTATATGGTTCTGTTCGGACCCTAGAAAGTGCTCTTCGAAACAGAGAGCGCGGGAAAAATCAAAAAAACGCCGTAACTCTTTGATAACAAGAGGTTATGAAAACGCCCGGCTATTTTCATATCCGGGCGTTTTCCGTTAAATCATACTGGCGACAAAGTTCGCCAGAATTCTTTAAGCTCCCCAAAACATACGAATTTCGGAATTGCTAAAATGATTAACGGTCTGGTGTCCAACTCGGGACCCCGAATGATGCGAAAAAAGCCCGCGCTCTATGTTTTGTAACTCTTTATAAATAAATATCTTATGCCATACTCGCGTTTTTGCGTTGTTTTCTCTCGTTTTTCAAGCAACCGTTTGGGCATATCAAAAATTAAACCCTTTACCTTGGTTTTCTGGAGGTCATACGCCCCAAGCGACGCTTCCTGCCAAAAATATGTCTCTATATTTGCTAAAAGTATGCTAACTGGCGGGTTGGTGATTTGCAATGGGATTCTAACCGACATGTCACAAGTTGTGTCGTAAGTTTGTCGCAAGTTATCCATTGTTTGGGCTGTCCGGGAACCGTATTACATACAGGAGGTTATTCGTCTCGCCAGTGCGATAAACCAGTTTTTCGTCTTCGAGACTGGCTAAATCTCGTTGCAAGCTGCGTCGGCTTATATCAGGGCAAAGTCGCTCAAAAGTCTGTATATCAATTGACCGGTGTACCATCATATGTGCCAAGGCCGCTGCTTGTCGATCATTAAGGTTGTGTTTCTGTATTAGCACATCAGTTTGTATAGCTTGCGTGCTGTGGGTTTTAATTTCATCGAGCTGTGTTGCCAAACCAGTGAGGAAATATTCGAGCCAGACGGTGAGGTCCATTTTATCTTTACGCACCTGTTGCAGGGCGTTATAGAAATCAATACGCTTGCGGTCATAGTATTCGCTGATGGTAAACAATCGCTTAAAATCGTATCCACTGCGATAGAGGCAGAGTGTAGAAAGCAACCGAGATGTTCGACCGTTGCCATCAACAAATGGGTGAATATGCACAAGCTGAAACTGGGCGATGCCGGAAATCAACACGGGGTGAATGTCGCTGTCGACAGACAGCCAGGCGACGAGTTGCTGCATCATAAAGGGTACATTACTGGGTGCAGGTGGGGTATATACAACCTGGCCTGTTTGCCCATTGACAACATAATTCTGGACAGTGCGATATTGCCCTGGTTGGCCTTGTCCACCTCGTACACCTTCAACGAGGTGTTTGTGGATTTCTCGAATCAGCCCTTCGGTGATTGGCGAGCCGCTGGTAAGATACTCTGCCACGAGATTGAAGGCATTTCGATAATTAAGAAGCTCTTGTCTGTCGTCGGGATTTGCATTTTCCACATCATCACCACCCCATAATTTTTCAGCCTGCTCAAGTGTGAGTTGTGTACCTTCGATGTGGGTTGTATGGTGAGCCTCAAGCAAAAGTGCCCGCTGGCTCATGCGAGTAATCCAATCCTCTGAAAGAGTAGCGGCCTCCAAAAAGCCGCGGGCCCGCTCAATACGGGTTAGAGCTTCAGCCATCGTATTAGTTATTGTAAATTTGGGTCTAAATTCTTTCATCTGCATAGCTTCCAATCCATGGACGCCTTTATCTCATGTGGGCATTATAGCGGATTCGGACGAATAGCAACCGGATAGGGCGCATTTGAAAAAAAATGGCGTGCTGGCACTCAGCCAAACTCGAACAATGGGCTATCGGCTAAAACAGTCTGCTTGAATCTTGGTCAATCCCAGCCCTCATCACAAAATACGTACGCGCAGATTTTGTGTTTCACGGGAAAAACGCCCGAAAATCCGACGATTTACCATTCAGCGTTCTCCGATAACTCTGAATCTGAACTCATATAAACTTTTCAAAGAGCAAAATTTTCAGTTTTCAGCCGCGTTAAAGCGGTATCACACTTGCTTGACAACTACAGAGTTCTCTGCTTCACTTGGCTAAAGAGTTACGAAATCACCATTGTTTTGTGTCAGATAATTTTTTTGTCTACAACAAGCATATTGCTAACTGATAACCGACATGTATTTACTGCGATACTGCTTTGGCGAAAGGCCATGTTTTTTTTTGAAGCAGTTGGAGAAATGAAAGGGATCTCTAAAACCTACCTCGAGGGCAATTTGTGAAACTGATAAGGTTGAGGTAAGCAGGTGGTCGGCGGCGGTATTAAGTTTTACCTTCATTAGGTATTTATGCGGAGGCATGGTCCAGTATTTCAGGAAGAGCTTGGTAATATACTGAGGTGTAACGCAGCAGGCATTACTGACTTCTTTGACGCTACAAATTTTATGAAAGTTCTGGTCAATATAATCTTTGCAGAGCTTAAAGGTTAACATCGAGGGGGATGATTTTTTGTCTTTAATCTGAGGCAATTATCGCTAATTCCAGGAAAATAGCTTTAAGATAAGCAGAGCAAACATCCTGGGCAAATTCAGTATTATTATTGCCCTGCCGTAATATTCTCCAGAAGAGATTGCCGACAAGTTCGGAGTCGTCAATTTTCAGGGCTATAAGCCGGCAGAAATTACAAAGTTCAAATAATCTGACGGTTTCCCGTCCTGTACAATAGAGATAGATATACTCAGAATCATTATCGCTCTGATTTGTGATAGCATATTCTGTTTCGGGTAGCAATCCTACGATCATACCACGGGAGAGCTTGAAACTTTTTCCGTAAACATTAAGCCGGGAAGTTCCCTTAGTGATAAACATCAAGGCATAATTATTGAGTGTTTTGGAAGAGTTGCTCATTTGGAAAGGAAGTCTTTCGTACCCTCCAAAGAGTACAGCCATAACGTCCTTTACCGACTCAGGGGTTCTGAGGATAAAACTATTTCGCTCTTCTGAGATATATTTTTTTTCAGAGTATTGGCTGAATTTAAACATTTACTTCCTGCACATCTTAATCACACAAAGTTAACATCATTATATTGTAAAAACCGCCAAAATCAATGTAAATATGAAAAACATACATGGAGATATTAATCTTCACACCGCTTCATCTGTGGAATTTCAGGCCTTGAGGGCAGGGAACAGCCAGGAAAGGATAAATATGATGCTGTTACGAATTTTTCTGTCCGATAAGCTATTTTAAGACAAAAGATTCCCAAAATATACATGTATTGGCGGGTTATATGCTATTTTTTACATGTAGAGTTATGCTAAAATCAAACTGAGATGTAAACCAATGAGATAATTTGGTTAGTTTTGGAAAAAAACCGTGACAACCACCCGTCGGTGTCGATCTTAACTCGCTATATGACAGGGTTTTGTCTATATGCAATTACCAGTTTAAATGAATGTGAGTCCGTAATCAACAATGGCTAATGAGGCAGAGTTAAAAATTGACCGGGAGTATCGTAATCGCCGAATCCGAGTTATGGTGGCGATTACTTTGGGTTACAGTTTCTATTATGTTTGCAGGCTGGGGCTTTCGGTAGCCAAAAAACCCCTGATTGATTGTGGCATTCTGAATGCCGAAGAACTTGGCAATATTGGCTCGGCAATATTTTTGGGTTACGCATTCGGCAAGTTCATTAATGGCTTTATGGCTGACCATGTTGATGTTCGCAAGTTGTTTATCGGGGGATTGTTTTTTTCCTGTTTGTGCAATTTGCTAATGGGGTTTTCCAGCAACCTTTGGCTGTTCGTATTGGCTTGGGGTCTTAACGGATGGTTCCAGAGTTTTGGCGCAGTTTCCTGTGCTATAAGTTTGTCGAACTGGTTTACCTATGACGAACGAGGGAAGTTTTACAGTCTTTGGAGTGCTTCTCATTCGGTTGGTGAGGGTTTGACCTTTGTGGGCAGTGCTGCCCTAGTGTCCTGGCTGGGTTGGCGAGGTGGCTTTTTAGGGCCGGCATTTTTTGGTGTACTGGTTACGATATGTTTGTTGTGGCTGATGTGTTCTCGGCCTGGTGTATATGGTCTGCCGATTGCGGCGGAATGGAAGGGGAAAGGTGAGAAGAAAAAGCCTGTTGACATGGTAGAAAAGCCCGGCCTTAAGGCGACCCTGTTCGAGCAGTTAAGTGTAATTAAGATGCCTGTGGTTTGGATGATAAGTTTTGCCAGTGCAGGAATGTATATAACTCGTTACGCAGTGAATAGCTGGGCGATATTATATCTTCAGGAAATCAAGGGGCTGAGCATAATGGAGGCGGGCGGCCTGTTGGGTATCAATACCGGTGCGGGAATTATCGGCGGTTTAGTATATGGTTTTTGTTCAGATGTTTTTTTCAAGGGACGTCGCCCTCCGGCTTCTTTGATGTACGCGATAATTGAATTGGTATCTCTTTTAATTATATTTGTATTGCCCAGCTCTAGCTATTGGGTTCTTTCGGTTACATTTGCCTTGTTTGGGTTCAGTATAGGTGGTCTATTGATAGGTTTGGGGGGGTTGTTTGCGATTGATGTGGTCTCCAAAAAGCTGCCGGTGCGGTGGTGGGCTTTGTGGGGCTGTTCAGCTATATAGCGGCTGCGGGCCAGGAAAAGTTCAGCGGCTTGCTTATCTACAGGTCTTCTGAGGTAGTTGATGGGGTTATGCAATATGATTTTTCAGGTCCAATTGTGTTTTGGATAAGTGCTTCTGTGGTTTCCGGCATTCTCAGCGTTATGACCTGGAAGACCAAAGTTTGCGAATAGTTTTAGCCTAGTTTAGGTGACTTTTAATCGAAAGGCAGGTTTTATGAAGAAGTTTAAAATGTTCAAAATCATTTTCGGTATGTTTATTTTTTGTTTGGGAAGTTATTCCTCATTATTTGCTGGTCAACTTGTTACTCAAAAAAATATTGAAGTGTTTGCTGGCGCTTCGCAAGCCCAAGGCGATACGGTCAGATTTGCTGTCGTGGGAGATCGTACCGGCGGAGAGCGTAAAGGGGTTTTTGAAAGTTTGGTGAAAAAGATGAATTTGCTGAGTCCGGATTTTATAGTTAGTGTCGGCGACAATATTCACGGCTGTACGGAAGATATTGCCAAAATCACCGCTCAATGGGACAAATGTGAGAGTGAGATTGGTAAGCTCAATATGCCTTTTATTGCTGCTGCGGGGAATCATGATCTGACCAATAATGTAATGCTCGATCTATACCAAAAGAGATTTGGCAATCCTTATTACTACTTTGTTCGTAACGACATGTTATTTTTGTTTATTGATACCGAAGACCCGCCGGTCAAATTGCCGGGTGATTTGCGAAGTGTTATGAACAAGGAGGCTCGCGAGATTCGTAAAAATATAAAAAAGGATGGTTATACGGACGAAAATATTGCGGCATATCTGGATTATGACCGGCGAATGCTGAATCTTGATTGTGCGGTGATTAGCGATGAGCAGGTTCAATATTTTGAGAAAGTACTGGGAGAAAACAAAGATGTTAGCTGGACGTTTGTGGTGATGCACAAGCGTGCGTGGGATGTTGATAACATTTCCAAGAACTGGCTGAAGATAGAGTCGCTGCTTAAAGACCGGCCTTACACTGTTTTCGGTGGTCATATGCACAGTTATGATTACCGTGTTCGAAATGGCAATGACTACATAGGACTGGCTACTGTGGGTGGAGGCTGGATGTTTCCGCCAGAGCTAAGGCCTGGGATATACGACCATGTTTTGATGGTAACAGTTCAGGAAAATAAAGTTCCGATAATTGCCAATATTATCCTGGGTACGGTATTTGACAAAACTGATATTGTCAGTGTCGATTGCGAGAAATGTGTAGTAGACAAAGAAAAATAACTCAAAAACAGAGATTCAGGCTTCATATATAAAGGTTTAGGGTATTTTTAGCTATATGTGTAATGGTGAGGATTTGTTAGCATTACTGTTGAAGATTCGACACTGTGTGTAACTGCGATTTAGGCAACGTATTAAAGGAATCAGTAAGTGATTAAGTTGATGCCCATATTTGGGACCAGACCTGAGGCTATCAAAATGGCTCCGATTATCCTGGAAGCCAAGAAACGTCCTCATATTTTTGATGTTAAAGTTTGCGTCACCGGCCAGCATAAGGAGATGCTGGATCAGATGTTGGCTATTTTTGATATTACCCCCGACTATGATTTGAATCTTATGGTTCCCAATCAGACTTTGTCCGGGATAAGTTCGAAAACTATCTCGTCGGTTGCAGAAATACTCAGCCGTGATTGCCCCGACTGGGTATTGGTCCAAGGCGATACTACAACTGTGTGGGCGGCAGCTATTTCGGCTTGTTTTGAGAAAATAAGAATTGGCCATATTGAGGCTGGTTTAAGATCGGGCGATAAACATCAGCCGTTTCCAGAAGAGATAAATCGTCGCATCGCTACACAGATAGCGGATTTGCATTTTGCTCCGACTTATGTATCTGAGCAGAATCTTTTAAAAGACGGTATCTCAAAAAATGCTATTCTGGTTACGGGTAATACAGTTATTGATTCATTGTACTGGGTTTTGAAGCAGAATAAAAAGCACCCGGACCCTCAGGTCGAAAAGATTCAGCAATGGAAAGAGCAGAACATCGGTAAAAAGCGATTTGTATTAGTAACCGGACATCGCAGAGAGAATTTTGGTCGTGGATTTGAGGGTATCTGCAAAGCGGTATCTGAATTGGCAGAGAAATACAAAGATGTTTGCTGGGTTTATCCGGTGCATCTAAATCCTAATGTCCAGGAGCCGGTCAATCGGACTTTGGCGAATATCGATAATGTATTTTTGATTGAGCCTCTGGGTTATACCGCTTTTGCCTGGCTGATGAATGAGAGTCTGTTTCTTTTGACAGATTCCGGTGGAATTCAGGAAGAAGCGCCCAGTTTGGGTAAACGGGTTCTGGTGATGCGAAACACAACCGAACGCCCTGAAGGAGTTGAATCAGGAGTTGTTAAGCTGGTGGGTACCCAACCAAAGTCCATTGTTGAAAATTGCGAAAGGCTACTCTCCGGCGTGGAATCACCCACAGCTTTGGAAAGTCCTTACGGAGACGGCAAAGCTTCAATGAGGATTCTTAACGCGATTATAGATGAACAGCAAAAGATTACCGAATCTGTGGAGATGTCAAGTTGATTGCAATTGTATTAGCCGCCGGTAAAAGCACTCGGATGCAGACCTCCCGGGCGAAAGTTCTTCATGAAGTATGTGGCGTGCCCATGCTCGATTATGTACTCTCGTCGTGCAGGCAGGCTGGTGCTGATAAGATTTATATCGTGGTCGGTTACGGTAAAGAACAGATTGTTGAAAAACATTGTGGTCAGCATGATCTTGTTTTTGTTGAACAAGCCGAGCAAAAGGGCACAGCCCATGCCGTTTTATGCTGTCGGAAGCATATTGCCGATTATCAGGGCCGAACATTGATTCTCTGCGGCGACGGGCCTTTGATAAAATCATCTACGCTTACCGAAATAGCTGAGAGTCACGAAAAAGCCGGCAACGCTCTTACTCTGGGTACGGCAATACTGGATGATCCTTTCGGATACGGCAGGATTATCAGAAATTCCCAAGGCACGATAACTGCAATTGTCGAACATGTTGAGTGCGATGAAACACAACTAGAGGTCAAAGAGGTCAATCCATCTTATTTGTGCTTTGATAATCAAACATTGTTTTCTGTTTTGGATCGTATTAAGCCCAGCGGTGTTAAGGGGGAATATTATCTTACTGATGCGATTAGCCTTATTCTTAAAGAGGGCAGTAAGGTTTCGGCACTGGATATTGTAGCTCCGGAGGAAGCTCAAAGTGTCAACAGCAGAGAGCAATTGAGTGATATAAACACAATTATGCAGAAACGTATTCAGGACATATTAATGGCTGAAGGGGTTACTATTGTAAACCCTGCCAACACCTGGATAGAGTTTGGTGTGGTTATTGGGGTGGACACGATAATAGAACCGTTTGTGCATATATCCAGAGGTGCGGTAATCGGTAGTAATTGTTTGATTAAATCGATTGCCAGAATAAAGAGTAATTTTAAACTAAAGGATGATTCTGTGTATCCTGAAGAATAGTTGGTTATTGTCCACCTATAGAGCAGGACAGATTAATTAAATTGAAGAGAAATATATTTTAAAAGGAGTATTGTTATGGTACCAAAAGGAATTGTCAAAAGAAACAATAGTTTGGGTTTCACTCTGGTTGAACTGTTAGTGGTAATTGCGATAATCGCTCTGCTGGTGTCGATTTTGATGCCAGCCCTCTCGAGTGCCAGAGAACAAGCCAAAACAGCGGTTTGTTTGAGTAATACCCGTCAGTTGACTTTGGGGTGGACTGTTTACGCAGAAAATAACAAGGATTTGCTGGTTTATGCAGCTACTACTCGTGTCAAGCGTAATGGTACAGATTCCCTGGGGTGGTTCTTAACGAGCCAACATCCTCATCCCAGTTGGGTTGCCTCCCCAATAGAAGATTCGAGCGGGGTGGCTCCGTCATGGTTTTCGCAAAAGTTTTTTCAGGATGAATGTATTATAATGGGCACGTTGTTTCCAGAGATTAACGATGTCAAAGCCTATCGTTGTCCGGCATCCAAGGCCCAGTCAAATTCCAGAAGTTATTCTATCTCTTCAAGAATGAATGGTTTCAGTATGTATAGTGCTACTACTGGTGAATGGGGTGAACGAAATAATCGGATTCTTCGCAAAATGGCTCAAGTTCGAAATTCTGCCGACAGCATGGCGTTTATCTGCCAGGGTAGTGATGGCATTGACAACGGCAATAAGAACTACGAATACGAATGTTTTAGTCCTTATCTTACGGTTCGGAGATGGCGTGATATTCCGCCAGCTGTACATTCAAAGCAAAAAGGCACATGTCTGTCTTTTGCCGATGGTCATGGCGAGTATTGGGAATGGGAGAAGAATTACGTTAATTTTGATGTCTTGTCATCTCCGGATCCTGATATTAACGATATAGATTTCGACCGGGTACAGCGAGCTATTTGGGGTACGGTAGTGAAATAAGAATAGAGGTGTTTGAGAAATATTTTGTTAATTCAATGTGCAAATAATGGAGGTTCAAAGATGAGTAAAATTTCAAGAATTTTGTTAAGTTGCTGTCTGCTGGTTTCAGTTGCATCTGCTACCAATCATATGTATTGGGTGTGTCCGGACCCAAACGGTTTGTGGGATATTCCCGCTAACTGGGAGAATAGTCCTGGCGACCCTGATTTTGATTTTCCCGGCGATGATCCTACGGGAGGAAGTTTGAATAAAGCCTATGCAGTGATTCAGCAGCGTGAAGCCTGGATTTATGGTGACCATGCTCCTACAGGGCGAGTTGAGCGAATCTACGTTGGTGGTCCTTCAGGAGGAACTCTGGCACTTAATACGACACAGACCGTCAATGCCTATAAGTTCTATACCGGTAACGGTTCGGGCTGGAACGCTACAATTAATCACTACAATGGTACTCTAAATGTCCTTACGGGTGGTTCTGCTCCACCTTACCTTGAATTTGGTACCAATGGCGGCGATACTACCTATAATCTTTACGGCGGCACCTTTGCCAGTAATTATCTTTATGGTCCTCATTCCAGCAGTCCTGCCAGTATATCAACCATTAATGTGGATGGTGGTATCTGGCAGGTTGGTGGGCGTGCTTGGCTTGGTTCTGTGCCTGACGCAGTTTTTAATGTCAATCTTAGTTCCGGTTCGATTCTTTCATCCTGTTTATATTTTTATATCGGAGTGTCGGGTGGTACCTGTTATTTCAACCAGACCGGCGGTACTTTTCAGGATACCGGGGCTAAATTTGTGCCGGTGGGTTGGAGTGATGGTCATGGCGAAATAACCATTTCCGGTGGTAATTTTGATGCCAGAGTTCCAGTCATCATGCCCAATGGTGTTTTCCGGGTTGTTGGTTCCGGCGCGTCGAATATTTCCATGCAGCGTAAGACAGTGGGGGCATACGAAGATATTGGCTTTGGCTTTGGCTATGGTACTTATGGTGATGGTAATGATGAAACTCTGGCGGTAGAGCTTGATGCTTCGGGTATTACCCCTATTCGGGTTAACGGTGGTGGGTATGCAAATTTGCGTAATGGTGTGTTGAGTGTAGCTGTTCTTGATGATTTTGTTGATGCTCCGGGTACGGTCTATCCGATTCTTTACGCCTCGGCGGCAGTAGATGCGATCTGGGAAGAAGGATTAAGACTTGTAGTTCTGGATTCGGAATACAGCTTCGAATGGTTTATCGAAGATGATACCATTAACGGCGGTCAATGGCTTAAGCTTCGTCAGTTGCCGACTTCGCTTTGGACGGGCGGGGTAGGCCAATGGGATGTCGCATCTAATTGGCAGGGGGGGGTGCCCAATACCACCCAAAATGCCGCTATTACCGATGGGCAGGTATCTTTACCGACAAGTGGTGTGATTGCAGCGGCTCAGAAACTGATTCTCGGTGGAAACAGTCATCCGGAACTAATTGCCGCTGCTGGTTCTCAGCTTAACTTAAGTGATCTTGATGTTGCTTCGTTGGATGGTGATGCGGCTACAATCAATATTACCGGTGGTGAAATCGATATTGCTGGAGAAGTGGTAATGGCCTCGGCGGCATCAACGAGTGTGCAGATCACTCAAACTTTTGGCAGCGTTGACATTACCGGTAGTTTGAATATGGGATATTATACCGGTGCGAGTAGTACAGCGACGCTGAACTATGATATTTCCGGTGGCACATTTATGCAGACGGGCGATGTTTTCCATTTGGGTTATGCAAGCAGCGAAGCGTATTTTAACCAAACCGGTGGTGCGGTTACCTTTAATGTTGATAATCTGGGTTCTTGTCGATTGGGTTATGCCGACGGTTGGGCGGAGTATGTAATTTCCGGTGGTTCTCTGGCATGTTCCACTAATTTTGTGGTGCAGAACGGAGTATTTGCGGTATTAGGCTCATCGGTCGGTAGTATTTCGATGGATCGCATGGCCTTTGCTGACCCGGATAATCCGGAAAGTAACGCTACTTTTCAGGTTGGTCTGGATGCCGGTGGTGCCAGCTCTGTGGTTTTGACTAGCGGCAAGGCGCGTTTTTATGAAGGTTCGCAGATTGAAGTTGTAATACTGCCCGGTTTTAGTGGTTCGTTCGGCAGTACATACGACATTCTCGAAACTCCCAGTCGAATTATGGGCGACTTGAATGTTATCTGCCTGGACCCAGCTTATACCTTTGACGCTTATGTTGTAGTTATCCCGGAAGAACAGGGTGGTGGTGAAATCCTTCGTCTAGAAGTGGGTTTTAGTAATGACAAAGCCTACGATCCCCTCCCTGCGGATGACACTAAAATTTGTATTCAGGATGCCTTATCATGGACCAATCCCGCCCCAAGTCAACCGAATGGTAGTATTCTCTGCGATGTGTTGATTTCGGATGCCGAGTCCGATCCCAATTTCCTTAGTCCTGTTAAGGTTGTTGATAAACAGCCAATAAGTGAATTTCTAGCGACCTTAAGTGCTGAACATGAGTACCTGTGGCGAATTGATGTTTATGACCAGTCTTACGGTGCTGAAAACAAGGTAATCGGTGATGTCTGGAGTTTTACCACTAATGTTCCGGCCACAAAGGGTTTGGAGTGGAATTTTGACACTCATACTACCGTTAGTGCGGCCTATGAGCAATCTATTCACCCCGATAATATTTCAGTGACGGCAAGTTCCTGGTATTATCTTGACGGGCCTTTAGGTGTGATTAACAGTTGCGGCTTGCTGGGATTCAAACATTGTGAGTCTCAATCGCTCAATGGTACTCACTGGACTTCGGCGGTTTTAGACTGGACACCGGTGACAGCTCCGGGATGTTCAACTTCGGGGCTGGCTTGGATTAAATTTGAGTTTAACCAGGTTTACGATCTTGGCGAATTATTTGTCTGGAATCATAACGGTATTGGTAGCTTAGTGGACCAACGCGGTATGAAAAATGTCACTATTGAGTATTCGGCGGACGGTTCTACTTTTAGTATGCTGGGCACATATATACTTAATGACTCAACTCATGCTCCAGACTACCTTTATAATAATGTAATAGACTTTGGTGGAATTGCCGCCAAGAGTGTGGTTTTGACCGCACATTTGACAAATGGTAATTACGGCGGAGATTGTGTCGGCCTTGCCGAGGTTCGTTTTGGCCTGAGTGGCACAGTGGCAGATTCAACAACCACAGGTGATGTGGTTGGTTCGTGTGTGGCTATGGCCAACTGTGATTTTGTTGATTCTACAATTTATGGTTCGGTACAATGTGCCGCGATTGACGATGGCTTGGATTCAATTTATTCTCCAACAAATAATGCTGGCGTGGTTACTTTAGCGACTGACTCTTGGACGATAAATTTCTATCTCTACACCGAGCAATATCCTCAAAATGGTTTATTGTTGGTTGGGTTTGGTGATTCCCTGGATTTGGATGGGGGTGCCAAACGCTATGTGGATATTCAGTCCAGCGGTCGTATCGGATTCTGGTCGGATGATGTTGCTACAGATGTAACAGATTCTTTGCCGCGTTGTGACTTGAGGAAATGGCAGTTGATTACTGTTAATTATGATGGTAAGTCGGTAAATATTTATAAGAATGCCGTTTTGGTAGCTTCTATGTCGGTTTCTGAATTTGCCAATGATGCTGTTCAAAAAGCTACCGTTCTTCCTGCCACCGGGCGAAACTTCATGATGAGCGAGTTCCACGGCATGATAGATAATGTAACTCTTTATAGTGGTGTACTTTCTTTGGCCGAGATGGAAGACCTGGCAGCCTTGATACCAATAGATCAAGATTTGAATATTGATGCTGCTGTAGATAACCAGGATTTGCAGATATTCGCAGCCGACTGGCTAAGTTCAGTAGAACTTGCCGGTTCTGTTGATACTTCTAACTTGGTTACTTGGTCCGAAGGTTTTGAAGATGGTGATGGTTTCAAGGCTAGATGGACTGCCTATTCTGGCGACTGGTCAGGTAAGGCTATAGTTGAGGACGCTTCAGCACCCGAAGGCGATAGTGCCCTGGAATTCGCTGTGCCATCTAACTATATCAGTCGTTCGATTGGCAGTATGTCGGATGTTTTTGAAACCAGTTGGTATTATCGTGCTAGTGGTACGGAAGGTTCCAGTGATTTGCGGGTTTCGATTGTTGATTCAAATATGACAACTTTGGTTCGAGTACGTCACACCATGACCAATGGTCAGGTTCGGCTATATACAGACACCAGCAGCAGGATGTATAGCTTTGTGCCGGGTGTTGAGTATGTCAAAGTTACCTTGAGGCTTGATGCCTCTGCGGGCAGATGCGTATTGTTTATCGATGACCAGTTGCTTGAAAGTAATTTGTCCCTGAGTAATCCTGTTACAGGTCCGGCTTCAGCGATTGTGCTTCAGAAAGCAACGGGCACCTATCCCGAAGCTTATATTGATCAGATAGTGGTAGCTGAGTCTGTTTATGGGATATATTATCCTGTCAGTGACCTAAACGATGACGGCTTTGTCGATTTTATGGACTATTCCGATTGGGTAGGTTTCTGGATGTTTGATATGAATTGATTGTGATTTAACCGATATGGTGGTGTAACGGCCGACTTTCGGGTCGGCTGTTACGGTACATGATTGATTATAGAAAGAGTTGTATGTATAAAGTGTGTAGTGTGGTTTTGGCTTTACTGTTTTGTGGAACGCCTTTTGGCTTTGCACAAACAGTTGAAATTGGTAACGGTTCTCTCATCTGGGGCTATCCATTCCACACGTTCAACTATGACGCCAGAGTAACAGTACTTTATACCGCTCAGGAAATTGGCAGTGCAGGATATATCAATTCTTTGGCATTGGATATTACTACAGAGATTCCTTCTGATGTTCAGGGATTTAAGATTCGCTTTAAGCATACCGACCGTACAGAGCTTTCTGTTGCGGAAGGTTTCGATATTGAAGGATGGGTAATCGCTTTTGATGGTTCCTGGCCCGCTGGTTCTGGTTGGCAATCTGTGGATATGGATTATCCATACTACTACAATGGTTCTGATAATCTTCTTGTTGATATTATCATTGATCGTGATCAATGGTGGTATTCGTCTTACGGATGTCGGGCAACGGCTAGTAATGTTGTTCGGTCTCTGGCGGTGCATTGTGATAATTGCACTGTCGGCGATCCGCAGGTCTGGTGTTCTCTTCAGGGGCCAACTCCTTTGGGGGAGTTAAAAATGCCCAATATACGGTTTGAGCTGTCTTCTCGCTCTCATTACGAAAAACTTGACGTGATGTGCTTTAATATTCGGGGGGGATATAATACTGAAGATGATCCGCGTGACAACTGGTCAGAGCCTCCTGTGGGCCAAGTGCAGCGTAAATTTCGAGTTTTGGAAATGATTCTATCTGAAACCGAAACGTCAGGTGTTCAGGGGGCAGACATAATAGGTTTGCAGGAGGTATGGGATAAAAATGGACAGGTTACCGATGTGATTAACGGGCTGGATGAGAAATATGCTTGGTCCGGCATAGCAGATAATGGTACAATGTCATTTAATCTGGGCAAAAGTTATGTACCTATATTGTACAAGAAGGATCGTTTCAATTGTCTGGACCAGGGGGTATTCTGGCTGAGCGAAACTCCTGATGTTCCCTCTACGCATTCAGACACAACCTATACCAGAATTGCGACTTGGGTTATTTTGTACGACAAAAAAGTGGCCAGAAACTATTTTGTCTTAAATACTCATCTTGACCATATCAGTGCTACGGCTCGAGGCTATGGTGCCAAGTTGATTATGAGTCGGCTCGAGCAACTTGCCGATTCCTTACCTGTTATTGTTATGGGTGACATGAATTCATATGAGAAGCCGACGAATAATCAAGCTTATATCGCTTTTACTTCCGCTTTATCTGACTGTTCACTGATAGATTGCTTTCGTACTACCTACCCGATGGAAATGCCGATGGAAAGGACTTTCGGGACATGGAATGGCTTGGTTGAAGGTGACCGGATAGATTTTATTTTTGCCAGAGATATGGTTTGTCGCGGCAATACTATCGAAAGAAAGCAACTCTATGGCCGGTGCCCCTCAGACCATTATCCGGTGATCGCAACATTTTATGTTCCCAAAGACAACTTGTCGGATATTAATAAAGATAGTGTGGTTGACGTGACTGATTTTGTTGTTTTTGGTCAGGAGTGGTTAAGATGCGCACAGACATTTACCTGTTCATCTATTAATAATGGTCTTCTGACTTGTGTGGGCTTTGATATGCCCGGAGCAGATTATCAATGCCGGAATAACGGTGTTGTTAATTCTGTGGCATCTTTCAATGGTTTTGATGAGTATATTCAAATTGATACAAATTTCTCCGGCGGTGAGACATATCAGCAAACTCTTTCGGACTGGACTGTGGCGTTTTGGATAAATCTTGACCGTATTCCTTATCGTACCACAGCGGCGTATTATATGATGAATATTATAGGAGGGACAGAGAAGAAGGCAGGTGGTATTCAGATTGCGATTAGAGATAACGCCCGAGTTCGGCTGGAAGTTTATTCTGAGGATTATGGCGGCCTGAGTACTTACTATAATAATACTGAGTTTGATACCTGCCATTGGTATCATCTGGTTGTTTCCTATAGTGTCGTTTCGGGTCAGGTTGAGTTTTATCTGGATGGCGAATCGGATGGCGAGGTTTCCGTTGCCAACCTGCCTTTGTGCTGGATGGGGCCGCTGTATATTGGCAAATATAAAACTGACCGATTTTTGGATGGTATGTTGGATGAAATGCGTATATATGATAGACAGCTTAGTTTGAGTGAAATTCAGTATTTAGCTGCCGGTGGAAGTACTGTCGGAAGTATCACTGACAGGTTAGATTTGCCGGGCAATTTTTATGATTGTCCGTTCAGTGATGCTGTAATTGATTTATACGATTTTTCATATTTCTGTTGGTATCTCGGCCAAGACTGGCTTAAGTGATATGTTATAAAATGGATTTTTCTCTAGTTTTTTCAAAAAGAATTATGTTGTGGAACAATTAATAATTAGTATCAGTGGAGTTCGAGGAGTCGTTGGCGCAAACTTGACTCCGGCTTTTGTCGCCGAGTATACTTCTGCGTTTGCAACTTGTTTGAAGCGGGTATCCAAGGTTTTACCCCAGAAAAGACTTAAAGTTTGTGTGGGGCGTGACTCCAGACCTTCTGGCACTTTTTTTGAGGCGGCGGTGATTTCCGGTATTTGTGCCGCAGGCATAGATGTTGTGCAGCTTGGCATTGTAACAACTCCGTGTGTTGGCATTATGACGGTACATCTCGGTTGTGCCGGTGGTGTGGTAATTACCGCTTCCCATAATCCAGCCGAATATAACGGTATAAAATTACTGCTTGATAATGGTATTGCGCCTACAAAAGATATTGCTGAAGATATACAGAAAATATATTATAATAAAGATTTTGATTATGTGTCTTCGTTAGATAGCGGTCAGGGTTATTACTGCAACATGGCTGACGAGGTGCATATTGAAAGAATACGAACAATATGTCAACCAGATCGTATTGCAAAAAGAAAATTTAAGGTAGTGCTAGACAGCGTAAACGGTGCCGGGGGGAGGATAACCAAAAAGCTCCTGGAAATGCTTGGTTGTGAAGTTGTAGGTATCGGCCTGGAACCTACCGGTGTTTTTGAACATGCTCCTGAGCCGATTCGAGAGAATTTGGCAGCTCTTTGCGAATCTGTAAAAAAACATAAAGCCGATATTGGTTTTGCTCAGGATCCCGACGCTGACAGACTTGCCATAATTGACGATAATGGCCAATGCTTAGGTGAGGAATATACTCTGGCGTTGGCGGTAGAGCATGCGCTTGCAAAAAAACGTCGTAATGTTGTCACAAATCTTTCTACTTCGAGAATGATAGACCTAATTGCCCAAAAATATAACTGTAACGTGATTCGAACCCCTGTTGATGAGGTAAATGTCGCTGATGCCATGATAAAAAACAATTGCTACATCGGTGGTGAGGGTAATGGCGGTGTAATTGACCTCCGGGTTGGGCCGGTAAGAGATAGCCTGGTCGCAGTCGCTTTGGTTTTACAACTGATAACCGAAAGATCTTGTAGTATTAGTAATATTGTCAAGACTATCCCATCGTTTGTTATTATGAAAAATAAAATGCAAATGGATAGGGCTAATATTCCGGTAATACTAGCCAATGCTAAATCAATCTTTGCTGAGGCTCGGTTCAATGATCAGGATGGATATCGATTCGACTTTGATGATGCCTGGGTGCATCTCCGTGCTAGTAATACCGAGCCTATAATCAGATATATAGTTGAGGCCGATAACCAAAAAACCATTGATAAATATGTTGCTCGGCTGAATAAGGTATTGCCTGGTGCGGTTCTCTGATTTCATGATTCTTATTTGCATGGCTTGTGTACATATCTCTATGTTGCCAATGTTGAACAAGCGGTAGACTAAAGATATTGTTATTCTGAAATGGTAACTTCTTGATCTGGTTCAGGGAGTCTAGGAAAATGTTGTCTTTTATGTGAGGAGGTTCTGATGAACAGAATGATTGTTTTTTTACTGGTGATAGTGCTTTTGGGTAGCAATGCATATGCTTTTAATGAAGTCTACTGGGATGGCACCGGCGGATGGATGAATGCCAACTGGACGGAAGTGCTGGGAGATGGCGGAGAATGGTCCGTTCCTGGCTGGGTTGTCGGTAATACTAGTAGCGGTAATGGAACTCCCAATGATGGTTCGTATAACTGGAACAAAGGTTATGCAATGATTCAGAATGGTACTATTCAGGTCACCGCAGCCTCAATGCCCGATGGTCGTGTTGAGCGTATTTATCTTGGAGATGCCCAACTTGATGTGCAGGCGAATTTGTTGGCATATCGGACTTACAATAACGCTGGTACGATGAATGTTTCTGCTGATTTTAGTACTACCTATTGGTATATTGCGCCCGGTAGTTCAGATTCGGTTACTATTAATCAAACTGCCGGTACAGTCGTGCTTTCCGATAAGGCTTACTTTGGTGCGGATTCCGGAGTTGATAATGCAATCATGAACTATAACCTTTCCGGCGGTGTCTTTGATGCTACGGTTAATATCGCCTATCTGGGACGCTATGGCGGAGCCAATACCACATTTACGTTCAATCAGACCGGTGGTGCTTACAACTCTATTATTACCAGGATGGGGAACTCTGCTAATGGCGAACAGACTTATTACAATATTTCAGATGGTGATTTTGATGTGACGAAATATGTTCGGCTCTACAATAATGCTACTTTTGAGGTTATTGGTTCGGATGCCTCTAGTGTTAGAATGAGACAACTTGTTATTGATGCAGGCAACACCCTTTCGGTTGCTTTGGATGAAAATGGTTCGACTTTAATTGAAGTTTACGGTGATGGTGTCGAAGCCGGCTATGAAAATTATTATGGAGTTACTCTTGATAATGCGATATTATCTTTGGATACTCTTGCTGGGTTTGATAGTGTTGTTGGGAATACTTATGATATCCTTTGGTCTGCGACAACAATTAGCGCTGACGGCCTTAGTGTTCTTAATTCTTCCGGTACGGTGTTTGATTATAACATTATTGCCGGAGCTAATGGTGGGGAGCTCCTTCGGGTTACCGTTGTCCCCGAACCGACCTCCATGTTATTGCTAAGTATTGGTGGACTTGTTCTGAAAAGAAAATTAAGACAAAATCGTTAAATGATTGTTGCTTCCGCATAGTTAAATATCATCTCTGCGTAATAAAAACTATACAGCCCCGTCACGATAATATGATGGGGCTGTATTGGTTTGATTTGCTATGTTCCCTTGGGGGGGGTAGCATTTCGAATAAGCATGTTTACCTGTTTTATACCAATCCAGATTTTAATTTGAAAATCGCAGCTTTCACCGCCAAGGGTGGTGATTAGTATTGAAAATGGAGCCAGATTTGCATCGAAATCTGAGCCACTTAGGTATCGTCACCACCAGCGGCTTCAATATTCAAGGTGCATTCAAACTTGATGATTTCCGGCAAGTCATTCATCTTTTTCATCTGCATTGTTCTCCGTATTATTTACAGGGACAGTAATTTCCGTTTCGTTTAAGCCCAGTTCCGCCATGAGTTTTTTTTCTTTGGCCCGCTGCTGCAGTTCGGTCTCCCAGTCTTTACCCTGACGGGCGAACTCTGCGGCCAGAGTCGTGGTATTAGATTTAAGGCGTATCTCCTGGGCCCGCGCTTCCTTGGCGGGGTCTACATGTTCACTGCCGTCAAAGAACCACTGATGAGGCAGGAAACAGGTAAGGTTCCGGCCAAGTGCATCTTGCGGGGTTCTTTGAAAAATTGATAATACGGCTCATGATTTAATGGAGAGGCAATTATGGGCAAAGCGCGAAAATCTGATACGGAACAGCGGCAGTTTTGGCGGATGGTGCTGGAGACATTTCAATCCAGTGGGTTATCCGTTCGTCAGTTTTGTCGGCAGGAAGGTTTATCTGAGCCATCTTTTTATTCCTGGCGCAGGCGTCTGACCCAAGCCCGAAACTCTGATTACGACAGCAAGTCAGAGGCGCAGCCGGAGGCCTTCATTCGCGTTTCGATGCCCCCGTCCCAGCCCGGTTCTCTGGAGCTTGTTCTGGCGGCTGGCCATACATTGCGGATACCTTCAAATATCGACGATGCATTTTTAACCGGCGTTCTTTCCGCGCTAAAACAGGCAAAGCTATGCTAACTCTGCCCCCGGCGGTGAAGATTTTCATTTACTCTCAGCCGACGGATATACGTTGCGGTTTTAACAAGCTTTCGATGCTGGCGGAAAACTTCATGCTTCAAGATTCGTTCAGCGGCCATCTGTTTGTGTTCTTCAATAAACGCGGCGACAAATGTAAGATTCTTTTCTGGGACCGCACCGGATTCGTCGTTTGGTATAAGCGGCTGGAGGAAGGCACGTTTGAAAAAATCCCCGGCAAAAATAATCAGGCATCAATCGAAGTTGATATTGCCAAGCTAAGCTGGATACTGGAAGGCATTGATTTATTTCGCAGTCGCCGCCGAAAACGCTATGAGCGTAAAAGCTCGCTATAGGCTCTTAGAGTTAAGAATATTACATATTTTCTCATTTTTATGCTTGCTTTTTTCATCATTTCGCTTATCATAATCTCATCGTTAAGGATGACGAAGTTACTAAACGTTACGGATTGATGATGGCTGAAAAGATAACCGCTCAAAGCTCTGTCGAGCAGCTTCCCGATGATGTTGCCACTCTTAAAGAGATGGTTCTGACGCTGTTGGGTCAGATTGATGATCTCAGCGGCCAGTTGTATTATCTCAAGCGGCAGTTGTTCGGCAAGAAAAGCGAAAAGCTCGATCCGGCTCAGCGTTTGTTGTTTGAAAATCTTTACGAGGAAGTTCAACAGAAGATTGAACAGCAGAAGCCCTCACGCGCCAAGGTTGTCAAAGGCCGTAAGAATGCTAATCATCAAGGCCGCAAGCCGCTGCCGGAAAATTTGCGCCGCGAAACTATCGACATTGAACCTGCCGAAGAAGAAAAAACCTGCCCGGTATGCCATAACGAAAAAGAACGTATCGGCGAGGAAGTAACCGAAAAGCTGGATTATGTGCCCGCATCTTTTTATGTTCAGCGTTATGTCAGAAGCAAATACGCCTGCAAGGTTTGCGAGAATAATATCTCGATTGGCGAACTGCCGCCCATGGCGATCGACAAAGGCATTCCCGCTGAAGGTTTGCTGGCGTATATCATAACGAGCAAGTATGCGGACCACCAGCCGTTGAACCGTCTGGAAGGTATTATTACTCCGGCAATTAAACATATGAATCAACTCGCTTTTGCGTATTGCACTTTTTCGTGATTAAAAAACTTTTTTACCTTCTTAGGCTTTCGTTGCAGGCTCCGCATATAAGAACTCAGATTATCCTGCAATTGTTCTTGTGACCTTGGCGCGGGCTTCTTCTTGAGTTGTTGTTTGATGTCCTGGTTGACATATTCATCGGGGTTATGTTCCGGGCTGTAAGGCGGCAGAAAGAACAGCTCGATTTTCTTTTTATGTTTAGTTGCCCACCGTTGAACCTTCTTGGCATGGTGAACTCTAAGATTATCGACAATCAAAAATACTTTTCGTTTAGCATCCTTAATGAGTCGTCGCAAAAATGTCAAAAATATATCCACCTTCAAGCCGCCTTCATAAATCATAAAACGCAATTGCCCTTTATTTGTCAGCGATGAAATCATACTTACCGAAAAACGCTGGGCTGGGCCGTAAACCGTCGGGGTTTGGCCTTTAGGAGCATAGCCCCGACCACGAGCGTCAGCACTGTTAAGCCCGGTTTCATCAGCCCATTGAATCTCAGCATCTTCCTTTTTAGCACGCTTTTCGATCTCTGGATAGGTCTCGCCCAGCCATTGCTGGACCTTTTCGGGCTGTTGCTCATAAGCTTTGCGAATCGGTTTTTGAGGTGTAAAACCCCAACGCTTAAGATATTCGCCAGCAGTGCGGATCGGCAACTTAATCGAAAATTTCTGTTCGATTAAATCCATTACCGCCTGACGATTCCACAAAGCAAATTTCAGTTTTAACTGTTCGGGATATTTGTCCCGAATCAAAACCTGAATCTCCTTTTCCTGCTCTAAAGTCAAAGTTCTGTTTTCGCCTTTTCTGCGACCTCGTTGGCCGGGCTTTAAGCCAGCCATTCCCTCAGACAAATATCGCTGCCACCATCGATTGACAGTTTGGTAAGCAATCTCAAGGATCGCCGCAACTTCCCTTTGCTTTTTGCCGGCTTTGAGCAACTTTATGCAGGTTCGCCTCAGTTCATACTGAGCTTGCTGGTTAAGTTTTCGTGAATCTCGTTTTTCCATTACAAAAGTATAGCAGAAAATTAATAATGTTCATCTATTTTATTGCCGGATTAATATTAAGCGGCACGGCGTGGAAATCAACGTCTCAACCATGTGCGACTGGGTGGGCAGTTGCGCTGAACTGCTGGAGCCGCTGGTCAAACGTATGCGAGAGAAGATTCAGCAGTCGGAAATCATTTATACCGATGATACCTCCATCCCCATCAAGAGCAAAAACCGTAAAGGATCCACGTATAAGGGCTATTTGTGGGTTTATATCGATACTGATTATAATGTGGCGTTTGATTTTACGCCGACGCGTTCGCGCGAAGGTCCGCTAAATCCAAGCTAATCCACCGGCTCTGCCGGTGAGAATTTATAAGGCTCTGCCGTTAAGTGCGTTACAATGGTCCTCCTTGAGGAAGGCTCCTGGGGTCAAGGAGGACACTATGAAAGACTGGCAGAGTCAGGCCCATGTAAAATGGGACTGTAAGTATCATGTTGTTATTGTACCCAAATATCGTCGCAAAGCAATATTTGGTAAGTTGCGAAAGGAAATAGGTGCGATATTGCGAGAATTGTGCCGCCAATATGGGATAGAGCTTATAGAAGGTAACGCCATGGCAGACCATATTCATATGCTCCTGAGCGTTCCGCCCAAGTACAGCATCGCTATGACCATCGGTTATCTCAAAGGTAAAAGTGCCATCCGGATTTCTCGTGATCTGATGCGTACCAAAGGCACTCTCTTTGGCCGCAGTTTTTGGTCTCGCGGTTATTGTGTAAGTACCGTTGGTCTTGATGAAGCCCATATTCGTAAGTACATTCAAGATCAGGACAAGCATGAGCAAAATATTGAAAAAGGATTAGACTAACTGTAATGGCCCCTTTTAGGGGCCTTCCTCATACCACCGGCTCTGCCGGTGGTCATTGATTTTTATCGGCAGAGATTATCAGGGTTTTGTGCATGCCGATGCTTATAGCGGCTATGATGAACTGTTTCGGGCTACCGATGCCGTTGAGGTGGCTTGTAATGCGCATGCGCGGCGGAAGTTTGAATACGCTTTAGACAGCGACCCGGTGCGGGCGGCACATTTTATGGTGCTCTGGGGTAAGCTTTATGAAATCGAGCGACGGGCAAAAGCGGAAAAATATTCGCCGGAGCAACTTTTGCAAGCCCGCCAGGAAGAAGCCCTGCCGATCTTTGCCGAAATCCGGGCGAAGCTGGATGAGTATCAGGGACAGGTTCTGCCTAAAAATAATATGGGCAAAGCCGTCACCTACGCCCTGAACCAGTGGGATGCCCTGGTCCGCTATACCAGCGACCCACGGCTGAGCATCGATAATAATCTTTCGGAACGAACGCTGAGAATGGTAGTGATCGGCCGAAAAAATTATATGTTCGCCGGCAGCGAAGCCGGAGCCGAACGCGCCGCCATAATCTATAGCCTGGTCGCCGGCTGCAAACTACACAATCACGACCCATTCGCATATTTCAATGATGTCCTCAGAAAAATCACCACCACCGGCGCCAACCAAATCGACACCCTCCTGCCCGCCAACTGGAAAACCCCGCAAAATTAACCCGCCCCAACCGCAATCCACCAATTGTCAGCCAAGGTGTACTTGGCCGGAAACTTACTTTATACGTCCTATAAAATTGTGCGAAAAATATTATACGTTATCAGGAAAAAGGCTGCGCGAAGCTGGATTCCTGGACTGGCAGAAAAGTTTACTCCAAATGATGTTGCCTGATCGCACTGTCGCCGTCGTGGCAGGACTACAGCTTGATGCTCGATATGGGTACAAAGTCAGTTCGCTTCAGGAATGTCAAAGAAATAGACCTTGAAACCATAACTTTGCATATAAAGCAGATTATTCCATATCCCTATATCATTAGTAAAGTTCTGAGTTGCGGCATGAAATGCTCGCTTGGGATGACCTGGATCGGCAATATCATAAACGATCAAACCGAATCCTTGCGATGCTTCGATTAGATAACCTCTGTAAAATAACAGCTCCTGCGGTATGCGGCCGGCCAATTTCTCCACTGGGGTTGCATTTCTGCTGCCGACCATTTCGCATGAATACTTACCGTCACCCTGCCGGTTCAGTTTACTGATATATAAACCCTTTTTATTGGCAATATACAGATAATCGATGTTGAATGACACGGCTTCTATAACACCAAATATGTTAGATGGACCTCTGTCAAAATAATTGTCGGAGATTACTTTAGGTTCAGTTGGCTCCGCCAGGTCCAATATAACAATCCTGGTCTGGCTATAGCATAGCAGCTTGTCTCCAAAGATCTGGAAAGCATGAGTTGGCAGGCGCGGATCATCGCCCAAATCAAAAAAGAAATTATCTTGCGTATTTGTTACAGTTACTTCACAGCTTTTTTTATTTTTCGCTACAAGTGGAATTGTTTTGATTATTTCAGGTTGCCCGGCCTTGGCAACAGAAATAATTACAAATTGATAATCATCACTTAAATAACAATAGTCTCCATAATTCGCAAAAGATCTATTGAGAGAAATATGAAATGATTCGATTTCCATCTTATTTACTTCTACTGGCTGCTCAGGATTCGATATATCAATTACAAGAAAATAAATGCTATTATTCTTACCATTTGAATTCGGACGAATAGCCGCGTATAAATAATTTTCCCTGACAAAACACCCCATGACTGTTTGATATTCATATCTGCGGACCGGTTCTGTTTTAAATAGTTTCAGCCCTCCAGCTGCAAAATCAGGTGATTGTTTCATTCCTGCCTGTACAGGAATGTCGCTATTAGCCCAATATGGAAATCGATAAGTCTGAACAACAAAATGTTTTATTACATCTCTTTCGTTTGGCATAGGCCTGTCATTTTCCACATCCTGATAGCACACACTAACTCTATACATAAGATCATCATTGGTACAAACAGCATCTATATAGCTGGCGAAAAAATTATATAAACTTCGAATTGTCTGGCCTTCAGGTATTTCTTTCTGAAAATCTTGCGGCACATGATTCCAGCCAAATTCAGCGGGATTAACAATGTTTTTACCGTCCCACCTCTTAACCGGTTCCAGATTATGTCCAACCTGGAATATGGCCACCCCAAAAATAAACGCTGCCGACAGTCCCAATGTCCAGACGATAGTCTTCTGGCCCGGCCGCCACCGCCAGTTATTTTGGATTGCCAGGACAGAGAGCTTGAGGAATATAAAGGCAACGGCGGTCATGAACGCCAGAAATTCTACATATTGAAAGAACCTGGGCCAGGGATATGTCTTCCAAAGATATTGTATATTATACCTATGTTCGGGACGAAGATATCCATTTAATATACGGTTGAGTAGAGAATCCTCATGATATTGAAGCTGCTCAAAGATATTCATCCAGCTCAAGCCACCCACCAGCAGCGGCAGGAAATAGATAAGTAATCCCGCCCAAATGGTAATCAGGACCGCTCGGGCGTTATCTCTTATCAGCACCACCAGGAACATTGCTGTTGAATATAATGCCAGAGAAATTGGATAAGTGCACCAAAGTGCAGACCAGGCGAAAGAATCAACCGAACGGTAATATTGATAGCAGGTTATAATATCCAAAATTGTAATAATTGAAAAAGTCAATAGCAATATTATCGAAGCGAGCAGAAATTTAGTGACAAACAGGCGTTCTGCTTTTACCGGCTTACTCTGCCAGAAAGTATCTACTCCTTTTCGTGTATCAGAATAGGTAGATGCAATAGAAAGAATAATAGCGTATAATGCACCGAATGCTAATACAATGGCACTCCCCAGGTCAGTTCTGAATTGACCGGCGTTTTTCCACGCAAAAGCACATTCAATGACCGGAAAACTTATTCCTCCCAGACAACCAGTCAGGAATAGCCACTTCTGCTGCTGCCATTCTTTCCAGAGTATCTTCATCAATCACGAACTCCTTTGCCATTTGCGCTGACCAAGCCAGAGCATAACAATAAATAAAATTCCCTGCTCGATGAATAAGGTCGCATTTGACATACCCCATACAGGTTTAACGAAATGTATCCACATAAATGGATTAATAAATGATATTATCTCCTTAAGAGCCATAGGCAGTACCTGATGTCGAAATATATCTATGTGTGTTATTTGAATTATTACTATATGAGCACATAAGAACAACAATATTACCAACCCGGTCACCCCCACAGATGCTTCACCGCCTTTTTGGGGCGAGAAACAGCATATCATACTGTAAAACATCGTGGTGGACATGATCCCCGCAAATAACTGCCTGAAGACATCATTGAATCTGAATAACGACTCATCGGCATTAAAATAATCCATCGCGGTTATTACCAGGCCGCAAATTAATATCGGAACGGCAAAATTCAGCCAGCCAAAGAACCACTTACACAAGAACACCTTCCAGGGCTTCACTGGTTTGGCAGCAAGAAATATTTTAGTTCTATCTGTTATCTCTGGGGCGATAACCCCCATGGCACTATACAAAGACAGAATATAACCGCCGCCAAATATCACCAGAACAATATTCTCATTGCCTGTAGTCAATCTGGCACTGATCAGGACACACGTAAAAAAGGCCAGCATCAATGTCCCAAAGGCCAGCTTCCAGCGCTGCTCATGCCATTCTTTCCAAATCAGTGGTTTGATCATATCGCTGCCGCCGTTCCCCTGTTTCCAATTACATATGCTTCGAAAATCTCATCCAGATTAAGGCTGATTTCTCTGGTAAAGCCGCCGTATAATTCGACAATCTTGCCTATCTTCTCTGAATTGCAGTTTTCGACAGTCAAAGCTACCCGCTCCCCGGTCTTAGAAGCATCCAGAATTCCTTCGATTTGGCCAAAATCATTTCTGGAAGTATCGAGAATGACCTTTTTAACACTTTCTCTTAAAGAATAGGTTTTTTCGGCTTTGAGAATAACCCCCTTATCCAGTATTGCGACATGGTCGGCAATCGGTTCGATCTCATACAAAAGATGGCTCGAGAAAAATACGGTTACGCCGTTAGTCTGTAATAGCCCGATGACATGCCTCAGAAACTCTTTGCGGGCTATGGGGTCCAAACCAAGTGTAGGGTCATCTAAAATAACCACCTTGGGACGGTGGCCCAAGGCTAATAATAGGGCCAAACTGCTGTTTTGTCCCTTGGATAGGGTTTTAACTTTACTTTTTCCGGATAACTCAAGCATATCCAGGAGCATATTGCTGAACTCAAAATCCCATTCCGGATAGAAGCCAGCGACCCAGTTGATAATCTGGTTAATACGCATCCAGCCGTACATCTGTTGGTCCTCTGCCATATAGCCTACTATCCGACGTACCGAAACGGCATCTTTTTGCGAATCGATACCTTCTATTATGCAGGAACCATCTTGGGCTTTAAGAAGACCTAGCAGCAGTTTGATTGTAGTTGTCTTGCCAGCCCCGTTCCGGCCCAGAAAACCGAATATCGAGCCTTCAGGCACCTCCAAACTAACGCCTTTTAACACATTTCTTCGGCTATATGCGAAACTTAAATCTTTTACTTCAATGGCATTTTTACCCATATCCATCTACTCCGATTTACTTTTAGCGGATTTGATAAGTTCGTATTCTTTGGTCAGCAGTTCCCGAGCCTGCTCAAGTGATAAATCCAGCTGGACGGCCTGGACTGCCGCTTCACGCAGGATACTGGCAACTGCTTTTTTTCTCTCTGCGACTGGAATATTCTGTTTATTTGATGAAACGTATGTTCCGTCCCCGCGTTCAATTTTCAGCACATTCTCACGGCATAGCTCATTATAGACTTTTAGGATAGTATTCTGATTAACTGCCAGTTTTGAGGCCAGGTCCCTGATGCTGGGAACCTTATCGCCTTCTTTCAGCATCCCGGTAGCAACCTGGTATTTTATCTGGTCGATTATCTGTCGATATATAGGTACCGATGAAGATGGTTCGATTCTTATAAAAATAGTCACGTCTCCTTGGCAGAGTAATATTGTTATATATAACTATAACACATTATCGAAAAAAGTCAACACGGATGTTTAGTTTTTCGAAAATTAACGAGAATAGGCACTCTACTTGGTAATCAGTACTTATTTATAATCAAGTACTTATGTAACATCCCTAAATGACATTGCGATGTTTTCTTATCGGTAAGTTACGGAGAAAACAACACGCAAATGCCTCCCCGTACCATTCGAATTTCGTAAAAGCTAATGACTCCCCAACAACCTCCCCCACCCGAACCTCCCCATAATCCCGCGAGAATTCTGGGCACCGCCACAATCGCCTGCCAACCATGATTTCAGCAATTACGTCGTAAAAATCTCTCCCACTCTGACCTGTCCGTAATTCTGCCCAAACTCCGGGCAGTGCCATTGGCTGCCCGCGGCGATTACGCGATGGCTGTCAGTGCACAAATCTTCAATGGCACTATATTGATACTGTCCCTGGGCGATAATTTCCCAGTTATTACCATCCCAGCGCACCAGCGTCGCCGGCCCTAAACCCACGATAGAGCCAAATTCCCCACAAACAACCAACTCCCCGGCAAACATCGCTACGTCCCGAATAGTCTCCCGGCAATATTTGTCATATCGAATCCATTCATCTTCAACCAACTCATAAACTCCATGTCCGTTGGTACAGGCAAACAGCCGCGAATCTATACTTCGCAGTTTCAGAACCGTTCCCGGCAGACCACCGGCGACAGGCTCCCACTTCTGCTCCGCAGCGTTCCATTTTGCGACATATTTTAGCCAGAGGGGATTAGTATGGAATGTTCGGGTGAACACACCGCCAATATATATTTCACCGGCATGTTCTTCGATAGTGTGAACTCTGCCATTTACGCCAGCGCCCAGGGCGTGGTATTCTGTGCCATCCCAAAGGGCGATATTACGGGCTTCGATATCGGCGGGCTGGCTATAACTGTGTAAACCAAAAATCAAACCTTCAGAACCTTCCAGCACCGAATTATACCCACCCGGCAACGGCGTAAAATGCTCGCCATCCCAGGTAAAAACTTCACTGGCTGTGGTTCTGATATAGAGTTTGTCGCCATACCAAACCATCTGATTGTAATGTTCTCCCACCGTTCCGCTGCCGATGGGATACCAATCTGTGCCATCCCAATAGGCCGCATGAGCGACACCATCTTTACCGTCTGGTATCTCAAAATTGCCACAGGCGTAGAGGATACCTTCATGCCAGAGCAGGCAGCTGACCTGACTGGATATATTGCCATCAACCCCCTCACCTAAGGCATGCCAATTGATACCATCCCACATAGCGACACGCAGGGCATCAACACCGGCAACACGATTGAATGTGCCGCCCATAACAATATCATCGTCAAATCCAGCCAGACAGTTAATCCGGGCATCGGCATAACTGTAAATTCCCGTCAGCTATCACCATCCAGACGATAAACACCAGCGGGGGTAACTGCGTATAAATCATCGTCAATAAAATGCAGATTCGATATAGTTGAATCGAGTCCATCGCCGACAGCAAACCACTCTTCGCCATCCCACCTGGCAACCCCAGCGACAGGGACACCGCCTGCCTGGGTAAAATTACCGGCTACAAAGAGCTGGCCGCTATTTTCATCAGTCGCCAGGGTAGTGGCAGGGCCATCTAAACCACTACCTAGAGCCTGCCAGTCGGTGCCGTCATAAACCGCAATGCGACTAACTGATACCGCCCCGGCGAACTGGAAGTTCCCCGCGGCATAGACCAATTCTTTATGATGCGTTTCATCATTATATACAGCCAGAGCGGCAACTTCATCGTTAAGCCCATCTCCCAAAGTAAACCACTCATCACCGTCCCAATATCCCACATGGTTTAATTCGACCTCGCCGGAATGCCTAAAACCTCCAGCCGCATAAATACCAGCCTGCCCGGCCGCTAAGGAGGTGACTTTACCGTTAAGACCTGCCCCCAGAGCCTGCCAGTTACTGCCGGAAAACACCGCGATATTATTAACAATATTTTCACCGGAAGTCTCAAACTTGCCTCCGGCGTAAATCTTATCATCCCAAACAGCCAGGGCCCGCACCGTACCATCCAGCCCGGCACCTAAATCTGTCCATTCTTCTAATTTAGGTATGCCGCTACGTGACCGCTAAAATCACCCCCGGCGATAATGTTTGATTCATCCACTAATAATGCTTTAACTGTACCATCAAGCCCTGCGCCCAGATTACTTAAAATGCCATCTTCTTCCCGCAGGCAGATGTTTAGAGCATCTACCACCCCGGCTTGGGTGAACCGCCCGCCGACATAGAGATTGTTATCATCATCTACGGCCAGAGCGTTTGCCAGGGGAGAATTACCTGTCAGACCGGAGCCGAGTTTTAGCCATTTATTGTCATACCACTGGGCGATGCAATTATAACCTGTTTCGCCGTCAATTTCGATTGTCCCGCTCGCAGCGACAAATACTATTCCCTTACTATCTACCGTCAGAGCGTTGGCGTTTCGACTGAATACCCCGCCCAGCTCCTGCCAGTTTGACCCGTTATATTCCACAACATGATATTCATTGGTGTTATAGTTATATGTCCCCACAAACACACTGCTGCCATCCGAAGTGATACCTTTAAATCTGGTATAGTCCGACTCGATGCATTCCAGATTTCACCATCCCAGCAGGCCAGGCGATAATACACTGTTGGATAAGATGAACGCCAGTTACCGATGGCATAAACCCCGTCATTGGTAATAGCAGATTCGCTTGGCCCGGAGGTAATGGTTATACCTTCCTGACAAGCCGACATCTCCGACCAGCCGTCTTCTTCATTATAGCCGGCCAGATAATTGGTAGTCAGGCTGCCGCCGATATAATCGAAATCGCCGCCAATATACAATCCCTCTGCGCGGCCCTTAAAGGCGTGGACCGGTACACTGTATTTGATGTTCAGGCCGCCACTGAGAGTTGACCAGTCATCTTCTCCCGGGTCATAAACAGCCAGGTGGGCCAATGCTTTTTCATCTGTAGCATTGCCAGTGAAATAGCCGCCAGCGTATAATTTGCCGTCCCAGGATTCCAGGGTATAGACAGTATTATTGAACCCGCTGCCAAGTTGCGACCAGACAGAGCCGGAGAATTTAGCGATACGCATACATGATTCGCCATCGGCCAAACGAGTGAAATTTCCCCCGGCATAGAGATTGCCGTTATGCCAGGTTATGGCAGAGACACTGCCGTTTAACCATCTCTCGTCGCCGCCTAACCTTTCCCAATCGGAGCCATCCCAGGTCACCACACCAAAACCACCGACATAGAGCAGATTATTATGAACTTCGGCGACATGACAAATCGGGGTGTTTCCCAGATAATAGGATGCGTTCTCGAGTACCGCCCAGCGCTCGGTGGTAAAATTATACTGCGCTAACCCGTTAGCGTCATCGCCCAGATAGTTGCCGACATTAGTGAAATTCCCGCCGGCGTAAATATATTGTCCATCAGAGCAGATAGTCTTACCGCCGGTGTCACTGAAATCACCGACCGGATGCCAGCTGCTGCCATCCCAGCGACCCAGCCCGTTGAGGGTGATATTATCAGGATCGCTAAGATTCATCAGAGGCCCGTAGGCGAAGCTGAAACTGCCGATAGCGTATATATCACCGTTCAGTTCGCAAAGGCCATAGACGAACCCTTTATAATTGAAGCCATTACCTAGAGCCTGCCAGCGATTACTGCCATCGGTCCAGGCGATATTATTGACAATATTATAATCAAGAGATGATACGACTTCCCGCATGAACCTGCCCCCGGCGTAGATTTTTGAATCTGCAATCAGGATATCATAGACTGCCGTAACGCGGTCATAACGGTACAGGCCATCAGACCGGAGATTTTCTTACCCGGCCCGGCCATACCCAGGACATCACCGGCCAGTATCGCCTCGCGCCTTTGACTCTGGGAAGGTGACCAGGCCGATTCTGTCGTCTGGGGTCATCCACCATTACCAGCTGGGGCCTGACGACCTTGCCGTCAGCGCGGGCGTGATTCTGGCCCCGGATATCCGAACCCTTCATGCCCGAACAGGAGATGACAATGCCGGCCGCCTGAGAATTCGGAATAGTGGGCAGGACAATCTTGTCGGCCGCCCATTCGATCCGTGTCGGTTGTCCGTTATACTTCTGGCCCTTCTGGCGGTTGGTGATCCTTTCCAAAGCCCGGATGGGAAAGGTAACCTCGGGAAAATCCTCGGCCAGTAACTCATTGGTCTCCAGCCAGATCTTGATATTCTCGAGGAGGTCCTTGGCCCGCTCGGCACTGGCGGCGATCAGGCAGACGTACTCGGTGGCCCCGGAGAGTGCCGACCATAAACAGGCCATCTGCATTAAGACCGTCTTACCGCTGCCCCGCGGCATGGCCAAAGCGAACAGGCCGCCCTTTAATACCGCCTGCTCGATTCTTTCGATGACCCGGTGGTGATCCGCCGACCATTCCAGGTAAAACACCTCGGGGAAATATACTTCACAAAAATTCTTGAAATCCGCCAAGGCTGCCGCTTTCCTCTCGGGGTTGACCACCGCCGGTAATTCCCCGATATCCTGACCCAGCCGGGCCAGTTCGGCGTTACGCAGCCGGGCCGCCTCGCGCAGGTCATCGTAAGTAGGTTTTTCCTTGGCGGGCTTGAGGTATTCCCGGGTGAGATAACCGGCATACTGGAAGAGATTGATCGTCCGGGCATCCCCGATGGTATAACCCGCCTTCATCCGCTGCCGGCGGATCTTCTGTTCGTTGATTACCTCACCGCGCCCGGTGGAATTTAACAGCCGGACCAGCTCCGCTTGCCGTAGTTTTGCAGGATTTATCGCCGACATTTACACTTCCCCGGCCAGAAAGGCCGTATATTCCAAAAGGTTAATCGTATCATCTGCCCGCAGGATTTTTGCCTCGTCGGCGATCTGCCGAATATCATCTTCGGTAATCTTTTTTTGCGTAGAATTGCTCAATAATTTAGCCATTTACGCCACCGTCAAAGCGGTAATTTTAAGTGGTTTTTCTGTCATGATCAGGCTCGCCCAGAATTAATAAAAAGTTTCCATTTTAATGCCTCAATCGACTGGATTAAGGGCCCAGAGCATGGTAATGTTAATGTAGAAATTGAATGTAAGCCATTTGCCAAAAAGGAATTACAATGAAAACTATCGAAAGAATCACATACCACATAAATTTCAATCCCGCGGATTACCAGTACCTTAGGGAAAAGGGCTACAACAACGAGGAAATCCTGGCATTTGGGACCGCGACCGCGAACAGGGCCACGGGTCGCAAAGCCACGCTAATAACCCCTTCTTCACCACCAAATAAAGAAAGAAAAACCGGACCATGAAGACTTACCCCAAATTCACAAACGACTTGATGAGATTTGAAAACCAGATCACCCGCTGGCAGAACAAGGGTAAACGGGAAAAAGATGCAGAACTCGCCGAGATGTTCGCGACCGACGCCGCGACCTCAATATCGTACTCAAATACGCCCGCAAACACAACTTCCAGGCCGCCTGGAACAAACTGCAAACCCTCGACACCCTCGCCTGCGACCAGGTTCCCTGCAGGCTCTATAACTTCATCGCCAAAGAAAACGGCTACTGCTAAGAGAAAGGAAACCCAAATATGGAAATCATCGAAATCAAATTCGCGGGCTTTATTAAGCGAGGCCAGCATTTGCCCGAAACCTTCGCTACTATCAGTCGTGTCCCCGGCAACAAGGATATCTGTATGATATTGCTTAGCTGTAACGGGGAACAGAAATACAACTGTGCCACCAACGATGAGAACGAAATCTGGAACCTGGCACTTAAACTGCAGAAAACATCTCGACGGGCACGCGGGCAGCAACTCCATGATTCACGATTACCTGCGCAAGTTGCAGATGCTGGCCGACTGAACCAGAAAGGACAAAACCACAATGAGCCCCACACAAATGACACATATTTTTGAACGTATCGTTCGTGAAGAACTGGACATCACTACTCTGGAAACCAGGCATAACAAAGATGAAGATTTCCACAGCCTGGCAGTCTGGGAAATCCAAACCATTATGGAGCGGGCCTTCGCCGCCGGCTCCGCAACGGCGCGACGCACACGCCGGAAAGGAAACTGAACCATGCAGAAAAACGAAGTAGAAATCCACGCTGTTTACCTGGTTAAGGTCGCTAACAATCTTACCCAAGTGGAAATCACAAACGAACATCCCAATGGCGGATGGGAAGGCAAGGGTCTCAAAACTGGCAAAATCATTCGGATTAGGAATGCCCAGCGTCTGCAGGAACTTGTCGCCAAACCCGTCGTCAAAACCAAACAGGCCACTCAGAATACCACCATCGGAACAGCTACCAACACGGGCGAACCTGGCGAGAATGGGGGCCAACGCAAACCCCTGTCGCTGCTGAACGCCGCCGCCATTGTACTCGAAGCCTGCGACCGTCCGCTGAGCTGCCGGGAGATTATCGCCAAAGCCCTCGAAGCCAAGATCTGGCAGCCCGGCTCCGGTAAGACGCCCGCTAACACCCTTTACGCTTCCATCCTCAGAGAGATAAAAATCAAGGGCTCGGCGTCCCGCTTTATCAAGGCCGAACGCGGCAAGTTCGCCCTCGCTGATAAATCCTGAGAGTATCCTCATATTTCCACCCCCTCGACTGCCTCGGCTGCTGCCGGGGTAGTCTGCGTGGCCTTTCCGGCTTCAATCCGCTCAGCCTTGTTACCGGAGAACTCCTCGTACCTTTGAACTATTATGTCACAGTAGGCCTGATCCAGCTCCATCAGGAACGCCCGACGCCCGGTCTGTTCACAACCGATGAGTGTCGAACCGCTGCCGCCGAACAAATCCAGGACATTCTCACCCGGTTTGGAGGAATATTGAATCGCCTGTACCGCAAGTTGGACCGGCTTTTGTGTCAAGTGGACCATGGCCTGGGGATTGACTTTTTTGACGTGCCATAAATCCGTGGCGTTGTTAGGGGCCGTAGAACTTGTGGCCGGCCCCTTCTTTCCAACCGTAGAAGCAAATTTCAAACGCGCCCATAAAATCCTTGCGGGTGAGTACCGGATGTTGTTTGTCCCAGATTAGCGCCTGGGAAAAGTACAATCCCGCCGCCTTCAGCGGGGCCGGGTAATTACCCAGATTGGCATAACATAGAGTAGAAGCTGAGCGCGTAGCCTGTTCACGATGAACAGGTACGTTTCTCAACAGCCCCTCTCCGAACCGTGCGAGCGGCTTTGACCGCACACGGCTCTCCAGTCGTCAACATCATCATGACTTGCCTCCCACCGTATAGAGGTACGGATGGGGCTTGCTGCCGATGCGACCTGCGACCGAAGGAAGACGGCGCTTCGGGATGGCTTTGCAGATCAGCCATTCCGTTCGCAGTTCGCCGTCTGTTGTCTGCTCGGTGGCGCACCAAGTCTTCTTGCCTTCCACCATGTGCAGGCTGTTGGCGGGGCAACGTCGCACCCACCGCTGCGCAGCCTGTTTGATGGTCAGCCGGTGCTTGCGGGATACGTAAGATGCATACGCCCAGAACGTCTTGTGTAGGACGTAATTGAACACCTTGCTTGGTACGGAGACGCACGAGTAGTACATCATCCAACCGCGCAGAGAGCTGTTGATCTTGCGTATCACTTCCGCTTCCGAGAGACTCTGCTTCGCGCAGATGTCACGGACCGTGTTCACTTTCGCCGCAACGGCGTTGTACGGGATCATCATCTTCACAGAAGGCGTGCACAGGGTGTCGCGCTTTCGTGCGGCGAACTTGTACCCAAGGAATACGAAGCCGTCGCTGATATGCGTGACCAGCGTCTTTTCCGGACTCAATTCGAGCCGGAGGCTGTCCCGCAGCCATTCCGTGAGGCGTTGTTTGATCCTTTCCGCTGTCGTCTGCGACATGTTGCGGAGCACGATCACGAAGTCATCGGCGTACCGAACATAGACGATCCGAGGCTTGATCGGCTTGATCATCCGAGGCAGTGAACGACGCTTCTTGAGCAGTGCGGCCAGGTCCGCTTCGACGGCGGCCCGTTCCTCATCACTCAATTGGTCTCCGCGTCGGCGGAGCCTATCGCGACGCTTCCCGATTCGGTTATCAACCAATCGGTACTCCGGATTGATCCTGTCCGGACCTCCTGTGGCGTCTCACGGCATCCCTGATTGGCCCCAATCTGTTCCACCACGAACTGATCCAGTTCATGAAGGTAGATGTTGGCCAGTGTCGGCGAGATAATGCCGCCCTGTGGAGTCCCTTCTTTCGTCGGGTTCCACATGTCGCGGTCGAAGTATCCCGCTTTCAGGAAGTTGGCGATCAGCTTCAGGAGGCGGTCGTCCCGTATCCGCTTGTGCAGAAGCTTCAGCAGAATATGGTGCGACACATGATCGAAGAAGCCCTTGATGTCTCCTTCGACCACCCAGTCCATCCGAACATTCGGACAGTCCTGTACGGCGTGCAATGCCGTGTGGGCATCCCTTGCCGGGGCGGAATCCGTGCGAGCAATCCAGGAAGATTGGCTCGTACAACGCCTCCAGCACGATCTTGACCGCGCTTTGAACCACGCGGTCTTCGAACGCGGGAATACCCAACGGCCGGAGCTTCCCGGACTTCTTCGGGATGTACACACGCCGTACGGGTTGGGGCTGGTAGTTCCCGTCCCGCAGCGCGGCCGAGAGGGATTCGACCTTACCGATTGTCCAATCGGATGCGGTCTGACCATCGGCCCCCGGCGTGCGACTCCCCCGGTTGCCCTTGATCTGATCGTAGGCGAACCAGAGGAACTCCGGCTTGGCGATTTCCCGATACAAGCGGTCGAACCGCTTGTTCGTGTCCTCGCCGGCAAGTCGTGAGAGTCTGTGAATCCAATGTTCCACGTTCATGAGGTCATGCCCTCTCGTTGGCTTCTTGAATTCACTGACAACCTGTTCCCCTT
The DNA here is from genome assembly GCA_963663805.2 of Sedimentisphaerales bacterium. GTDB lineage: Bacteria > Planctomycetota > Phycisphaerae > Sedimentisphaerales > SM23-30. Next base: position 38,236 of record CAXXMR010000005.1, read on the forward strand.
CGCTCGGCGGACGTTACCCCGCTTCATCGCTACTACGGGAACTCTGCCACCTGACGGACATTCCGATACGGACTCGGTCAACCATCCCGTCAGGCTTCTCCGGTAGTTACGTAAGCATTTGTCCGATGGACGTAGGCTCCTCATTCGCGCCATAACATGCGAAGCATGCCTGTTGGAACCGGCCTTCTGATTGAACGGACCTTCGGCCCGGGTGCCGCAAGGGCAACCTTTCCCGCCACGGGGCGGTGTGGCGGTACGGTTCCATCGTCCCGTCGTCCTGAGTGAGACGACCGTACATTTCACGGCCAGACGCTGAGGTTCAGTTGTGACAAACTTAGCCATATCCATCTATCCTTGAGAAGCCTCCAAGAACGTTCAGGACCGTTCAGTGCTTCCCGTTGTGCCTCCGGGTACTAACCATCCACCGCATGTCCTAATGCGGCAAACGCCGGAGGTAGGATCGTGATACCGTTCTATCACGACGGTTACGTCGCATTGCGACGCCGCTTACTTACGCAACCCGAACGGACGTCACTCCCCAGACATAAAACGAGCCGCCGGCTTGAGTACGCGGGCCGAATTGTTGAACCACGCCCGCAGCATTTCATCGAATTCTTCAACGCTGACAAAATCATTGGCCAGAGGCCGGTCTTTGGCCCGCATCTTCTTGGTGTTGGCCTGGGCTTTTTCCGGGTGACGGTTGACATCAAAATTCTGATGATGGGTGTTCGAGAACGAGGATAAACCCGCGGCGATGGCGTTATTGCTGCGCGGTTCAACTTTCACATTATAGGGCGGATCTTCCAGAACTAAATCGATGATGGCCCCGTCCAGCAGGCGGTCCAAATCCGCCTCACTGCCACTGTCCCCGCACATGAGACGATGTTCACCCAGTATCCAGATATCACCGGGCTGGGTGATCGGGTCATCCGGCGGCTCGGGCACCGCATCGGGGTCCGTGAGCCCCTGTTTGATATCCACATCCAGCAGTTGGGTGAGTTCTTTTTCATCGAAGGCCAGCAGCTCCAGATCGAAACCGGCCTCGCGCAGTTCCGCCAGTTCAATGGGCAGAATCTCAAAATCCCACTCGGCCAGTTCCCCGGTTTTATTATCGGCGATCCTATACGCCCGAATCTGCTCCGGGCTCAGGTCCGTCGCCACATGGACGGGGACCTTCTTGAGGCCCAGCTGCCGCGCGGCCTTCCAGCGGGTGTGCCCGCAGACGATGATGCCGTCGGTGTCGACTACGATCGGTTGTTTGAATCCAAACTCTCGGATGCTCGCAGCCACCGCCTCGACAGCGTCATCGTTGATCCGAGGATTTTGTTCGTAAGGGATAACATCGTCAATAGGGCAAATCTTAACGGAAAAGTCGGATTTATTCTTTGTCGTCGTCATAATTCAATCTCCATAAGTAATAGGTTATTTGTGACAGCCATGAGTTTTGTAAACTTCAGTGCAAAGGCAGATAAACTCGTCCTGAGACAAGGAGCCTTTAGCTCGATTGACGTCAGAATGCAAAATTTGAGCATTTTCAATTACATGCTCACCTCCGTTGCGAATAGGGACTATGTGATCGAGCGATGAAATGTCCGGAGTCAGCTTCCGGCCCCGTCAAGGCACATCTGTAATTCTGAAATTTCAATAGGTGAAGTACATTTTGGGTATTCACCGGTCCCTTGGGTCTGACACTGGTCTTACTCTTTTGGCCTTGGGGACGTAACGTTTTCTGGCGGTTACGCGACGTGTGGCCCAGAGATGCCACGGGGTTCTCTGGGCATGATACCTCTTGGTTGCCAATATTTGAGCCCGCGCCAAGCCATCTCCTCCCACGTCCGCTCCGTGGTCTCCTGGGGGGAATTCTTTGCCGGTGGGTTGCTTAAACGAATCCG
>CAXXMR010000006.1:0-21181 GCA_963663805.2 Sedimentisphaerales bacterium
ACGCAGGCGTCCCCGCCGTCCCCATCACCGCCGGCAACTCACCTAGTGAGACCTTCACCGAGACGGCTAATTTTATCCGAGTCCGCGCCACCTGCGCCACCGACCAAGACACCACCGCCACCGCGATTCTTTTGGCCGACTCCGCCGCCGCCAGATTATGCACGCTCGACGATGTCAAGCGTCGCCTGGGTATCCTCGACCTCACCGAACATGATATCCTGATTAACAATATCATCGCCGGTATCGGCGACCTGTTCGATGCCTACACCAACCGCACATTATTAATGGCCGCCACCGACCAGACCGAATATTACACCGGTGCCGGCCAGCGACTCCAGCTGAAGCGTTACCCGATCATTTCAATCACTTCGCTTAAGGTCGCCTATGATTACGACTTCGATTCTGTCGACAGCTACGCCTTAAACACCGATTACCGTATCGTTAACAACGGTTTAAAAGGTGTTATATCCTGCATCGCCACCACCTTCCCGGACTACGACGACTGCATCCAGCTCATCTATAACGGCGGCTATTGCGGAGCCGACATCACCCCCGACTCCGGCCAGTACGAATTGCCCTACGACCTGCGTGAAGCCGCCACCTGTCAGGCAATTTTGACCTTCCAGCGTCGTAACGACCTGGGTATCTCCGGCAACTCATTCGACGGCGGCTCGATCACCAAATTCACCGCCCTTGACTTACTGCCCCAAACCAAACGCATCCTCGACAGCTACCGGAGGCGTACGCTATGAAGATAATCCTGGACTTTCAAGGCGAGGAAAAAATCCGCGAACTATCCGCCATGGGCGACGCCATCACCGCCGCCACCACCGAAGGCCTGCAGGCCGCCGGCAAGCTCGCCGCCGCCCACGTTCAGGAGAACTTCCTTACCGGTCAATACCTAAACGTCCGCACCGGGGCGATGCGCCGCACGGTTGACTCCTGGCCCGTCTCACCGACAGAAACCATCGTTGGTGTCCCGGATAATTCCCCGGTCGATAAATATAAATATCTGCTCGGCGACGAGACCGTCACCATCAAACCCGTCAAGGGCCGCTACCTGGCCATCCCCATCGGCGAGAACCTCACCGGCTCCGGCGTCGCCAAGTTCTCATCCCCGCGTGACATGAAGGATGGCTTCTTCCTGTGGGCCGACGACGGCGATTTGTTTTTCGGTCGCCGCAACGGCAAGCGCGGCAAGTTCCGCCCGTTCTTCGTGCTTAAAACCGAAGTCGTCGTCCAGGGCACCGGTGCCCTCATCGACGGCACTCTGGAAGTCGCCGACGATATGACCGCCGAAATATCCGATCGCATCGGCAAAGTCGAAGGAGTTGAATAATGTCGCATGATAATGGTTACATCTCCAAACTCGAAGCCGCCATCGTCGCCGTTCTTGATGAACTCACCTGGAACGATTTAAAAATGTTCCGCAACTGCGACCACTGGCAATACCAGATCGCCGCCAGTAAAGGCGGCATCCAGGCCTTCGAGAACCTCGCCCCGTTCTGTTTCGTCGCCTATGAACCCTTCGCCAACTCGACTCGCGAAGGCGACAGCGACCTCAACGACAAGCTTGGCTTCGTTATCGCGATCGGCCAGAAAGGCCCCGACGCCCGCATCGGCTCAGAGATTAAACCCGGCAGCCTCACCCTGCGAGCCGCCGTTATCGCTACCCTGGACCAATGGCACCCCGGCGCCGGTTTCACCTGCGACGAGCTCGAATATTTTGACGACTATATTAATGTCGACGCCGAGCACGGCTACGGCATGATAATAAGATTCACCGCCAACCAACTATAATGGAGACCTCAGAAATCAGAAATCAGCAGACGTTACTGACATCTGACAACTGACCTCTGACAACTTAATTTACGGAGTAAATTAATCATGGCCACTGTCAATAATCGAACTAAAAAAGTATTCTCACCCATCCTCAACGGCATCACCGCCGGCGGCACTATCGAGATAGCCCTGCAATACGGTTGGGACCAGACCATCGAATCCGCCGCCGATGGCCTGGAGACCCCGCTCCGTGATAAATCCGGCCAGTTCCTGCGCGGCACATTCCAGAGCACCGACTGGTCCCTCATTATCTCGATTCTGACCGGTACCCTGGACGAACTGGTCTTCTCCGTCCGCGACTCCGGCGTCGACGAAGCCACCGGCTACACCGAACACACCATCGTTAACCCCGTCGTCCACAATGTATCCCTCTCAATTCGTAAGGACCAGCACGCCACCATCACTGCCGCCTTCGAATGCCGCTTCGCCTCCGAGACCGCTACCCTGCTGGACGTCTGGAGTCAGTCCGCCGGCCAGAGTAAACCCGACACCGCCGTCCCCGCCGTAGGCGGCCATCGCATCCTGACAACCACCTTCACCCCCGCCAGCGGCTCGGCGATTAATATCTACCACGTCACCGACTTCAATTTCAATCTTGCCCTCCAGCTCAGCCGGGAATGTAACGACGGCGACCTGGGCTATACCTGCGTCGACGCTCTTTTACGACGGCATGACCGCCGGCGGTTCGATCGGCTTCCAGGACAACGCCCTGGCTACCGGCACGCTCGGCCAGCGGCTCATCCTCGCCAACGCCGGCGTTCTGGTCCTCTCGGTCAAACAGGGCCAGGGCGACGCCGCCAAGACCGTCACCATCAACGGCGTCGACTGGGGCACCGCCTCCCACACCGCAGCCAACAACAATAACTACAACCCCAACTCGCTCGACTTCGGCATCGCCAACGACCCCGACGCTCCCTACACCTTATTAACCGCCCCGAAACTGATAACCATAGCGTAACAGACAGAGTTCAGACCTCAGACCTCAGAAATCAGCAGACGTTACTGACAACTGACAACTGTTTTTTGCAGAGCAAAAAAACATGCCAGACAAAGACATCAACATCCATCTTAAGACCCAGGGCACCGCCCAGACCAAACAGGACCTCGACGGGACCTCACGCAGCATCCGTAAATCTGGCGAGGCCGCTGAAGAAACCAAAAGCAAATTCGGTAAGCTCGGAGGCGATGTTACCTCCTGGGCCAAAGGTTTGGTCAGCATTACCGCATCTATTGGAGCATTCACCCGTGCCGCATTATCAGACATGCGCAACATGGAACAGGCCGCTAGCAGTGCCGCTCAGGCCGTCAAACATCAACGAGACCTGATGAGTCTGGGCGACTTCGCGAAACGTCATCCCAAATTAGATGTCGAGATGGGACAAATAGCCCTCGCTGCCGGACTGCCAGGCGTTGAAGGTCGCATCGAGGCCCAGCAGGCCTACGAGCTGATCGAATCGTCACGCGGTCAAATGACAGATGCCCAACTCGTTGGAATCATGAACCAGTCCGCAAAATTGCGTCAAACCACCAAGGCCGAAATGAACATCATTGCGCCTCTTCTCCAGGCTATGCTCAAAGCCGACAAGTCAGCGACGCCCGCTCAGCTCGCAAATCTATTCCAACAAACCAAGACCGAAGCAGGCAGTACTACCCCAGAACTATCATCGGTACTTCCCGAACTTTTCCCGCTTGGCGTTACTGGAGGCGTATTGCCCGAAGAAATCTCCGCTATGTATTCCATTGCCTCACGTGACTTTGGCGCAAATAAGGCAATGACCGGCGTACGCAACATGATGATGATTCTTCGCGGAGGCGAACTCAAACCGGAAGCCCAGGATATTCTTAATAAACGCGGTATCAGTTCTGACATGTCAATGACCGAACAGTTGAGCCGCCTGCAGGGCGCGAGTCTGCCGGAACTCAAAACCATTTTTGAGCGAGAAGTTGCCGGTATCGCCGCCAGCATTACCGGTCAGCTTCCCGCCTATCAGGAATCGCTGGGACGAATTTCTAACGCTTATCGTAACCCAGCCATGGATTTAGTTGGCGACGCGATCAAAGAAATTTATAAACCCGGTTCCAAACAATATCAGCAAAGACAACTTGACATACTGGAAGCTCAGATCGAACAGTTCAAATATGAGTTTGATGCCCCCAGAGGTTTAGATCTGCAAATTCAACAAAGAAAAGAGTATCTGAAATATCGCAGCGAAGGCTATCCCCACTGGATGGCCGCCGGTGCCGCCGGTCTCAATAAGGGAGTCCGGGCCGGCTACGGCATGTTAGAAGGCGCGGTTGATACCATTGGCTATTCCAACCCAGACAACTTCAGCAATAGCCCCTGGGGCCCTATCAATCATACCGTTTATAATAACCCGATAATCTATACCGACGGTACCGACCATAACCATCAACCACCGGAGCTGCATCGTTAATTATGTCAATCCCCTTAACAGATATTTTCGATAACGAAATTATTGTCAACGTACAAAACTGGCGAGCCCAGCGAAACTACGTAGGTTTCCCCGGCGCCAACGGCCTTCTTTCTACATATCTTGGCACTCGCGGCTACGTCATTACCGTAACTGGTCGTCTGTGGGCTAGCGGCACTGACTATGAGACAGCCCGCTCCAATCTGCAAACCATTATCGACGAAATCAACGAGATCGTCACCTGGTATGATGACGACTACACCCACGCCGGTTGCAACTACGAATCTGTCGTCTGGGATGTTTTCGATCTCGTGCCGATAGGAGACAAATTTATCCGCTGGGATGGAGCCAGCTGTCACTGTAACTTTATCGCTCAGGGGAGATCGTTAGTATGATCATTAACGACGCAAAGAGCCTAGACCGCACCGCCTTATACCTCGTCGTGGAGTACAAGCTTGCTGTTGGCTCACCCCCTAACTATCGCGGCCAATGGCAGGTTCTCCCCGATGCCAAAGTCAATAAAATCGTAATTAACTTCGGAAATACTCCCAACTCCGTCTCAATTAAACTTCCCGCCTATTACTGGCACGAACTTCTGCCTATTAATTATGGTGCCCGCATCCGCATCCGCACCGATTATCCCGGAGTCAGATCTAAATACCAAACCACAATATTCTCAGGATTCGCCACCGGCTACCAGCCTGTATTTAGCGGCGGCACCGCAGAAGGTGGCGCAATAGACGAGGTACGGTTCTCCGCTCACGACCACCGCTGGTTATTAGGGATAACCTCACCTGTTTTCGGGCAAATTGCCCGCACCGCCGCCGATTACGTCAATTATGGCACTAGTTCGCAAACTCCTCGACCTGGTTATTATCATCATCTTAGCGGTCGTCGTTGCATCTTTAACGCAGATGGTAAACCTAACAGCGACCCTAATTATCTCGAAATTGTAGACGAGGGTGCTATTGTTGGTGAGGTTCCTATTTTTGGCGACACTGAAAACGCAGAATACTGGACCGTAAAAGATATGGTCCGTTACATCTTATCCCCTTATATTAATTTAGCAAAAATGTACCTTCCGGTAAGTTTGCCGTTCACAAGCCCGGAAACGCTATCCGGTTTAAGTAATGCCGACTGGAACGCAACACCTCACAACGTCTGCATTGAGGGTCTGAATGCTCTCGAATCGTTGGAAATGGTTGCTCGCAATATCGGCTGGTCATTTTATGAATATTATCCGCCCGACCCCGATCCCGGCAAAGAAACTACCTTAGTATTCTTTTCTCGCGGCGGTGGCATCAGCCACAAACTATATGCCCCGCCCCCAGCTCCGCCCGGTGCCCCTTATGCTGTTAATGATGTTCACAACGCGGTAAGACGCGGCAAGAAAATCCTCTGGGCTGGAAATTTCAGCCAGTCTATTTTGGATGTTATCAATAACCCCTGGGGCCTCGGTGCCCCCAAACGCTTCGAGTTTACCGCCGAGCTGGTTCCAGCCTGGCTGGACTCTGGTTTTTCCCCCTCCGCCACCAATACCTTCTTCTCCGAAGCCCAGCTCCAGGAGATGACCGCCCCGGATACCTACGACTATTATAAATACTATCATGTTCGCGGCAGTGCCTTCCGGCGCGACGTCGGCCGCAAATGGGCCCTGAATGAATCCGGACGCTATACCGATGAAACCACCTACGATCGCGGGACGCCGTTTGATTTTGGCACCGTCTTACCGGGACTCGACAATGCTCCTTATACCCGCCGACTATTGCCATGTCTGACTCAAGTCGATAACAATTCTGTAGGTATAGTCTGCGAGTTCAGTTTCGATTCCGGGACTACCTGGCAGACCATCCCCGCCGTCATCACCAATCTCGACAACGAATGCGGCCTCTGGATCGCCGAGCCCAATCTGGCCGAACTGGTAGATTCCGCCAATGGTACCATCTCCGGCGGCCCCCTGGACGGCCAGCCGCTCAATCTCTATACCTCGCTTGCTGATGATAAGCTAAATTCCCGCTCCTTCAAAAACGGTGCTTGGAAAACTAGAGTACGTATCACCGCCAGTGTACTCACTGACCAGCGTTTAGCTTTGCAGATTCTACCGTCCGGAGTATCAGGTAGTCCATTCTATCACAGCACTATCGTTGACCTATCCGATTCTTATCAATACCAGGCCCGTACCCAGTCCAGCGTTTTAAAAAATACCCAGTATAGTTCCGACGACATCGACGACACCGCCAAGCTCAGCGACGAATTATTCTCGCTTCGCAGCGAAAAAGAGCCCGCCGGAATCTCTGGCCGCTTTACCCTCGAAAGATTATGGCTCGGTGATGGCTCCGGCCAGCCCGACTTCCAACCCGGCGATGTCATCTACGGCATCGAAGGCCGTGACATCCGCCTGACCACCTCAATCAGTGGTATTTCCGTGCATCCCGAAATCGTCCAGATAATTTATAATACCGACGACACCCAAATGATGACTTTAATTACAAAAACCATCCGCACCCAGGAGCTAATTTGACATGCCTCAAAAAGTATTTGCCGTTAATAATCCGCGTAATCCGCGTAATCTGCGGTTAGAAGACAAGGTGTAATATGATTCGTGTAACTGTTAATCTAACAGTCCCCACCGGCTACCAACCAGGCGATTATGTCAAGCTCTGCTCCAACGGCGGCTCCGGCGATATTGATTACGACAACCCCATAAGCAACTCACCCCTGCCCCTCTTCCCCGACGGTCGCGGCCTGCTCGGTAAAGGCCACGCCCCCAAAGGCCACTGCCGTAAAGGCCACGCGTTCAGTAATAACGTCCCCGGCAAGGGCCAGCTTCCCAAGGGCCACTTCCCCAAAGGCCACGGCACCATCGTCATCGAAACCGAAGTCGACATCGACGGCTGCGGCGATTACCTCTTCGCCTTCGCCGCCTACGACCCCGCCGGCAACCTCCACGAAGGGACGCCCCAGGAACTGCCCGTATACATCCACCAGGCCCCCAACCCACCCACGAAAGTTAAATTGACAAGTTACAATGCAACCACCGACATTTTAGTTTTAGCCGTAACCGCCTAACCGGAAAGGACAAAAACAATGCTTTTTGAATCACTTGACTGCCACAGCACCAGCAACATCAGCGGCGGCCCCACCGCTCCGCCATCTTACGCCGATGATTCTGGGACTATCCCATTATACCAGGGACATAAACAAGAGACTCACTATGTACTCGCTTGTGATCGTAAGCCGGAAAGGGAGGTCATATTGCGACCTTGCAGCCCTATAATAAACAAAGACCCCAAACCCAAACGCAACGCCCCCTGCCCCTGCGGCTCCGGCAAAAAATACAAACACTGCTGCAACCTCAACTAAATAACCCCGCTGCCCCAACAGCGGCCCTGCTCTCCCAAAAGTTCATAGCAAAAATAAAACCGACGCGGGCGGATGACTCACGTTGACCGCCTGACCGGTGTCACTAGCACCGGACATTTTATCGCGTCGATTCTTCAAAGTACCAATTGACTCACAGATTCGGACCTCACCATGTCAGCTCAAAGTTTCTTTCCCTGGCTCGGCGGTAAGTCTAAGCTGGCCCCACGACTCTGTCAACTCTTGCCCGCCCACCGCTGTTATATCGAGGTTTTTGCCGGTGCCGCCAACCTGCTCTTCACCAAGCCCCCCTCCAAAGCTGAAATCCTCAACGACCGCAACTCCGAGCTGACCAACCTGTTCCGCGTCGTCCGCTGCCATCCGCGAGCCTTCATCGATGAGCTGCAATTCCAGCTTCACAGCCGTCAGGACTTCGCTGATTATAAGGCCCAGCCCGGCCTCACCGACATCCAGCAGGCCGCCCGCTCCTGGTACATCATCAAGACCGCCTTCGGCGGCGGCGGCAAAACCACCTCCAACTTTGGCTATTCCCTCGGCGGCCGCAGCCGTTTCCGCCGCTCCGTCTTCTCTTCCATCCGTCGTTGCAGCCGCCGGCTCGACGGCGTCACGATCGAAAACCTCGACTTCGCCGACTGCATCACTCGTTATGATCGACCCGACAGCCTGTTCTACTGCGACCCGCCGTACCTGGCCACCGCCTGCTACCAGGTATCCTTCGACGCCGCCGACCACGACCGTCTGGCCCAGGCCCTCAAAACAATTAAAGGTAAATTCCTGTTGAGCATCAACGACCACCCCCAAATACGCAAACTATACCGGGGTTTTCCCTGCCGGAAGATCCCCGTGAAATATTCCGTCTCTCGCGACAAGAGCCCCCAGGCCTCCGAGCGGACGGAACTGATAATCGCCAACTTCCCCCTGCCCCGGCAGCGGTGAAAAAGGCTACGCCAAATGTAGCCTCTCAATATTTCCTGCCCCTAACCGGGCAGAACCCCGACCCGAATCTCGCCAACTGAGCGGCGTGACGACGGCGGACAAGTTAATAGCCGTCAGAAATCAGAAGTCAGAGGTCAGTAGGAAAAATGCTGAAATCTGATTTCTGACAACTGACATCTAAGAACCAGCCGGAGATTTTCAAAGAGAAATCTCAAAATCCGGCCGGAGTTTTTCTGCGCACTACACGCTATATTACCTATCTTAACAACAAGCCATTTCCGAATCGACTTCCGATTGCCGCAAAAGACTTCCGCAAAAAAAGATTTTCTCAGAGATTTTCAACCCCCTAAAATCGCCCTTTTAAACCCCGTTAAACGCGATTTAAACGCTCAGCCAGGCAATCTTAAATTTGTGCCATCTATCTGCGCAACCGCCCAATTTTAGCGGTTTTGTGCCATCTTCATTTATCCCACAACAGCCCCTAAACTCTCACGTAAGTTCTTTATTTCTCGCTATTTCCCGTTTATTCCCGCTTATTCCCACGAAACGGCACTTTATGCCATTTCTCTCTGCGCTTTACAATTGCGCATCTATATGCGACAAACCCCCTGCGCGTACAATAACCGCCCAGGGCGAGCAGCCCTGTTCGGAATGTGAAATCTCACAAAAAACTTATTCGTTCGCGAAAAAACCTCAAAAGTCTGATTATCAAACCCTTGCTGAGTATAGGTCTTCCGCTATGTCTTATCCGGCATTTAAAGACCGGTTAAATCCTGTTTAATCGTGCCATGTTGGCACGGGTGCAAACCGCTCTACCAGCCAATCCATACTTTTCTGTCGGAACTTAACGGGCAAATCCCTACTAGTCCAGTAGTCCATCATCAAGTCGCGTGACATCTGGTCTCTCTTGATTTGGTAGGGGAAGGTCGATCTGAACATGTGAGCTACCCAACACTTCTTATTGACCAAAACCCGACCGCCGGAGAGCCAGGCCCGAAGGCTGGTCTCGACTCCGCTACCGCCCCAGAATCCCAGCGACTCATCCTGGGCCAGAACGTTACGCCAGTAATCAGTCTGGCACCAGAACGTATCGGCCAGGTGACACATTGTCTCAACAACATGGCCGTCGTTCTCCGGTCGGTTTTCGTAATCCTGCCACCAACCCAAAACATAATCTTTGTCGATGTAACAGTGACCGGCAGCACCGGTCTTAACCGTTTTCGACCAAGGTGAAACTAAAAAACAATGACATGTCCGGGTAATTTGAAAATAATTGCTCAGAATGTCTCTTTGCCGATATTGGAGCCTGATATTCAATAGTCTGGGACTGGGTGATTTGTATCTTTTCGGCAAGTCTGCATGACACGGATTTTCGGGGGTATTTTATGCGATGTCAGGACTGTGCTATAATGGAGACGACGAATGAAGAATCGATCTGGATCGGATGTGGCGGCCCGGTTGGCCCAGACATATGGTTTGAGCCGATTAAAATCATTCTCAAAAGTAGTCATTTTCTGACTATTTCCTATAGTTATATTGAATTTTAGCCGATAATAATGTATATTTACCATAAGTAGTCACAAAGTGACTTTTTTTATAAAAAGCAGAATATTATGAATAGACTTACAGAACAGTTTTTTCAAGCGCCCACAGGGGTATTTACCCAATCGGACGTGGCTGTTGCGATTGAGGGCACGGATTTTAGCCGCCACGGGCTTGTCAAACGCGCTATGGCGGGCGGTGAAATTCTTAATATCCGTCGCGGTTTGTATTGCCTGGCTCCCAAATTCCAGAAAAAGCCTATTAGTGTTTACAACCTGGCAGAACATGTTTATGGCCCCAGCTATATCAGCATGGAAACAGCCTTAAGTTATCATGACTGGATTCCAGAGGCGGTTTACACTTGCACCTGTGCGAGTTTTGGCAACAGCAAGGAATTTGAAACTCCTATTAGCGTATTCAGCTATAAACGTATTCCACAAAATACATTCTATTTTGCCGTTGAACGATGCGTGGACGAAAACAACGATATTTTCTTTATGGCTTCACCAGCAAAAGCTCTGGCCGATTATCTTTATAGCCAACGTCTGAACTGGACCGGTATTAAAGAACCAGCCGAGAGCTTACGAATCGATGAGGATGGACTAGCCTGCGTAACCGAAGAAGAACTCAAGGGACTCTTAAATAACTACAACAACGGTCGGGTAAAGCGTTTTTTGACCGGCTGGCTTCGCGAGGTGCAATCATGAGCGTTAAAATGATTCAACAACGTCTATCGACCTACAACTGTAAAACAGATATTGAGGAGCAGCAGGCCATTCGCGAGATTACACAGGAAGTTGTGCTTGCCGCACTTGGTCGTGGTGATTTCTTTAAACATGCATTATTTCAGGGCGGAACCTGCCTACGGATTTTCTATGGCCTGAACCGCTTTTCCGAAGATATGGATTTTATACTGCGTCAAACCAACCCCGATTTTCAATTGAAAGACCATGTCAAACATCTGACCGATGAGCTGTCCGCCTACGGATATAACATTGAAATCACCGATCGTTCCAAAATCGATGTAACGGTACAAAAAGCTTTCCTGAAAGACAATTCCCTGGGCAGGATAATAGACTTACATCATGCCAATCAGACTGGCCCAATGGCTAAGATCAGAATAAAATTGGAGGTCGATACTAAACCGCCCGCTGGCAGCGGCCAGGAATTGAAATATCTGGATTTTCCGTTTGTTACAACAGTAGCTGTGCAGGATAAGCCAAGCTTGTTTGCAGGTAAAATCCATGCTTTGCTTTGTCGCGAGTATATCAAAGGCCGGGATTGGTATGATTTCATTTGGTATACCAGTAATGGCATTGACATAAATTATGATTTTCTGACCTCGGCAATCAATCAAATCGGCCCGTGGCAAGGCCAGCCGCTTACCGTTGACAAGGCGTGGGTACTGAGCGAGCTGGAAAAAAAATCACCTCATTAAACTGGAAGCAGGCCGCTGCAGATGTACGTCGATTTGTTCGGGTCAATGAACAGCCTTCGCTTGATTTATGGACCAAGGAACTGTTTCTATCGCAATTGGATAAACTCGATCGAACCTTGTAAAAGTGAACGGCTTCAAGCACTTAACCGAACTCTGCGATGAATTCCAAACCTGGTATAACCAATGGAGGCCTCACATGACGCTCGATGGCTTACGGCCAGATGATGTTTTCTATAGCAATAAACCAGAAATGCCCGGCCATGATGCTAAAGAAGTGCCGCCCAATATTGAGCAACACTATTTCAGCCAAACCCGAACAATGGGCTATCGGCTAAAACAGCCTGCTTGAATCTTGGCCAATCCAAGGCTTAACCCAAGTTCGACACTTGTAAGTTTTTTTTTGCGATTTTAAAAATATTTTTCTTCGGTCTGTCTTCGATTTTGGTCAATGAGCTGGGTTTCGAGTTTCAAGTAGCACCCCAAAAAAAGCAAAATCGAATGTAGTGAAGACCTTGGGGGTTGTTTTGGTGTTATTTGGTCGTAAAATATGGTTATGTTTATCAGGCCATGTTACAAAATTAAGAACGGTAAAAAGCACGCATACTGGTCATTAGTTGAGTCTTATCGCACCGGGCGTGGGCCTCGTCAGCGTGTGGTTTCGTATCTTGGCCAATTATCAGAAGAAGAACGCCTTGGCGTGAAGCAGACGGCATCAGGTAACAAAAAACAGTCATACAAACAGCTTCATCTGTTTGATGAGGACAACAAGCCAGAGCCTGAATGGGTAGAGGTGGATGTTGCCAATGTCACAGTTGAGCGTGAGCTGGATTTTGGCGGTCCCTGGCTGGCCTTACAGTTGATTCAGAAGCTGAGACTTGATGAGTTGTTTGAGCAACTTATGCCAGAAGGCAGAGAGCATATTCCCTGGTCGAAAATGGCATTGGTGCTTACTATATGCCGGTTATGTAAACCTTCCAGCGAACTATACATTGCCGAGCATTATTACAGAAGTACGGCTCTGGCTGATTTGCTGGGAATACCGCCTGAGAAGGTTTACGATAAGCGTCTGTATCGTTCTTTGGGTAAACTACTTCCCCATAAGGAAGATATTGAAAAGCATCTGAAACAGCAATTGGGAGAGCTGTTTGGTCTGGAATATGACCTTTTGCTGTACGATGTTACCAGTACCTATTTTGAGGGTCAATGTCTTGGCAATCCCATGGCCCAAAGAGGTTATTCCAGAGATAATCGCTCAGATTGTAAACAGGTCTGCATCGGCCTGGTAGTCTCCAAATGCGGTATGCCTTTGGGCTATGAGGTATTTGAGGGCAATCGCCACGATAGTAAGACCTGGAAAGAGATTGTTTTGACGATGGAAAAACGTACGGCAAAGCTGACCGTATCTGGTGCGGTGACAGAGGGATGATGAGTAAGGACAACCTTATGCGGTCGGGAGGACGTAAGTACATCATCGGAGCTTCTAAGGCCACGTTAAAGCGATTTGAGCAGGAATTGCTCAGGGAAGACTGGAAGGCAATTCGTGACGGCCTGGAGGTGAAGATGTGTGAATCTCCCGATGAAGATAATGAGACCTTTATCTTGTGCCGGAGTAAGGATCGCAGCGAAAAAGAAAAAGCTATGCATCAGAGATTTGAAATGAGAATTGAAGAGTCTTTGGAAAAACTCAAAAGCAGTTGTGAAAAACGAAAATATAAGAAGGAAACTATCGACAGGCGTGTCGGCAGCATAATGAGTAAAAACAGCCGTTCCGCGGGCTTATTCAAGGTCGAGGTTGTTGAGTCAGAAGGCAAAACAACTATAAGTTGGACCAAAGATGAAAAGTGGCGAGCCTGGGCAGAGCTGAATGAAGGATGCTATCTGCTCCGGACAAATGTAACAGACTGGTCTGCTGAGGATTTATGGAAGGCCTAACTCCCGTTCAATACGACGGTTAGACCAGCCACGATCCTTGAGTTGTAATACCGTTTGTACCTGTGCCATCGTCAAATAGTTCGCCATTTTGTGCCTCTGATAACCTGAGTTTTTACCCAGATTAACAAAGACAAACATTTCAACTATTCAATTTTGGCCGGTTTTCAAGCGCCCCTCATTGGCCGGTTTTGAGCGCCCCTTGACAGTGTCCGCAGGCCTACCGAACATCAGGATATTTTACTGTCCAGATTGAAGCTGAAAATGCCACGCCAACTGTCGAGTTGAAGCAAATTGTAGTGAAGACTTTCGACCCTGGCGCTATCAAAAACCCCGTTTCATACCCCTAAGTGTCGAACTTGGGTTAACATTTTGAAGTTTTTTTGTCTTTTTTTTGCACAAGCCAACCCGAAAGCCATAGAATTTGCTTCACTTGGCTAAAATGTTACCGCAAAAAAAGATTTTCTCAGAGATTCTCAACCCCCTAAAATCGCCCTTTTAAACCCCGTTAAACGCGATTTAAACGCCCGCCGCCCTTCGGCTCCGTTTTGTGTCATCTTCTCGCGCCAGCAGCCAACCTTGGCGGTTTTGTGCCATTTTGATTTCCCCCGCCCCCGCCCGCTCAGACTCACGTAACTCCTTTAATTCCCGTCCCTTCCCGCCGTTCGGCACTTTATGCCATTTATCTCTGCGCTTTACAGGTGTTTTTTACTTGCGCAAAAATATCTCCCGAATTTCACGTAAAGGATACCCTGAGTCATTCAGCTTTTTTATCAGCCGAATTCTCTCTACTGCCTCGTCGCCAAAGAACTGTCGCCCCTGCTCTGTTCGCTCTGTGGGCTCTAGAAGGCCCACCATGAGATAATATTGCAGAGTCTGCACCGACACCCCCGCTGCCTCAGCCGCCTGGCCGGTTCGCATCAAACCCTCAGATGGTTGTTTCTCTGCCTCATTCATCGGACACCAATATTATTCATACCGCCCCCCAGCCCGACCAGTTCTTAGCGGCCTTTTTAATTGCCGCCATTGTAAGTCCCGCAAAAACAAGAACTTATTTTCCTTTGCCGCGAAATTTTTTCTCTGCCTCTGCCACTTTCAGTTCCTGAAATTCCACCGACAGTATTCGTTTTTCGCTAAACTGCTGATATTCATCGCTCACCAGAAGCTCCAGAATATAAGGCACTATTGCCCCATTGTCCAACTTGCGATAATCCGATGCGTTTACCGCCAGATAACCGTTCCCGGTCCCGTCAAGTCGCGGATAACGTATCCAATACCGCTCCGGCAGCAACGTCTCGGCGTTTAGCCAAACCGTCATATTGACATTGGAAACGGCTTTTTTGTCGGCTTCACCGGCAGAGACAACCATTTTGGCGTCAACCCGATGCGTCAGCCGCCCGCCTTTGCGTTCTGGCCCCACCTTTTCGATGACCACATCATCTGCCAGCAGTCCCGCAGGCCCTACTACCGCTTGTGTTAAAAGACGCAGCTTTAATGCTGCGGCATAGAGTTGGCGTGGATTATATTCATTTAACTTATCATTGTTTTGGTCCTGATAAATTTCTGAACCTGAAGGAAAAGACCATTGTTCGACCAGAATACCCCGTGCTTCGTGGCTTTTTGATGTGGCTGAAAGCACCGGTGAAAACGTAACCTCATATTTCTGCCTAAGTAACGTTTCGCTGCCGTCCGGCTCAAATATCGTAGCTAAAGCAGTTCCGGTTACTTTTTTCTCTGCCAGCCAGGGGGTCATACCACCGGCGTGAGCGATGGCGTCCTGGACTGTTAAGTTCTGACTGTTCAAGCGGTTAGCCGTTTTTTTGGCGGCATTTTCGCAGCCGGTTACTAATAAGGCTGCTAGTAACACTATAAACCCACCACGAATACTCATAGCTGAACTCCCATAATTTTAAACCTTAATATACCAGCACTTATGGACCTGGATTCTAACCGACCCCAGTCATCAAAGCAAACCCCATCAAAGATTTTTTGCCAATTGGGGCTGATTTTTCAGCGCAGTTTCTCCTGAAGAGAGCGTTTTTTGAATGTTTTTTGTCTTTTTTTTTGATTTTTTGGCGTTTTTTGAGCGAAAAAACAAAAAAAAGGGAATATTGCTGCACAGGTAGAAAAAAAGACTGCCGGTCTTGAAAACAACCGGCAGTCTTTTTTTTATAGTGATTTGTCTATGGTTCCTGTGCTAGTTTTGGTTCCAGCAGTTGGAGAACCAGACGAAATCGTAGAGGTCAACGATGCCGTCGCCGCCGGGGGCGGGGGCGATGTCGGCATTGGCCTCATCGGTCAGCCAGGCATTGGCGAGATATTGCAGGTCGAGAATATCGGTCTGGCTGTCATTGTTAAGGTCGATATCACATCCGGTACGCAACTGCCAGGGCAGCTCGGTGGCCAGGTCGAACGGGGTCAGCTGATTGATGCTGATGATAAACGTGCCGTTGCTGGTAGTATTCTGCTGGGCGGGGATATTGGCGAACCAGAGATGATTCTGTTTCAGGGTGACATGGTCGGGCAGGGCGGCGGTGTCGATAACAAAGGCCGCTTCGCTAACCGGCTCATCACAACTGTTGAACAGAGTGACGGTATATTCATAGTCATAAGTTGTTCGACCGGTACGGGTCTGGCTGATGAGGTTCCAGGCGAATACCTGGACATCGCAGAGTTGCTCGATATTGACATTGAAGGTATCGAGCGAACCGGCGGTCGCATAATTATAACTGGTGTCCCATATCTGGGACGGTTCCAGGGCGATGGTATACAGCCCGTTGTCGGCATAGTCCCACGTGCCGTTGGGGGCGGTGACGCGGTAGGTCACTACCCGCGGGGTTCCGCTGCCGAGTGCATCGGAACTAACGAACTGGGCCAACTGGTCGAAACCATTGGGCCCGGTCACGCGGACATCCTGGGAGTTAAGGCTCAGGGCATCGATGGCTACATCGTCGGAATAAGTCACCACGATATCCAGGCTGGTGCCTCCGTGCGTGGTAATATCCAGGACGGGGTCGGCCTGAGCGGTTGGAATCTCCTGGTCATAAGGCGTATAGGCAACCTCGTAGGTTTCGATTATGCCGATACCGTAATCAAAGAGGTGGAGACGATTTTCATCGTAGGGGGACTGGCCTTCCTTGCGGATAATGCGATGCGTGGTCCAGACATTGTCGGTTACGTACATGGGATAGTTATCCGCCGTGCGCGTCGCTGAGATGAGTTGATATTGATTATCAGCGGGGTCGTCGAGACGCAGATAATTCCAGCCCATGGGCATCAGCACCGAAACCTGATAGACAAATATACCGCCGTCATTGACCGGCCCGGTAACCACCGCTTCGGTAATAGCGTTGACGGGCCAGACGCTGCCGTCACTGAGATGGAGCTTGTCGGGCAGGTCTTCCATGTCGGGCTGCTGATTGGTGAGGAAGTCGGGCAGTGAATCATCGGGGTCGAGCTGGCTGTCAGCCCGGACGACATGCTCGGTTTCGAATATTTCGACACTTTCGACCAGACTCAGGCGTGGGTCTCCGAGGCTGTCAACGTGTTCGAAGCTGGCATAGTATTCAACGAATTTACCCTGGAGGCTGGTAATCATCATCCACTGGGCGACGACCGACTGGGCAGGTCCGATGTCGCCGAGATTAACGGTCAGTGAAGGCGAGACTTCCTCGGTGCCGACGCGGGTTCCGATGATTTCAAATTCGATGAGCAGGCCCTTTTCGTTCTCGATAATTTCGGGCTGTGAAGAGGTAATCCGCACATTATTGGCGGTACCTGCTCCGGTGTTGGTCATCATCAGTCCGAGCGAGTAGGGGATGGCTGGCTCGGTTTGGGGGGTGAACGGGTCGTCGCTATATACATCACGTTCCAAGAAGTATTTGACCTGGAGGTTCGGGTTAGGCAGCACGGTAATGGGTGCCGGGAAGAGCGGCACGCTTACCGATGAACCGTTGAGCACATAGTTAAGTGTGCCGCGTACATAATAGACTTTCGCTTCGGTCGGAGCGGCGTCCTGAGTTGGTACGATAATCCACGAGGCGGTCCCCTGGCTATTTCCGCCGAGTGCCCAGCTGTTTTCGGTTCCGCTAAATCCGGTAGTTGTGGGCGGGTAGATACCGAACAGCTCGTTAGAGGCGTTGCCGTCCTCGTCGCGAATGTCGATAACCACGGAGATGTCTTCCAGTCCGTCGGGTCCTTCGTTGCCGAGTTCGAGCAGTGCTTCAAAGGCGTTACGCGAGATGACGGCTTCCTGCTCGATGCGAATCCTGACGCGGGCACATACTCCCTGGTCCTCTTCTTCGAGTTTACCCTGAAGAACGTTGCGGGCATAGGAGACGCCACCGAGAAGGTCAGTGAATCCTTCGGCCTCATGTTCATCGATAGCGGTCATAGCGTCGTCCATCTGTCCGGCGAGGACATCGTAGTCGATGAAGTCGGTACTTTCACCGGCGGGTACGTCTGCTTCGCATCTGATACCTGCGGCCCAGTAGTCCATAGTGCGGTTCCAGCGGGCGACGAGATTATCGACGTCCTGGACTGTTACCTGTGCGGGCAGGGGCATATTACGCAGGGTTTGGTGTTCGGTTGTCGAAATTTTTTCGGCATCCTCACTGGCTGCGTGAGTCACGGATTCAAAGGCTTCCATGAACTGGACGAATTTGACACTTTCATCGTCTCCTTCCTGGCCGCTGAACCAGATGGGGTCTCCGAAGATTTCCACCATAGGCAGAATCATCCGCTGGAGGCGCAGGGCCTGTTCCTGGAGATAGAATACCGGCGGGCCAAACTGACCTCCCTCGGCGGAAGCGGCTGCTTCTGCCAGGTTCATGGCGATTGGTCCTTCCTCTGAAGAACCACCCGTGCCATACAGATCGATACAGCTTCCGCCGATGATGGCCGAGGTTATATCATAGGCACACCAGAAGACGTTCCAGGCTAGTCCCCAGGGTCCGAGCTTTTTGGCGGCGTCACCACCGCAACTGATAATAGTACTTAGCGCGCCGCCTACGCAGTTCTTGGCGCAGTCGAAGCTGAATCCGCTGGAGCAGGAAGAGCCGCATTCGTAGGCACTCTTGAGGATAGTGGTGCCGCA
This sequence comes from Sedimentisphaerales bacterium, assembly GCA_963663805.2. Classification (GTDB taxonomy): domain Bacteria; phylum Planctomycetota; class Phycisphaerae; order Sedimentisphaerales; family SM23-30. The sequence goes on from CAXXMR010000006.1 coordinate 18,596, forward strand.
GTCAATAGGCAGGAAGCTCAGGGCGCAATTGAGTACTGATTTGAGTATGTCTATAGCACAGGGGTTACACGATTCTTCCACTTCGATGGTGGTGTGGGTGACAACCGGTACACTCGGTGACCAGCCTCCTCCTCCGCCCCATCCTCCGCCCCATCCTCCTCCTCCTCCTCCACCGCCGCCGCCGATGGAGTAACCACCGCCGCCGATTCCGCCGCCGCCGGTGCCGGTGCAGACGAGGACGGGGAATTTGAAGTAGAAGGGGGTGCGGTGCCAGCGTTTATCGGGGCCGCATACGTAACTATAACCCACATAGGATACCATTTTGGTGGTACAGGATATATCACTCGCCGCCGCGTCGGAGTTTGCGGCTGCTGAGTTGATGTCGATAACCACCGAGCCGCTGGTCATGGCCTGGATGTCAACTTCGCCTTCGGGCTCATTGAGCGACTGGGAATAGTTAAGGTTCCTGACGATTACCGGTACGGTTATGGAGGTCTGGGCGGCGAGGTCTCCGATTTCGCCGACCAGGGGGGTAAACTCGAATTTATTGTTATCTCCGAAGATAAGGTCTACATCCTCGGCGGTAATCAGACCGTGGTTGGTAATGGTATAGTCAACCTGCATTTCGGCGACGTTCATCTCGGCCAGGTCGAGCAGGGCCGGCTCGACGGTTACGATGGGTACCGGCACCTGAGTTTCAAAGACGGCCTCGATAGTAAAGAGGTAGTGGTCTTCGATAACCGTGGGTTTGACGGTCCAGTTATAAGTGATAAGCTGACGGGGCAGGAAGGCCTCTACCTGAGTTGCCTTGCCGGCTTCGACCAGGATTGTGGTGCCGAACCCGCCGTGCCCGTCGGCTTCAACGGTTACGTCGTAATAGGCCTCCTGCAGGTCAGTGAACAGGGCGATCCCCTCACTATCGGTGATAAGAATATCCACGATAGCCTGAGTTTCGGTGTTCTTGACGGTGACGACGGCATCTGCCAGATTCGGATTTCCGTCGGCGAGGAAGGTGAATTCATCCTGAGTGATAACTTCCAGGTCGCCGCGTCCCAGCGATACGCAATTAAAGCTGAACGGTACGCTTACGCCCGTTTGCAGGCCGTTTACGGCTATAGAGCCTTGATAGAGACCCAGGGGCAGCGGGTTTTCGGAGTCGTCGCTGGGCAGCAGGGAGAGGATAACCTTCCGCGATGCGCCCGGCTGGATGGGCTGAACGGTTGCCGCGGTGGCCAGGTGCATCCAGTTGCCAGTTCCGGCGGGTAAAAGTACCTGCAACTGACTTGTGGGTGCGCCGCCGTTATTGGTAAGTTCAAACTCAACGATGGTCTGCTGACCGCGAACCATACCGGTTGCCAGTGAAGTTGGTGCGACGACCAGATAGGGCAGGGGGGTGACGACACGGACGGCGAGCTGTAGAGTAACGACCGCTCCTTCGTCGCTGGTAATGTCTACATTAACCATTGCTTCCGGTATCGAGGCGTCTTCGGCGAGGATGGTATAGTCGAGGCTTGCCGTTGCCAGTGAGCCCAGCCCGGTGGGCAGGGCGGTTATCTGGATGTCGAGGTTGGCAGGCGCGTTACTGATGGTCGCCTGGATGTTTGTTAGCGGAGTATCGCCGAGGTTACGCAGCACGACCGAGCCATAAACCGTCTGGTTGACATTGGCCTGATGCCTCATGCCGATGGGGTTGACGCTCATTCCAGCGAGTATGAAGCTGTCTTCGGCTGGTTCGGTGGTAACTGATGGATGGTCAGCTGAAACGGTGTAATAGCCGGCTTCGTTGGGCAGGGGCGTCCAGGTATGACTGAATGAGCTGTCTGCCTGAGTAATTTTGTTAATGGTACGGGTGGTACCCTGTACCTTGATGGTAATTTTGACCGGTACACCCGCGGCGGGATTTCCGGGCGAAGTTCCGTCAGGCAGCCAGAGGGCCTGTCCTGTCAAGTGTACAGGAGTTCCGGCAGGTGCGGTTTCGATGTCAGCTTCGACGGTGGCGGTGTAGGGCAGCGGGACGTAAAGCTGGAAGGTTTCGTCGTCACTGCCGACGTTGTTGAGAGCCTGTACGCGAACCTCATAAGGAGTGGGTGATGCGACAGCGGCGGCCCAGTTAATCAAACCGGTACTGGGGTTGATTTCCATGCCGCTGGGCTTGGAGACCAGGGTCCATGAAACCGGTGTGCTACCCTGAGTGAGTGTGGGCTGGACCGAATAGGGTGTGCCTTCACTTACAGTCGCGTCCGCTATCGGCGTGATTTCCGGCAGGAGCAATACCGAAATATTCCATGAGGTCTGGCTGGTTCCGTAGGTGTTGGTGGCGCTGACGGTGACGTTATAGGGATTGGCATCGTATACCGCGGCGTTCCAGACGACCTGTCCGGTGGTGTCATTGATGGTCATGCCCGCCGGGGCGTCTATCAGTGCCCAGGTTACCGGTGCCGTGCCGCGCAGGAGCGAGGGGGTAATGCTGTAGAACGCACCCGCGGCGACGTTGGCGTTGGGGACGCCGTTAATGACCGGCGAGGAAAGCACGGTCAACTGCCAGGTTACGTCATGGTGGCCGACATCGTTAGCGGCTCGGATTTT
>CAXXMR010000007.1:0-81666 GCA_963663805.2 Sedimentisphaerales bacterium
GATTTTGTCATAAGGTTCGGACCAGGCAGGGCTGTCGGAGTTTGTGGAGTCTTCCGCCGGGAACTCATAATCATCGTCGGGCTGCTGGTGCGGTCCGGCCGGGGTTCGGGGCAGGACGGCTCCGATGATTATGCCGGTCAAGGCCAGGGCGGCCAGCAGGATTATTTGGGGCAGGGTAAAGCCGGCCCATTTTGGGTCAGGCGGGTCAGGTGGAGTCGCGGTGAGTTTGGGAGTTCTCAGGGCGTTGGCATCCTGGTTGAGTCGGTCGAGTTCCTGTTTATGTTCGTCTATCTGGGTTTGTAAGTTCTGTTGGTATTCCGGCCAGAGCTGGCGCTGGACCTGGGCCTCCAGGAGCTGGGTATGAAAATTGATTTCTGCCTTGATTTCCCGGCAGCGGCTTTCGAGGCGGCGAAGTTTTTCGAGCAGTTTTTCGAGTTCCTGCCGGTCAGAGCTTTTTCCTGCCTGCAAGTCCAAGTCTTCGATTGCTTCTTTCAGGCCGGTCAGTCGGGCTTTGGAATCTTTGATAATTCCGTCTTTTTCCAAGGCGTTTAGCAGGGTAGCTCGGCAGAAATCCTTGAATTCCGGGCAGAGGTCGGGATTTTGGTCCATTTGATGGCGTAAGGCTACATTTTGGCAGGCTAATTCGCTTCGTTTTTTCTGGATTTGGCTGTTTTTTTGGTGATAATCGGCGTTAATTTTGGGGTTGTTATTGTTTTCGGACGTTGGGCGGTCGGTTAATTTCAGAGTGTATATGCCCATTGCCAGCAGGATGACCGCCAGGCAGCAACCGGTGAACAGTCGCAGTAAAATCGCCCCGATTCCCATCCTCACAGTTAAGTTCCTTATTTACAGGCATTTCCGCAACCACAATAATAATGGTTATTGTAGCGAATTTTGGTTCGCTGGTCCAGAGTCTATCGAAGGCAGAAAAAAAGGTAGAAGGCAAGGGCGGCGTGTCGGCCCTAATTGTTTTTTAATAATAATCTCCTTGATTCTGGATATTTTTTGTGATACACTAAAGAACTTCCCTTTGTTTTGGGGGGCTGCCGCAAAACGACAGGGACCTGTGGAAGGTTAAAGGATGAATCTCCCGGTACGAAATTGCCGAAGAAGGCGAGGATAGTATCGGTGCCTTTCGAGCAGGTATCAGTAAGTAGATTAATTGGGCTGAAAGTGTAATTTGGCCTTTGGGTAATTTGGTAAATAGAAAAGAAGTTGAGCTGTTAAAATGTTGGGTAAGATAAGAAATATTGGTATATCGGCGCATATTGACTCGGGTAAAACTACGTTGAGCGAGCGCATTCTCTTTTATTCCGGACGTATCCACCGCATGCAGGAAGTGCGCGGCGGCGAAGGCGGGGCGACCATGGACTTCATGGAGCTGGAAAAGGAGCGTGGTATTACCATTACCTCAGCGGCGACGCAGGTGGACTGGAACCAACATCGGATAAATCTTATTGACACTCCCGGCCATGTGGATTTCACGGTTGAGGTGGAGCGTTCTTTGCGGGTTTTGGACGGGGCGATTATGGTGCTTTGTTCGGTGGGCGGGGTACAGAGTCAGTCGGTTACGGTTGACCGTCAGATGAAGCGTTATCGCGTGCCGCGTATCGCGTTTATCAATAAGATGGACCGTATCGGGGCTGACCCGGAACGCGTGCGTCAGGATATGGTTGAGAAGCTGGGCCTTAATGTTGTGCCGATTCAGCTCAATATGGGTTTGGGCGAGGATTTCGAAGGCGTTATTGATTTGGTAACGATGGAGGCTCTTTATTTTGAAGGTCAGGCAGGCGAGAAGGTACAGGTTCGGGAGATTCCTGAGCAGTATCGTGAGGCCGCTGATTCTGCCCGCCATGAGATGCTCGAAGCGTTGAGCATGTTCAATGAAGAAATGATGGTTGCCCTGTTGGAAGACGAGGCAATTGACGAGAAGATAGTTAGTGAGACGATTCGTGAAGCTACTATCAATCGTGATATTGTTCCCATGATGATGGGTACGGCGTTCAAGAATAAGGGTGTTCAGCCTTTGATGAACGCGGTATGCAAGTATCTGCCCAGTCCGATAGACCGGACCGCTTTCGCACGTGACCACGATAACGAAGGTGCTGAGACTCCTTTGAACTGTGACCCGGAAGCCCCGCTGGTCGCTATGGCGTTCAAGATTACAGACGAGACTTTCGGGCAGTTGAGTTACACACGTGTTTATCAGGGACAGTTGGTTCGCAGTCAGCAGTATCGCAACGCCCGTACGAACAAAATGATTCGTGTTGGTCGTATTGTGCGGATGCACGCTAATGACCGTGAGGATGTGGAGGCTGCGGGGCCGGGCGACATTGTGGCATTGCTGGGTGTTGATTGTGCCAGTGGTGACACACTTTGCGGTGAGGGCATCAATTATTCACTGGAGAGTATTTTTGTGGCTGACCCGGTAATCAGTCTTTCGGTTGTGCCGGCTAGTTCGGCTGACCAGGATAAGATGGCCAAGGCATTGAACCGTTTTATGAAGGAAGACCCGACCTTTAGGGTTTCGACTGACCCGGAAACGGGTGAGACGGTTATCGCGGGTATGGGCGAGCTGCATCTGGATGTTTATATTGAACGGATGAAGCGGGAATACAAAGCGGCGGTTACGGTGGGGGCTCCGAACGTTAGTTATCGTGAGGCACCGACGGTTGAAGCGGAATTTAATTATCGTCATAAAAAGCAGACCGGTGGTTCTGGTCAGTTCGCTCATGTGGTAGGGCGGTTGATTCCGCTGCCGGGCGATGCCGAAGAAGTTTATGAATTTGAAGACAATATTGTGGGCGGCAGGATTCCACGTGAGTACATTCCAGCGGTCAATAAGGGTTTTCAGTTGGCGACGAAGGAAGGGCCTGTAGCGGGTTATGAAATCGTGGGCTGCAAGATGTGTCTGGATGACGGTTCTTTCCACGCAGTGGATTCGAGCGAAATGGCGTTTCGGATTTGTGCCAAGGACGCATTCAAGGAAGCGTTCAAAAAATCGCATCCTTGTTTGCAGGAGCCGATAATGCTGGTCGAAATCGAGACTCCGCAGGAATATCAGGGTGCTATTGTGGGCGATATTAACTCGCGGCGTGGAATGATTCTGGAGACCGAAAACCGGGAGAATTACAGTATTATCCGGGCTGAGGTGCCGCTGGCGAATATGTTTGGTTATGCCACGGTGGTTCGTTCGCTGAGTAAGGGCATGGCCAGTTTCACGATGGAAATGTCGCGTTATGCTCAGGTGCCCAACCGGATCGCTGAAGAGATTATCGAAAGACGTCGCAAACTCAAACAGGAGATGGCTGGTAAGTAAGCCGCTCTGTTTTGAGATAATCATAGAATATCGGCCGGAGTTGTAATTGCAGCTTCGGTCGATTTTTTTTGTATGATGCAGGAGTGAACGGTGTGGATTTTGAGTAGTGGCGGTTTTAGGGGGTTTATGGTATACTCGATATATGAAATTTGACAGGCAAAGTGCGATTTTGGTTACCTGCGGGCCTACGCTGCCGGGGTATTTGCGTTCGGAGGTTGAGGCTCTGGGGTATAGGGTTGTTTCGGATAATCCCGGCGGGCTCGAGATTCGGGGGGATATGTTCGACGCGATGCGCCTTAATCTGCATTTGCGGACGGCGTATAATGTGCTTTATCTGGTCAGGCAGTTCAAGTGTAATTCGCCGGAGCAGTTGTATAAGCAGACCCGGCTGATTGGCTGGGAGGATATAATCCCCGCCGACCAGTATTTTTCGATTGTGAATCGGGTTGATACACCGTCGATTAAGAATACCATGTTCGCCAGTCTCAAGGCCAAGGATGCGATTGTGGACCGGATAATGGCTAAGTGCGGGTCGAGGCCTGACTCCGGCTCGGACCGGCATAGGATAGTTTTGCAGATGTTCTGGAAGAATGACCAGTGCTGGTTTTATATCAATACCAGCGGGCAGAAACTTTCGGATCGCGGCTATCGCAAGATGCCGCACCGGGCGCCCATGCGGGAGTCGCTGGCGGCGGCGGTGCTGAGGGCGGCGGAATATGACGGGACGGTTCCGTTTATGAATCCGATGTGCGGCAGTGGTACGCTGGCGATTGAAGTGGCGCTTACTGCCACGCGGCGGCCGGCGGGTCTGCTGCGGACGAGTTTTGGCTTTCAATATCTCAAGGATTTCGACGCTGAGGCCTGGAAGACCCTGCGGATTGAAACGCAGAAAGAAGCGAAGAAGCTGGCTAAGAATTTTGAGCCGCCGCGGATAATCGCTACGGATAATGACCCGAAGGCATTGGAGGCGGCGCGAAGCAATGCCCAGACCGCGGGAGTGGACCATCTGATAGAGTTTGGCGAATGTGATTTCGCGGACACGCCGCTAACCGCTCAGCCGGGCCTTATCATGATGAACCCCGAATACGGCAAGCGGCTGGGCGAGATCGCCGAGCTTGAAAAAACGTATAAGAGAATCGGCGACTATTTCAAGAGCCATTGTGCCGGGCATACAGGATATATCTTCACCGGAAACATGGACCTGGCCAAAAAAGTCGGCCTGAGGACCTCACGAAAAATCCCGTTCATGAACGGCGATATCGAGTGTCGGTTGTTGAAATACGAATTATATCGAGGCACACGAAAAAACAAAGACGTTTGAAAATCGATTTTCAATCGTCAGATTCTTTGACTTACCAATACTTGTAATGTATTACAGCCACGACTATCTGTACTATTACAATTAACACCAACCATGCCCAGAAACATATTATTGAGAATTTTTTGAATTTCAGTTTACATGATTTTAGGTATGGATCGTCAAGTTCTTTAATAGATTCAGCGGCTTCTCTCCTGTCTGCATATGAAAGTTTTTTTTGTTTTCTCCATAGATCAAGGTTTTTCCACAGGTCCGGGTAGTTCCTTCTTAAATGTGTATTTGTTCTTATCGCGTCATATAGAAAATATAATGCGTGCAAGACCACAAAGGGGAAAAAGCTGAACATGGTAATGCCCAGATACCACGGATATCCTTTAATCGCAAGCCATAGTAGTGTTATGAAAATACTTCCCGCAATAAGAGCTATAATTGAGTAGCGTCTCAAATTGATATTAGGCACAAGTGATTTAATGCCACACTGTTTACCTGAATTGCTTTCTTTGTCGGATTGATGGTACTTTTTCAAATAAGAATAGAATATCGCGATATTGATTGAATAAATAAGCATCCAGGCTCCTGAAAAGTCTCTGAAAACAGAAGTTGATGAATTGTCTACATGCTTACCCATTCCAGTTATCAAAAATATAACAAAACTAATAGCAGCATATAAAAAGAAAATGCTTACCATTCTTCTTGCCCACATCGGACAATTCTCGAAAATCGCCATCCAAAACTCTTTCTTCTCAGTGCCTTGGATTATTTTCTGAGAAGCTAGAAACGCGAAGAATCCCAATATTATCCCTGTGCCATGTAACATCATCACAATGCCGTCAATATCATAAAAGAAATCATCAGGAGCAAAGATAGAGGTGATGTGTACAGCGATGCTGAGTATTAGTCCTGTCCAGGCTGCTATATAGAGTGCTTCCATTTTATTGTTGGCCCAGTCAATCGTATCTTTAACAGTAGAATTTCCTGATTGGCAGTTATATTACCCTGAAATTTGCCCCTGCTTCAATCAAAAACCATCTTCGGTTTGTTTTTTCATTCTTGCCAGATGGTCTTGTTGTCTTTAGAATGCTGTTTGTTTGTCGGTCGATTACGTTTTAACGAAAGGAATCTGGATATGAAACAGTCTTTAGTGCTTAGTGTCGTGGTGATGTTAGTATTGGTTTTTGGTTCGGTTTTGCCGGCTGAGGACTCTGGTGTCGATGGGCAGGAGACTAAGTTTATGCTGGGTTTGGGGGCTTTGAGTACTTGCAGTGAATATAAGGGAGTTGATACGGAAGTTATGCCTCTGCCGTTAGTTATGTACGATGACGGCAAGTTTTTCTGGTATGGTATCGCCGGCGGGTATCGCCTGTGGCAGGAGGGGATATGGACTCTTTCGCCGGAAGTTAATATTCGTATGAATGGTTATGACGCTGACGACAGCCATGTTTTTGGCGGCATGAGCGACCGCAAGAGCGGGCTTGACGCGGGGTTGGCGATTTCGGCGATGACCGAAATTGGAATGTTTCGTCTGGCGGGGATGTTCGATGTGACCGGCCGGAGTAAGGGCCAGGAAGTGCGGTTGAGCTATACGCTGATGTTTAAGCCGCTGGATAAACTTTCAATCGCTCCTTCGCTGGGTGCGGCATGGCAGAATACTCAGAAAACCGATTACTACTACGGTGTAAGATGGAGCGAGGACAATACCGACGACGGCGGCGACCGACCACGCTACCACGCTGACGATGAGACCAATGTGTTTGTGGGCGTGAACGCGGTTTATGAACTGGCCGAGAAATGGAACCTCTACGGTATGGTCTACTACGAATGGCTGGGCGATGAAATCACCGGCAGCCCGCTGGTTGACCAGCATTATAATGTCTCGACCGTACTGGGAGTGGCGTATAAGTTCTAAGCAGGCTATACTTTTATGAAGTAGATTTAATCACGACGCAGGGCGAGGTAAGATTCGTCCTGCGTTGGTTTGTATGAGAGGATAAAAAAATGTGTTTGGCGGTGCCGGGTAAAGTTGTGGAAATCAAAGAAGCTCAGCCCGGAGTGGTGGGGCAGTTAGCTATGGTTGATTTTCAGGGTAATAAGGTTGAGGTTTCGCTGGCGATGGTGCCCGAGGCCGAGCTGGGCAGTTGGGTGCTGGTTCACGCGGGCTTCGCGATAAATGTTCTGGATGAGCAGGAGGCCGCCGAGACCTGGCAATCGCTTAAGGAGGCGGGGCTGGATTTGGAAATACCAGGTTCGAGTGACAACTAATGACGATAGCAACGCAGATTAATCCGATTATCGAGGAGATCGAGGCTTTGTGCCGCGATCTGGGGATGGTTCAGCTTATGGAAATATGCGGGACGCATACGGTCTCGCTGTTCAAGACGGGGATAAAATCTTTACTGCCGGAAAATTTGCGTCTGGTGAGCGGGCCGGGCTGTCCGGTTTGTGTTACCAGTCAGGGGTATATCGACGCGGCTTGTGCATTGGCAGGCCGTAACGATGTTACTATTTGCACTTACGGCGATATGATTCGCGTGCCGGGTTCAGGTGGTTCGCTGGAGGATTTACGGGCGCGGCAGGGGGCGGATATCATGATTGTCTATTCGGCACGGGAAGTGGTGAGCTCTGCCCGGAAACATCCAGACAGAAAATTTGTTTTTCTGGCCGTTGGTTTTGAGACAACCACGCCCGCGACGGCGGCAGCGGTTAAAGAAGCCGACGCTCTGGGCGTTGAGAATGTTTTTTTTCTGTGTGGCCATAAATTGGTTATGCCCGCGATGAACGCGTTACTGGCAGAAGGTGAAGTGCCGATAGACGGCTTTTTGTGTCCGGGCCATGTGAGCATTATCATTGGCGAGCAGGCCTATAAACCGGTGGCTGGCGATTATGGTAAGCCCTGCGTGGTGGCGGGTTTTGAGCCGATGCAGTTAGCGAACGGGATTTTGTTTTTACTGCGTCAGTTGGCCCAGGGACGCTCGGAAGTAGAAAATGTTTACGGTGTGGCGGTTAAAGGGGCGGGTAACAAAGTAGCCCTGCAACTGATAGACGAAGTTTTTGAACCAGCCGGCGCTGTCTGGCGGGCAATGGGCGTTATTCCGGGCAGTGGGCTGGATTTGCGGGGCTCGTATAAGAAATATGATGCTTTGGCACATTTCGGGATAGAGCTGGGACCCGATGTTGAGCCTCCGGGCTGTCTGTGCGGATTAGTGATTCAGGGTAAGGCAACGCCCGCGGACTGTAAGTTGTTCGACACGGGCTGTACGCCTGTCAAGCCGATTGGCCCTTGCATGGTCAGCAGTGAAGGCACTTGTGCTGCCTGGTATAAATACAATCGTTGAGGGTTTAACAATGCACGAAATGGCGATAGCGGAACCGCTTCTGGAACAGATATTGGAGATTGCCCGTGAAAATGAAGCTAAGCGGGTCGAGGAGGTGCTGATTGAGGTGGGGCTGATGCGGCAGGTCGTGCCAGAGGCGCTGGAGATGGCGTTTCTGGAGCTGAGCAGAGGGACCGCCGCGGAAAACGCAAAATTGATACAGGTCGAGGTTCCTATCAAAGCCAGATGTCATAAATGTGACGCAGAGTTCGGGGCAGGCCCGGAAAGTTTTCAATGTCCGAAATGCGGGCAGGCGGATGTGGAAATAATCGCGGGGGGTGATATAATTCTTAAATCATTGACATGCGAACAGGAGGACGTGAATTGAAGATTAAGGTTGTAGAAAATATTATGAAGTCCAACGATGCCCAGGCCGCGGAGAATCGCCAGCGGCTCAACGTAGCCGGCGTGCTGTGTCTGAATATTCTTAGTGGACCGGGCAGCGGTAAGACCACGTTGCTGGAAAAGACCCTTGAACTTCTGGGTCCGGAACGTTGTGCGGTTATGGTGGGGGATTTGCAGACGACCCGTGACGCAGAGCGGTTGGGTGCTTCCGGTGCCGAGAGTATTCAGATAAATACGGGCAAGGGCTGTCATCTTTCGGCGGCCCAGGTCGCTCGTGGCCTCGAACAACTGGATTTGTCGAAGATCGATTACCTTTTTATAGAAAATGTAGGAAATATGGTCTGCCCAGCGGGCCACGATTTGGGCGAGCATAAAAAGGTTGTACTGCTGAGTCTCCCGGAAGGTGATGACAAGGTCGCTAAGTATTGGACGTTGTTCCAGGGTGCCGATTTGATTATGCTCAGCAAAATTGATTTGCTGGAATATCTGGATTTTGACTTTGAGCGGGTTCGCGAGGACATCAGCAAACTAAACGGCAAAGCCCCGCTTATTGAGATTTCGTCTAAATTAGGAAAAGGTCTGGAACAATGGTTGAGTTGGCTGGGCGAGGTCGCTAAACTCTTAGGCTGAAAAGAAAAAATCCGCTGTGTGGTTTTTTGCGGAAGGCTGTGAAAAGATTCACAACTTCACAATGTTTGGAGAGGCGAAGTCGTGAAGTTTTGTCGGGGTGGTTTCCGCAATAGTAGTAGTTTTGGTTGGACCATCTGTACTGTCCAATCAGGCATAACGAGATAACATGTGACGGCGGAACGTTCGTGAAAAACTGAACAGGTTGTTTTCGGTAAAGAAAATTGGACGAGAAGTCGAAGTAATATCGGCTGTTGGTTATAAACCAGATAATGTCACAGGGCTGAGAAGATGTGGATAATGAAGCCCCTAACCAAATCAGAGGTACACTTATGAGCGAAAACCCCCAGGCAGCTATCAATGCCATTTGTCAGGAGTGCGGGAATGACCGTACCCGGATGATGGATATTGTACGAGCTGTGCAACAGAAGCTAGGTTGTGTCTCCGGTGAAGCAATGGATTTGATTGCCAAGGCAGTCGGTTCGCACCGGGTGGAAGTTGAGAGCGTGATATCGTTTTACGCTTTTCTATCTAATAAACCCAAAGGCAGTGTGGTAATTCGTCTCTGTGACGATATTATCGACGAAATGCAGGGCAGCGCAAAAGTCGCGGTTGCTCTGGAAGACGAGCTGGGCATCAAGTTTGGTCAGACCACTCCGGACGGCAAGATTACTTTGGAATACACCCCGTGCATCGGAATGTGCGACCAGGCCCCCGCGGCCATGGTTAATGATGTGCTGGTGACAAAATTGTCGAGTGACAAGGCCCGCGAGATGGTTCGCAGCCTCAAAGAAAATCTCGACCCGCAGCAGCTGGTCAGAGAGTTTGGCGACGGCAATAACGGTCACGAGCTGGTCAAGGCCATGGTTGACAACAATATTCGCAAACGCGGCGAAGTTGTTTTCGGCGAGATGGTGGTTGGCGCATCTTTGAAGAAGGCCTTGGCGATGACGCCGGCCGAAGTGATTCGCGATGTCAAGACCGCTCGCCTGCGTGGTCGCGGCGGGGCAGGTTTCCCGACCGGGATGAAATGGGATTTCACCCGCGGCGCCGAAGGCAAGGATCGTTATATCATCTGCAATGCTGATGAAGGTGAACCGGGAACATTTAAGGACCGTGTGGTTTTGACCGAATGTGCGGACCTGATGTTTGAAGGTATGACCATCGGAGGTTACGCGATTGGTGCTCAGACCGGTATTCTTTACCTGAGGGCGGAATACGCTTATCTGCGGGCCTTCCTTGAGGATATTCTCAACAAACGTCGTTTGGCAGGTCTGCTCGGCAATAATATTTGCGGCAAAGCAGGTTTCAATTTTGATATTCGCATCCAGATGGGTGCCGGTGCCTATATTTGCGGTGAAGAGACTTCGCTGATTAGTTCCTGCGAAGGTTTACGCGGTGACCCGAAGAATCGTCCGCCGTTCCCGGCCCAGAAGGGTTATCTGGCCAAACCGACTTCGGTTAATAACGTGGAAACTTTCTGCTGCGTGGCTCGCATTCTGGACAAAGGGCCGGGCTGGTTCGCGGAGATGGGTTCCAAGGGTTCGCCGGGCACGAAGCTGCTGAGTATTTCCGGCGACTGCAAGAGTCCGGGCGTTTATGAAGTACCGTTCGGCATTACCATGAAGGAAGTGCTCAAGATGGTCGGTGCCGAAGATGCCGCCGCGGTTCAAATCGGCGGTCCCAGCGGTAATATGATTGGCCCGGCTGATTACGGCAGGACGATTTGCTATGACGACCTGGCCACGGGCGGTTCGATGATGGTATTCAACAAGAGCCGCGATGTGCTGAAGGTTGCCGAGAAGTTCCTGGAATTCTTTATCGAGGAAAGCTGCGGCTACTGTACTCCGTGTCGGACAGGTAATGTTCTGCTGAAGAACATGCTGGATAATGTTATCAAGGGCAAGGGCCAGCCGGAAGATTTGAAGGCCATGGAAGATTTGGGCAAGACCATCAAGACCGCCAGTCGTTGTGGTTTGGGTCAGACCTCGGCTAATCCGGTGCTGTCAACCTTGAAAAATTTCCGTAGTGAATATGAATCCCGTGTCAAGGCAGTCGAAGACGGCATGATGCCTACCTTCGACATTCACGCCGCGGTTGGTCCGGCGTCGAAGATTGCCGGTCGCGGTTCGGTGCACTTTTAAGCAATTGAGGATAAAAACATGAGTGAAACAATCACCTTTACAATTGACGGCGTAGAAATTAAAGCCGCTGCCGGTCAAACGATCATGCAGGCGGCGGACGCGGCGGGAATTTACATCCCGCGGCTATGTGCGGTCCACGGGTTGAGCCCTCACGGTTCCTGCCGGGTCTGCACCGTAAAAGTTAATGGTCGGCCCCAGTCAGCCTGCACGCAGCCGGTCGCTGAGGGTATAGTAGTCGAAAACGAGACCGAAGAACTGCTCAACATTCGGCGGGATATTATCGACATGTTGTTTGTCGAAGGAAATCACTTCTGCATGTTCTGCGAAAAGTCGGGTAACTGCGAATTGCAGGCTTTGGCTTATCGGTTCGGCATTACCGCTCCAAAGTTCCCCTATATGTTCCCCGACCGTGATGTCGATGCTTCACATCCGGAAGTGCTTATCGACCGCAATCGCTGCGTGCTTTGTGGCCGCTGTGTACGGGCGAGCAAGGAAATGGACGGCAAGAATGTATTTCAGTTTGTCGGTCGCGGTTCGGAAAAACGAGTGGCAGTTAATGCCGAAGCGTGTTTGTCCAAGACCGACCTTGCGGTAACTGACAAGGCCGCGGAAATGTGCCCCGTTGGCGCGATCCTCCGCAAGCGGATGGGCTACAAAGTGCCCGTCGGAGAACGTTTATATGACCGCGAGCCTATCGGTTCCGAAATCGAAGCTCAGAAAGGATAAAGGATATAAGTATGGCCAAGCCCAAAGTTGCTACTACATCTTTAGCCGGCTGCTTCGGTTGCCACATGTCCCTGCTGGACATCGACGACCGTATCCTCAAGCTGGTAGAACTGGTTGATTTTGACAAAAGCCCGATTGATGACATTAAAGAATTCACCGGTCGTTGTGCCATCGGCCTTATCGAAGGCGGGTGCTGCAATGAAGAAAATGTTAAGGTTTTGCAGGATTTCCGCAGACATTGTGATATTCTGATTCTGGTCGGCGACTGTGCGATTAACGGTGGTATTCCAGCCTTGCGGAATAATATTCCGCTGCAGGAATGTTTCGACGAAGCGTATGTGAACGGTCCGACGGTTTATAATCCCAGCGGCCAGGTTCCCAACGACCCCGATATTCCGCTGCTGCTGAACCGCGTTTATCCCTGCCAGGAAGTCGTCAAGGTTGACTACTATCTGCCCGGCTGTCCGCCGCCCGCCGATACTCTGTGGGAGGCGCTGGTCGCGTTGTTATCTGACAAACCCGTAGAACTGCCGTACTCGTTGATTAAGTACGACTGATAAGGTATAGGAGAAGTTGCTTTGACAACTATAAACAACCCTAAGAAAATCGTGATTGAACCGGTAACCCGCGTCGAAGGACACGGGAAAGTTACCATTCTTTTGGATGAACAGAATCAGGTCAAACAGGCCCGTCTGCACATTGTGGAGTTCCGGGGCTTTGAGCGTTTCATTCAGGGCCGTCCCTATTGGGAAGCTCCGGTGCTGGTTCAGCGTCTGTGCGGCATCTGCCCGGTGAGTCATCATCTGGCCGCTGTCAAGGCGATGGATATTATCGCCGGCGCTGAAAAGCTGACGCCCACCGCTTTGAAGATGCGTTTACTGATGCATCACGGTCAGTTCTTCCAGTCTCATGCTTTGCATTTCTTCCATCTTTGTTCGCCGGACCTGCTTTTCGGTTTTGATGCCGACGTTGCCATTCGCAATGTTATCGGTGTAGCCGCGAAGTTCCCCGACCTGGCGGTCCAGGGTGTCATGATGCGTAAGTATGGCCAGGAAATTATCAAGGCCACCGCCGGCAAGAAGATTCACGGTACCGGCGCCATTCCCGGCGGTATCAACAAGAATCTCTCGATTGCCGAACGCGACAGCTTCCTGAAGGATATTGACCAGATGATGGAATGGTCCCGCGGCTCAGTGAAGATTGCCAAGGACTATACCGTCGAAAATCTGTCGAAGGTCGCCGACTTTGGTTCATTCGACTCGAACCATCTGGGTATCATTCGTGCCGACGGCAGCTATGATATTTATGACGGCGGTCTGCGGGCCATCGACAGCGAAGGCAACAAGATTTTCGACCATGTCGATAATCAGAAATACGATGACTATATCGCTGAGGAAGTGCGACCCTGGTCTTATATGAAGTTCCCCTTCATTAAGTCTATCGGCACCGAAAATGGCTGGTATCGCGTCGGTCCGCTGGCCCGTGTCAATATCTGTGACCGTTTCGATACGCCCGAAGCCGAAGCCGCTCGCAAAGAATTCATGGCCGTTACCGACAACAAGCCCAACAATATCACCATGGCCTATCACTGGGCCCGGATGATTGAGCTGCTGCACTCCTGCGAGACTATGCAGAATCTGCTCAATGACCCTGACTTGCAGGGCACCGACCTGCTCGTCAAGGGCGAGCGTCGTCCTGAAGGTGTGGGGATCGTTGAAGCTCCGCGTGGTACCCTGTTCCATCATTATCGTGTGGACGAGAATGACCAGATTACCATGGCGAACCTGATTGTTTCGACGACCAGCAATAATGAGCCGATGAACCGTGCCGTTGAGAAGGTCGCCAAGGACTATCTTTCCGGTGTGGAAATTACCGAAGGCCTGCTGAATCATGTCGAAGTTGCCATTCGTGCCTATGACCCGTGCTTGTCCTGTGCGACACACGCTCTGGGTCAGATGCCGCTGGTGATTGAACTATTCGACCACGATGGTCAGATGATTGACAGGAAGAAACAGTAATGAATAAGGCCGCTACGGATGTTCTGGTGGTTGGCTATGGCAATCCCGGTCGGTTGGATGACGGGCTGGGACCGGCTTTGGCTGAGACGCTTGAAAATTTGAATATCGAAGGCGTAACGGTCGATTCCAACTACCAGCTTAACGTCGAAGATGCCGAGGCCTTGGCTGCGCATAAGGTAGCGATTTTCGCTGACGCGACGGTTCAGGGCCATGAACCGTTTGAGTTCAAGGCCACCGTACCCAGGCCCGCCTTGGGTTTCAGCAGCCACAGCATGGAGCCGGATACCGTTTATGCTTTGGCCCAGGAAATGTTCCAGGCCGAAACGAAATGTTATACGCTGGGCATCTGCGGCTATGAGTTTAATGAGTTTGGCGAATTCCTTTCGCCTGCCGCTGAAAAAAATTTGGCGTTGGCTCTGGAGTTTTTGATCGGAGTAATTAAAAAGGGCAACTTCGATGAAGTTGTTCATCCTGACTAAACAGTGAACTATTTTTAAGCCGCTGTGATGGAGACAAAAAATGCAAGACGGAAAACATGTTATTCTGTGTATTGATGACGACCCCGATGTCCTGGAATGTATGCGGGTAGTGCTCGAGTCGAACCATTATAAAATGGTTGAGGCCGGCAGCGCTGAAGAAGGACTTAAAGTTTATAAGGCCGAAAAGCCCGACCTGGTGATTGTTGACCTGATGATGGAAGAAATCGACGCTGGTACGAATTTTGTCAAAGAAATTCGCGCCATCGGCAAGACCTGTCCCATCTATATGCTCAGCTCTGCCGGCGATACGCTCAATATGTCCACCAGCTACAGTGACCTGGGACTGGACGGCGTATTCCAGAAGCCTATCGATAATACTATGCTGCTCTCGATTCTAAAGAGCAAACTGAAGTAAAATTCCCGGCCCCGCTGATATGCGGGAATGGTTAAAAAAAACGGGTGCATGCTGATTCCAGAGTCGGCATGTCACCCCTTTTTTTTGCGGTTCCCCAATTCACCCATCAGAGCCGCGCACGTTAGTAAGCGGTGCCGTTGCCGTTAAATAAAAACTCTCGACCGCAGGTCGAAACCACGCCGTTCACTCTTGCCTTATGCCTTATACCCGGCCTGGTTCTTATAATCAAAATATCCAATATCCTCCAGCACGCCCCGGAACACTTTCAACTCTCCTTCCGTCATAACTCTAAGAATATTTGGCGTGATGACAAAATCATTGCTGATGATACCCCGCCAGTAGAGCATGGTCTTGAGCAGTTGCTCGCCGTTATCCTGATAGAACAGAAAATAGGGCAGCAGCTTATTATAATAAATATCATGTGCCTCTTTGGTTTTCCCCTCGAGATAACTCCGCACCACCGCGTTATGAATATCCAACGCTTCGGTCCCGGTCATGAAACATTCAATCCCCATCTCCAGAACCTGGAACATGTGCTTGCCGCCGTAACCGCCGATAATAGGCATCTGATTTTTCGACAGTTCCTGCATACGAGCAATTTTGCTCAGAAAATCATGGTCTTCTTCCTTGATGTATTTAATGTTCTCTATTTCGTTATAAGCCCGGCAAATAAATTCCGCTGATAAATACTGGCCCGGAATAGCCACATCCTGGAGAATCATCGGCAGGTCGGTTTCATTACTGACCGCTTTGTAATAATCAAAAATCTCTTTCTCTTTGTGAGCCAGTCCCGTCGGAGGGGCCAGCATCAGAATGTCAGCCCCCTGGGCCTGAGCGTCACGCGCAAATTCCGCAGCGATTCGCCGGTTAGCTCCGGAAACACCGATAAATATCAGTACCTTCCCGCCAACTTCTTCGACCAGAGATTCGGTCAGCACTCGCCGGTCAGCACGAGAGAGCTTATTAAACTCTGAAGCCCAGGCCAGATGCCCGATAGCGCATGCCTGATTATCCAGGCAGTATTTAACCAGTTGATTTAAACTCGGGCGGTCAATCTCGCCCGACTCACTAATTACACTGGGCAAGATCGGCATCATGCCCACAAACGTTGTTGGGTTACTCATAAACTTCCTGTTTCTACAAAAAAGGTGAATCAAGCCCCCATAATTTCGCTCAAACTTCTAACCACCTGCCCGTATCCCTGATGAATGTATATACCCAGTTGAGCAATTAGCGAATATGCCACCGCCATCTGAGCCAGAGCATAACCCGCTACAGCGAACTGCCCCAGGCTGAATAGACCCACCCCAAACTGCGAGATAGTCACCACTCCGCAGGCGAACTGACCAATAGCGATTATCCCTTTAGCCGGCACCGGCATACGGTTAGGTTTGTATTTAAAAGATATATGCAGCCACGGCAGCCCGTAGAATCTCGCCTGAGATTTATATTCAAATCCCCAGCCGTCCCACTTTTCCCTCGCCGGATAAGGCGCACCACAACCCGGACAGGTAAAAGCCTGTTCCGAAACCTCATGGCTGCATTCACGGCAGTTTCTCATTGCTCGAAATTTCCTAAATAATCCTGGCAAACAATGCAATCGTTTAACATCGTACTATTCCCGGTTGGCTTATGCAATTCAGAAAAAAGGGTTTTTTTCAACCCAAACATCTTCCTAACCCTGAAATAATTGAGAAAAATCGTTAAAAATCTAAAAAAACGACGAAAAATCGTCAAAAACCGGTCGTTCTCGGCAAATTCGCGCGGTTTTTTTCGCCTAAATCACCGCGAAAACACTACAATATTGGGTGATGGATACCTTGATTACAATTTTGATAGTATCTGTAGTGGCCATAATGATGGGGTTAAGCTTCTACCGGGTTTTGACCGGAAAAGCCAAGTCCGGCGGCTGCGGCTGTGGCGCAACTTCCTGTAAGGAAAAAACTTGCGAACATAAGCCCGAAGATAAAAAGCATTAGGCAGCAGCCATTTTGGGGAAATTAAGCGAATTTTAATTTGACATCTGACTTTTTAGTCATATTATGAATGTGTATTCATTGGATGAATTTTAAGTCAGTTTGTGTGTAATGTTATTATTAGTAAGATGTTATGGATAATTTGAGTAGAAAAAATCGCGAACGCCAGCGTCATCGACAGGAAATCCTCGCTGCCGCCGAGCAAGTCTTTGCTGAGAAAGGCTTTACGGGCGCAACCGTGGAAGATGTTGCCCGGCAGGCCGAGTTTTCGGTGGGTACTCTCTACAATTTTTTTGGCAGTAAAGACCTGTTATTTAAAGAGTTAGTGGAAGATAGATTTGGCAAAGTCTTCGAATGTTTTCAGGAAGAGATGGATAACTCAAGAAACGCCAAGGACTTAATTGAAGGTTTCATCCAGGCCCGAATTGAGGTGCTTAGGAGGGAAACCGCGTTCGTGAAAATATATTTGAACGAACATCTCGATGATATTTTCCGTAAACCTGATTTCTACGAGACTTACGTCGGAAAATTTTGCGGAAACCTGATGGGCCGACTGGAAAATGCTTTTAAGGATTGCCAAAAACAGGGAATTTTCAGAGATGATATGGACGCCTACGATATGGCCGTCGCGCTAAACGGGATTATAGATGGATTTATGTTTGAATGGTCGTCTCGCCCGGAATACCAGATAAATGAAAAAAGGGTTCACACCATATTAGGAATATTCTTTGAAGGTGCGATGCGGCGATAATAATACCTCTCTTTGAGGCAGGATACAAAATTATGAAACAATTATGGATTACGAGTTGTGCGGTAACTATGCTGGTAGCAGGTGGTTGTATCACCACGGAAAAGATGGACCGTCAGTTCAGTTCCAATCGCCTGAGCAGCTATCAGCGCCTGACGCGTCTTGAGCAGCAGGAAAATTCTGATGCGTTTAAAGTTATCAGCGGCAAGCTGACTGTCGATAAATGCCTGGAATTGACGTTGCTCTGTAATAAACAAATCCAATCCGCCCGTGCCGCGTTGGAAGAAGCCCAGGGCCAGATTGTCGAGGCACGGGCCACCGCTTTGCCGATCGCGTCGTTTAGCGGTTCAGCTTTGGTGAATGAAAATGACGGATTGGTTGCCGATAAAGAAAGTTATGAACTTGGCCTGCTGGCACGTCAGCCATTGTATCTGGGCGGATTGATCGGTGCGGCTTTGGACGCGGCGACGGCGGCGGCGTATTTTTCGCAGCAGGAGTTGCGGCAGTCCATGCAGGATGTGCAACTGGAGGTCAGACGGCAATATTTGGGGGCACTTCTGGCAGCGGAATTGGAAAGGGTAGCGATTCAGGCACGCAATGATGCAAAAAAACATCTTAATGATGTCGAAGTAAAGCTGAAACATGGGGCGGGTTTGAAGTTTGATGTTTTGCGGGCACAGGTACGTCTGACGCAGATGGAAGCCGACCTTATCAAACGCCAACATGAAGCCAAACTGGCTCAACAGAGACTATTAAATGTTCTGGGAGTGTCCCAGTTAAGTAAGGTGGAGCTGGCGGGCAAGCTGGATTATCAAGAGTTGATAGTTAGCGATTCAAGTTGCCTGGAACAAGCTCAGTTGCGTCGTCCGGGTCTGTTAATGGCAGAAGCGATGGTGCGGCTGCGTGAGGATAATATCGTAAGCGAAAAGTCTGGTAATCGTCCCAGGGTTTATTTGCAGGGTGTGTATCAGCGCAGCTATCCGGGGTTTGGTTCTTTTCTGGGTGATAAAAAATGGGAGCGGACTATGAACGGCGGGGTAGTGGTGGAGTGGCCCTTCTTTAGCGGATTTGCCGTGGAAGGGAAAGTCACCCAGGCCAAGGCCCAACTGCATAAAGAACAGATTGCCTTGCACAAATTAGAAGAGCAGGTACAGTTTGAAGTCACCGAAGGTTTGCTCACGCTGGACAGCAGTGCCCGGTTTGTACGTTCGCAGCAGGGCAATGTCGCCAATGCCGAAGAAGCCTTGCGGCTGGTGCGGGTGAGCTTTCAGGAAGGGGCGGCGACGGCACTGGATGTGATTTCCGCAGAGCTGGCATTAGCGACGGCCCGTTCGGATTACGCGACTTCGGTTTATGGACATGAAGTTGCCCGGCTGCAATTGCATCGGGCGGTTGGTACCCTGGGTGAAGAAGTCCTGCCTTGAAGAACAAGATGTCAGAATTCAGAGGTCAGAAATATAACGTCAACGGCCAGGATTCGCTTTGGGCGAGGTTGTTTAGTAGTAAACGGAATAATTGATAATATACAGGTGGAATTATGAAGAAACTTATTTTACTGGTAATCGTTTTGGTATTGGTGGCCTTGGGTGTTTATGTTTATCTGAATAAACCCCAGCCCGCCGAGAGCATTTCGGATTTGCAGTTGAAGGCTGGATTACCGGTCCGCGTATATGAAGTCGCACGTGGAGACTTGATGGAAACTGTTTCGGTTAGTGGTACGATAGAGCCGATTCAGAAAGTTACTGTCGCCGCGACGGTGATGGAGCGAATCGCGGAACTGCCCGTCAAGGCTGGGCAGAAGGTAGCCCAGGGGGATTTGCTGGTGCGGCTCGATACCGATAAGGCGGGATTCCAGGTGGCTCAGGCCCAGGCGAAGGTTAATTTGACGCGTGAGGCGCTGAGACGGCTGGAAAACGGCACCCGCCCGGAAGAAATCAGCATCGCCAAGGCTGGCAGGGCAGAAGCCCAGGCACTTTTGGAATTGCTGAAGATTGAAAAAAACCGTCAGGAAAAATTATACGCTGAACAGGCCACGACATTACAGCAGGTTCAGGATGTCGAAAATCGTTTCAATAACGCTGCTGCCGCGGTTGAGGCTGCTCAGGCGAATTTTGAATTAGCGAAAAACGGTCCTCGTCAGGAAGATATCGCCGCGGCGAGGGCGGAGCTGGAATTGTCTGAGGCTCAATTGGCTCAGGCCGAGGATTATCTGGCGGACCATTACCTCAAGGCACCGTTCGCCGGTCAGGTTGGTTTGACAGATTTTGAGGTAGGCGATGTGGCTGATGTTAATATGGCACTGTTCAAGATGGTGGATGTCAGCAGGGTTTATCTGAAGGTCGATGTCTCAGAGCTGTATATCTCCAAATTGGAACCGGGCCAATCCGTAACGGTTACGGTAGATGCGCTAAAGGGTCAGGAATTCGCCGGAACGATCGACCAAATCAACCCGGTAATAAACCAGAAAGATCGTTCTTATATAACCCGCATCCTGATTGATAACGGGGGCGGCAAGCTGAGAATGGGTATGTTTGGCCGGGCCCATATCGTGATTGACCGGGCCGATAATGCCTTGGCGGTGCCCGCTGACGCTTTACGTAGTGATGAGCAGGGCGATTATGTTCTGGCTGTCGAGGGCGGTGAAAAAGCGGTGACCCGTCGTTTGGATGTGAAGCCGGGCCGGGTGTTTGATAGTCGGGTAGAGGTTCTGAGTGGTTTGGCGGGCGGGGAAAGGATTGTCGGGCTGGGCAAGGACATCTCGGCGGATATGAAAGTGACCGTAGTTCAGGATTAATCAGCATCTAAGATAAGCAACAAATAACAATGATGCAAACAATATAACTATTGAGATAAAGTTATGAATTTTATTAAGACATGTATTTCCCGGCCCGTATTGGTGGCGATGATAATGACGACCCTGGCGGGGCTGGGTGTTTTCTGCTGGACGCAGTTGTCGCAGGAGTTATTCCCGGATGTCGAGTTCCCGGTCGTAACGGTGGTGACCCGTTATGAAGGTTCCGGCCCGGAAGAAATCGAGCAGTTGATAAGTAAGAAGCTCGAAGACGAAATCAGTACGGTCGAGGGTATCAAATATCTCAACAGTATTTCTCAGCAGGGGATGAGCCTGGTAATCGCCGAGTTTTATTTGGGTACCGATGTCGATGTTGCCGCCGCGGATGTGCGGGCCAAGGTCGATGTGGTCCGCAACGATCTGCCCGAAGAAGCCGACGACCCGATCGTAGAGAAATTCGACTTTAACGCTCAGCCGATAATGACGCTGGCGATTTCCGCGCCGCGGAGTTTGCGGGAAGTTTTCCAGATGGCTGATGAGCGGGTCAAGGACCGCATTTCAACAGTGCCCGATGTTGCTTCGGTGGAAATCACCGGCGGCGAGGAACGGGAGATTCATATCCTCGCCAACCAGCAGCGTTTGCGGGCTTACGGTTTGAGTATCGTTGATTTGCTCGGTGCGGTATCAGCGGCGAACCTGGAATCGCCGGGCGGTTATATTCGCCAGAACAGTCGTGAATTTAATATTCGACTTCGGGGGAAATTTAAAAATCTGGATGAGATACGCAATATGCGGGTGATGCTGCCGACGGGGGGCAGTGTTTATCTGCGTGAGTTGGCGGAGGTAAAGGATACTTATAAGGATATTCGCGAGAAGGCCCGGACCGATGGCAAAGTTTGTGTGGGCATGACGATTCAAAAACGTGCCGGGGGTAATGCGGTAGCTGTTGATGCCGGGGTGCGTGAACAGATTGAGAAGCTCAAGAAAATTCTGCCCGATGATTATGAGATTCTGGTAATTGACGAGAGCGCCACCTGGATAACCTCTTCGGTTGCCAATGTGCGTGATAATATGATAAGCGGGATTATCCTCACCGCGATTACCCTGCTGATATTCCTGCATAGTTTTCGCAGCGTGATTATTATTTCGCTGACCATGCCGGTATCGGTACTGGCAACATTTATCATTATGTACCTCGCCGGCTTCACGCTGAATATGATGAGCCTGATGGGTTTGGCGATGACGGTGGGTGTGCTGGTAAATAACGCGATTCTGGTTTTGGAGAACATTTATCGTTATTTACAGTTGGGCCACGACCCGATCCGGGCCGCCAATGAAGGCACTTCTGAGATCGCCGTCGCGGTCGCTTCGACGACCCTTACCAACGTGGTGGTGTTTGTGCCTATCGCGTTTATGGGCGGTATTGTGGGCCAGTTCTTCAAGGACTTTGGCCTGACCGCTACGTTCGCCACGATAGTATCGCTGTTTGTTTCATTTACGCTGGCGCCGATGATGGCCGCGAAATTGCTGAGCCAGAACGCGATCGCGATTAACAAGCAAAATTTCATGGGCAGGTTCGGCCGCTGGTTCGAAAAGCACCTCGACAACTTAAAAGACAGTTACGCCGGCGGCTTACACTGGTGTCTGCGTCACCGGTGGCTGCTGATTATCGTAGTTTTCTTCATGCTGATTGGCTCGTTTATGCTGGCCGGTCAGATCGGCAGCGAGTTCATCACCAATATGGACCAGGGCAAGTTTACCGTTATGCTGGAAATGCCGGTTGGTACACGTCTGGAAGAAACTGACGCTGCGATGGCCGGGATTGAAGAGGTGCTTGCCGATAAGAAAGTTCTGCCGGAGTTGATTACCATGTTTTCCCTGATAGGCACGACGATGGGTGGCGATGTCGGCGGGGCCAGTCAGGCGGTTAATATTGGTCAGATGATAGTGCAGATTCTGCCCAAGGATGAGCGTGACCTCAGCACTACCGAGGTGATGGACCGTTTACGCCCATCACTCGCTGCGGCGAACATTCCCGGCGCCAATATCAAGATTCTGGAAATTAGCGGCGGCGGCGGGGGCGAAGCGCCGATTCAGATGGAAATCATCGGTGATGATATTTCCCGGCTGTACGAATTTTCAGTTCAGGCCATGAAAATCATGAACAACCCCGAACGTGTACCCGGCGCGGTTGATATTGACACGAATTATCGTCTCGGCCAGCCGGAACTGCGAATTATTCCCGACCGCGAGAAGTGTCTGGATAACGGAGTGAACAGCCGTTACCTTTCCTCCGTTGTCGCCGCGACATTCGAGGGATTGCTGGCCGGTGAATATCGCGAAGGTGCGTTCGATTACGACATTCGCGTCAAGGCCGACGAGGATTCCCGCAAAGTTATCGCCGATATTTCGGAGTTGACGATAATGAACGCCGCGGGTCGGCTGATACCTCTGCCGCAACTGGCGGAGATCAAACAGACCACCGGCCCATCCCAGATTTTCCGCAAGAACCGCCAGAATATGATTAAGGTTACTTGCGATGTAAGCGGCAGCAGTCCCGGCCAGGTCGTCGCCGCTGTCAATCGCGAATTGGAACCCTTGCTGCGTGAATACCCGGAGGTGACCGTGTTCTTCGGCGGCGAGGTCGAGCGGATGCAGGAAAGTTTCGCGCGTATGGGCGTTGCGCTTATCATGGCGGTTTGCCTGACGTATATGCTGTTGGCTGCCCTGTTGGAGTCGTTCACTCAGCCGCTGATAATTATGGTCTCACTGCCGCTGAGTTTGATTGGTGTTTTCGCAGCCTTGTTCCTGATGGGCGGGACATTCTCGATCTTCTCGATTATGTCAATCGTCATGCTCGTCGGCCTGGTAATCAATAACAGTATCATCGTGATTGACTATATCAATATCCTGCGTAAGCAGGGCAAGGGCCGCACCGATGCGATTATCGAGTCGGGCACAACCCGCCTGCGCCCGATCCTCATGGCGAACCTCACTACGGTTATCGCCCTGATTCCGCTGGCAATGGGCAGCGGCTGGGGCGGCGAGATGCGAGCCCCCATGGCGATGGTACAGATCGGCGGACTTCTCGCCGGCGGCTGGATGGGCCTGCTGGTCGTGCCGGTAATCTACACCATCAGCGATGATTTCAATAACTGGGTTAGACGACTGATATTTGGCCGGGGCTGAAAGGGTTGTGTCAGATAGCGAACGTTGATGAGGCGAGACTAAAATATGAAGAAGTTAAATAGCTATTAAAATCAAAATATCTTATCTAGCTGAATTTTTTTAAGTATTTCAAATATGACAGCGCCGCTCAAAGAGTGGATTATCGGGATAGAGTTTTTGATCATGAAAATTTTAATGTTTTCGAGAATTTGTATTTTATCTTCTTCTGAACAGGCAATTTTCATTTCTTGTATGAGTTTCGATACGGATTTTCGTTTTTTTTGGTCAAGCTTTTGAAGATAATTTATGAAGAGTTCGATTTGTTCATCAGTAACTACCGTAAATTCAATAATTTCTCCCAGGATAGATTTGATATCGACCATCTCATAACTTTCGCCACATTCAACCCTATCTTTGTTGTTTTTGATGCGATCTTCTAATTTGTTGATTTCATATAGATACTTTTTGTCGCTTTCGCAACAGGTTTTGCATGTACATTCCACCTGTTCCTTTACAGGAGGATTGTTTAATGTGTTATGAATATGATCAAATTCCTTTCTTATAATAGCTAATAGTCCTTTGCGGTTTATACCGACTAATCTTAATACTATACGACGATTGAAGCGTTCGCATTCAATTAAGGCATTTGTTCCTTTTCGTTCAAGTACCACTCCGTTTTTCCAGTAAAAAGAATCTTTGTGAATAGAGTGATTTCTGGCGATAAATCTTTCGATAATCCCGGCTGGCATAAAATCATATTTATATTCAAGACGGGTATTGTCCTTATAATTCCAATCAAGACCATCCGGCTTTTCAGCTTTAAGTAGCTCCGGTACTATATATTCGGCATTGTTGCCAAGTTTGAAGCAAATTTCAAATTTTATCATCAGTTCCAGCAGGGCGGCGTGTTTGTCTTCTGGGTAATTCTGCCAGATGTGACGTAATTGTTCGTAAGTAAATCTACCGTAATTGTCGCGAACAAATTCATTATCCAGAACCATATAGGCGGCATCGGTAGCCCATTCCGGATTGAGAAATATCACCGGATGTAATATCGGGTCGTCTTCAAAATGCAAGAACACTCCTAGATCATGATAATACCTGCTCAAATGTTCGGCCTGTTCTGCATCCAATCCGAATTCCAGGCATATTTCTTGGTATTTTTCAAAAGAAATACTATTTTCTTCTAATGATTCCAGCCGTTCTCTAATCCTGTTCCATACGATAGGTAAATCATTGCCGACCAGTTCCAGTTTGCCGACCTCCTCGAAGATTTCCTTGCGAAGATTGTCTATTCCTTGTCCGGTTTTGGCGCTGACCTTGTGGAAAGCGATGATATTAGGGAAATTTTCCTTGATGCCTTTCTGGTCGATTTCCTTGCTTCGTTCATCAGACTTATTCATGGCTACAATTACCGGGGAATTATTACTAAGCAGACTGATAACATTAAGCCAATAAGCAAAGCTGAGTATATCATCGTCTTGCCGAGCCTCCCAGACGAATAGATATAATGACCTTCTTGTAAGAAAATACTGATGGGTTGCGTGATATATTTCTTGCCCGCCGAAATCCCAGAAATTGATTCGGAAATTATCGACCCCGGCGGCATTAACTATCCAGTTATGAATGTCTATCCCTTCGGTGGTTCCATCTTCTTTTCCCTCAGGAATTTTGTTAGATACGAGGCGGTTAAGTAACCATGTTTTGCCAACTTTTCCGGCTCCGACAATCAGTAGCTTGGCTTCATAAAGTTTTTCAACTCCATCTTTCAGTAGTTCAAAATAATTTCTGATGGCTTCGCGACCTTGTGCGGCAATCTCAATTGGAGGACTCTCCAACGGATTGCCAAATAAATTGATGTCACGAGTGGCCCAGCCATCTTGGCAAATGATTTGCATGTTTATATTTGTAATCCAGGGTCGTAGCTTTGTTAGTTCGTTGTTTTTTAGATTTAACTTTGATAAAGAAGTGAGTTTGTTTATTTCGTCAGGTAAATCTTTTAGTCGATTAGTGCATAAATCTAACTTATTTAATTTTGTGAGTTTTCCTATTTCTGGCGGCAGTTCAGTTATTTCATTGTAACTAAGATCTAATTCACGTAAATAATTTAGCGTTCCGATTTTCGTTGACAATTGTTTAATATTATTGCCGCTTAGGATGACGCTTTCTAGTTTGGAGAGCTGAAATATTTCTTCGGGTATTTCTTGTAATAGAATGTTGTGTGCATCTAAGTAATATAGTGATTTAAGTAGTCCTATTTCCGTTGGTAATGATTGAAGAGGATTGTTGCTAACATCTAATATCTCTAAGCAAGATAATTTGCCTATATTACGAGGGAGACCGTTTATTCTATTAGAAGCAAGATCGAGTGTGGTTAGAGAAGTTAGTTTTTCAATTTCTGGAGGGATATAATCTAAGTTGTTCTGTCGGAGCTCTAACTTTTGCAAGGAGCTTGTCAGGGCGATTTCTTTTGGCAAAATGTTGAGGGAGTTTGTGCTTATGTTCAGATTATTTAGTTTTTCAAGATGTCCGATTGCTGTTGGGAGGGTTTTTAGGCAATTATTTTGAAGTTTAAGTGACTGAAGTGATTTAAGATGTTTTATTTCATCTGGAAGTTCGCATAAGTTGTTATTACAGAGAAATAAAGTTTCCAAAACAACAAGCTTGCCAATTGTTTCTGGAATATAATGTATTAGATTATTTGTAAGATAAAGTTGCTCAAGACAAATTAGTTCGCCAATTTCATCTGGTAATGAATCCAGTATATTATCATTAACACTTAATATTTTTAAGTGTTTTAGGTGTTTAATTTCTTTGGGGATTTCATGTAAATTATTACCGCTCAGATACAGTCCTTGGAGGGATGAAAGTTTGCCAATGTCATCGGTAAGATAATCAAGCTGGTTATTATATAGGATCAGTTCTTGTAATGTATTTATTTTGCATATGGGAGTTATGTCTTTAATTTCGATAGCACTCAGATTTATGGCTATTATTTTATTTTTAATTTCAATAAAACCTCTCGGAGTACATCTTAATGTATCTAGACTTTTTTGTTTACTGAGTACTATTCCTAATTCTTCTTCAAGCTGTAAAATAATTTCTGGTTTAGTTTTTTTTGTCATGATTATGCTGCCATTCTTTTCGGACCGAATATTATTTGTCGTCTAATCTTAAAAACTCGCGAGAGAATATTCTAGCAGACCACCAGATAAATTCAACAGAAATTTATGGATATGCCCGATCGGGCCGCTGGACGGGTAATAGCCGGGACAGAACGGGGAGCCCCGGGGGGAATCATGATTATTCAGGGCAAAGGGGAACTTTCAGGCGCAGATATCAAATCGCCACGGCCAGTTTATCCGCGGCGGCGGGTTCGGGGGCAATTTGCGGTTTGATTGCCGTCGTCGGCAATGCCGCCCGGGCGGTGGTTACTTCGTTGCTGGGGCAGCTGGAGCCGTTTTCGTTGGCGGCTATGACGCGGAAGCGGGTTGCTTCATCGCTGTAGAAATCAGATTCCCCGAGCCGGTAATGGTTATCGAAGGTAATGGCTGCCAGCTGCCAGGGGCAGCGATTATCCATCCGGCGTTTCTGGATGAGATAATGACGGACGGGGCGGCGGGTGCTGTAGGTGGATTTCCGCCAGTGCAGAGTTAAACTGTTTTCGCCGAGATATTCCAGAGTCAGATTGCCCGGCTGCTGCGGCGGTAAGGTGGCAGCGTTTTTCTTGCGGTCGTTGATACCGATAAGGTTCATCTGCTGCGGGGCGGCGGCGGTATCGACCTGAGCCTGCCTTATTTGCCCCTTCATTTCCTGTTGAAGTCTATCTAAAACTTCGGCCTTGGCAATCGCCGCGCATTTCGCGGCGGCCTGCGCTTCCTGCAAGCGAAACGTCGCTTCCTGAAAGCTCTCAATCACACTAAGCAGCTCGGCGGGGTTGCCGTGCGTAAAGATATCCGGGTGAAGTTCCAGACCGCTGACCATACGCCTAGCCAGAGCGAGAATGTCGGCGTTGTTACGTGGAAACTGGGACATGTAAACCTCCGGTTTTAGAAGTCAGTTGTCAGAAATCAGAATTCAGCAAAAATATTTAGCCGCGGATTACCCGGATTTCGCGGATTACGATTTATTCTTTCCATACATGTTTTTTAAAATCTGCGTCCATCTGCGTTATCTGTGGATTGTATATATTTTTCTTATCCGCAGATCAAAAATTAAACAAGATTATTAATCAGGCACTCCTGTCCCGCAATATTCGCCGTTAAAAATCCGCGTCAATCCGTGTAATCCGCGGTTCCCTGCTCTTAATCGTTAATCTGCTGACTTCTGAATACTGATCTCTGATGTCTGATTTAAAATGGCTGCCGACTGCCCGGGTCGTAAAACAACCGCTCCGGGCAATCGGCTTTTCCTAAATCGCAAAATATCACAAATAAAAATACTGCTAAAAACAATCGGCTGAACTTATCCGATCGCAGAATTATCATCGAACCAATCGCCGACAGAGTTTAGCCAAAAAGATCATTATTTCGCCCGAACGGTAGGCCCGAACGCCTAAGTATAGTTTCTGTGCATAGTTACGAAGAATATTTCGTTAAAAAAACCGAGCATTTTATTTTTACATCTATCAAATGTAAATTTACATCTGTCATATGTAAAATTGCATTCGCCACATGTAAATTTGCAAATGGCCCCTGTAAAAATGTATTCGTCGCATGTAAATTTGCATCTGCCGTATGCAAAATTACATTCGATGGATGTAAATTCGCAAATGCCGAATGTAAAATTGTATGCGGCAAATGCAAAATTGTATCTGTCAGATGTGAACTTACATCGGACCGATACAAATTTACTTTGTCCCGATTCTTTCGTCGGCGGACCGATGTAAATTTGATTTACTCCGAATCTTCCGCCGCCGAACCAATATAAATTGACATCACCCCGCCGACTTTATCAACAGGGCGGATAAATAAGCATTATTGCCCCGATAAGCCGGGGACGGTGCTGCTTAACGCCGGAATCTCCGGCGGCGGGAATTATAAGAAAACCGACTGGAATCTAACACCTCAAGTTTGTTATTCTCCGCCGGGCGAATAATCCGGCTCAGGCCTCATGTCTGGCCGGTTTCCCCCCCGGCTAACGCCCTGAGGATAGTTCCGCTATAGATTTGCCGTGTCGGAGAGTATATGGTCAAATATCCCCCTGCACATTTGATTTTTCTGGCTTGCCGAGAGCGGCGGAGCGGAGCTGACAGGTGATATTGTTTCGATGAGCCGGGAGGGAAGTGCTGCTTTTTGCGGATGGTTAC
The DNA here is from genome assembly GCA_963663805.2 of Sedimentisphaerales bacterium. Lineage (GTDB taxonomy): Bacteria > Planctomycetota > Phycisphaerae > Sedimentisphaerales > SM23-30. The sequence continues at coordinate 28,754 of CAXXMR010000007.1, forward strand.
TCTTTTAATAGCAAGGGTTAAGCGGAAATTTTATCGCTTGATTATTTCTGTTGATGGCCGCAATAAATTGCGGTATATTAAATTCTCAGATGGGCTGTCCTTTAATATCTGTATCGTTTGTTTTGTGAGGCCTGTATCGTACTCTATTGGCGTGATGGGTTAGGTATGAGTGTTTATGAACATTTTTTAATTGCAAGTATGAGGGTTAATTATGAAAACTGGTGATTTTAAGGAGATGTTTATCGGTTTATTTGTGGTTGCAATATTTATGTGTGCCGCGGCAATTGCTGAAAACAGTCTTTTACTCTATGATGTTGATTTCAGTTCTCCCCCCTCATACCGTTGGGCAGACGGTAGTCAGTGGAGATGGACCGGCCTCCACGTAAAAACCCCAAGTTGTATTCCTTTTGGCAGTCCCCCAGGTTGTTAGTTTCGTGTGGGGCATTGACCGATCAGCCTTGCCGATTTTCCAACGGCCAATTAACATTTACCATAATGGGTTTTGATAGTACGGATATAGGCAAGGCTTTCGACTATTTTTTGATAGAGGCAGATATTCTTATCGATAATCTAAGCGAGTCGCTTACAATTTTATTTGATACTCCAACGGTAAAAAGTCTTGATTTTAAATCTGATGGCACAATGAGAACCTTTACCGGAACTAGCAGAAGTCTGGGGGATTATCCGCGTGGAACAGTTTTTTAACCTTACAATGGGCGTAGATCTTACTCTCGGCAAATGTTAATATTTATATAAACGAAGTATATCGTGGTTCAATGAGTTGGTCCGGTGGTTATATTCGTTCATTCCGTATTAGCCAGTTGGATGAAGCCAGTGGTTTTTGTTGCTATTGATAATTTTAAGGTCTGGGGATTGTCTTCGTCGCCTATGCTGGTCTTAAGTGCTCCTGATGGCGGTGAAGCTCTTATTGCCGGAAAGGATTATGAGGTGTCATGGCATACTCTGGGGGCGGTAGAAAGTGTAATTATAGAATATTCAGTTGATGGGCGGTTTTTCCTGGATAGAGACCAGTCCTCCCAATGAATATAATGACGACAAAATATATCTGGAATGTGCCTGACGTTGCATCAAATCTCTGTATGGTTAGGATACTCAGTTCATATGGGTGGTTATTCTGATATGAGCCGTGGTATGTTTTCTATATTGAGTTCTGAATATGATTCGAGATGTATGACGTTTGATCCGCCTGTAAATCCGGGAGGAGATGCTAATGTATATAATGGCTGGACAGAAATGGGGATGACAGTAATTCCTGATGATTACATGTATAGCAGTCAGGGAAAAACCGGTCGTCCCAGCAATGGCACGGGGAATCTGTTTTTTATTAGTTCCGGCGGGAGCCCGGAAATTCTGCCGGTAGAGGATAAGCTCTTCAGGTTAATTAGTGTTGATCTGGATGACTATAGTGATTATTTTTTCTAATGCAGTTGTGACCTTTCTGGGTTATCGCTATGACGGTTCTGTTGTCAGCCAGAATTTTCGGGTAGGGAGTGAAGTTTTTCAGACATTCTATTTTGACGAAGGCTTTGATGAGTTGTTATATGCTGAGAGTACTACAAGTAGTTTTAGTATGGATAACCTGGTTTTTCAATATATAGACGCGACTTCTGTTCAATTGATAGATTTAGAAATATCCGGCCCTGAGCAAGTATTTGAAGATGGTTCTGCTCAATTTACAGCGACGGCTGTTTATAGTGATGAGTCAACCGCAGATGTTAGTAATCTGGTTGATTGGCACTTGTCTTCTGATGAATATGCGACAATAGATATGAGCGGTTTAGTGGTTTGCGGTGGACTTGATTACGAGGGCGTTTTTGGAGTTTCTGCCAGTTATACTGAGGATGATATTATAGTAACAGATAATATGGAAGTAGCATATTTTCCGCTGTTATGGACATATCATGTAAATTCGCTCGTGGGCAGTAACGCAAATGATGGATTGTCTGCTGAAAGTGCTTTCGCTACTATTCAATGTGCTATTGATAGTTCAGAGGATGGTGACATCATACTTGTTTGGCCGGGTATTTATACTGAAAACATCATTTATGATGGCAAGGCGGTTATGATTCAAGGTACAGGCGGTTTGCCGGTAATTGATGGTGGTGGTTATTGGGCAGTATCTTTTTTCAATAATGAAGGTCAAGACAGCGTACTTAGAAATGTGTTGGTTACCAATAGTTATATGGGGATTTTTATATCGGGAAGTTCGCCGACGATATCTAACGTGAATGTTTTAAATAATATGTTCGGTATAGAGGCATATAGTGGTTCTGAACCCAAAATAGCCAACTGCATTCTTTGGGATAATAGTGACGGTGATATTTATGGCAGTGAAATACGTTACTGTTGTGTTGAGCGAGCCAGCGAAGCTGTTGGTGAAGGCAATATTAGTGAACAGCCTATGTTTGTCAATGCATCAGAAGGCGATTACCATTTGCGTTCTAAATTTGGTAGATATATGCCTGAGATAGATATGTGGGTGATAGATGAAGTGACCAGTCCGTGTGTGAATGCGGGGGATCCGGAGATAAAATCCTTCAGAGGAAACAATGCCCTAATGGGGGGCGAATCAATATTGGTGCGTTTGGTGGGACGGTGGATGCGAGCCGAGGAGCGTGGGTGCTTGAAGGAGATATTAACCAAGATGGTTTTGTTAATTTGCTCGATTTTGCCATAATGACACAGAACTGGCTAATGTCTTTACCTTGGGTTGAATAGCATTTCAGAGATAGACTTATTAGGTAGACAATGGTGCTTGTGAATGAATAGGCCTTAGGCTTGTTCCGCGTTTTTATTCGTAGAGCTTTTCGTGCCATTGCCTGAGCTGCTCTACCGGGATCTTGATGATCTTGCGGTCGTAGGTCATCAGGCCGTTTACTTCGGTTTCTACGTCGCTGGTTTGTGTGTAAACTGCGGCGGCGAGGCCCCTGCTTTTTCAGTTCGGGCAGTTTCGCCATGAGTTCCTGATATTTCGCCGCCAGCTCTTCTTCGCTGTTGTAAGTGCGGTAGCCCCAGTTTTTGTCAGACTGAATCCAGGTGTGTCCCTCGACCGGCAAGCCCAGTCCGCCGAATTCGCCCAGCACACTCACGCGGTTTTCCTCGGTTGGGAACATCGCCGGGCCGGGATAAGAATGTTTGTCGATAATATCACCGACTTTCTGATCGTGCCAGCCGCTGGCGTTATTGACCAGCCGACTGGGGTCGTAAGATTTGATCCACTCGGTAATGCGGGCGGTATCGAATTGCCCCCACGCTTCGTTGAACGGCACCCACATAACGATCGAAGGGTGATTATGAAGGTGGTCCAGCATACGCTTCAGCTCACGTTCATACTGACGGGCGGACTCGGGTTTGCGGGTCAGGTCGCCTTCTTTGCGGCCGAATTCGGCGCTGGGCATATCCTGCCAGATTAGCAGCCCGTTTTTATCGCACCAGTAATACAGCATCTGCGGCTCGATCTTGATATGTTTACGCAGCATATTGAAACCCATCTTCTTGAGGATTTCCAGATCATACACGAGTGCTTCATAAGTCGGCGGCGTCAGCGTCCCCGCGGGCCAGTAACCCTGGTCCAGCGGCCCGTACTGAAACAGCGGCTTATTGTTCAGCATCAGCCGATTGAAACCATCGGTATCCTTGGCGAACGATATTTTGCGCATGCCGACATAACTCTGTACCGAATCGAGAGCCTTGCCGCTATTGTCGATAACCGAGGCATCAAGGTCGTAGAGAAAAGGCGAATCCGGCGACCAGAGTTTCGCGTTGGGGATTTCCATGGTCGCGGTTTCCTTAAGTCCGCTCATCGCCGATGCGATAACTTCGCCGTCGCACTTTATCTCATATTTAACCTTATAAGACCGAGCCGGGCCGAGCACTGAAGGTTTGATAGCTACCGTACCGCTATCGACATCAGGGGTGATGCGCAGATTCTCGATATAAGTTTGCGGCACTCTCTCCAGCCAGACCGTCTGCCATATCCCGGTAGTGGCGGTATAATAAATGCCTTTGGGCTTGAGAACCTGTTTACCCCGCTGCTGATTTCCTTTATCGGTTGGGTCCCAGACCGACAGGATGATTTCGTTTTCGCCCGCGACCGCCACTGAGCTTATATCAAAGGTGAAAGGGTCATAACCGCCGCGATGACAGCCCAGATATTTACCGTTAAGCCAGATGTCAGCTTCATAATCTACCGCGTCGAAATGCAGCAGCCAGCGTTTAGCGTCTGACTGGTCGTCCAGAGTAAATGTCCGATGATACCATACCGTCTGATCTTCGCTGATGGCTTTGCCGACGCCCGACAGTGAAGATTCAACGCAGAACGGCACCAGAATCTGACCATCGAAATTCTCCGGCCGCGAATCGGTCCGCTTGGTAATCGCGTAATCCCACAGCCCGTTCAGGTTTTGCCACTTGCAGTCACGCTTGAGAGCGGGCCGCGGATATTCCGGCAGGGCGTTATCCGGCGAAACCTGCTTCGACCACTCCGTAGCGATCGACACCGGGGCCGGTGAATAAGAAAGAGCGACAGAAGGAATAAGCAGCGAAACCAACAAAGCGATTCTGATAATGGTCATTTGTAATTCTCCTGATTTATGTCTATGCTAACTTGAATGACAAGGCGGCAACCGCCAGGGGCGGCAGTTTGATAATTGCCTTGCCCGCCTCAATTTTTACTTCCTCGAAATTCTCCGACTTGAGCACATCCGGTTTCTCCCAGGTATTGGCGGCCTTGGGGTCATCGCCGCAGATGATCTCGCCATCTGCCAGAGATTTAATCTCACGGTCGTTCAGATTGACAATAACCTCGGCCGATTTATCCAGTTCGCGATTGCTCAGGAAAACATTAAGCGTCTGGCCGTTCAGGATAGCGGAGCTATCAATATAATTAGTAGAGCCGTTCTTGCAGGTCTCAAACGTCGGTCCTTCCATAACCGTTCGCAGCGAAATACCTTCGCGACGTTTACTGAACATCTCGAAGGCATAGAAAACCGACTGGACCAGCAGCTCATCACCACGCGTCAGCAACGGCGCGATAATATTGACTATCTGAGCGATATTGGCGATCTTAACGCAATCGGCATGACGAATAAAACTGTTCAGGAAGTTCGCCACCACCAGAGCATCCTCCAGATTATACACTTCCTCGATAAGGTGCGGCGCGTGTTTGCCCTTACCATCCATATTCAAATCCTTGTACCACACGTTCCATTCGTCGAAGCAAAGGTAAGCTCTTTTCTTACTGCGGTTTTTCGCCTGCACAAAACGGCATGCCGCGTCCATCTCCTCGATTTGCTTATCGATAATATTACAGCTGGCCAGGAAATTTGGCGTATCATCGATTTTGTTATCCAGATACCGATGCAGACTGATATAATCCGCGTATTCCCCCACATATTCCAGCACCTTGCGGTCCCATTCCATATAAGTCGGCAAGTCTGTCCCGCATGTCCCGCAAAGGACCAGCTCGATAGATTTATCCGCATCCTTCATCATCTTCGCCGCCTGCTGAGCCCGGATAGCGTACTGCTCCGCCGGGACATGCCCCAACTGCCACGGCCCATCCATCTCATTACCCAGACACCACAACTTTACATCGTGCGGATTCTCGCTGCCGTTCGCCGCACGCATATCGGCATATTTCGTACCCGCCGGGCAATTGCAATATTCCACCCAGTTGCGCGCCTCCTCCGGCGTTCCCGTCCCCAGATTAACCGTCAGCATCGGCGTCCAGTCCATCTTGCGGCACATGGCGATATACTCATCCGTCCCAAACTGATTAGTCTCGATAGACTGCCAGGCCAGCTCCCGCACCGTAGGCCGTTTATCTTTGGGCCCCACACCATCCTGCCAGTGATAGCCCGACGCGAAATTGCCGCCCGGATAACGCATCGCCGTCATCTTCAATTTTTCCAGCGCCGCCAGAACATCACCGCGAAACCCCTCCGCATCCGCGTGCGGCGATTTCGGCTCATAAACCCCCTCATACACACACCGGCCCATATGCTCCATGAACCCGCCTAAGATACGCTCGTCAACCCTGCCCACCTGAAACCGGGTATCCAGATAAATATTTGTTTGCCGCATTGCGATAGCCGTCCTTTTTGATAATTAATATAGCTTTGTAAAAATATTTTATTCTGTCAACTAAAATGTTATAATAGCATTATATGCTTATTTGAGATGAATTTAATGGCTAAAACTTTCAAAAACATTTGTGAAACTTTTATTATCGGCCCGGACTGTCAGGAGCGTTTCCTGCCGGTCTCCTCCGAGGTTTATGCTTATTTAGCCCAGCGCGGCATATCATTGTCAGGCCTGAGCATCTTGTCAGGCCAATATGAAATAGGCCGGATTCGCCCGGCCTTCCACCATCTGCTATATTGCATCCGTGGCAGCGGCTGGGTGGTACTGCCCGACCGGGAAACAACCTTAAACCCCGGCGAGATATACATCGCGCCCGCCGGCATCGCCAGTGCCTACGGCATCAAAAGTAAACGCTGGGAGATAGCCTGGCTCATGCTGCTCGATATTGAACAATGGTCCATGGTCTATCAGATAGGCCCCGGCGTGCGTCGTTCGACCTGGTCGCTGCCGGTGCGGAATATTATGGAAGGCATACTCACCGAAACCGCCCACCCCGGAAAATTTACCGGCCCGGCCTTGCAGAATTACTATGATTTACTGCTGATGCATCTGCGGCGTGAGCTGGACGTCCAGGCCGGTCAGATGGAATTTGGCATCGCCGAAAAACTCCAGCTTCTTCAGGAAAAGGTACGGGCCCGGATACACTATCCCTGGACCGTCGCCGAGCTTCTGGAGCAGTCCGAACTTTATGTCAGCGAAAATCATTTTCATCGCCTCTGCCTGGAGCATTGGCAAAGTCCGCCTCTCAAGAAAGTAACCGCCATACGCATGGAGCGGGCCCGCGAACTGCTGCTCAACACCGACTACAGCGTTCACCTCATCGGCGAGCTGGTAGGCTATCAAAACGCTTTTGCCTTTTCCACAGCCTTCAATCGCTGGAGCGGCAGCTCACCCCGGCAATGCCGCAATGCCGGCAAAACCTGGCACGAACTGTAAAGCTTTGTATTTTCTATGCTTAGGCTATATTGGGACGGCTGCTGAGTTCTTAATAGGCCGATGCTACATTTTTGCCGCTTTTTTTTGAAAAACCTCTTGTAATTCCCAGAAAAAGCAGTAAATTGGTAGAATGTTAATGGTTCTGTATTGTGATTCAAGTCAATAGAGTTCCGTATTGGTGGGGCCTGTCGTAATAAAGCCCGGTCGTATGTATAGCAGTTAATCGCCCGGATCGATCTGTAATTTTGAGCGTGTTTTTCATTTGGCAGATTTTCGTTATTTGGGATGAATTATGGTAGTCATGCCGGGAAGTGAATTAGCCTTGCTGGAACGCGGCCAGCGGGTGGTGCGATGGTCCTTTCTGCTGGTATTTCTGGTCTTGACTTTTCTTATGCTCGGCTCGTTAATCTGGGATATTTGGTATTATCATACCGGCACCCACAGAATTGCCGCCACTCAGGCCCGCGCCTATTTTCTCAAGGACCAGGCCATCAGGCATTGGGTGACTTTTCAGGGTGGCATTTATGTCCCGGTGACTACTCATACTCCGCCCAGCCCCTATCTGGAGCATGTCCCCCAACGTGATATTACCGATGATTCCGGCCGGAAACTAACCATGATGAACCCCGCCTATGTGGTTCGTCAAATAAACGAAAAGTTTGCTTTTATGTACGGTATTGGGGGACATATAACCAGCCTCAAACCCCTGCGGCCGGAAAATGCCCCCGACGAATGGGAGACTCAGGCCCTGAAACAATTCGAAGCGGGCCAGAAAGAGGTCGTTCAGGAAGTTGAGATGGGAGGCGAAAAATATCTGCGCTTAATGCAGCCGATGATAACAATGCCGGGATGTCTGAAATGCCACGCTCACCAGGGCTACAAAGAAGGTGATATTCGCGGCGGGGTCTCGATTGCGATACCTTTGGATGCATTGTATGAGACATCCCATAGTCATTGTTGGATTTTGGCGGCGAGCCACCTGGTTTTATGGCTGCTGGTGGGGACGGGCATCTGGTATACCAGAGGAGTCGTTCTGGGCGAAATGAATAAACGTAAAGGGATAATGACCGAACGCGAAAGATTATTACGCGAGCTTTCCAGCAAGACTGAGCATATGCGGAGCATAATCTACACCAGTTCCCATGACCTGCGTTCGCCCATGATTAACATAAAAGGTTTTACCGAAGACCTCAAACATAATTGCGATAAGCTCAAGAAAATGATCGACAGTCAGTGTGATAAGCAATGTCAGAAGATGGGCGAGGTGATTGAGCAGGATCTTGAAGAAGACATTGATTATATCGATAAGAGTATCACTAAGATGGACCAGCTGCTAAGCGGTCTGGTCCAGATTTCACGCATGGGTACGATGGATCTGCAATTGCAGGATATAGACATGAACGTTCTGTTTGGTCGTTTACTGCCGACACTGGAACATCGTGTTCGTGAATATAACGCCGAGATAGATATTGAAGATTTGCCTCCCTGCCGGGGCGATGAACGACTGGTTAATCAGGTCTTCAGTAACCTTCTCGATAACGCTCTTAAATATCGCGACCCCTCACGGCGACCGGAGATTTGTATCTCGGGTAGAGTCGCCGGTGACAGCGCGATTTATGTTTGTTCGGATAATGGCATGGGCATAAAAGAGGAATTCGCCGAGCAGGTTTTCGAACTGTTTCATCAGCTCGACCCCAGCCATAAAGCTGGCGGTTCCGGATTGGGCCTGACCATCGTAAAACAAATTCTTGGTCGGTTGGGCGGCAATATCTACCTCGACACCAGTAGTTCGATAGGGGCCACATTTTACGTCTATCTGCCCGCGGTGGATGAACGGCGTTAAGTATTTTGAAAAATCTTGAGGGTTTTTGGAGTAATTTGAATTTTCGCACTCGCTTTATCTGTAGATTACTTTCTTATATTTTTTTACCCGCAGATTTTTTTGGAGACGTAAGACGTAAGGCAGAAGGGTGTGTTGCCCAAATATTCAATATATATCGTTGACGGCGAAGACCAGGGCCTTGCTTTGCAAGAAGGTGTTACTCAGAGGGCGTTTTTACGTAAATAAAGGTTTTGGTGTTCGATCCGGCTGCTTACGCAGCTCGGTTTCTGTTTGGGCAACACGCCCAAGAGTGGACGGTAAGATTGATTTGATGGGAACCATTTCTACTTGCTTTTCTGTCAATATGGTGAATTTGGGTGGTTTGGGGACATTAGCTTGGCTTTTTGCAAAAGTTTAGTTTTGAATTAGAGTTATTTATTAATGGCAAACGAAACGGTTTAGGTGCTTCGATGATTTTTGTTTGACCGGCTTCGGTCAGTGCGTTATAAGGTCGTTTATAGTAAAAGGATAAAGTCTGCTTCGGCGAATTGTTTTGATTGGGCCGGAAGCCGGTATTTTTAATAACCCAGGAGATAAATCACATGCAGTGGTATCATATCTGTATTGGCTTGGGATTGGTCGGCACGATCGTATTCTATGTTATGTACAAGCGCAGCCAGTAAAATTCATTCCCTTGCGGCCTGTCGTATTGATTGCTCACCCCGAATGGTGCGGGTGGTTCTTTGCAGGTATGATTGCGGTATCACTGGTCAATCAGTTCGGTTTCGTGGTCGAATTCTCTGAGGGGGCAGTTTTCGCAGCGGGGTTTAGGTCGGCAGAATTCTTTGCCCAGCCGGACTATCAAGGCGTGGTATTCTTTGTATAAGTCTATGTCTTGAGGGAGGTTCCATTCAAAGAAGTCCTTGATTTCCTCGTAACCCATTTCCTGGTCCAGGCAGCCGTGCCGCGAGAAAATCCGGCAGGTATAAGCGTCTATCACAAAAGTAGGCTTTTCAAAAGCGTATAAAACAATCGAATCGGCGGTTTCGAATCCTATCCCGTTAATTGCCAAAAGCTCCTCGCGGAGACGCTGGACAGAGAGGTTTTCGATATTTTGGGCCGTCCCCTGGTATTCCTGACAGAACCATTTCACCAGGTTTTTCAGTCGTTTGGTTTTAACGTTATAATACCCCGCTGGTCGAATAAGCTCGGCTAACTGGGCGGGAGGCATCTGGTCTATAATCTCCGGTTCGAGAGCCTGGGCTTTTTTCAGGTTGGTAATGGCTTTTTCGACGTTGGTCCAGTTGGTATTCTGGGTCAGGACTGCCCCGACCATAATCTCAAATGGTGTATCGCCAGGCCACCAGCCCTGTGGTCCGAAATGCTCCAGCAGAGTTTGATAAAACGTGGTCAGTTTTTCGCTTGAATCCATACTTGCCTTCCTGAGTTGCTTTTTTGGTCTGAATATGATAGCCTTTGGCCCTTACGAACGCAACCGGATTGGTTTTTGAGCTTTAGGCAGGGATGTATGGCCAAAACAACCGCCCAGGATGATGCCCCAAAGGTATTTAAACAGCTTAATTACGGGACCGGCTCTTACCTCGAGAGTACGAGCCGCCCTCTTTACGCGCTGCTTTTTCTGCTGCCGCTGATAGCTGTATATGAAGTTGGCACGTTGCTGGTTAATACCGACCAGATTGCCCACACTCAGTCTCGTGTGGCTGCCTTTACATGGCTGATGGGGCTGGCGGAATGGATTGGCATTAAACGACAATTGACCTTTGCCTTCCCCGGTTTTGTGGTCTTTGTCATTTTGCTTTGCTGGCATATCGCTACGGGTCAATCGTGGAAAGTGAAAATTTCCCGGCTGCTCTGGATGTGGCTGGAGTGTTTGATACTGACAGTGCCTCTTTTTGCCCTGGGCGCGATTATGAACAGCTCGAAGGATTTCGCCTCGGCTTTTCAGCCGGCTGCCGCGGGCGCTATGGTTTCCAGCGAATACGGAGCTAAGCTGGTTACCAGTATCGGTGCCGGCATATACGAAGAACTGGTCTTTCGCCTGATTCTGATGGGGTTGGTGGTTATGCTCTTTGAGGACGTATTGAAATCCAAGGGGCATATTGCTGCTATTTTTGCCGTGAGCATTTCTTCGCTGCTGTTTTCTACCCATCATTATTACGGTGTTGCCGACGGACATATTCAGCGTCTGGCCTCCGAGCCTTTCACGCTGGGCGGATTTGTTTTCCGAGCCATCGCGGGAGTATATTTTGCGGTTCTTTTCCGTCTCAGAGGCTATGGCATCACTGCCGGCACCCATGCCGCGTACAATATTGTTCTATTCAGCTTTTAACCATCAGCACACATGACAAAAAATAATATCCATCTAATTTCGCATTTCTCACCCCGACGGTCTGGCTGTTTCTGTCTGTTAATAGTTTCATTATTGGTACTATCCGGCTGCCGCACCGTTCCCAATTTTCCCGACCGGGCTCTTTGTGTCAAACCCGCGGAACAAGGGCGCTGGGTTTACTGGGACACCGACGATGACAATATCTCCGATTATTGCCAATACCAGGACACCTCCGGCAGAAAAACTAAGCTCGCATTTCGTACTCAAACAGTTTCGACAAACTCTGAAGATTTGACATTCCACAAGCTCAATGCCCCCGGACCTGCCGACCAATGGACCCAACTTATCAATCTGGACGATGCGGTTCCCGATGCGCCCCACTTTATAATAATTCTTGACGGAGCCCCCTGGCATCTTGTTGATATGCTCTATCGCGAGGGGCATTTTCGCCTGTTCTATCCACCCAAGAAAGTTATCAGCTGTTTCCCCAGTATGACCGACCTAGCTTTTTCGAGGGTTTTCGGTACTCGCCAACCCATCGCTTATCAAGCTCGATATTTCGATCGAGAAACCAACCGTATCGAAGGCGGCGATACAGCCTATATGGACGGCAATAACGCCGGATGGTGGCAGAAACTTCAGTACCGTGCTACCCCTCGCGCGGTCGCATTGGCCTATATTCAACCCGAAATGATGTGGGACCATGAACTGCGTCAGATGGCAGATTTATTCAGCAAAGCTGACACCGGTACAACTATTGTTTACAGTATGGCCTCGGCGGGACTGGGTACGCAGGGCGGACGTGAAGCAATGCTTGATTACCTCAGAACAGTCGACCTGCTCTGCGAAAAAAATGTCCATGAACGGCAGGGAAAGGTAAAAATCTCCATCTTTGCTGACCACGGTCACGGCATGGCAGGTCGCCGAAGGGTTACTTTCGATGATGTACTCATCAACAACGGCTATAATCCCTCAGGCAGGCTCGACAACCCCAATGACGTTGTCGCGGTGGAGTTCGGCCTGGTCAATTACGCAGCCTTTTTCACTAACGAACCCGCTGGAACAGCCCGGGCTATTCTTTCGGACCCCGTGACCAGTCTGGCTTGTTACCCTGATGGCGATTCGGTCATCGTCCGCACCATCGAATACCAGGCCCGCATCCAAAAATCAGGCAATGGTTACATTTACATTATGGATGACGGCGACCCCCTTAATCTCGCCGATACTATCGAACGATTACGACAGGCGGGCAAAGTTACCCCCGAAGGCATTATTGACGACCAGGCTTTTTTTCAGGCCACGATAAACCATGAATATCCAGATGCGTTAAGAAGAATTTATTTTGCGTTTAACGGCCTCGTCCAGAAACCCGCCGACTTGATAGTCTGCCTCCGCGAAGGATACAGCCACGGGAAATTATTCTTCGACCTGGCGCTCGGTCGGGCCGTTAGTGCACACGGCTCACTCAACCAGTTGAACTCAGCCACGTTTATGCTTACCATGTGGGCTGACGGACCACCGGCCCTGCGTCTGGAAGATGTTTTACCCTGCCTGGACAAGCTGGCCGAAAAATAACCAAATGAGGAGAATTATGGCAAATTTTGATAAAAAAAAGTTTCGGTTCGTAATGGCGCTCACGCTCTTACGTGTTCCAATCGCAGCCATTTTCGCCATTTTGCTCATCTGCTGTCCCGACACACCTGAGCGACTCGGCCTTTATCGCATAGCTATTGGTGTATTGCTGCTGGGCTTAATCGAAGTCACCGACGTTATGGATGGTTTTCTCGCTCGTCGCTGGGGGGTCGTCACCGAATGGGGGGCCATGCTCGACCCTTACGCCGACAGTACCGCCCGACTTGTGGTCTACTGGACCCTGGCTGTCAGCGGACTGGCCAGCGTTCTGGTACCCCTGGTCATGGCTCTTCGCGATATAACCGTAGCCTATTGCCGGGTGACCTTAACCCGTGGCGGGCAATCGGTTTCTGCAAAACTTAGCGGTAAAATCAAAGCTGTGGTCCAGGGAGCGGCCGCATTTGGACTGGTGACCGGCCCATTGTACTGGAATCACACCGGACTTTGGCCCAAAACCATATTTTCCGCCATTGTGATTCTTGTAACGGCCATCTCCGTGGCAGAATATTTAATTGCCGCAATAAAATCTTCGATACCCCAAAAAACTGATAATAGCTTGTAATGTATAGCTTTAGTCAGTTATGCCAACGTCCAAATAACATTTCGGACAGTCCAACACTCTTTTTTGGGCTTGACAAATCCACATTTATCAAGTATTTTTAACACTCGGTGAGAGGTGAGAGAGAAGTCCCCTCTTAACTCTGAAGTGTGTATTTGTGGCTGTGTTTACCCGTTTACGGGTGCGTGTGTGTGATTGTGCCTGATTTTCAGGCGGTGAGAGAAGACTTAAACCTCGTTATGGAACGTATTTAAGGACGTTCCGGGAAGAAGGAGAGTCCTTATGAAGAAGCTGTTAGTGTTTCTGGCAATTGGATTGCTGTTTAGTTCCGTCGCTTATGCGACCAGCAGTCCTATAGTTCAGACAAAGTATTACGATGATGAAGTGATCAACATTAGTGACACGATGACGTTTGATAAGTTTGACCCTGCGTTGGGTACTTTGAATTACGTCAAATTGACCCTGTCATTGGAAGTCGTTTCCGGTGGATTTGTTGCAGATAATGACAGTACGTCCCCGGCAACTGTAAGCTACACTTGGTTAATTGTTGCAGGTCTGATTTCCAGTGACGTATTTATCAGTCCTGCGGTTGGTTTCACGATGTCTGATACGGTGTTGGTATCCTTGGATGGCGACCCTGATTATGACGGAACCAATGACCCACAAGCAGCGATTATTGATGGGACCGCACCGGATGGCCATGTCTTGGATATTACTGGCGAAAGCGATAGTAGTTCCCAGTTTATGGCGGTTGGGGCAGCCATGAATAGCTATATCGGGCCTGGTACCTTTGACATTGATCTCACGGCTATCCGTGATTTTGAAATCTCCGGTGGTAGTGGTGTTGAAGGTGGGTATACCAATATGCTAGCTGATGGTTTTGTTGAAGTTGAGTACTGTTACACAGTACCCGAACCGATGACCATGAGTCTGCTGGCTCTGGGTGGTCTGGCAGTTGTTCGCAGAAAACGTTCCTAAGCGTTTTCAGTGCCTAAATATTAAGGGCTGAGAGTCGTGAGACTTTCAGCCCTTTTTTTATCCCCTCCCGCACAGCCAATTTACCAACGCACAGCCAATTTACCAAATTATACCTTTTGTTTAATTGTCGCCACCAACGACCGCGTTTCCACGCTTTGACTCTTCTGGGCCTCCTTAAACTGGCTGGAAACCTCCGGATTCTGCTGTTTGAAAAGCTCATTGCCGACAATAACCTCTTCAAGTGCTTTACTTTTTTGTCGGGCCGCTACCAGCAACGCCGCCGCCTTAGTACCCCAGACGCCACCCAGTAACCCCGCCAAGCCAATACCTAACTCCAGAACATTATCAGCGACCTGCCAGGTATCAGGTCGCAATATCGCTGAATTATACGCAGACTCGGTGATTAAGGAATTATTCTCACTCAACAAATCAGCCATAGTGCCTGTAGCCGGCAATGATTCCGGCATCCCATAATACGCCAGAAATATCTCACCCTGCCTCTCTGCCCGGTCGGTTAGAGACTTAAGCTGCGTCGAAGCCTCCTCCTGACGCGCCTGATTCGCCGCTGCCGCCAAAGTTTTCTGATGCAGATAAGCGTTTTGCTTCTGCTTCTCATCCGGTGCCAAACGCAATTGTCCGCAACCGGAAAAAGTGATTAGCAATAATCCCAAAATCAACACCACAAAAAACACCTTAGTTTTTTCACCCTGTCCCATCATCAGCCTCCTGTCATTCACAAGTTACTATCGTTATTAACACCAACAGAAAAAGTAATATTACGTTTGTCCCCCCAAGCATCACCCGCCTGTATCCTCTCCAAATCCCGCAAACGAATTTCAAAATCATCCGATAGCTGTGACAAATCTCTAATTTGCTCCCGGTTTTCGATATTAGACTCAATAATCCGAGCCAAATCCTGTCTTATCAGCATCAACTCATTCTGCAAATCATTCCAGGCCGTCACCAGCATTACCAGCAAAGCCAGCACATGCAGTACCGTCCCCAAAGTTATCTCTCGCCGAAACTGCCAACCCGTATGTTTTTTTAAATTCACCCTGGCCATAACACCTCCTCACACCTCACCGCTCAGCTAAAACTAATCTTAGTTCGCCAGTCGTTCTCAAGCTCAAACTTGACCTGGCCAATCTGGGGACGATAACCGGAACGCAATGACATACTGGAAACATCTAAATTTCGCCCCGAAACCTTATCTATGACGGCTCCCGGCTTAATATCAGCCCGCAGCCAGGGCAGCCTAATTTGCCCTGTAAGCTCCTCGCGCCTCAATAACGCTAATTGATTTCGTACCCTCTCACGCAAAGAAGCCTTATCGTCAACCACATCAGCCAAACTCAATTGCCCAGACTTATCACCCCAGAAAACACTCTCGGAAGTAACCTGTTTATATTCAAACAAACCGCCCCAGTCATAACAAACCCGACGCACCGGCCGCATAGTATCTATCGACCCATCATTCACCACCACCTCCAATCGCTCATCCGAAATAACCGAAGCGGTAACCCTCAATCGCAACGTATTGCCTAAAATCGCCGCCTGCATCTCACCGCTAAACTCATTACTGCTCAGATAAACCCCGCACTCATCCTGCAAATTATGAAACATTCCCGGATATTTCTGCCACTCACTACCGCCGTCATAAGACACCTCAAGATAATAACCCAAAGATTCGCCGTGCATGTCACGACTAAGGCAGGGCCAAAATCTCCTCTTGCGTTTTTCATAAAGCCCAGTCCCCAGCAAAGCACTCAAATCATAAGCCGCACCACGCGAATAAGGTTCACCGCTGTATGCCCCCGATTCATTCAAAACCCACCGCCGATAAACATCTTTCACCAAAGCGAAATTTTCGTTATGTTCCGGCGAATAAAATTCAAAATCATTGCCTTCCAGCCCCGAATCCCACCCCCCTAACAATTCAAACGTGCCTTCAAACCGCTTATAATCTCCCCTGCCTACAACCTGAATACTCTCGGATAAACATTTACTTTTCAAACTGCATTCAGATAAATTCGTTTCGCGTAAATTTAGTTCGTTACCCGCCCTTTGATGGGATAACAGAACCTTCCTTCCCTTGCCAATCTCATAAAAACAAAATTTCGTGCGACATCTCTGCCCCTCAACCGGCACATAATCAACAAAATAGTTTAAACCAACTTCATGGCAAACTTTATCCAACGCCCCCAGGATACTCATGCCCGCAACATCAACATCACGCAAAATATGACCGCCAGCTAAACCCTCCAGATATTCGTAATCCTCCGCCTTCGTTACCATATTCGAAAAATAAATACTCGCTAGGTACCAGATCGCCTTGGCCCCGCTCCAATGCTTTCCCTGCCCCGTATTGCAAAAAACATGACCCGAATATCCGTCTCCGGAAACTTTATTCAACGAACAGTTGGGCCTTCCCGTCGGATTAAAGACCACTTTTTCTCCGTTCAAATGAATTATATCACTGCCATTCCAAACCCTGATGCCGTCAATCGCCTTACGATCATAAGCTGCCCGGTCACAACCATAAACATCCATCAACTCTTGTCGGCCCGACATATCGACCTGTCCCTGAAAAACCACCCCCTCAAATAAAGGCCATCGTATCTTCTGATTGCCAATCGCGTCAGCATTGGTTTCCAGCACAACCATTATTCGCTGACCCGACCGGGCACACGTTGCCATATTTTCAAGACGAGCCTCAGAACCGGACAAGTTTTCTTTAACCGCCAAACAAACTTGATTCAATGCGGAACCAGCTCTGTATATTATTTGCTTTACTCCCAGCCAGTCCGCTCGCTCACCGTCAATCTCAACCAATAGCTCAGGAGACTTAAAACAAAATTGGCTGGGCCGTGGGTCATAAAAAGTCACAATATTGTCTGCCACTTCAACCTCCTGATTTAGTCCGCCACTCTTAGACGCACTATTGACAAAGTACCCAACTCCTGCCTGCCTGTCCCGGAAATACGTCGTACAGCATAAAAAATATCACTGCCCGAAACATGCCCTAACGAATCTGTAACCTCAAAATCACCTGCCATATCTGCAACCACCACTATCGAGTCATAATCAATGTTGTCAATGGTATCCCCACCTCGATAAATCGTATAACAATCCTGCCGCCTCACCCAGAAATCACCTTCCAGCAAACTCTGGCAGAGCAAAACACCATTACCAAAATCACCTTCGGTTAAACTGTTGAATAAATTGCTATCCATTATTCCACCGCCTTCGGCAGCCTCGTCAATACTCCATTGGCATCAACCATTTCCAGTTTCATTTCGGAACTGACCCCATCTGTCTTGAATATCTCAACCTCCCCATCAGCCTTGCTCTGGCTGCCCTTATGAGCAATCCGCGCCAGCCCCAACCCGCGTAATGTAACCGCCACAGGCTTATACCTGTACGCGTCAGCTAACTCTTCCCCACCGTCTATCACCCCCACCAAATCTTCCGTTACTGCATCCCAGGGGCTGCTCCCAAAAGTAATATCAAAACAATACCAACCCGGAGCATTAGCCGCCGAAACCTCACTTATCGCAGACCCGGTATTAGCCGCCGTTGTCTTATCTACGCCATCCTCTGCTGTTGCCAAACCTTTCCATACGGGATTCAAATCAGCCACCGGCCCATCGTCATCCGAAAAATAAACATAATATAACATTTCAAAATACTCCTGTGACAGAACCGTTAAAAGATTGAACATCCCCACGATTACGTACGGTATGAAGCGTGTCTAACGCACCAATCACCGAATTGCCAGATTCTAAAACATCACCGCCGGCCCCTACCAGTGGACTATATGGCTTTGGCGAAAAATCCTTCTCGCCATCAGCGATATTCATGAAATAAGGCTCGCCTGTTATATTACACCCCTGGCCGTAATTCGCCCAATCACTATCCGAAACTTCCCAGGCATGAGCCATGCCGTTGCCATAAGCATGATTATGAGAAAACGCCGCACATGATTTGGCAGGCAAGTCAAAACCATATGTGCCATTGTTGCACGAGGTATTATTAAAAATGGACCAAGAAAACGTTATACTGGACATTTCTATGCCACTATTAGCGTTACCGTAGAATACGTTGCCAATTACCGCACACTGCGCACAACTGGTATTGCCAACGCCGAGACCATGCCCGAAACCATCCTTGCCATTGTTACAACTGATGCTATTCAGAAACAAAAGATGCTGAGCATACAAATGAATGCCGTGCGAATCATTATCATGAATATTACAGCACTCTATTTTTAAGTCCTTGCCGATGGTGTGTACATATAGCCCACACCCACCATTCAAGTAAAACTCGCAATTCAGCATCGATGATTCTTTGCCGGACACGTAAACCCCATGCTGAGAAGCTCCGTGAAATTTACAACCCCTGAAAACGGCGGCTCCATAAAAAGAGGTCTGAACAACTTTTACACAATACGCCGCACAATCGCTGTCCTTGCCCCCGCTGTCAAAATCAATATGGGAAAAATCGTAAAATGTAGCTTCAGTTAAATTCAATAAGCCGTTAGGCAATGTTTGATTGGTCGTGACCTTCAGTAATTGTGGCTGGCTAAAATCGTTATTCATGCCCACCACGCAAATTTTAGCAAATATTGAACCACTGTTTGTGTCGCAGTCTATCGTATCATTAATCGTTATTGTTCCCTCATTCATCTCCAAATCACCATTAATCCAAATATGACGATTAAACTCAGTAGCATCATTCATTGGGTCATCAAAAGCATTTTGCAAACCGGTACCGCCCCCAAAATCATCGCCAATAGCCCCGCCAACATATACACTGATACCGCTGTCATCGTCCGATGGCAACTCACTTGTGCTGGTATCAACTATGACTATTGTATTGTCATCTACTCTATTAATCACATATCTACCGTTAGCGCCTCCGTATTCGCCGCTCCACGAAATAAAGGCAATAGTACCATTAACTACCCCCAGACCAAGACCAGTAGCCGTTAATCTAAAAGAAGATAAATCATAACTCGCAGTATATGAGTACGTCTTCGCCTCGCCGTTGTCACCCATAAAATCAGCTACGCTTCCAGACGCCTCCCAAGCCGCCATAGTGCAACCACCTCCATTCATAGGACCACAGCCCAGCATATTGCCCGTCCCTCCTACAAACATTATCGTTTCAGACCTCGGTGCTTCGTATGACATTATTCACCACCTCCATCATGCCAGATAATCGTGCCCAAACGACCGTCACGTTTTATTGGCTCAACTTCAAAACCGCCCTTACTGGCAAACCTGTTATCAACCGCGTTGCGATCATGCTCTCCACCGCGAAGCTGAGCAGCAATAAACAAAACATCCGCCTCGAACTCTTTTTCCGCTAAATCTTTCTCCAATAATCGCAAAATCGAAGCCTGCCAACGACGCCATGATTCTGCCTGAGACAAATCCAGACCCATATCGTCAGCCGTTAAAGACGCTATCGCCTCACTTGTCAGCGAATGAGAATCTATGTAGTTTTTTACTATTTGAAATATCGTTCGATTACGCATCTTATGACCTCGTATATGCTACCCACACTGCCGTCAAATACATCGCCTCCGTGGTATGCCCCTGAGGAGTCAGCTCAACCGTTAATGTCCGGGCTCCATCTGGAACATCATCAGAGCTAATCGAAATGACTAGCTCCTCATAACTCGACGAAGCCGCCGCCTGAACCGCTGATTCTTCAACCTTAGCATTACCCTCATCAAAATAACAGTCCGCGTCCCAGCCGGCCGCGTTCGTCGTACCTGCCGAAGCACCCCGTAAGTGAATCTCAACCGACCCGCTACTGTCAATATCGGCACCCAACGGCACCTGAAAAACCACCGCGTTCTGACTACCCGCCGCCCAGCTCAGCCTCAAACAGCTATCCGTATCACCGTCAATAAATTCCAGACCAGGACTTGTATCAGTACACAGCAGCCCGCCGCCACTGGCCGCACCTGGAATATTATTACCTGACACTGCACGCAAATTCGCCAGACTTACCGGAACAACCGTTTTTCTGCCCTTCTCAACCCCGCCCGGCATAAACCACATGTGACCGCCCCGTGCATCAGTGATGGAACTAACATCACCCCCGCTCGTAACAACCTCTGCCAGGCGAATATGACTAACACTCGAAACCGGCCAATCTGAATACTCAGTCGTAACCAGATTGCCGTTACCATCCAGATAAACATAAATATGCTCTTTGTCATCCGCCAGCGACACCTCACTAACTCCGGCATACTCACACAGACTCAAACCATCCCAGTATTTCCCCGCCTTAACGCCAATCTTCAAGCCGCCCGCATCAAAAACCCGCAAATCATTTGCTCGCTTCGTGGCCTCCAGCAAACGATAAAGAAGCTTGCGAAACTCCAGATAATAAGGTGCCTTGCCCGTCTCAATATATTCAACACCAGTCTCGCCTTCACTCGAAAGATTCAGCAACTCGTTATCACTTGGGTACACTTCCGCCATAATATCCTCCTGGCCTATCCAATCCGCAATACCAGCCTGTCGTCAACACTATCATAATTCACCATAAACAACTCCACCGCCCTCGGCAGCGGGTCAACATTCACCGCCAGCGTTTCAAGCTCGCCTATATCACACTCACCACCACTCTCAACCATACCCCAACCGAACACATAGTCTCCGACCTCAAGCAGCTCACTCTCAAAAACTATCTCGTCAGCATCAAAACCAAATTCGCCTTCCCCAAAATTACCTTTACCACAACCGCAAGACGCGCTGCCGCTGTAACCAAAATCACCCTTACCCATACCATCAAGCCCCCATCCCCATTTCGCCGCCATATCAGGCCAAATAGCTATCTTGGCAACAGGTTCAATATCTTCCGAAAAATCATCACCCGCCGCCTGATAAACCCATATCTCGTTGCCCAAAGCCAAATCAGCCGTCCGCAGCCATCTCAACTCCACTCGCGGCTCAATCCCAACAAAACCATTTAACTGTCCCGAATAATCAATCCCCGCTTTGTCAGCCTCAACCGAAACAACCTCTATCGCCGCCGGATAATTCGCTTCACATCCCACCAGAATCATCCGCTGCTCAGCACAAACCGTAACGCCCGACAGACGACCATTTACGTATACCTGAAACAGCCGTTCCGACTCATCGCTCCGCCAACTAACCAAAGCCAAACCCGGCACACCAACCTCCGTGCCGTCTGCCAGACGGCTACCAGCAAACCGCATCACCCGAACCATATCAATATTGTCCGTCCGAAAACCCATCTCGCTACCTTAATTGAGTATATGCAATTTCGTATTCATAATAAATCCGACCCGAGCAAGCCATCCCGCTCAATGGCGAAAAACCTTCCATGCAAACATCTCTATAAACCGTACCAAACTCATCCTTCAATTCATAACACTGCCCGTTGATATAATCATTTATCGTATCTATCTTCGCCCGCATCTCCGCCACGGAATCCGCCGTCAAACAACCACGTTGATTCAATACCCGCGACCGCCGCCCCAAATCAACCCGCATCACTCCGTCCAGTCCTGCAAAACCTCGCTCAACTTTCTCACGCTCCCAGGACATCGCCCTGAGCGTATGACCACCACCCTCAAACAGAACCTTGCCATCGAACATGATTGCCATAATTACACCCGTTTCATCCTTATCGAACCCCCGCTATTTTTGCGGTCAGCTATCGCGTCACTGTCATCATCAAGCTCCAGACAAACCTTTGTCCGAGATTGCTCATAAAGTTTTTGATAACGCAGAGACTTCTCCCAAAAACCTCGCCCGTCATCCTGACCACTGGCACAACCAGCCAATACCGCCGACAAAACCGCAAACACCGAAGATTGACGCAAGGCCCGCTTATTAAGAATCACGCCCGTCTCAGCCTCTTCTTCGCTAACCCCAAAATACTGTAGCAAACTATAAGCCGCCTCGTCAGCCTGGGCGTCATAGGTACTGATTCGATAATTCAACTCACTCCCCGTCGGCGGAGCCACAACTTCATCTTCATCAGAAACCCGCACCACCGAAACCGTCAACTCCGTCTCCGAATCAACCGAAACAATCTCATAACAGCCATCAATTACCCCCATACCATCACTGACATACACCACCTGGCCAGCCTTAACCGCTCCACTCACAAACGAACCACTCGCCGACGTGAATACGGTATCCGCCAAAACACCGTCAGCTCCCTTGCATAATTGCTGGGCAGCATACCCGACTTCTCGAAACAAAACCGGCTCCCATTTCAGCAAATCAATGTCTTTAGAAAACCTTACCATCGCTAAAAATCCTCTCACATCGACCTTAAAAGAAGTATTCACCAAAAATAGTTTGACCGGACGGGCCTTTCCCCTCAGCAAAACTCGCCCGCCCGGCCCTTTATGTCCCTGCTAACCCGCCGTCGCTAGACCACGAATACAGCCGTGAGCCTCCTCGTTACGCATCTCCAGCGTATACTCACCTATCAACTGACCACACTCATAATCACCACTCGAAGCCAAAGGCTTAAAGTGAAAACTCCGACCCGCCAAAGGCAGAACACCCAGACGAGAACTATCCAGCAGCAGCACTGCATCCTGCGGAACCCAACGCGAAACAATCACCCGGCATAGCCCGAAATCACTTTCATACAGACTCACCAAATCTGAATACTTCGTATCCGACGCCCCGAACCCGCGATTACTCGACATGAAACTGTTGTAACACTTTAGCCAAGTGAAGCAGAGAACTCCGCGAGTTTTGGCAATTTGCCGGTTTTGATGTATGTTCGCAGGGCTTTTTTGATGGTAGCAACCGGGTTTAGGCCGCGTTGTTTCAGGGTAAAAAACACGCTCATCAGCACCGATTGCGTTCGGGCTCCACGGTCGCTGCGGTTGTTATAGCTGTTCTTTCGCATGATCACCGCGCCGCGAATGCTGCGTTCGCCAAAATTATTATCGAACGGCACCTCGCGATTGCTCAGAAAAGTGAACAGCTCATCATGATGGCGTTTCAAACGCTTAATCAACCGCTGAGCTTCCTTGTTCGACCACTCATGCGCGATAATAAGATCCAAGCGTTTTTCGATTCGTTGGCAGCGCCGCTGGTAAACCGTCGCATCCAGTTCATCGATGCGTTTACGCAGGCGTATCGCGTCGCGAATTAATCGTTTGAGTTTTTTGGAGAACCTCGGCCAATCGCCGCTGTGGTCTTTGGCTTTCCAGACTCGCTCCAAATCACGCAGTAAGTGAACCAGGCACTTTTGTTTGGCGCATGACAATACATTGTAAGCATACCAGAAGTCACTTACGAACACGCCGTTGAAACATTCTTTGATAAATTCCAAAACCACCGGCCCGGCCCGCGACTGCTCGACCGTAAAAATCGTGGCTTGATGGCTGGTAAAGCACCATAACCAATGCGTTTTACCGTTTACCCGCCAGCCGGTCTCATCGCCGTGCAGGACACCGGCTTTTTGAATGTCCTCGATTATTTCTTCGTACCAGGCCAGGAGTATATCCGCTAAACGATGCCACATCTGGACTAATCCGCCCGGCGACATCTTAAACCGGAGATGAAAATTAAACACCTCCAGGATCTGCGCTATCGTATTGCCCAACGCAAAGTGGAGCCAGGCACACAAAACCACAATACCATTGCCAATAGATGATTTTGGCAGAGCATCGGTTACGATCGGCTCAACCGCCTTGCGACAGTTCGGACACCAGTCGCGATGAATAACATGCTTTACCGTCTCAACGCGAACATCTTCCGGGATGTCTTCGATGATTCGTTCACGTGTGCCGGAACATTTTTTCAGTTCGCCGCCGCAGTCCGGACAACATGAAGCGCGATGTTCTTCGGTACGGTCTATTTGGGTCGGCAGATTGCGGCGAGTACCTTGATGCCCTTTTTTACGGCCAAACTTTTTGCCGCGTTTTTTATCTGTTTTGTTCGGCTTGACAAAAACCGGCTTCTGACCTGAGGGACACGAAGGATCAGCCGGACTGCCGGCAACTAACGTACCTTGTGTTTTTTCCGCTGCCAGTTTCGACAGTCTCAGCAAAACAAAAACCACCGCCTCTCTGCCTTGCTCGTAAATAAGCTCAGCCTGCTCCGCAGTCAATTCCTGCTCTAAGGCCAGGTCGGCGATAGCCTGTTCAGCATTCGGCTTCATCATGCTGAAACTATAAACCATTACACGCAATAGCGCAAATTACCCATCTTAACATTTTGAAGTTTTTTTGTCTTTTTTTTGCACAAGCCAACCCAAAAGCTATAGAATTTGCTTCACTTGGCTAAAATGTTACAAACTGTTAATCTGACGCTTCTGATAACCATTCACCAAAATTAAATCAACATTGCCGTTACTGTTCTCCCATATCTTCCGCAACGCGTAATTCAACTGCGCCTCAGTCAAACTCGCCCCCGCCGGAAAACCATCGTCGCCCACCGCCATAGCGTTCGTGCCAATATGCTGCACAACACCTTTCAAAGTACGACGTACCGTACCCGAACCTTCCGGACTAGCTGCAATCTGACCGCCGTTGATTACCGTATTCTCCAAATCACGCAGCAGCTCACGCAAACGCTCCTGCTTCTGGAAATCCAGCTCATCCGCCAGACCCAGCTGACGAGCCGCCAAATCACTGCCCGAAACCTCAACCGCCGCTGTAAATATCTGAGTATAATTACCCAGGCGATTCCGATTGGTAAAACGAGCCGTAGGCTTGTCCGCGCCTTCTAACGCTGCGTTACCCAGAATGTTGATAACTTGGTTGTCAGCCAAATCCTCAGCCGTAGTGCCTGCGTAACCACGCACCACCGTCAGAGTATTGCTGCTCACACCCGTAACCAGCATCAACTCGCCACTGCCTTCAACTTGAATCTGATCACCAGTCCGAAATCTGCCGCCGTTATCAACCACAAACTCCGTATCAGTCGAAGCGTCACTAAACGTCGAATCATTAACAGAGTCCTTGTTCGGCAGCAGACTATCCTCCAGCCACTCATGATGAGTACTAACCGCCGCCCGCAACGGATCACCCAAAGCATCCAGCAGCGGTGTCTCATACGGCGAGACAATACTAACCACATCCGCCACATCCTCAACCAGCTCCGGCAAAGTACTTCCCGCTGAATATGTCGCCTTACCCGTAAAAGCCATATAATATCCCTTTCAAATGTTTTCTAAAAATTGCTATACACCCTAAACAATCATCCCCCGACGCAGCCGCATATACTCCTGTAAATCCTTACGACTGCGACTGTCGCCAGCCTTCTCTGCCAACCGCGACAATGCCGCCCGACCCGTCTCGGCACCTTGCCGAACACCAGCCGTCGGCCCCAAAACACCACTCAGACGAAAATCCTTCCCAAACAAACCCGGTCGCTCCGCCTTCAATTCCTCAATCACTTTTTCAACATCTTTCCCTTCTACGTCCGCCATACGCTGCCGAGCCAGCAGCCGACCAACTTCCATATCATTAACCTCAGCCTTAACCAGACTCTCAACCAGTCCACTTTCACGCGACTGCTCATCCAGCCGCTCTTTCACCGTTGCGAATTCACGCTGAACATCCGAAAGCTCTTGGCTAAGCTTTTCAACCTGCTGTTCCGCCGCCTGAGCCCGCTTGCGATACCGAATCGCTTCACCAACCGGCACCACCTGTCCATCATCCCAATCTTGTCGCTCTGCCTGCAACTTCTCTTCCATCTCAATGGTCTCCCGACGCCCCTGCGTCTAATCTTGAAAACTTATTCGCCTATCACCACACGCTTGGCGACAACATCCTCATCGTAACCCAGCTCCCGCAATATCTTGTCTTGAGGAATACCCAACTGCTGCTTAATGCTCGCCTCCTGTAGCTTCTCCAAGACATTCTCCGGCAACGGGCTCGGCCAGTTAATCTCAACCTCACGTTCTTTAGGCTCATTCGGGAAAACACCCGTTTTATCCAACGCCAAAAGTATCATCCGCGAAAGCTCCGCCAGACCCTGGCCATAACAACGACGCTTACGCTCCGTCTTCGCCAAAACTCCCATCAGCGTCACCTTCAACGCCACCGCCGAAGTCAGATTACCTATCCGTCCCCGCAATATCCCCGCCGCCACAGATGCAACTCCGCTGGCCTTATCCATCGCCTCGCGAACCTGGCTGATATGAATATCTTCCGAAGGACTGCCCGCGTCCCCGCCAAATTCTTCGATGCTCGCTTCAGTATTCTCCGTACTCCACATCCGACCCGGTGCTACCGCTCGCTGCTCAAAACCTTCAATACCACGACCCAGATACATCTTGAAACTCTGAAACGTCACCCGACTGGCCCGGTCACTCATCCGCGTATTCAACTCATCCTGCAAAGGTATCAAAGGTTCAACGTCAGACTGTCCCTCATATCGCCCCGGCAGAGGCATGTTCTGGATATGCACCACCGGCACCACTCCCAGAGGATTAACCCCTTCGCTTACCAGATTGCCATCCTCATACCTCTGCCAGCATCCCGGCCCAATAACCTCAACATCATGACTATGTCGCTGACGACTCACCTGCCCACCTCTGCCGTTAATCGTCCGTACCCCGCCCGAACCATCATCCAGCTCATTGTGAACCTGCCACCAATGCTGAACATAATAATCTATCCGACGATAATCCTGCTCATTAAGAACAGGCAGACTCCGGGGTGCCTCGATAGCCTCCAGCATTATATTACGAGCTCTTTCCAGAACTCCCGCGAAAGTATTAAGTCCCGCAACCCCGGAATCTAAACTGCCTGCCCCCTGCCCTCCGCCTTCCAGACGAACAATAACATCCACAAACCCATAAACACTCCCCAGCAAAGCCAGCTCCTGCAAATATGCCGCCCCGCCGTTCGCCTCAAACACCGCCCGCAATATTTGGTTAATCTGTTCCGCTCGCACCGCGTCCGCCGCCTTCGAACTTATCAACACTCCCTTGCCAAACAAAAAGTCAACCATCGTATCGACTCGCCAGGCAATATCATTTTCAACCACAACTTCCTTACGCTGTATCCCCTCAATCTGACGACCCGTAAGTGTCCCCCCATAAAAACTATGCTGCATCCCCGTTATCCTGCCCGGCAAACCATACTCCTGAGACTGATAGTAAGGCCGAGAACTCTCGCTCGCACCCGACTCACCCAAAAGACCTAGCTCCCGCGCCTCATTGCGATAATAATTCCATAGCTTCTGATAATGCATCAGCATATCCCACGCCTGCTCATCAACCTGCCAAGCCACAAAACGCTCATCAAGCCCGCCGCCGACACCGTCACGCTCAAATATCGAAAAATCAAATGCCATCATTATTCCTCGCCACTATGCCATTCTTACCACCAGGACCATTATTAGTCCCTTCACCCTTACCCCCAAAATGCACATCCGCGCTTAAAAAAAATGCATATTCACCACCTCAACATCCCTAACCCTATACTCTGCCCAGACTTATTTTTTTGAAAAATTTTAAAATTTATCTGCACCACTCCACCAATTTGCGCTGATAACTCCACACTTTTTCCGCATATACCCTTCCCCCAAAAATCAGCCTTGCCGTTGCCGTTTAAAATCCGCGAAATCCGTGTAATCCGCGGTTAAATATTGTCGTTGTCGTTGTTTTGAATTTTGTGTTTAGAATTTGTTTAGGATTTAGAATTTAGATCTTAGGGTTTCCAGTTTATCTGGCTTAGAATTTATAGTTTGCCCTCCGGCTCTGATTGAGTATACTCGAAGATTGAGGATCCGCCGTGGACCCTCTATGTTCAACTTTTACGGAGGCAGACAATGCGAAACCTTACCTATAAATCAATCATCGTCCTGCTCTTGGCAGCGATTCTCCCCCTGACCTCACTAGCTGACGTCCGCCTGCCCGCGGTCATAGGCAGCAACATGGTCCTCCAGCAGAAAACCGACGCTCCCCTCTGGGGCTGGGCCGATCCTGGCGAAAAAGTCTATGTCAAAGCCTCATGGCTCAGTCTGCTCGGCAACAATAAAGCCAAAACCACCGCCGACCAAAACGGCAAATGGCAAATCTCCCTCAAAACCCCCAAAGCAGGCGGCCCTTATAAAATCATCATCAAAGGCGACAACACCATCGAATTGGACAATGTAATGACCGGCGAAGTATGGATTTGCTCCGGCCAATCAAACATGGCCTTTAGCCTCAGAAGTGCCAACAACGCCGAACAGGAAATCGCCGCCGCCAATTGCCCAAACATCAGGCTGATGCAAGTTACCCGACACGCCGTCGAATCACCGCAGGACGACTGCCAAGGCCAATGGAACACATGCACTCCAGAAACGGTCTCCGGTTTCAGTGCCGTTGCATATTTTTTCGGCCGCGAACTTTACCAGAACCTTAATATACCGATCGGCCTGATCCATACCAGTTGGGGCGGAACACGCTGCGAAGCCTGGACTTCAATCGAAGCCCTCCAATCCGAACCAGAAGCAAAACCCATCCTCGACCGCTACGCACAGGCCGTGATCGATCTGCCCGAAGCAACCAAAAAATACGAAGCCGACTACGCCGAATGGAAGCAAAAAGCCGACAAACTCAAAGCCGAAGGCAAAAACCTGCCTCGCGCTCCCTACCCACCAATCGGCCCCAATCACCGGCATGGCCCCGCAAACCTCTACAACGGTATGATCGCCCCCCTGACCCCCTATGCCATCAAAGGAGCGATCTGGTACCAGGGCGAAGGAAATGCCGGCCGAGCCTACCAATACCGTACGATTTTCCCAAACATGATCAAAGACTGGCGCAGCAGATGGCACTGCGGTTCATTCCCATTCTACTTTGTCCAGATCGCACCTTATAGATACTCAACAGAATGCATCTGTGCCGAGCTACGCGAAGCCCAGATGATGACCCTCTCACTCGAAAACACCGGCATGGCCGTAACCATGGACATCGGCAACCCCAAAGACATTCACCCCCGCAACAAACAGGACGTCGGAAAACGACTCGCCCTCTGGGCCCTCGCCCAGGATTACGGCCAGAATAAAATCACATATTCCGGACCAATCTATAAATCAATGAAAGTCGAAGCCGACAAAATCAGACTGTCCTTCGATTACGTAGACGGCGGACTAAAAGCAGGCCCCGATGGCTTAGCAAACTTTACCATTGCTGGCGCGGATAAAAAATTCGTCACCGCCCAGGCCATCATCGCCCCCGTCCTCAAAACTGGCAAGGAAGACGCTCTAATAGTCTTCTCCGAAGATGTCCCCAACCCCGTAGCGGTACGCTACTGCTGGGATAACATCATGGAAGGAACTCTATTCAACAAAGCCGACCTGCCCGCCTCATCATTCCGAACCGACGACTGGCCCGGCGTAACCGCTAACGAAAGATGACCATAACATTATCTGAAATTACAGCCCTGAGGTTGAAATACAATCAACCCCAGGGCTTTTTTTAGTCTCTTACAAATGAAATTTTGCGCAAAATGGCAACAATTTACCAGAGCCGCGTACGGAAGTAAGCGGTGCCGTTAAAATCCGAGTAATCCGTGTAATCCGCGGTTAAATATTGTCGTTGTTGTTGTTTTGAATTTTGTGTTTAGAATTTGTTTAGGATTTAGAATTTAGATCTTAGGGTTTCCAGTTTATCTGGGTTAGGGTAACTCCAATAGCGTGATTTAGATTTTTGGTGGACGGAGTTTTATTTTTTTAAAGTAGTTATCGGCCCTGTGGTTTTGGCTGTTCCCAAAAAAAATATTCATGCGATTTGTTTGGTCGGGTCGATACAACTACCATGCCTAACAAAGGCCTAACACCCGTTAGTGTGGCTTTACCAGCAGAAGGTTAAGCAGGAGCATGAATTATGATGGATTGGCACGCGGCTCTGAATTTTGAGCATGAGATATGTAAGTTCGGCCCAGGAGGGGATTATCAAAATGGCTGGCCCCCTGACAATGAGGAGGTTGGCTATCATTATGACTTGGGTTTGTTCGGTGTCCTGGGCAGCGGCCTTGGGATGCTGGCTCGTAAATTGAAACGTTTGTCGGTTCAGTGTCAATTGATTAGCAAAAGTGAGCATGGTGTCCCAAACGAGATCGGGTTATCGGTCGTAAAAGATTTTTCTGAAATTGGTGGGAAATCAAAGCCAAGGAGTGAAGATGTCGCGAGTTACCAAACGAAACAGCAAAAATATAAATTCGCGCGTATCAGCGGCTTTAACTCCTCGTCAATTGGAGATACTCAGGCTTATCGACGCCTACCGCAACAGCAATGGCTGTTCGCCGACCTTGGCGGAGATTGCCAGCAGTTTAGGCGTCAGCAAGGTAACGGTTTTCGAGCACGTCGGAGTCCTGGAGTCAAAAGGGCTGCTTTTACGAGAGCCAAACAAGGCACGCTCTTTGATAATTAATCATGATTTGTGCGGTGATTTACTGGGTGATTTTGAAGGAAATAGGGGGGACAACAGTTTTGACGGGAGGGGGCAATATAAACTGGCCGGCTGTATCGCCGCGGGTGTTCCTCTGGAAGCAATAGAACAGGCCGACGAGCTTGATTTGACTACAATGTTTGAATCAAGCGGCGGAACCTACGCTTTGGAAGTGCGGGGTGACAGTATGATAGACGAGCATATCTGTCCCGGTGATTACGTACTGGTGGAGAGTTGCGAAAACGCCCGGGATGGCCAGGTGGTCGTGGCTTTACTGCCCGATGGCCAGGCAACCCTGAAGAAGTTCTATCGTGAGGGCAGGGGTTTTCGTCTGGAGGCCGCGAATGCTTCTTATTCACCTATCTATACTGGTGAGGTAGATATTCGTGGTGTGGTTATCGGCGTTTTGCGGAGATTCTGAAAGGTCGCCAAAATTCGGGGGTAGCGTCTTATAATTCCCTCGGAGTCTTCGGGAAATATTTTTTTTAGCACAAAGACAGTATTTTCTTTGGGGATTTCCCGTTTGGCTAACAGGGGTCTGTCCCGCTTTTCAGTTCTGAAAAGCCGGTAAAAACTAACCATATTTGCTAATCTTAACAATCGTAGTCCGATAAATATGTCTGGGTGTTGAAAGTCGATTATCTGGTTTGCTATTAGGGTAAAGAGGTTACGCGACTGGGCCGATGAGAGCGAAGGTTTTGGAACTCTGGACAATAAAAGATGTTATCAGGAACCGGAAAGCGCAAACTATGGAACAGATAAAAAAACTAATTGAGGATTCTTCACGGAAGATTACTAAGGCTGGAGCGGATGATTTACAGACTCTGGCACAGCTTCACAGTAATTTTCAGGACATTTCGCAGGCTGTTGCGTCCTTGGAAGATTTGGCAGGTAATCAGATTGAGGCCGCTCAAGAGGCATCTGGTGCGGCCGCTGATGTTATCCAGAGTCTTATTATGCGAGAGATAGAGGACACCGGCAGTGCCTTGGAGAATATCCGCGCTACAGTGGAGACTCTGCGGGAACTTGTGGGGGGAAGTTCTGATGAGCTTGGAGATTCGGATTATGACAGCTTGCCGGTTGCTCCTGAAGTTATCGAGTTGCCCGAAAATGTTGATGAGGGGATATTCAAAGAGTTTCTTTCTAATCAACCCCATGTCCTGGCAAATCTGGAAGCGGCGATTTTGACGGCTGAAAGTGACTGTACCAGCGATAATTGTGGTCTCGTCAAGGCGATATTGCACAATATGAAAGGAGAGACCGGGCTTTTAGGACTGGATACTATCGCGGCGAAATGTCACGATGCCGAAACTCTGATAGCCGAGATGCCCGGCGAGTTTCCGGGTGAGCAGCTATTGGCTACCAAAGACTGGCTTTTGCAGGCAATTAATCAGCTTTCCGGTGTTAAGGTTTCCAGTTCTGACTCTTGTGAACCGGAAGTCTCGGTTCCTAAAGTTAAGGCTGCGGTTGTTACGCCGGAACCGGCCAAGGTCAAGGAGGCTCCCGAGCTGGCAAAAGAAAGTATAGAAGATTTGGTAATCGCCGAAAGTGATATTCCCCTAGTAAATGATTTTATCAATGAGTCTCTGGAGCATCTGGAGTCGGCGGAAAATAATCTGCTGGCGATAGAGGAAAATCCCCATGATAAAGAAATGATAAACGCAATATTCCGGGCCTTCCACACAATTAAAGGCGTGGCGGGTTTTCTGAATCTAAAGCAAATAGGCTCGCTTGCTCATGTGGCGGAGAATCTTCTGGATTTAGCTCGTAAGGATGAACTTGCCCTGAAAGGAACTTGTGTTGATGTCGTGTTTGAAGCGATAGATGTGACCAAGCACCTGTTGGCAATGTTGAGTGAAGCCGTAGAGCAAAATCACGCCGTACCCGGATATGACAAGCTGGATTCGCTGATGGAACGCATAAAGGTATGTGCAACAGGTCAGAATGAACAGACCCCTCGGCTGGGTGAACTTCTGGTGGAGGAAGGTGTGCCTCGCAAAGATGTCAATGAGGCATTGAGGCAGCAACGCTGGGAAAAACCGGAGAAAAAGGTGGGAGAGATTCTCGTGGAGAAAGAACTGGTTTCTCCTGAGATGCTTGAGGACACGATTAAGAAACAGTCGCTGCTTAAGACTAAAGAAAATGATTCGCAGCAAAGGGCCTCCGGGGCTGATACACGAAAGATGGCAACCGAGAGTACGGTTAAGGTTTCGACCGGAAGACTGGACTCTTTGATTAATATGGTTGGTGAGCTGGTAATCGCCGAATCGATGGTTAGCCAGGACATAACTGACCACGCAGAGACCAATCAGCGTCTGGCTCGTAATATTCGACATCTGGACAAGACCATTCGCGATCTTCAGGAACTGTCAATGTCGATGCGTATGGTTCCGGTACAGGGGGTCTTTCAGAAGATGGCCCGTCTGGTACGCGACTTGTCGCGTAAAGCCAATAAGGATGTCGATTTCATTATGACCGGGGCCGATACCGAACTGGACCGTAATGTCGTTGAAGCGATTGCCGACCCGCTGGTCCATATGATACGTAATTCGGTTGACCATGGCATTGAATCACCGGATATTCGCTTGAAGGCCGGCAAACGGGCCACTGGTACGGTTGAGCTCAAGGCTTTCCATCAGGGTGGAAATATAGTTATAGAAATACGTGATGACGGCAAGGGCCTGGACCGTGAGAAAATTTTGGCCAAGGCCCTGGACCACGGCATAATCAAAGAAGGGCAGGAATTGACTGACAGTGAAGTTTTTAATCTGATATTTCACGCAGGGTTATCAACCGCTGAAAAAATTACCGATGTCTCCGGTCGAGGGGTGGGCATGGATGTGGTTCGCAAGAACATTGAATCTTTGCGGGGACGTGTGGATATCGATTCTAAAGTCGGCAAAGGGACGGTGTTCTCGATACGCCTGCCTTTGACGCTGGCCGTGATTGACGGTCAGGTGGTTACAGTCGGCGGCGAGGCGTTTATAATCCCCACGATTTCCATCGAACAGTCTTTACAGCCCGGCGCTGACCAGATCTCAACGATGCAGGGCGGTAAGGGCGAACTGGTCAAGGTTCGCGATTCTCTGCTGCCGGTGGTGCGTTTGCATAATCTGTTTAATATTGAGACGGAAATGACAGAAGTTTGCTCAGGACTCGTAGTGGTTGTCGCCGACGGAAATGACCGCTGCTGTTTGCTGGTGGACAGTCTCTTAGGTCAGCAGCAGGTTGTTATTAAGAGCCTGGGTGAATTTCTGGGCAGTATCCGAGGAGTGTCCGGCGGGGCGATAATGGGGGACGGTAATGTGAGTCTGATTCTGGATGTTCCGGGTTTGATAAAATTGTCGTCTCGTGAAGAATTGTGTGAAATGGTTTAGGCTGATTAGCGGAGACTGAAAATGACATTTTTACTCGAACAGCCTGAAGTAAATCTTAGCGAAGATGATTTCCGCAGGGTAAGCGATATTATTTATCAGCATTGCGGTATTAATCTGCACGATGGCAAGAAATCTCTGGTTCGAGCCCGCCTGGCCAAGCGAATTCGAGAGGGTAAATTTAAATCTTTTGCCAGTTATGTCGATTACGCTCTTTCCGCCGAGGGCAAAGATGAGTTTCGTAATCTGGTAGATTCGATAAGTACGAATTTAACCAGCTTTTTTCGCGAAAAAGGTCATTTTGCCTATGTGCGGGATGTTTTCTTGCCTCATTTGGTCAGCAGCCAAAATCGCAAGTCTGCTCAGCGTATCCGGGTTTGGTCGGCAGGCTGTTCGACCGGCGAAGAACCCTATTCCATCGCGATTACTTTGCAGGAGGAGCTCGAAAAGTACGGCAGTTGGAATATAAAAATTCTGGCTTCCGATGTGTCGACGCGGGTTTTGAATCACGCTCGGGACGGAATTTACCTTGCGGATAAGGTCGCTCCTTTGAGTGCTCAGCAGAAGCAGCGGTTTTTACGTATGGTAAAAACTGAACAAGGCAAAAGCTATCAGGTTCAGGATGCCTTGAAGAAGATGATACGGTTTCGGTATTTGAACCTGATGGAGGAATGGCCGTTTACCGGACCTTTTGACATAATTTTCTGTAGGAACGTAATGATATATTTTGACAAGCCGACTCAGGAGCGGCTGGTGAATCGCTACTATAATTGTTTATCGCCCGGTGGTCTGTTGTTTATCGGACATTCGGAATCCCTGGCGAGCGTGAACCACAAATATCGTTATGTTCAGCCAGCGACTTACGCCAAGCCCTGATTTGCCATAGAAAAAATACCGAAGATATAATAGTGAATGTAAGATTGAATCGGAATCCGGGAAGGATGAAAAATGGGCTGCAAGATACTAATAGTGGATGACTCAGCGATAACTCGTGCGGTGTTAAAAAAAACCTTGAGTCTTATCGACTTATCGGTCTCTGATGTGTCAGAGGCCAGCAATGGCCGGGAGGCCCTGGAGTCAATTCGCAATTCCCCGGTCGATTTGGTCTTTGCGGACCTTAACATGCCGGAAATGAACGGCATGGAGATGACCAGCCATATAATGGAAGAATATGGTTCGGACGCTCCGGCGGTTGTAGTGGTAACCACCGAAGCCAGTCCCGCCCGCATAACAGAATTATTAAAGCAGGGCATCAAGGGGTATGTGCATAAACCGTTTACTCCCGAGCAGATTCGTGACATGATCCTTGAAGTTACTCAGACGGTATAAATCCGGATATTTCGGTTTGGTAATGATTAATGGCGAAATCCCCCCAAAATAATCGTCCCATAAAAGTATTGGTTGTAGATGATTCTGCGATAGTACGTAAAATTCTGGCGGGCCAACTGGACGAGCATCCAGAAATAGAAGTTGTAGGGACCGCGCCTGACCCTTATATTGCCCGCAGAAAAATTCTCGCCTTGCATCCCGATGTGATTACTCTGGATATAGAAATGCCCCGAATGGACGGACTGACTTTTCTCCATAAGTTGATGAAATATTATCCGATGCCGGTGGTAGTGGTAAGCTCCTTGACCGAAAAAGGGGGGCAGATAGCCCTCGAGGCTCTGGACGCCGGGGCCATAGAAGTTATGTCAAAGCCCGGTGGTCCCTACAGTGTTCAGGATATGGCTCAGGACATAATTTTGAAAATTCAGGCTGCGGCTCAGGTTTCATTTAACAAAGGACGAATTCGCCAGGAACAAGCCAGGCCTTTGGGCGGCGGCAGTGAGAGACCTTTGAGTCTGGCAAAGACCACCGACAAGGTTTTTGCGATTGGCGCTTCGACCGGTGGTGTTCAAGCCCTTACGCAGTTACTGAGGCGATTTCCCGCCGCCACGCCCGCAACATTGATAGTTCAGCATATGCCCGTACAGTTTACAACATCTTTTGCCAAACGACTGAACGAGATATGTGAAGTCGAAGTGCGTGAAGCTCAGGATGGTGATTCGGTGATAACCGGACGGGTATTAATAGCGCCGGGTGGAAAGCATATGCAGCTCTGTCGTTCAGGCGCGCGTTATTATGTCGAAATAACCGATGGCCCGAGAGTTTTTCATCAAAAACCAAGCGTGGAGGTTCTGTTTAATTCAGTGGCGAAGTACGCGGGGCGAAATGCGGTAGGGGTTATTTTGACCGGTATGGGCGCAGATGGTGCCCAGGGGCTTTGGGAGATGCGACAGAGCGGGGCCCAGACCATTGCTCAGGACGAAAAAAGTTCGGTAGTTTTTGGTATGCCAAAGGAAGCAATAGCTCTGGGCGCTGCCGGGCGGGTACTGCCTCTGGATAGAATCGCACCGGCGATGATAGCTATGGCCAGATCGGACGGTTTACCGGATTTTAACTGTTCACAGAAAAATATGAAGGCATTTGAAATGCCGATGGTGTGATATTGGTTTGCTGTTTATAAGAAAGCCTTGAGGATTTACAATGGATGTTAGATACATTAACCCGTTTTTAGTTTCGGTTCGCAAAGTCTTTGATATGATGCTTAATATGCCGTTTACGCTGGGCAAGCCTCATCTCAAGGCTGAAGCACTGCCTCATTACGATATCAGCGGTATAATCGGGCTGACCGGCAGTGTTACCGGCAGTGTGGTGATAAGTTTGTCGAAGTCTTTGGCTTTGCAACTGGCAGGGGCCCTGAGTGGCGAAGAATTTACCGAGGTTAATGAGGATTGCACCGACGCGATAGGCGAAATAGCGAATATGATAGCCGGCGGGGCCAAGAAAAATTTTCCCGGAGACGGAAGTGCATCCATATCGACTCCCAGTGTTGTGGTGGGCAAACATCATGTGGCTTACCCCTCGAATATGCCCATTATCTCGATTCCCTGTGATACCAGCGCGGGAAGATTGGCGATTGATGTAGCCTTGAAAGAAACAGCTGTCCACGCTGCGGCCAAGGCCTGACAGGATATTATTTCCCAGGGTTGCGCAAGGCCTGTAGCTTGCCGCCCTTGATGGAAAACTGCTCCTGGGGGGAGTCGGCGGGGACTCTTTTAACGCGGGGACCGAGGCGTGTCATTATTTCATAAGGGATAGTGCGTAACTCCGCAGCGAGTGCTTCCAGGCAGTTGCAGCTTACCGGATGGTTGTCGATGATAACCACTTCCTGGCCGGGCTGGACGTTTATTCCCGCGTGGAGAACGTTGCTCAGGTCAATGACAGTCTGGTCCATACTGACTCGACCCAGTACCGCGGCGCTGTGGCCAGCGACGGTCATGCGCCCGCGGTTGCTAAGGCCCAGGTCGTATCCGTCAGCGTACCCTATGGGGACAATCCCCACGGTTATATCATTTGTGGCCCGGAACGAACAGCCGTAGCCGATGCTGGTGCCCGCAACGAGATGTTTGACCATCACAATTCGGGAAACCACTTTGAGGGCCGGTTGCAAATCGGGCCGGTTGTCCATTTCGGTGCTCGAATGGCAACCGTAAACGGATATCCCCGGACGAATCATATTGAAATGGCTGGCCGGTAAATCAAGCGCCGCAGCGGAGTTAGCCGCGTGTACGACAGGAATATCAAGGTCGTGTTGACGGAGAAGTTCAAGCAAGCCAGTGAAGGCCTCAAGCTGTTCGTGGGCAAATGACTTGTCGCGGGCATAGGCCGTGGCAAAATGCGTATAAATACCTTCCAGTATCGCCAGATTATTTTCCAGCACGGTTGAGATAAGGTCTATAAGCTCAGGCTCATAAAGTCCCATGCGTGACATGCCGCTATCGAGCATGACATGGACCCGGAAGGTCTTCTCAAGTTTAAGTGCTGCCTTGGTCAGGGCGTTAAGGTCGTCGAGGTGGGCCAGGGTGACAGTAATATCATTTGCGACGAGCCACTCAGCGATTTCAGCTTTTTCCGGCCCCGTATATATGCTCAACTCCGACCCCATCAGAAGAATTGGACCCTGCCATTTACAGCCGCGAAGCTCGATGGCCTCGTCCACCATCGATACCGCGAGCATATCGACACCGGCAACCTTTAGGGCCGGCAGGACCAGTTCAACACCATGGCCATAGGCGTTGGCTTTGACCGCGACGCACATGCGGCAGGTATTAGGGATGAAACTGCGAAGTATGCGGCAATTATGGAGAATTGCCGTCCGATCAATCTGGGCTGTTAATACTTCATAGTTCATGCCTTAGATTACCATCAGCAGGGGCATATTGTCCAGAATAATCGCCCGGAGACTTTGTTTAGTGTGCGATAATTTTTCCTGCTTACCGCTCCGCCTCGCTTATCCGCTCAAAATCAAAGATTATTACCCTGCCACCCCACATCCCCCCAACAAAAGCTGCCCCGCCTAAGTGGCCGGAGAATACCACGAGTTCACACCCAATAAAAGTTATCCACTAATTATCCACATGGCGATAGTGCTGTTTTTGTTGATATATGGCTGGCATAAGGGGGGTATACAGGTTACAATGGTTTACCGTGGTGTGATGTCCAGCACTATTGTTCGGAGGTTTATATTTTGGCCAGGTCAATAAAGAAACATCGTAGTAAGGCCGGGCTGGCACCCGGTACGCTGGTTCATGTGGGT
Organism: Sedimentisphaerales bacterium; assembly: GCA_963663805.2. Classification (GTDB taxonomy): domain Bacteria; phylum Planctomycetota; class Phycisphaerae; order Sedimentisphaerales; family SM23-30. Next base: position 67,619 of record CAXXMR010000007.1, read on the forward strand.
GAGCAGTTGGTGGATTCGGCACGTATAACGGTGATGAATTATGACCCGGATAACTGCCGGGAAGAGCAGTTGAAGTCCATCGAGGCCGCCGGTGAATATCGCAAGGCCGACGGGACGACCTGGCTTAATATTGACGGGCTGCATCAGGTTGAGATTATCGAAAAGATTGGTCAGATATATGACCTGCATCCCCTGCTTTTGGAAGATATTCTCAATACAAATCAGCGGCCCAAGGTCGAGCAGTTCGATAATTGCATTTTCGCGGTGGTGAAAATGATAAGCTATGACGACCAAAAACAGTGTATTCAGTCGGAGCAGGTCAGTTTTGTGCTGGTTGAAAACCATGTGATAAGTTTTCAGGAGCGGGTCGGCGATGTCTTCGGCCCGGTGCGGGATCGGATACAGAATACCCGCTGGAGGATTCGCAAACTGGGGGCGGACTATCTCTTTTACGCGCTGGTGGACAGTATTGTAGATTATTATTTTACGGTCCTGGATAAGATTGCCGAGCGTATTGAGGTGTTGCAGGATGAGGTTACTTTAGAGCCTACCGAAAAAACCATACAAAAGATACATGAACTGAAAAGGGAAATGTTGTTTTTCCGCCGGGCCGTTTCACCGATTCGGGAGATGGTTAATTCCTTACAGAGGGACGAGTCAAAACTTATCAGTGACGCCACGCGTATTTATCTGCGCGATGTCTATGACCATACGATTCAAGTGACCGAAGCAATCGAAACTTATCGGGAGATGATTGGCGGACTGCACGACACCTATCTTTCGAGTATCAGCAACCGGATGAACGCGGTGATGAAGGTCTTGACGATCATCGCGACCATATTTATTCCCCTGACATTTGTCGCCGGAATTTACGGTATGAATTTCGATTATATGCCCGAACTGCACTGGCGCTGGTCCTACCCAGCGGTTTGGATAGTTATGGCCGCGATGTTTGTGGTAATGATGCTTTATTTCAAGAAAAAAAAATGGCTGTAAACAAAACCCGCCCCGCGTAAGCGACCGGATCGAACACCAAAACCCGTATTTACGTAAAAAAACCGTCTGAGTGACTGGATTTTTGAGTTTAGAATTTGTTTAGTCTCTTACAAATGAAATCTTGCACAAAATGGCAACAATTTATCAGAGCCGCGCACGTAAGTAAGCGGTGCCTTTAAAAATCCGCGTAATCCGCGGTTAAATATTGTCGTTGTTTATGGTTTTAAATTTAGTGCTTAGAATTTCCAGCATAGCTGGGTTAGGCAGGTAGTTAAGATGAACAATCATAAAAGAATAGCGTATTTTTCAATGGAAATCGGACTGGAAGTGGGCATGCCCACCTACAGCGGCGGTTTGGGAATACTGGCCGGTGATACGATAAAGTCAGCGGCTGATTTGAAGTTGTCACTGGTAGCGGTGAGCCTGCTGCATCGAAAAGGGTATTTTTATCAGCAACTGGATAATTCCGGCTGGCAGAGTGAGCAGCCGATGGAGTGGGTGATTCAGGATTTCCTCAAGCCTACCGACGCGCGGGCGGTAATTAGTATTGAGGGACGCCAGGTCCATGTCACTGCCTGGCAATATGATGTGAAGGGGGTTTCGGGCGGGGTGATTCCGGTTTATTTTCTCGATACCGATTTGCCCGAGAACGCCGAGTGGGACCGGAGTTTGTCACATTATCTTTACGGCGGCGATGCCTATTACCGATTCTGCCAGGAAGTACTGCTGGGCATTGGCGGGGTGAGGATTCTGCGGGCATTGGCCCATGACCAGTTGGAACGGTATCACATGAATGAGGGACATGCCGGATTACTGACCCTGGAACTGCTGGATGAGGCTTATCGTAATAATGGCACCCATGATATTACAGAAGAAGAGCTAAACGAGGTGCGGGAGAAATGTGTGTTTACGACCCATACCCCGGTACCAGCCGGGCATGATAAATTCCCCATGGAAATGGTGCGGAAGGTGCTGGGAGACCATCAGGCCTTTGAGCTGAAAAATGTTTTCTGCTGTGAAGATACTTTGAATATGACTTACCTGGCACTGAACCTGAGTCATTATGTAAACGGAGTAGCTAAGAAGCACGGCGAGGTCTCACGCCATATGTTCGCGCCCTACATTATCGATTCGATTACCAATGGTGTCCACGCCGCTACATGGGTGAGCGGCCCTTTCCAGGAACTGTTCGATAAATATATACCCGGCTGGCGCGAGGATAATTACAGCTTGAGATATGCCTTGAATATTCCCAATGAGGAAGTGTGGAAAGCTCATGAGAAAGTGAAACGAGAGCTTATACTGCATGTCAATCGCGAGGCGAACGCGGGCATGGATTTCGATTTACTGACCATCGGTTTCGCGCGACGGGCTGCCAGTTATAAACGAGCGGATTTGCTGCTGGAAGATGTCAATCGCTTGAAGCAGATTTCTGGCAGTATCGGCCCGATACAGATTATTTACGCAGGCAAGGCGCATCCCCATGACGAAAAAGGCAAGCATCTGATACAGAAAATTTTCCAGATGGCCAAGGATTTACGGCCCGACATTAAGATGGTTTATCTGCCCAACTACGATATGGAATTGGGCAAGCTGCTCACCGCGGGCGTGGATGTTTGGCTCAATACTCCTCAGCCGCCCATGGAAGCTTCGGGCACCAGCGGCATGAAGGCGGCCCTCAACGCAGTGCCTTCCCTGAGTATTCTGGACGGCTGGTGGATCGAAGGTTGCATCGAAAAAGTTACCGGCTGGGCAATCGGGGCGTTTCAGGATGACGCCAAAGACGAACGCGACCGCGCCGCCGATGTCAAGGCTCTTTACCAAAAGCTCGAACAGTCGGTCGTGCCAATGTTCTACCAGGACAGGCCAGCTTTTATCAATATGATGACCCATGCAATCGCCCTTAACGGGTCATTTTTCAATACCCAAAGAATGATGTCGCAGTATGTATTGAAGGCATATTTTTCCTGAGCGGCCAGCGTTAAGTTTATGGTGAAAATTCGCCCCAAAACACGATTTTAGGGCTAAAAACGACGTCGTTTTGGAAATTTTTCAAAAAAAACAGGGCTTTTTCTCGAAAATGAGGCACTTTTGCGCTGAAAATAAGGCCTTATTACCAGGCGTTTGGGGTATGAGAAGGGGGGTTACTTGACAAAAGTTAGATGCGCCTTACAATATTATTGGTGTGCGGATGATTGGTAAGTATATACGGCGCAGTAGATTTTGGATGATATATGGGTAAAAGCAAACTCAGTGCGAGCCTGGAGGATTATCTGGAGACCATATATCGCCTGTGTCGCGATAATCCAAATGCCCACGCCCACACAAATCAGATTTCAGAAGAATTGAAAGTCGCTAAGTCCTCTGTTTCCTGGGCTTTAAGTCAGCTCGGCGAGCGGGGACTAATAAATTATGAACGATATGCCCCCGTGACTTTGACTGAAAAAGGACAGGAGCTGGCCGCACGGGTCTGGCGGCGGCACGACGGACTAAAAAAATTTCTAGTAGAAGTTCTAGATATCAACGAAGATTTAGCTGAAGCCAACGCCTGCCGAATGGAGCATATTGTTGACCGGCGGATAATTGACAAGATGCGTACTTGTGTAAGTTTTCTGGATAGTTCGCCCGATTCGACCGCCGATTTTCGGGCGAGTTTTCGGAAATTTTGTGCCGAGCCAGCCGAGCAAACCCAAACGCCTGAGCAGGAGGTCGATTTAAATATCCCCAAGAGTACCAAGGAGCGGGATGAGCAGGTTTTGCTGCGCTTGACCGAAATTCTGCAGGAGTCGGGGCGGGAGTTGGATGAAGACGAGCTTACCATAGTCGCGGTTTTCATGGCATGTGAGAAGCATCTCACCATTGATGAGATTCATAAGGAAGTACGCAAGAAGCGGTCGCGGATTTCTCATGAGCAGGTGGTGGAAGTGATGATTATGCTCTGTGAACATAAAATCGCCCGGATACTGAGCTTTGGCAGGCAGGTGGTATATGAGCATTTGCATCCGGAGTCCCACCATGACCATTTGTATTGTGTCAAGTGCGGAGCGATTGTCGAGTTTTATGACCCGGAAATCGAGATGCGCCAGTTGGAGCAGGCCCGCAACGCGAATTTTCGGCCTTTGATACATCGGCTGGATATTCAGGGGGTCTGTCAGAATTGCATTAACCTTGAGGGGCGGACGCGCAGTCTGGATAAATGTCTCACCGGTGAACGGGTGCAGATAGTGCGGGTGGTTGCAGAGACTGAAATTCGTAAGCGAATTGCCGATATGGGACTGCTGGAAGCTAAGGATGTGGAAATCCTGAGTAATGACTGCTGCGGCCATAATCTCCTGTTGCTGCTGGGACATACCCGAATGATGCTCGACCGGGAATTAGCGGCTAAACTGCGAGTTGCACCGGTTGGCTTGGCGGACCTTGAGCGTCGTCACCGTTGCCATCGGCGCGGTCATCAGCATCGACCCGACCGGTTGGGGGAATAATAACGGTGGGTGGCTAGATTTGCTATTATTTATTATAAAAGTTTTATAGTTAAGGGGTTATGCTTTTTGTTGAGGGATGATTTTCTTGATTTTTCTATGCGAGTTTGAGGCATTTACTTGTAAATAGGATGATTTTCCGGTAATATTGCCAAGCTACCCGGCCAAAGCCGGGGCAGGCCTGATTTGGGACACAGATGTCCCAGATGGTCCCCAGTAATTGTAACTCATTTTTATATAGATGGTTAGGAGTACGTATGGTAAATGAAGCTACATTAAAGGTTCAGGATAAGGAATATACCCTTCCCGTATTGGTAGGTACTGAAGGTGAAGTTGGTGTCGATGTCACTCAGCTTCGGACCAAGTCGGGATGTATCACTTATGACCCAGGTTTTGGTAATACCGGCTCCTGTGAGAGCGCGATTACCTTTATCGACGGCGATAAAGGGATATTACGTTATCGGGGAATCGACATCGCCGAGCTGGCCGAGAAGAGTACTTTTACCGAAGTCGCTCAGTTGCTTATCTGGGGCGAGCTGCCGACGGTCTCACAGAGGAACGCCTTTTCGGAGCAGTTGACCGACAATGCTTTGCTGCACGAAAATCTGAAGAATCATTTTGAGGGATTTCCCGGCAAAGCTCACCCGATGGCGATGCTGTCAGCTATGATTAACGCATTGAGTTGTTATCATGAAACATTGGTTGACCCCGACTCTCATGAGGATATGGCAGCGGCTTCGGCGCGATTGATGAGTAAAATTCGCACGATCGCAGCGTTTTCTTACAAGATGTCCAAGGGGGAACCGTTTATCTATCCCGACCCGAACCGTCGTTATGTATCGAACTTTTTGCATATGATGTTTTCACTGCCGCATCTGGATTACGAAGCGCCGCCGGAGATTAATGTGGCGATTGACCGTATGCTTATGCTGCACGCCGACCATGAACAGAATTGCAGTACCTCGACCGTGCGTATGGTAGCTTCGGCGGGCGGTAATCTGTTCTCGTCGATTGCTTCGGGTGTTTGTGCTTTGTGGGGCCGGGCACACGGCGGAGCTAATCAGGCAGTGGTTGAGATGCTCGCGGCGATTCACAATGAAGGACTTACGGTTAAGCAATGTATCGAAAAGGCCAAGGATAAAAAAGACCCATTCCGGCTGATGGGTTTTGGCCATCGGGTGTACAAAAGTTATGACCCGCGGGCTCGGATAATGAAAGAATCGTGTGATGAGGTATTCAAACTTCTGGGCCATAAGGATCCGCTGCTGGATATTGCTATCGAGCTGGAACAAATCGCGTTGGAAGATGATTACTTCATAGAACGCAATCTTTATCCAAATGTTGATTTTTACAGTGGCTTGATTTTGAAGGCTATCGGAATACCGACGAATATGTTTACGGTATTTTTCGCGATTGGAAGGCTGCCGGGCTGGATTGCCCATTGGCGCGAACTGACTGAGAATCCGCAGATGCGCATCGCCCGGCCCCGACAGATTTATACCGGCCATACTCATCGGCCTTATGTCTCAATTGAGCAGAGGAGCTGATTTCCTGAGAATTATTTTGAGCCGGTGCGTGGTTGAAGCGTGCCGGCTTTTTTGTTTGCGAAAATGGTTGCATTAAGCTCATGGCAAAGTCATAATGCCTTCTGGAGTCGTTCTTTTTAGTCGGTGAGATAATTATGGCAATGGAATCTTCGAATAATAATCATTTAGGGGCGTTGCTGGAAATGGCTCGGGCGCTGGGTTCGGCCTATGATTTGGACCAGCTGTTGGGGATGGTGGTTGATTATTCGATGGAGCTGCTGGGGGCCGAGCGGGCAACGCTGTTTCTTTATGACGATGTAACCCGCGAGCTTTACACGCTGATTGTCAAAGGAACCGAGGGGTTTCGGATGTCGATTGACAAGGGTATCGCCGGGGCCGTGGCTCGCGAGCTGGAGATTATCAATATACCGGATGCCTATGATGATGAGCGGTTTAACCCAGAGGTCGATAAAAAAACGGGGTATCGCACCCGGAGTATTCTGGCCTGCCCGCTCAAGGATTATCAGGGGCGATTAGTGGGCGTGTTGCAGGTTTTGAATAAGCGGCAGGGAGTTTTTGGTGATGAGGATGTGGCGCTGGCGGAGGGTTTTTCGGCGCAGGCGGGCGTGGCGATTCAACGGGCGAATCTGCTGGAAGAACAATTAGAGAAACAGCGGATGAAAGATGCTCTAAAGATGGCTAGTGAGATTCAGCAGGAATTGTTTCCGAAAAAGTCGCCGCAATTGACGGGTTTTGACATCGCCTGTTGGAATCGACCTTGTGATGAGATTGGCGGTGACTATTGTGATTTTCTGAGGCTGGACGATAAGCGGCTGATAGTTTCGCTGGGCGATGTGACCGGGCACGGGGTTGGGCCGGCACTGGTTTCTTGTGCGACCCGGGCGATGCTGCGGGTTTTGAGCAGTGTCAATGACAATATCGAAGAAGTAATGCAGCGGGTGAATGGCATGCTGAACGCGGATTTGCCGACGGGTCGTTTCGTTACTTCGTTTCTGGGCATGGTGGAAAGTGATTCGGGCTTGCTGAGTTATTGCAGTGCGGGGCAGGGGCCTTTGCTTTGGCTAAAGGCCGCGACGGGTGAGGTCGAGTCGTTCGGAGCCGGTGGAATACCGATGGGGATACTGGAAGATTATGGTGAACTGCCCCCGAGCTTGTGACGATGGAGCGGGGTGATATTTTCGCGATTTTGACCGATGGGTTTTATGAATGGGCCCGCGAAGATGGCGTGCAGTTTGGCGCGGACAGGGTTTCAGAGATAATCAAAAATCGTCAGTCGCAGTCAGCGGAGGAGATCCTTTTGAGTGTGCGTGACAACGTAGAGCATTTCTGCGAGACTTGTCAGGCGGATGATTTGACCGCGATTATTATTAAGCGTACAGGATAAAAACGGGGGGATTTATTTGCCGGTCATTTCGATACAGCCATTGAAGTTTTCGGGGGCACCGGCGGCGAGGAATTTCTGGGTGGTCTGGTAATAAAGTTTGGCGGCCTGGTCATCGGGGTGAATCTCCAGACATTTTTCAAACTGTTCAACTGCCAAACGAAATTCAGTCTGCTGGAATGACCGAACAGCCTGAGCGAACATTTCATTGTATTGTTCCTGTTCGGGCCTGAGCCTATCTTTTTCGGTGAGACATTCATATATGCCCACACCGATTTTTTTGCCGAGCACACGAACTTTACCAAGGTAACGAGCTTCAACGGCTGAACATGCCAGGTTATAGGTGTTTTCGCAAATCATAATCTGCGTGCCAAACGCCTTGTTCGCTCCTTCCAGCCGTGAAGCGAGATTAACATTATCGCCGATGGCGGTATAATCAAATTTTCGGTGCGAGCCGCAGTCGCCAACCACGACATCGCCCGTGGCAATACCGATGCGCATTTTGAGAGTGGGGAAGTCTGCTTTGATTTGCTGTTGCTGCTGGATGAGCTTCTGGAGTTCAGTCTGGGCGGCAAGAGCAGCACGGCAGGCTTGCAGGGGGAAGTCGGGTATTTCAACGGGAGCGCCAAAGAACGCGAAAATACCGTCGCCTTCGAATTTATTGATGGTGGCATAATAGCGGTCGAGCACTTCGGTCATGCGGTCAAGATATAGGTTGAGAATAGAGACAGTTTCGTGAGGCCCCAGCCTTTCGCTGATGGTGGTAAAACCCGCCAGGTCTGAAAAAAAACAGCTCAGAGGTCGCATCTCCCCGGCGAAGCTGAGAGTACTGCCAGATTCTACGATACGGTCAACCAGGGCCGGCGAGGTGTACTGTTTGAAGCGGGTGGTGATTTGCCGTTTGGCTTTGCCTTCGGTAATTTCACGGTAAAAAGTAACCGCGGTGAAAGTGGCGAGAATAACGGCAAGGGGGGACACCAAAGCAAACCAGTAATGCCCCTGAGCAAAAATAAGGTAGAAGTTAATTATAATGACGGCCCAACAAAGCAGCGTCAGAAGCAGGCCGCTAACGAGAGGCCGATAAAGGGCGGTCACGGTAGTCATTGTCAGGCCGAGCAGGCAGATGGCCAGCAGTTCGAGCCAGCGGGCCGGGCGGTGGATGAAAGCGCCTTGGAGAATCGTGTTGAGAATATTACGATGAACAACGATGCCGGGCGTTAATTTACTGAAAGGAGTAACCACAAAGTCAGCAGCCGCGGTGGCGGTCGAGCCAACCAGAACGATTTTACCGTTCAACTCCACTTTAAGTTGTTGCTGTGCCTGTGAAATTTCTTGTTGTAGTTCGGCGATACTCTGACGCAGAATTTGCGGGTCGGGCAATAAGGCAAGTTGCTGCTGCTTTTGGGCGATTATATCGAGAGTCGCCTTATCGAAAGCGGAAGTGTCTTCAGGAATACTGCCCAACTGAAAGGTCAGGTCGTCAATAAGGCGAAGTTTGGTTTGATTCTGACCAAGGGCGTTTTGCTTTTCCCAGATCGAGGCCAATCGGGTAGCGGAGATGTAGCCGCGGTCCTGCTGCCAGTTCTGAGTCCAGGCAATCAACATCCGGCCTTTAGCGTCAAGAGGGATGCTCAGTTTTCGGCTCGGCATAGAAATTTTGTCAGGCCGAGTAATATCAATGTCCTGCAACTTAACATCAAGCTGGCAACAAGCGGCACCAAAAGCCAGTTGAGTATATAGCCGTCCCTGATATTGAGCGACCAGTGGCACGCGACGAACCACGCCGTCAGAGTCGTCCTGGGCACTAACATAGCTGCTATGGGTAAGGGGGCGGATGAAGGTGGGGAAGGGGGGCGTAAAGTTGGCGAGTCTGTAAATGTTGACAGACGTTTTGTCTGGGTCGAAAGGCCGGGAAAATTTTTCCAGCCTAATCATCGCCAGTGCCCGGATATAGGTTCGCAGCAAATCAAAATAATTTTCATCACGCAGATTCGGGTCACGGTCGGGCCAAATATGTGGTAAAACATCGGCTTTGAAGTCAATAGTATCGAGATTGCCGGATTGCTTCAGAAAGTTATAGGCCTGGTTATATAAATCGTCATTTTCAGTACCGGACTGTTCCGCCGAGTTCTCGTAGAGATGAGCGTGAAAGGGCAGGGTCACAATTGACGATTGAGCTAGGGCGTTTTCAAGGATAGCGTCGTTATCGATAGTGAACGGTTCGGGAGTGGTGATAAATTCCACGGGCGGCTCAAAAACGCTGACATCGGTAGTGCCGGGCAGGGAAAGTTCCTTGTGCTGTTCCTCCGGCATGAGGATATCGAGCACAACCTGCCGGGCACCAGCCTGCTGACAAAGAGTAATAAGTTGAGCGATATTTTTGCGAGGCCAGGGCCAACGACCAATTTGCTCCAGGCTGTTATCGTCAATAACAATGGTGGCGATGTCGGCATTTGAATCAGGGACAGGAAAAAGCTTCTGGCGAATATCGAACAATTTTAATTCGAGATAGTTAGGCCAGGTCCATTGAGCCAGCAAAGCGATAATAATAGTGACAGTCAAACCGGTTAACACGCCCACATACGCCTGGGCGGTCAACCGGGTTTTGCACTTAGAACCTGGGGGCATAGTTGGCTGTTCCTGTCTCAGAGGGTCACACTCTGGCCCTGGGCGAAGTCGGCAAAGCCAAGTGAAAAATTAACCTCTGAACCCTGGTCGCCCAGAGTGGCGTTTTTGAGCTCAATTTTGTATTTGCAATCATTGAGGTTGATTTCAAATTTCCACACCGGCCCATCCGAACCCCTGGGGCGATTGTATTGGAATACGCCGGGGCTGTTCTGCGCCATATAAATAGCCGGGACAGTTACCTGGAAGCCGCCCCAGTTAATAGTGATGTCCTGCTCAGCGATATTGAGGCCAGCCTGAGCGAGCGAAATCTGCCCGCTAATTTTCAGGCTGTCCTTGCCGGGCTCAGATTTAAGTTTGAGACTTACATCTTCGACATTAAGAGCGTCGGCATATCCATTCCAGAAACTCAGCGGAATCTCAGTTTCGACAGAACCAACCGCCTCGAAATAGCCGCCGATAGCGATGGTGATTTCCACCGGTGAAGTGATACCGAGCAGGTCAACATCTTTCGCTTCGAGCGTGAAGGTCCCCGCATCGACATCAAGTTTGATTTTGAAACTGCTGCCGTTGGGTAGTTTCTGCGAAGAACGATAGCGGTCACCACTGTTACGCACCCCGTCCCGGATAATATCGACCACATGTTCGAATGGCCCGACGCGGACAAGAAAACTGTCGGCATTTTCCTCATGGTAGCGGGGTCGATACTCAATAAGCCTTCAATCTTGAAACTGCCGTATCCGCTCTGGCCGCCCGTCTTGAGTTTGAATCGGGTAATTTCCAAAGGTGTAACAGCCGGAATAAAGCGGACACCCTGGAATTCATAAGCTCCGATGTCAACGGATGAATAATTATAGGTACGCGGATTGCCCGCCAGGTCCACTGTGATACCGGTTATCGCTTCGTTGTCGCCGGCATCGATGCTGTCGGATATCTCCGTAAGCCGGTAGTCACCGATGATCCAGTTATCATCATCGTCCCAGCCGCCCCGGTCAACGAATCTAGGCAGGCGGTCGATATTGTCATTGTTCCACGTGAGTGTGCATCCGCTGTCACGATTAATCTCGTCAAGACCGCCTTCGATATTACTGGCCGATACCGCCAGGTGAGCCGCGTCGCCGATAGCGATTTGGGCTCCCGCGGAGGCGAAGTTGTCATAGACGATAGTGTTGGTCACGAACGCCGAAGCATTCCACGCCAATAACGCACCGCCGAAGTAGTCTGCCTGATTGCCAACCACAGTGCAGTTCGTCATGCTAAAATTGCCGAAACTGGCATAAATCGCACCGCCGTCTTCGGCAACGTTGGCCGCCAGCAGGCAGTTCGTAAGATTAACATTACTGTCAGCGGAAATAAGAGCGCCACCCACAGCCGCCCGATTACCAAGCAACTGGCAGTTGCTAAGGGTTAGATTGGAGTCGCCCAGAGCACAAACCGCACCGCCGTAGATACCGTAATTATCCGCAAAGGTGCAGTTGTTGACAATAGTGTCGGCACTAACGCAATAAAGTCCGCCGCCAATATCGAATCCCGCGTCCGGGTCGTCAAGGTCTGCACGACCGGCGGTTATGGTAAATCCGTCGATTGCCGCGTCGGCACCGATCACCACCTGATAGGAATTAACTTCGTCAGCGATTTGACCGCTGAGGATTGTCAGGTTGCTTTGGCCATCACGAAGATGACGCGAGGTTTCAACCCCGGCAAACCCACCGTAGACATTCACGTTGTCAACCATGAAGAACGCGTCTTCGGGATTGACGCCGGGGAAGTAAGTTCCCACGGCAACCCAGATTTCTGCACCGGCAGTAGCCTCAGCGAGCGCGTCCTGTAAATCCGTAAACGCGTTCGCCCAGGAAGTACCATCGTTAGCGCCGGCGGTCGCGGAGTTATCTACGAAAATCACCGTAGTCGTATCAGAAGTGTCAAAACGCGCCAAGGTCGTCGAGGCCAGATAAGGTGCCAGTTGACTCGGTACGCTAAGCGCCAGTTCATAGGCCGTGTCTGTACTTAGGATACCAGCCGATACCGTATAAGAGCCGCCGGCAGAAACCGGGACATCAAACGCGGTGGCCAGAGTTGTGGCATCGAATATCGTTAGTTGGTCGGGGGCAACACCGGTCCAGGTAATAATCGGTTCGGTGTTTACCCCAACAGCAAGGTCGCTCGGTGAGGTTATCTGGGCGAATTCCGGATAGGCCGAATACCAATGCTGGAACGTGACCGACTGAGTCGAGCTGTCAGCGAGAGTAAGTTCAATGGTGTAAGGTCCGGCAGGCAACGCCCCTTCAATCTCAGCCAGGGTAGGCTTGGTTAGGCCGGTCAGGTCGTATTGGTCATATGTCAGACCCTCACGCACCGGCAATGCGATTGTACCGCTGGGCGTGACGAAGTTGATAGTGGATATGTCGGTCTGTCCGAAAGGCAATATTGTCAAAGTCGCCAGGCCGTAAGGTAGTGCGGCTTCAGTGCCGTAACGAAGTTTAGCGATTTGGAAATCAAAGGCAAACGCCGGCGGCAGACTGTTGAGGTCGGTAGGGTCACTGCTGGCCCGACATTCGATAAGGTTGCTGTAGCCGTCACCGTCGCTGTCGATTGCGGCATCAGTCGGGTCAAGCGGATTGAGAATCGAAGGATACCTCAACTCGCAGGTATCATCAATTCCGTCGCCGTCGGTATCGACGCTGACAGCACACAAATCACCACCGGCAGGATAAGGATTATATAAAGCACCATTACCGTCATAAGCGGCTTCAGTGTAATCACCAATCAAATCGCCGTCGGTATCAGAGCTGTTAGCGTTGAGGTCCGTCCCCGTTTGGGTTGCGATGTTGAATGGGTTATAGTTCTGGTCGTCGCCGTCAGAGGCCGCTTCCTGATAATCAGTCAGGCCGTCGTTATCAGAGTCAATCGAATTCAGATTAAGCGACCAGCGAGTTTCCTGGGGGTCACTGAGACCGTCGCCGTCGCTGTCGATGGTAGGTGAGGCGTTAGAAGTATTGCCGCAATAGCCCAGATTGGCACGATTGCCGTTAGGGGCAGGCTCTGTGCAGGTCAAAGACGCGTTCGCCGCGTCAATACAGGGCGAAGCGGTTCCCAGATGATATTGACCGTCACTAAATAGCGGGTCAATGTCAAGATTCCCGCCGCCGTCAACGCCGACAGAGTTAAGCCAGGTCTTATTTACGGTGCTGCCGGTTATGTCACAATATACAAAAGTCGGCTGAGCATCATAATTGCCGATTTGACTGCCGCCGCTGAGAGTGGTGTTTTCGGCAATGATGGAATTAGTGATTGTAGGTTGGCATTCATAAACACGCAAAGCAGCGCCAATGTTAGCGGTATTGCCCGCGATGGTACAGAAGTCGATTTGAGCGTTGGACGCCGGTGACAAGTATAGGCCGCCGCCGCAGGAATTGGCGGTATTGTCAGCGATAAGTGAGTTACTGATAACCAGGTTACTGCCGGTATAAACATAAACACCGCCGCCGCACCCCTGTGACAGATTATTCTTAATCAGACAGCCTTGAACCGTTGGGCTGCTGCCGCTGTCGCAGAAAATTCCGCCCCCCGTCATCAAGGCTGTATTGCCCGTTACGGTGCAGTTCACAATGACAGGGCTGCTGCTGTTGACGCGAACACCCGCCCCGGAGTATTTCGACGTGTTATTCGAGATTACACAATTTTCAATGCGGGGACTGCTGTCGTTAGTGCAGAAAATCCCACCGCCGACATTAGCATAGCCGTTGGTAATAGTAAGACCCTTAATAACGGTGCTGGCAAACTCACCATTTTCAAAAATAAACCCGCGACGAGGCGAAGCCTCAGTCCCGCTGCAGTCAATCACACAGCCTTCCGGCCCAGCCGCAGACTGAATGGTAACAGCTTTTCCTCCGCAGTTAAGGTCACGATTACCGCTGCCGCTATATGTCCCCTCAGCGATAATCACTGTACCGCCCAAATTGGCCAGGTCAATACCACGCTGAATAGTCTTGACCGGGTCAGACTCAGAACCACTATTGC
>CAXXMR010000008.1:0-290690 GCA_963663805.2 Sedimentisphaerales bacterium
GTTGGAGCCGGGTTCGGCCCGTGATTATGTTTTTCTGCTAATAGACAATATCGCCGGGGCGGGTGAATATTATCGCTGGTGTAATAGTGCGGGTTCATATTCTGACGATATTGCGTGATTTGAAAAACGGTCGTTCGGTTAGTGATGAGGAGATGGGGCTGGTTGCCGGGATGGGGCCGGACTGGGCCGGGGCGGCAGATGAATATCGCGAGAAGCATCGGGCGGCGATGGATGAGCGGTTTGGAAAGGTGGGGATTAAGGCTTTGGATGAGCGTACGCTGGAGGTTACTCTGGTTCGTCCGACGAATTATTTTTTGGACCTGACGGCGTTCGCGACGTTTTTGCCTATTCATCGTTCGATAGAGCTTCTGAAGGAAACGGAAGGGGTTTCGGCGGAGCTGACTTTGTGGGCTTATGACCCGCAATGGGTTAAGCCGGACTATCATCGCAGGGGGTATCCGGGGCTGATAACGAACGGGCCTTTTCGACTGGAGCAGTGGCACTTTAAAGACTACATGTATTTTGTCAAGAATCCGTATTATCATGCTGCTGACGAGGTTGTTTGTGGGAGTATCAAGGCTCGGATTATTACCGGGGCGGGGACTTATTATATGGCTTATGAACGTGGTGAGGTTGACTGGCTCGGCGAAGTGACGCGGCTGGACTTCGCACCGGCATTGGCGGCACAGGCCCTTGGGGGTGAGCGTGACGATATTCATATAACGCCGATGTTCGGTACGTATTTTTATGATTTTAATTGTCAGCCGACTCTGCCGGATGGGTCGGCGAATCCTCTGGCTGATTGTCGGTTGAGGATGGCTTTGAATCTGGCGGTTGATAAGCAGGCGATAGTTGATAAAGTCAAGAAGATCGGGAATGTTGTGGCGAGGAACTTTGTTCCGCCGGATTCGATTGTGGGATACTCTTGTGAGCCGGGGCCGGTCTATAATCCGAAACGGGCTGGCGAGCTAATGGCAGAGGCGGGCTACGCGGGTGCCGAGGGTCTGCCGCCGATACAGATTTTATATAACAATGGTTACGGACACGAGGAAGTGGCTCAGGCTGTTGCGGAGATGTGGCGGGAAAATCTGAAGGCGGAAATAGTTATTCACGGCAAGGAAGTCAAGAGTTTCGCGGAGGACAAGAAAACTCATAAGTTTATGGTGTGCCGGGCGTCTTGGTTTGGCGACTATGGCGATCCGACGACTTTTCTGGATATGATGGTGACGGGTAACGGGAATAATGACCCGGGTTTTTTTCCAATGCTCAATATGATGGGCTGATGAAGAAGGCGGCGGCGACGCTGGGTCATCAGGAGCGGCTGGAGATTCTGGCGGCGGCGGAATATTTGCTCATGCACGAACAAGTGCCGATTCTGCCGATTTACTATTATGTGAATCTGGACGCTTTTCGGGCTGATGTGAAAGGGCTTTACGCTAATCCGCGGCACATGCATCCGTTTCGTTCTATTCACAAGTGCGAGTCGGTGTATTGATATTGTCACTGTTGTTTAATTGGCAATGACTTATATTGTCAAATCGCCACGGCCAGTTTATCCGCGGCGGCGGGTTCGGGGGCAATTTGCGGTTTGATTGCCGTCGTCGGCAATGCCGCCCGGGCGGTGGTTACTTCGTTGCTGGGGCAGCTGGAGCCGTTTTCGTTGGCGGCTATGACGCGGAAGCGGGTTGCTTCATCGCTGTAGAAATCAGATTCCCCGAGCCGGTAATGGTTATCGAAGGTAATGGCTGCCAGCTGCCAGGGGCAGCGATTATCCATCCGGCGTTTCTGGATGAGATAATGACGGACGGGGCGGCGGGTGCTGTAGGTGGATTTCCGCCAGTGCAGAGTTAAACTGTTTTCGCCGAGATATTCCAGAGTCAGATTGCCCGGCTGCTGCGGCGGTAAGGTGGCAGCGTTTTTCTTGCGGTCGTTGATACCGATAAGGTTCATCTGCTGCGGGGCGGCGGCGGTATCGACCTGAGCCTGCCTTATTTGCCCCTTCATTTCCTGTTGAAGTCTATCTAAAACTTCGGCCTTGGCAATCGCCGCACATTTCGCGGCGGCCTGCGCTTCCTGCAAGCGAAACGTCGCTTCCTGAAAGCTCTCAATCACACTAAGCAGCTCGGCGGGGCTGCCGTGTGTAAAGATATCCGGGTGAAGCTCCATACCGCTGACCATCCTTTCGGCCAGAGCGAGAATGTCGGCGTTAGTTCTGGGAAACTGGGACATGTAAACCTCCGGTTTTAGAATTCAGTTGTCAGGAATCAGAATTCAGCAAAAATATTTAGCCGCGGATTACCCGGATTTCGCGGATTACGATTTATTCTTTCCACCCATGTTTTCAATAATCTGCGTCCATCTGCGTTATCTGTGGATTGTATATGTTTTTCTTATCCACAGATCAAAAATTAAACAAGATTATTAATCAGGCACTCCTGTCCCGCAATATTCGCCGTTAAAAATCCGCGTCAATCCGTGTAATCCGCGGTTCCCTGTTCTTAATCGTTAATCTGCTGACTTCTGAATACTGATCTCTGATGTCTGATTTAAATGGCTGCCGACTGCCCGGGTCGTAAAACAACCGCTCCGGGCAATCGGCATTTTCCTAAATCGCAAAATATCACAAATAAAAATACTGCTAAAAACAATCGGCTGAACTTATCCGATCGCAGAATCATCATCGAACCAATCGCCGACAGAGTTTAGCCAAAAAGATCATTATTTTGCCCGAACGGTCGGCCCGGATATCTAAGTATTGTTTCTGTGCATAGTTACGAAGAATATTTCGTTAAAAAAACCGAGCATTTTTATTTTTACATCTATCAAATGTAAATTTACATCTGCCATATGTAAAATTGCATTCGCCACATGTAAATTTGCAAATGGCCCCTGTAAAAATGTATTTGTCGCATGTAAATTTGCATCTACCGTATGCAAAATTACATTCAATGGATGTAAATTCGCAAATGCCGGATGTAAAATTGTATACGGCAGATGCAAAATTGTAGCTGTCAGGTGTAAACTTACATTGGGCCAATGCAAATTTACTTTGTCCCGATTCTCGCGTCGACGGGCTGATGTGGAGGGGGCCATAATGCTAGAAAGATGATGAGCCCGCCGAACGAAGTGTCGGGTAAGGGAATTAAAGGTGCCTGACAAATATTTAGCCGCAGATTACACTGATTACGCGGATTTTTAACGACCAATATTTTTTGACATGATTAACATGATTGACAAGATGATTTTCTTCGTGGGCTTCGCGGCCTTCGTGGTGGGTTATTCCGTTGAGAGAGAAAAAGTGACCGAAAACTTTAATTTCTCCCAGTTATTTATTCAACCTCCTGATTATCACATACAAGCACATCATCAGAAGATTCTTCTTTGTTCTTTGGTTTACGTTTTCGGAACAAATCTACTATGCCAAGAATTATGCCTATAAATCCTAATAACGTCAAATTCCCAAAAAGCAACCCTGCCTCTCTAGTCTCTATATCTGCTCCCATGCTTATCAAATAAAGAGGTAATGAAATCCACAATACAGGTACCACGGCTTCCATTTCGAGAAATTAACCATAATAATATTAGCCCGACAACAAAGATTACAATGCCACCTACAGTATAAGGCCACAGATCTTTCTTCGAACTAGCTTGTTGTTTCGACGAAGAAAATGCATCATTAAGCTTCCAGTTTGATTCACCTTCTAATCCTGCCAGGATATCATTCAAAATAAATCCAAGTTCAGCCTTTTGCTCCATTGTTCCGAAAACCACTATGTTTATAGCTTCTTTCTTTAGCGGAACTAATGCTGAGTAAGAAATACACTCCGCTCCGTTGTCAAGAGGTATAGGCATCACACAGCCATTAATTGTATACTTTTTCCATTTCAATATCACGAACTCACCAGCAAAATCAGATGACATGTCACTTTTCTTGATGCGTCCTGGAGTAATTGTTGTTCCTGTTCTTTCGATAAGAATCAAAATATTTGGTTGAATACCATCTGGATCTTCACGAACAAAAGCATGCTTAACTTTCGCCTCAAAAACATCTTTATCTTGCATCACTTCAAAACCAGAAGGAACTACCATGGTGAAACCAAGTTCGCTGTCGTTCAATATATCTGAAGCGATCCCAACAGTAGAAAACGATACAATAATAACCAGAACTAAAAACAAAATGTGATTTTTTATTATTAATACGCTGCCCATAATAACTTTCTCCATACTAAAAAACTCTACTCATAAATGTAAAAAAAAAGATAAAAAGCACATCTTCCTTCCCCAGCGGCCCGGGAAACGAAACGGTGTTCGGTACTTTTTTTTAATGACTCTTACAATCCTCGTGAAAAATAGGATATCCCTCTGGTTCTGTCAAGCTTTGTTCCCGGCAGGGAGGAATCATAACCAAACCGATTAAAATCTAACACCTCGGGTTTGTCATTCTTTGCCGGGCGAATTACCCTGGTTGTTTCGGGATTAGCTTCCGGGCCAGTTCATCGGAGTCTTGGTATTTCGCCTGCAGGCGGCGGAGTTCTTTTTTTAGTTCGCGGATGGTTTGCTGATGTTCGGGGCTGTTGTAGAGGTTGTTCAGTTCGTGGGGGTCTTTTTCCAGGTCGAACAGTTCCCAGCAGTCGATATCGTGATAATAGTGGATTAGTTTATAACGTTTGGTTCGCACGCCGTAATGGCGTTTGACCTGATGGACAGCGGGGTATTCATAATAATGATAGTACATGGACTGCCGCCAGTTGCGGGGAGTTTTGCCTTTCAGTAGCGGCAGGAAGCTTTCGCCCTGCATTTCCGCCGGAGTCTCCAGCCCGGCGGCATTTAGCGGGGTGGCGGCGAAATCCGCGTTGATTACGATGTCGTCGTTGATCGAGCCGGGTTTAATGGCGGCGGGCCAGCGAATCAGCAGCGGCATACGTAATGATTCCTCGTACATGAAGCGTTTGTCGAACCAGCCGTGGTCGCCCAGGAAGAAGCCCTGGTCGGAGGTGTAGATGATGATCGTATTGTCGGCGAGTCCCTCTTTTTCCAGATAGGCCAGCAGCCGCCCGATATTGTCATCGACCGAGGCGACGCAGGCCAGATATTTCTGCATATAACGGCGATAACGCCAGAGTTTCTGTTCACGCTCGCTAAGCCCGGCGGGTGGGTCGCCGCTGGTGTCCTTGGTATTGAGATGATGTTCGACGGTCATTTCCTGCTCCACCGCGGCTGCACAGCGGGTGGCGTAATCATCATCGAAAGTGTCGGGCAGGGGGAATTGCCGGTCCCGGAACATCTCCTCGTGTTTCTGGTCGGGGTCCCATTCGCGGTGGGGGGCTTTGTGATGGACCATCAGGCAGAACGGTTTGTCGGTGTCGCGTTGGTCGAGCCAGTCCATAGCGTAATCGGTAATCAGGTCTGTGACGTAGCCGGCGTGTTTTTTCTTCCGGCCCATTTCGATAAAATCGGGATCGAAATACACCCCCTGGCCCGGCAGGATATTGTGATAGTCGAAACCCGTCGGCTCGCTGCGGAGATGCCATTTGCCGATAATCGCGGTTTGATAGCCTGCCTGCTGGAGAAGTTTGGGGGAAGGTCTGCTGGGTGTTGTCGAAGATGTCATTCTTATAGTTGGTCATCTTGCCGTTTATGTGGCTGTATTTTCCAGTGAGGATAACCGCCCGGCTGGGGCCGCAGATGGCGTTGGTGCAGAAACAGTTGTTGAATCGCATCCCCGCTTCGGCCAGCCGGTCGAGGTTGGGTGTCTGGTTGATTCTGCTGCCATAACAGCTCAGCGCGTGCGAGGCGTGGTCGTCGGCCATGATATAAATTATGTTGGGCCGAGCGTTCGGGGCGGGTTCGGCAGTACAAAGCTTAGATGCGGACCAGGCGGCCAGAGTCAGCCCCATGGTTTTGAGGAATGAACGTCTGTCCGGATGATTTAATGTTGAGGCCGCAGGCTTCATACTCATTTCTCCAAAAGAATTTAGCGGTTTTATTTTTGTGTTAAAAAAACAGAGCGAACGCGTAAGCCGGGTTCTGTTCACGCTATGCGTGGGCGGTCATTTATCTGGACTTGCGATTACTCACAAGCTCGCCTTACGGCAGCGACCTACCCGAGCCTCGGAAGTGTCGGGCCGACACTCGGCTCTGCTTGGTCTTGCAGGAGGTGGGGTTTACCTTGCCGATTCGCTCACGCGTCTCGCGGTGCGCTCTTACCGCACCATTTCACCCTTACCGAAGCACAAAGGCCCCGGCGGTATCTTTTCTGTGGCACTTTTCCCGAGGATCACTCCCGGTGGCCGTTAGCCATCACCTTGCCCTGTCCTGCCCGGACTTTCCTCCCATGCCGTGAACCGGCATGAGCGACCGCCGCGCCCGCTCTGAATACAATTATAATCGTATTCAGGGCAATATCAAAGCATCAATACCCGGCGGCGGACCATTTACTTTTTTACGCCCCAATCCCGCCCCAATCCCAAAAAATGTGTATTTTTCCGCCGTATTAGCAAGAAAACAATATTTTTAAGGTTAATTTAAGGTTGTTGCCATATAATATCACCCGTGAGTACTTTGAGTATTAATCGCTTGTTTTGCAAGTGGTTATGCGACAATGCAAATTGGGTTGCTGAGTGCTGCTATATGCGTTTGCTCATTATAGAAGATGAAATACGGCTGGCCCGGAATATCAGCGAAGTCCTGCGGCAGGAGTTGTCGTTTGCCGTTGATATATCTACCGATGGCCTGGATGGTCAGCATATGGCGATGAGCAATCCGTACGATCTTGTCATACTGGATCTTATGCTGCCCAAGATAGATGGACTCCAGATCTTGCAGAATATGCGCCGCGAAAATATTCATACTCCGGTTTTGATTCTTACCGCCCGGGGGCAAAGTGAGGATATCGTCAAGGGACTCGATCTGGGCAGCGATGATTATATGGCCAAGCCTTTTGATATGGATGAACTGCTGGCTCGCTGTCGGGCCTTGATAAGACGTTCGCACGGGAAAACTTCGGCTCAGATCGAGATCGGCGAGCTAACCATAAATACGCAAAATCATACGGTTGCTTTCCGAGACCAGAAATATCTGCTGCCGGCTCTGGAATACCGGCTTCTGGAATATCTCGCGATGCGAGCCGGGCAGGTAGTATCCAAAACGGACATCGTTGAGCATCTTTATGATTTCAATGAAGAGAATTTTTCCAATGTAATTGAGGTATATATTTCTTCTTTGCGTAAAAAATTCGACCCGGGGCCGGAACGCTGTTTGATTCACACCATTAGAGGCCAGGGTTATTTGCTGGGAGAGTTGCCAAATTGAGAGCCTGGTCCTTGAAATGGAAATTGTCTTTTTTCAGTTTTCTGATACTGACTTTGGTTATCGTGGTATTGTCAGTGGCGGCCTATATGGAGATTGAAGAGGCGCTGGTCAAAAATATTGACAGCACTTTGGAAGCGATGGGCGAAGGCGCTCTGGCGGTAATCAAAAACGAATCGGAACCTTCTGATATCACTCAGGAGATAGAATCTATAACTGGTTCTGATAATTCGCGGCGAAAAATTCGCTATCGTATCTGGTGGGAAAATTCTGCTGAGGATATCATTTCCTATGATCCTGTGATTGATATTGTCGGTTCGCTTAAAAATAATATTAGCAGCAGCGAACCTCCCTCGCCGGATGATTATCGCCTTTTCAATATTGCCGGGAATACTTATCGTGCTTTCTGGGATGCGCAATGTTTGCGACAAAGGAATTATCAATATTGTTATTGCCGGAAGCAGCGGTTATGTTCGCCATGAGATGGAGGAATATCTTTCTTTTCTGATAATTTTGGGAGGCTCTGTAATCGTTTGTTCCGTATTTGTGCTGATATTGACAGTTTCGTGGGCATTGCGGCCCATTAAGCAGACGGCGATGATTTTGCAGACGATAACCTGTTCAAATCTTGCTGATGAACCCATGAAAGAGTTGGATCCGCCCAAAGAGCTGATACCTTTTGTTGATGCTGTAAGGCACATGCTGATTCGTTTGCATAGAGGAATGCAGAAGCAGAAAAGATTTCGGATGATGCTTCGCATGAACTTCGCACTCCTTTGGCACTGGCCAAAAGTACTTTGCAGGTGGTGCGCAGAAAAGATCATGATAAGCAGGATTATATCCAGGCTATCGACGATACTCTTGGGGATATTGAACGGATGGAAAAGTTGAGCAACCAGCTTTTGGAGCTGACTCGACTGGAAAATCTCAATGCACAGCCGGAAATGAACCGAATAGAGCTGAGCCCCTGTTTGGAAAAGTTGGTTTCCGATTTTAAACAGATTTCCGTGCGGCAAAACAAACCTGTCGTTTTCACACCTTTCCGTGGGGGTACACACAAAGGGACACGAAGAGCTGCTTAAGCGTCCTGTTTGCCAATCTGCTGGAAAATGCTTTAAAATACGGCCCTCCCGGCCAGGCGGTCAGGATTGGCTTGAGCGGTAATAATGGTAACTGTATTTACGTTTGTGTCCATGACCAGGGCGGTTCCATTGCGCCGGAAGATATTCCTTATCTTTGCGATCGTTTCTACAGGCCGGATTCCTCACGCTCTCCCGCAACCGGCGGAAACGGCCTGGGATTATCCATTGCTCATGAAATAGCCCTTATTCACAATGGAAGCATACATATCAGTTCTTCTGCTCAGGATGGAACCGATGTTGTCGTTAAGCTGCCCAAAATACCATAATGAGATTTTTTTTCATTGGCTTAAGGTTCCTTTAAGGTTGGATGCTCTATAGTCCTGTCTGGAGAATTAATTTTCGCAGACATTCTGGACTAAAGGAGATTCAGCCATGTTGTTGAAGGAACATCTCGTTAATGCCGGCCGCTTTCTTTTCCGTTGGCGCAGCTATACCCCTTTGCTCGCTATGCCCCTGTTGCTGCTTAAAATGCGGGAATTTCGCGGCACGAACAATGTCTTTCTGCTGATGGGCGGCTTGCTGGCCTTGGCGGGCTTGATACTGAGGGTCATGACTATCGGATATGTAACCAATGGCACCTCCGGTAGAAATACCAAAAAACAAAAAGCGTCTTCGCTTAATACCGCGGGGATTTATTCTATAACAAGGAATCCTCTTTATCTGGGCAATTATCTGATCTGCCTGGGCATTACTCTGACCTCGCAAAGCTGGGAGATCGTCCTCATTTCCTCTTTAGGTTTCGGCATGTTATATCTTCCTGTGATCCTTTGTGAGGAAGAATTTCTTTTCAATCGATTTGGTCTCGCTTATCGCTTGTATGTGGAATCTACCCCGTGTTTTATTCCCAAACCACGACTGTGGAAGTCTTCGCTCAGACCTTTCAGCTTGCGCTTTGTGTTGAGACGTGAACATGATACCTGGCTATCCACCCTGCTGGTTTTTGTGCTGATATTTCACTTCCGCCAATATCTCACTCACCATGTCCTGGCTTTTGACCAGATATGGGATGTCCCACTTATAGTATTTGGCGGGTTGTGGATAATATTGAAAATTGTTAAAAAACGCACGCGCTTGCTTAAAGAAAGGCTTGGGTTTCATGAACCTGTAGCTGTGAACTAATACTGGATGGCTGAAAACACGATTATGAATTTACAGGAAATAAAAATGACTAAACGAACATCAACTAAATATGGATTCAAAATTGCTCTGGGATTACTAATAGTAACGGCCGTGATGATAACATGGCACTATCAGGTCAGACCCTATCATTTCCGGGTTGTCCAGCCCGACAGGGTATATCGAAGTGGATGTTTGGACAATGAAAATCTGGAGAAAGTGGTGGAGCAATACCGCATTCGCACTATTGTCGCTCTTAACCGCATAGATGATGCCGAACCGCATGATAACTGGTATGCGGATGAAAAGAAATTCTGCCAGAGTAAATCCGTTAGATTTGTTCATACACCGCTGCTGGGAAATAAGCCTCCTTCGCCGGACCAGCTTCAATTATGGTTGAGCGTTTTGGACGACCCTGGTAATTATCCTGTACTGGTGCATTGTGCCCAGGGAGTTGTCAGGACGGGAATGTTTGTGGCTGTTTATAATATAGAATATATGCGAGAAGATAATTGTGAGGTTCTGCAGAATTTACCTATGTTTGGCCACCACCTTTATACCCCTAAACGCAAGGAAATGCGCGAATTTATCTTAAACTATGATCCCAGGTGGAAAATGAAAAGAACTTTGGAGGGGCGGAAACTGTGCGATAACCTGTAGTGCTGGGATTCGATGCTCCTGAGTTTTGCCGTTTATTGGCCTTAATAACCGAATCTGAAATTTGTGGATTATTTTTTCTGTCTGGGTATCATTGTATCCATAAACAAAGATTCGGGGGCCGAGGAGCATTTATGCGAAAACTGAGACTCTGGCTGGTGCGGCTGGCGTTTGTGCCGGTGATCGCCGTGGCGGTTTTTGTTCGGCCCAACTGGCCCGAGGGCGAACTGACGGCGTTTATCTGTGAATTTGCCGGTTATCTGCTCCTGCTGGCGGGGCTGGCCATCCGCCTCTGGTCCATAGCCTATATCGGCGGTAAAAAATCCCGTCATGTCATCGACCAGGGCCCGTATTCACTCTGCCGCAACCCGCTTTACGTCGGCACGTTTCTGCTGACGGTGGGGGTGGGCCTCTGCTTTGAGAATTTGATCATGCTCGCTCTTTGCGTTATGATCATCGTGCCCGCCCACTTAGCCGTGGTTCGCATGGAGGAAAACCATCTGGAGAAATTGTTCGGCGAGGATTATCGGCAGTACCGCCAAAAAGTACCGCGCTATCTCCCCCGCCTGCGGAACTATCAAAGCCCGCCCTATATCGAAGTTTCAGTAAAAGCCATCCGAAGAATGGTAATAGATGCCTCAGCCGTATTGATGATCCCCGCCGTCGAAGACCTCCTCGAAATGCTGCACGACCACGGGATTATCCCGATATTATATTATTTTCCAAAATGATATCCTCGGAAACTTTACGTTAAACCGATATAGTCGTTTTTAATCGAAATCACCAGGCAGTCAGCACGCCCACCAGCTGCCGCTGGCCATCCGCTTTAAGCTTCAGTGTATCGCAACTGTCAGAGTAAAGATAAGAACCCGGCTTGAGCCCCTGGCTTTCGCCATCGACAATCGCCGTCCCTGCCCCACTGACAATCGTCAAAGTAATACTTTTGCCGCCGGTATTAACGTACGAACTCTCGCCCGCTTTCAGACAGCACAATTCTGTAGATACCGTTGCTGTCTGAGTAAGCTCTTCACGAGCCTTGCGTCCCAGATTTTTTTAGTTTTTATTTCCAGGTCATAATAAACTGCATTGGACAAATCAGAGCTGACAGAGCCAGCGGCCGGACTGGTTTGGGTTTCTGTTTCACCTTTACTGACATCGCCGCGAGCATCAACAGCCTCATTGACCATCTGGTCCGCCTGGGCATTATCCGAGCGATAAACATGTTTAACCGTTACCTGCTCGAAATTAGCCATCTCAGCGATAACTTCTTCATAGATAGACCGAAGGGTCGGATTTTTGACTTTGTATTGCCCGTTGACCTGTTTGACGATGAGTTCGCTGTCGCAATGAACCGCCAGCTGTGTTCCGCCCAGTTCCTTCGCTGCCCTTAGCCCGCGCAGCAGCCCCTGATATTCTGCGACATTATTGGTTGCTTCGCCCAGATAAAACCCCGCCCAGCAAACCGTTCGGCCATTTTCATCGCGAATATAAATCCCCGCTCCTGCCGGTCCCGGA
Organism: Sedimentisphaerales bacterium; assembly: GCA_963663805.2. Lineage (GTDB taxonomy): Bacteria > Planctomycetota > Phycisphaerae > Sedimentisphaerales > SM23-30. Next base: position 11,739 of record CAXXMR010000008.1, read on the forward strand.
TTACCCCGCGCGCCGCCGTCGGTCCAGATAGATAATTTCATTTTACCCCTCTTGGTCTATGCTCTGGGTGTCTCGCTGTCCGCCGGATTGAGGATGAGTATGCGTCCGCAACTGGGACAGTTGACGACCTCATCCCGCGACATCAGCGAATTTACCAGCTCCAGCGGAATCGCCATGTAGCAGCCGCCGCAGGAATGCTCGCCGCGTTTGGCATCTACGATTACCACGAAGGCCAGCACTTCCCCATCAAACCGCTCGGCCCATCGGCCAAACTGAACACGTTCTTTGTCAGGAACAATAGCCAAGGCCTGACTGTGCTTGACGGCAAGATCATCAATTTCCGTCTGAATAGCCTGCTGCTTATCCGCTGAGGCATCATTCAGTTCTTTGAGAGTGCCGGATTCCTTCTCGATAGATTCCTCAATCTCACGACATTCGGCTTGGTCAGCCTCAATCTGGGTCATCAAAGCGAGGATTTGTTCTTCTAGTTTGGCTTTGTCGGCTTTGTCGGTGTTGATTCGGGTTAGGATTGCGCTGTAGTCTTTGTTCGTTTTTGCGGTGTTCAGGGCGAGTCGGAGTTTGTTGATTTCGTCTTCGCTGGCTTTGAGTTCGAGTTCGAGTTTGCTGGTCTGGAGTTTGGTGAGCTTGATTTCTTCGCGTTTGGCAGCGAGGGCAGCGTTTAGCTGGTTGATTTGGTGCTGCTGGCGAAGGATGGCCTGTTTGGCTTTTTTTAGCCGCTTTTTCGCGTTACGTAGCTGTAGTTCGATTTCCTGCAGATTTACCAAGCCATTGAGGATTGGGCCCATACGCCCTCCAACATTATATCATAATTAACTATTCACTTTTGAGTTATGCCCTGTATCGCACAAGCCGCAGTACAGAGGCCGTCGCCTTTGACGGTGCAATTCCTAATGATAGGGCGTATCTTTTGGTATTGCAAGGGGTAAATAGAAGAAGGCATGAGGGATGAGGCAAGAGGCATGAGTGAACGGCTTGGTTCCGCCTTGGGCGGGCTGGTTTATTTTAACGGGAGGCTGTATTGACCGGGGCGGGTATCGGGTTTATAACGTTATTATGAGTAATGTAATACGGATAGATTGGCCTTACCAGGCGGAGCGGTTGCGTAAGTTGCGGTGCGGGGACCGGTTAGTTATTACTGGTGAGATACTTACGGCGCGGGACGCGGTGCATTTACGGTTGTGTGAGCTGATAGACCGGGGGGAATCGCTGCCGGTGGAGCTGGCGGGCCAGATGATATATTATGTGGGGCCTACGCCGGCGCGGGCGGGGCGGGTGATAGGTTCGGCGGGTCCGACGACCAGTTCGCGGATGGACGGGTTTTCGCCTAAGTTGTTTGATAGAGGAGTTTTAGCGACGATAGGCAAGGGGTATCGGTCGGCGGAAGTGGTGGAGTCTCTGAAGAAGAACGGGGCGGTTCATCTGGCGGCGTTGGGGGGGGCGGGGGCGTTATTGAGTGAGTGTATCGTGGGGGCGGAGGTGGTGGCGTATGAGGAGCTGGGGACGGAGGCGATACGTCGGCTAAAAGTTGTAAACTTTCCGGTTACAGTAGCTTATGACAGTGTGGGCGGGAGTGTTTATGGCATTGAACGTTAAGGATGTCGCAGGCGGGGCGGTGCTGGCGGTTAAGGTTGTGCCGGGCTCGTCGCGGACTCGGATCGCGGGGGTGCTGGATGAGGCATTGAAGGTGAATGTGGCGGCGCCGCCGGAAAAAGGTAAGGCAAATAAGGAGTTAGAGAAGTTTCTGGCTAAGACGGCAGGGGTTCCGCGGTCGGCGGTGAAGGTTGTCAGCGGGCTGAGCAACGCTTATAAAGAACTCGAATTTGCCTCAATGAGCGCGTCAGAACTGCGCGGAATACTGTTGTCGTATTTGCGCCAAAAATGAGCGCGTTCTTACCGGAAGTGACCGATTTTTAACGATTTTTGAGTGTTTTTTACGTTTTTTTGGGATTTTTTAGCTCTTTTTTTCAATTATTTTGGTTTAGTGGTATAGGAAAGGTGGATTTTTTTGGCGGATGTCCGGGTGTTTATTGGGTTGGGCAGTAACCTGGGGGATCGGTACGATTATATTCGTCGGGCGCTGCTTAAGGTTGATGAGCTTGAAGGGGTGCGGGTTTATCGGGTGTCGAGTTTGATAGAGACTGAGCCGGTGGGTGGGCCTGCGGGGCAGGGGATGTTTGTAAATGGGGTGGCGGAGCTGCGTTGTGATTTGTCGGCGGGGGAGTTGCTGGCAGCTTTGTTGGAAATTGAAAATGAGCTGGGGCGTGAACGGCAGGAGCGGTGGGGGGCGCGTACGATAGATTTGGATTTGCTTTTGTTCGGGCGGGAAGTGATTGATGAGGCGGAGCTGGTGGTGCCGCATCCGTTGATGGCGGAGCGGGATTTTGTTATGATACCAATGGCGGAGATCGCCGGTGAGGTTTTTCATCCGGTATTGGGTAAGACGATGCGGGAAGTGCGTGTTGCACCGAATACGTAAGGCATGAGGCAAGAGGCATGAGGCAAGAGTGAACGGCGAGGTTTCGGCCTTTGGCCGAGAGTTTTTATTTAACGGCAACGGCGAGGTGCCGCCTTTGGCGGAGTTTATTTTATTATCCGGCTGCTTATGTGGCTCTGATATGTAAATTTGACAGGAAAGATTTTTAATGAGTTTGGGTGGTATAGTTTCGGTGGCGGGGGTTATTGGTGTGGGCAAGACCACTTTGGCTACGCTTTTGGCGGGTCGGCTGGGTGCGTCTCTGATTCATGAGGAATACGCTAATAATCCTTTTCTGGCTCGTCAGCTAGCGGGCGATAAGGAAGCGGGGCTGGCATCGGAGTTGTATTTTCTTTTGGGGCGGGCTCGGCAGCTTAATAAAGACAATTTTTTGGATGGCGGTTGGGCGGTGTGTGATTATGTTTTTGATAAGAACCGGATTTTCGCGGAGCTTTCGCTGGATGCGCGGCAGTTAGCGATTTATACGGAGGTGGAACTTTCGGTTCGGCCGGTGATTGGTTCGCCGCGGGTGGTGGTTTATCTGCGTGATAGTGCGGAGAATTGTCTGGAACGAATCAAGGGTCGGGGTCGTGCTTATGAACAGGGGATTCAAATAGGCTGGCTGGGGCGGCTGGGACAGGCGTACGATGATTTGTTTGAGCGGTGGGATATTTGTCCGGTGGTGCGGGTTGACTGTGCTGCTGAAGATACGCTGGACGCTGAGGTGCTTGAAAAGGTTGCGGGGGAAATTTTAGCGTTTGGTGAATAGGGGACGCATTTCTGCGTCCCCTGAGACTCTCATTTGCGGTTTCAAATAGTTTTGCCCGCCTCGATAAGTTTCTCCAATTTCGCGGCCATCCGTTTGACAATTTCGGGATATTTTTCAGCTAGATTATTCCGCTCGCCGATGTCCGCCTCCATGTCGTAGAGCTGTTCTTTGGGGCTGGTGCCGTTTTCGATGAATTTATTGGTAATGGTCCAGTGGTTTTTACTCACTTTCTTCGGGACAATATATTTCCATTTTCCTTCGACCAGGGCCAGGGTAAGTCTGCCCTGCTGAATCAGATGTTTCCGGCCAGTTTTATCCTTGCCTAATAAAGCATCTATTTGATTGAGACTGTCGCCGCAGGTATCGCAATCAACCTCCAGTCCGTTCAAGGCCGCGAAGCTCGCCAGGAAGTCAACCTGACTAACCAGGGCGTTGGAAACCTGCCCGCCGCTAATTTTATCGGGCCAGCGTATAATAAGGGGGACACGTGTGCCGCCGCTAAAGGCGCTGTACTTGCCTCCCCGCAGGGGTCCGGCGGGTTTGTGGCTGCCCACCCGCTCAATTGCCTGGTCTTTGTACCCATCGTCCAGTACCGGGCCGTTATCACTGGAAATTATCAGTATCGTATTATCCGCCAGCCCCAGTTCGTTCAGCGTTTTGACAACCTGGCCGACGCAATAATCAAACTGTACAATCACATCGCCGCGTGAACCCATGTCGGTTTTGTCCTTGAAGCGGTTATGGGGCATTCGCGGCACATGGACATCATGAGTCGCGAAATACAGGAAGAACGGATTGGCCTTGTTCCGCTTGATAAAATCCACCGCCTTTCCCGTAAGCACATCGGCCATTGTTTCGTCGTCCCAGATAGCAGACTTGCCGCCTATCATATATCCCAGCCGCCCGACCCCATTGATAATCGCGTCATTATGGTCATGCGTCCAGTCGAGCTTGAGTTCATTCCGATGGCTAACGCCCGTAGGTTCGCCCGGAAACGGCTCATCGTAACTGACCTTGATAGGGTCCGACTTATCCAGATTAACCACGCGGCGATTTTCGACGTAAACACAGGGCACGCGGTCACCTGTAGCGGGCACGAGAAAATTATAATCAAAACCAATCTCATGCGGGCCGGGCTTGATGTCCTTGTTCCAGTCCAGTTCTTCCTTGCCGTCGCCCAGGCCCAGATGCCACTTGCCGACAACTCCGGTTTTGTACCCGCACTGCTGCATGGCTGAAGCCCAGGTCGTCCGCCCCGGCTGGATTATCATTGCTGCGTTACCGCGGGCAATGCCTGTCCCCTCCTGCCGGAATGCGTATTCGCCGGTGAGCATGGAATATCGCGAAGGTGTGCAAGTCGCCGAGGTGCAATGGCCGTTGGTAAAGCGTATGCCCTGGGCGGCGATCTTATCGATATTGGGAGTGCTGACCGCCGTGGCACCATAGCAGCTCACGTCGCCAAACCCCAGGTCGTCGGCGTAAATTATCACTATATTCGGCTTTGTCGAGCCGGACAGACCCTTCTGAAGCCCGCAGCCGGCCCATAAGCCCGCACCTGCGATTGCCCCACTTGCAAAACTTTTCATAAACTGACGTCTGTCAATGCGCATACAAATTCTCCTGAAGATATGGCTCAAAAATCTCGAACAAGACCAGTCTAACCACAAATTATGTTTGTTCCAGAAAAAAACGGATTTTTCATCCACTGCCCGGCTGTTGCGAACCCTGAATGGTTATAGCTGTATCTTTCTTGTTCAAAACAAGTTGCGCACATCTTCTCTTCAAGTCCTGTTCCTGACAGTGAAATATAACTCTCGATTTTAATGCTGGAAAAACCTTTGTTAATTGCTATTATGGTGAGGATATGGCAGTTTTTCGGAACACTAACTGCACTACAGGAGATTCTGTATGAAACCCGAAGCATCGAGCCGTAAAGTTGGTCAGGTCGTAGAGGCCCTCGTAAAGCACTGGGAAGAAGTGCGTACCCGGGAGCCGGACGAATCAAAACGTATACACCTGGTCAATCACAATGATTTTACCATCGACTATGTTTCGCTCAGTCGCCAGTATGGCAGCGGCGGTCGGGCCATCGCCGACGAACTGGCCGGGCTGATGGGCTGGCAGGTTTACGACAAAACCATCCTCAACTATATGTCCGAAAACATGCAGGTTCATAAGGACTTACTCAAAACCGTCGATGAAAAAACCCTCAGCTGGACCCAGGAATGGTTCGGCAAATACTTCTCCAAAAATATCGTGGACCCGGAGGAATATCACAAGCACCTCACCGAAGTTCTGATGATTATCCTCTCCCACGGCCAGGCCATTATCATGGGGCGCGGTGCGGGCTTTATTTTGCCTCGTGAACGCGGACTGAACGTTAGAATTCTGGCGCCATTTGAACAGCGTGTCGAGACTATCGCTAAACGGGAAGAACTCTCCGTTGAGGAAGCCGCGGCCAAAATCAGCAAAATAGATAAAGAGCAAAAAGCCTTTGTCAAGAATATGTGCGGTAAGGATATTGACGGCTGCGACGAATATGATTTTATTTGCAGCACCGAAAGAATCGGCCCCGAAGCGGTCGCCAAACTAATCTGGCGAGTCCTCGAACAGCGTCACCTCAGCGACCAGGATCCGGAAAAAGACAAGGCGGCAAGCGACTAAGATTTTTTCGCTGCTGGTTTCCGTGTAAACAAAACCATCAGCAAAATCCCCGCCGGCAGTGCGATTACGCTCAAATTCTGCGAAATTGTCAACCCCGTAAACTCCAGCGGGCTGTCCGTTCGCAGCGATTCGATAGTGAACCGCCCGATACTGTACAATATCAGCATCAGTGCGAACACCTGCCCATCATATCTGAACCGTTTATAGGCCAGATTCAAAACCAGACATATCGTCAGTGCCGCCAGAATCGAATAAATCTGGGCGGGATGAATCTTGTGCATAGGGTACTCACCCGCCCGCAAAGCCCCGTACTGCTTCTCGCTTAGTTCACTGAACGGTTTTAGTTCAGGATAATATTCCGCCTCATGCCCCGCCGGCACATCCTGTGCAGACTTGACATAATTGCCCTGGCCGTCGGTGAAACCGTAATAATAATCGTCTGGCAGAATCAGCAGAGGCCCTGTGCCGCGGTCGGTGTCCGGGAACAACTGATAATAATACGCGTGGCTATATTGCGGCTCATGATGCTTATCGCAGCCTGGGGTAGCGTGTTGGTGTACCGCCGGGAACTCTATCGCCCACGGCAATTGGCAAGGGCCGCCGAAACAACAGCCATTCAGCAGGCACCCCATTCGGCCAAACGCCAGACCCAGCATTAGTGACGGGGCCAGAATATCTACAAACTTCCGCGCCGGCAGCTTGGTCTTATAAAAATAAATCGCCGCCACCACAATCGCCAGAATCACCCCGCCCAAAAACTCCAGACCGCCCGACCAGGTCGCGAAAATATCACCCGGATGCCCGCTGAACTCCGACCAGTGATGAAAAACGTAAAACATTCGAGCCCCCACAATTCCCGCCAGCAGACAATAGATACAAACATTCGTCACATTATCGGGATTCACGCCCGCCCGCCGACTCCGCCAGCGTGCCAGATACAAAGCACAAATGAAACCCAGCCCCAGCATCATTCCATAGCTCGGCACCCGATAATCAAGCCACGGTATCGTAAAAAGTATCGGTCGCATCAGCCTGCCTTACCCGCCGGGCTAAAGTGTTTTCACCAGCCGGTTATCATCGTCAACCAGTACGACTTTTGGCTTATGGCCAACAGCTTCGTCAGCTTGGCAATTGCAAAAAGCCATGATAATCACCTTATCGCCCGTATTGACCAGATGAGCCGCCGCCCCCATCACCAGGATTATCCCACTGCCCCGCTTGCCCTTGACGACATAAGTTTCATGACGCGTGCCGTTGGTGATATTCGCCACCAGGACTTTTTCGTAAGGCAATATGCCCGCGGCATCCATCAAATCCTCATCGATGGTAATACTACCCGTATAATCCAGATTTGTATCGGTAACCGTAGCCCGATGAATTTTCGCTTTCAACATTTCCAAACGCATGACTAGCCAACCTTATATCTCATACCCAGGCCCTGTGGTATCGCCAACCGCAACAAAGGCCCAAACGAAATATTCTACCAAACTATCCTGCCGGGTCCACCAGAATATTATCTATCAATCGGGCAGGGCCTATCTTAACTGCCAGAGCGATCAGCACCTTACCGGCAACTATTTCCACAGGCCGCAGCAAGTCACTGTCAACAATAGATATATAATCAACCGCCGCCTCTGGTTCCGCCTCGACAATTTCTTTCATCGCACTGATAATCACCCCCGCGTTACGCTCACCTGCCCCAATCATCTGCTCCGCTGCATGCAGTGCCCGCGCCAGAGACAAACCCTGCCGCCGCTGCTCACTATTCAGATACCGATTTCGCGAGCTCAGCGCCAGCCCGTCCGCCTCCCGCACCGTCGGACACCGCCGAACCTCAACCGGCATATTCAAATCTGCCGCCATCCGCTCAATTATCGCCACCTGCTGAGCATCCTTCTGGCCGAAGTAGGCAATGTCAGGGGCCACGATATTAAACAATTTCGCCACCACCGTACAAACACCCCGAAAATGGCCCGGTCGAGCCGCTCCGCACAAATATGTACCCATCTTGTCCACATCTATCCAGGTCAGGTTCTCACGCGGATACATCTCATTGACCGCCGGAGCGAATATCAAATCGACCCCTTCATTCTCGCAACCCGTCTTGTCAGCCTCAAACGTCCGTGGATAAGCCGCCAAATCCTCGCCCGGGGCGAACTGAGTCGGATTAACAAAAATACTCACCACCACATAATCACATTCCTGACGAGCCGCCCGCATCAAAGAATAATGACCTTCATGCAGTGCCCCCATAGTCGGCACCAACCCGACCGTCTTGCCGGTCTCTCGTGCCAAACCAACCTCGCGCCGAACCTCTGTGATACTTTCAGCAACTTTCACAGTTATTAACCCTTGTGTATATCCAATCCCGGCGCTGGCGCTTCGGGCTTTTGTTTGAGCAACACGCTCTCTTGCCTGCCGCTAATGGTATCCATGTTCAAAATACAACAAATTCAACGCCAGCAGCCTCGCCGGCCCAAAAACATAACCAAACAAATTCCACGCCACGATCAAACCAATAATAACAAAGCCCCGATTATGCAAAAGCTCTTTATATTTCGCCGCCATTCCCGCCGGTAGTAAAAATGGCAATATACTGCTGCCGTCCAAAGGCGGAAAGGGAATCAGATTGAAAATAAACAGCACCAGATTCAAAGTGAACAAAATACTCAAAACCATCGCCAGGGCATTCGGCAGCCCTTCGCTCACCGCTACGGTAATGCTTTCAGCCCCCGATATACTGTTCGGTGCCACAAACCACCCTGCCAGCATCCCCGCCCGAATCGCGATTCCCGCTAGTATTACCAGCACCAGATTCGCCGTTGGCCCCGCCAATGCCATTATTAGTGCCCGCCGCGGATAGCGATCCGCCCAGGTACGGTCATAAGGAGCACTCGCCCAGCCGACCATCCACCCCCAAAGAAAAAACGATATTAGCGGCATAACAATCATCCCGAACGGCTCACGACGAATATGCGGCAGAGGGTCCAGAGAAACCTGACCGCTTGCCCAGGCCGTCCGGTCGCCCATCTTAAAACCCGCCCAGGCGTGAGCAGCCTCATGAAACGTCGCTGAAAAAATAAAAGCCAGCAGCCAGGCCGGCAGTGTCGTCAAATTTTCCATCTAACAGCCCTCATATTCCAATTGACCTTATGGACGGAACCGCCAAAAGTCCAAATCAAGCTCAAAAAAGCACTTCCACGCTCAAATATTAAAGGAGCGACAAACTTTTGACGCTGGCGTCCTTACTATATGATAGATGAACTTATCAAAAGGCGAAACCTTTTCCTGAAATTCCTCAAATATCCTTTTTCTACTTTACAACGGAGGCGCATAATAATTTGACCTTTACCGCCCCAAACGTTATAGTAACCCCCAAAATGGAGATAAAATGCCGGGCACGGACGCCCCTGAATGCAATGTTCTGACTTTTCTACACTCATCAAAGGTGGTAATCATGACGACCCTCGCACTTGACAAGAACCTCGACTATAAAGTTGCCGATATGTCCCAGGCTGATTTCGGCCTGAAGGAGATGGATATCGCCGAACGCGAGATGCCCGGCCTGATGGCTGTTCGTGCTAAGTATGGTAAGGGTAAGCCGTTACAGGGTTTGAAGGTCACCGGCTCACTGCACATGACTATTCAAACCGCTATGCTCATCGAATCCCTTCGTGCCATTGGTGCCGATATTCGCTGGGCCTCCTGCAATATTTTCTCCACTCAGGACCACGCCGCTGCGGCGATTGCCAAACTGGGCACTCCGGTTTTTGCCTGGAAAGGCGAGACCCTGGAGGAGTACTGGTGGTGCACCGAGCAGGCCCTCACTTGGCCGGACGGGTCGGGGCCGGACCTTATTGTCGATGACGGCGGCGATGCCACTATGTTCGTTCTCGAAGGTGTGCGGGCGGAAAAAGACCCTTCAATTCTCGATAAACCCACTGATAACCCGGAGTTAGCGATTGTTCGCAAACGCCTCAAAGCGAGTATTCAGGCCGACCCGCAACGCTGGACTAAGGTCGCCAACAATATTCGGGGTGTATCCGAAGAGACCACCACCGGTGTACATCGGCTCTATCAGCTGGCTGAAAAGGGTGAGCTGATGTTCCCGGCTATTAACGTAAATGACTCCGTAACAAAGAGTAAGTTCGATAATCTCTACGGTTGTCGCGAATCGCTCGCCGACGGTATCAAACGTGCCACCGATGTTATGGTCAGCGGCAAGGTTGTGGTTGTTTGCGGCTACGGCGACGTTGGCAAGGGTTGTGCCCAGTCGATGAGAGGCCTTGGAGCCCGCGTGCTGATTACCGAAATCGACCCCATCTGCGCTTTGCAGGCGGCAATGGAAGGCTATGAAGTCGCGACGATGGAAGATATTGTCGGTAAAGGGGATGTATTTGTGACCGCCACCGGCAACTGCGATGTTATCACCGGTGCCCACATGGAAATGATGAAAGACGAAGCCATTATCTGCAATATTGGTCACTTCGACAGTGAAATCCAGATGAGCTATCTGGAAAACTCCGCCGATTGCAAAAAAGAAGTTATTAAGCCCCAGGTTGACCGCTGGACCCTCAAGTCGGGTAATCGGATTATCGTTCTTGCCGAAGGCAGACTGGTCAACCTCGGCTGTGCCACGGGCCATCCCAGTTTTGTTATGAGCAATAGTTTTACCAACCAGTGTCTGGCGCAAATCATGCTGGCACAGGAAGATATGCAGCCTTCGGTTTATACGCTGCCCAAGCATCTGGACGAAGAAGTTGCCCGACTGCATCTGGATCGCCTCAGTGTTAAGCTGACCAAACTGACAGCAAAACAGGCGGAATATCTCGGTATTCCCGTTGACGGCCCCTACAAGCCCGACCACTATCGTTATTAATAGTAATAGTATTACGGATTCAGGCAGTTAATAAGGTTCCGGCTTATGGCTACAGTTGGGTTGCGCAAACTTACGATACCTTTGGCCCTGCTGGTAATCTGCGCCGGTTGTCGGTCGGGTTCTCCGAAAGAAACGCTTCTGAGTCCGCCGGTTGTCGGTCAGCCGGGGCGGTCAGAAGCCCTGGATTCATACGGTTCGGTACTTAAAGAACTGACCAACAAGAAAAACAAACATTCCCTGCTGCTGATTTGTCGTGAGAGTAAACTGCAAAACTCATTGGCGGGGTATCTTAATTATTACCGCGAGCCGGAAAGTTTGCCGGCAGCGGATTTGGCGCGGCAGGCGTGCTATATCAACCTTTATAACGGCTGGATGTTATGGTCGCTGAATCAGTTTCGCAAGCAGACGGAAATTACCGACTGGGGTATCTGGCAGGGGGCCGTTCGTTTTATTATCACGGATGAGACCTTCTCTTTCAAAGAGTTGGGTGAAGCTATCCTGAAAAATGGGGACTGGCGGGCAGAACTGACTCTGGCAGGGCCGCGGATAACCGACCCGCCTTTGTTTTGTCGGCCTTTCGATGGGGAAGAACTGAACGAACAACTTGATTGGTCGGTGTGTCGCTATCTGAAAGACGACAGCGGCTATCAGGACGATTTTGAAGGCAGGCGGATTTTGTTCGGGCCGGTAATCATGGAGCATCAGGGCGAGATATTCAGTCATTATCAGGAAGTTTACGGGGGGCTAATAAAGTATCCCTGACTACCGCCTTGACGGTTTGGGCTGATGATTATACCCGCAAAAGACTTATCGATATGGTCGGCATGGAAATAGGCCTTATTCCTCCCCGCGCGAAATTGCGTGGCGACGCGGAGGATAAATAATGGACAAGTTTCGCGTTGGCCTGATAGGTTTACAGGAAAGCGGCAAAATTGTTCTGGCTGAACTCGCTCGCAACGAATGTTTCCATCTGGAGGCCATTGCCGACGAGGATTTTGAATTAGCCAAGGAACTCGCCGCGGACCATGAAGTCAGACCTTACGACGACCGCCGCAGTTTGATAGTTCAGGAAAAGCTCGACATTATTTTTCTGACGTTGCCCACCTATCGCTGCGGTGAATGTGTGGCTCAGGCGGTAAAAACCGGTTCGCATATCTTCAAAAGTAATTCTCTGGCCCGGACCATGCCCGAAGCCGCCGAATGGCTCAAACAAATGGACAAGGCCGGGTTGAGATTTGAAGTTGGTGTCGAATTGCGTTTCGCGCCGGGCTATCTCGAAGGGCACCGGCTGCTGGCAGAAGAAAAGATTGGTAACATATATATGGTCCGGGCTGAGTCGCTCACTCCCTACCCGGAGCAGATGGGTTGGCGGGGCGACCCGGTTATGGCCGGCGGCGGGGCGCTAATTGACATCGGCTACGGTTTGATTGACCAGATTAACTGGAACCTGAACCCGCCGGAAAGAGTCTACGCTCAGCATGTGGGCATGTGCAGCAAGAAAAAACTGCCGCCTTACCGCACCGAAGATACCGCGACCATGACGCTGACCTTTCCCAGTGGAGCGATAGGTCAGTTGCTTTGCGGCTGGACCGATGGTCAGCACAGCGAACGAATAGCGTATTACGGCACCGAGGGTATACTGGAAACATTCCGAGATGCGATACGGCTGTGGGACAACGAAGGTAATTTACTCCGTGCCGAAGTGTACCCGGAAGTAAATCAACAATGGCTTATCGCTCAACAAATTCGACACTTTGCGGACTCGCTGCTCGATAACGAAATCTTGCCGGCTAGTACGCCGCGTCAGCATCTGGCGACCGTAGCGACTATCGAAGCGGCGTATCTTTCGTCCCGGACTCAGGGGCCGGAAACGCTGGCGGTTTATGGACAATTATTTGATATTGAATAATCAGGCGAATTAATGAAACACATTTTTGATTGCACCAAAGAAGAACTAAGCCAATGGCTTGGTCAAAATAACCAGCAGAGTTTTCGCGTCAACCAGATTTTGCAGTGGGTCTATGAAAAGAAGGTTTACGACTGGAACCTGATGACCAATCTGGCCGGGCCGCTGCGGGAATTACTGGCCCAGGAATGGCAGATAAAAACCGCCCGGCTGCGTGAGGAAAAAGTATGCCCGGACGACACCGTCAAACTGCTTCTGGAATGGCCCGATGCGGCGTTGACCGAGACGGTGCTGCTCAGTGACGACAGACGGCGAACGGTTTGTGTCTCGTCGCAGGTGGGTTGCCCGGTGGGATGTAAGTTTTGTGCTTCGGGCCTGGAAGGATTGCAGCGGTCATTAACCGCCGGGGAAATTGTCGAGCAGGTAATCCAGACCGAAGCGTTTCTGGCAGAGGGCGAACGGATAAGCAATGTTGTGGTAATGGGCACGGGCGAGCCGTTTGCCAATTACGATGCGGTGCTGAAAGCGGTGCGGATACTCAACGCCGAATGGGGCCCGGCCATCGGGGCTCGACATATCACCATCAGCACCATCGGTCTGCCGGACGAGATTCGCCGACTGGCGGATGAGGACTTGCAGGTTACACTGGCAGTGAGTCTACACGCCGCGGATGATGAGCTGCGTGAGAAGCTGATACCGTGGGCGCAGAAAATTAAAATTGATGACATCATTACCGCGGTTATCGATTATTATGAAAAAACTCATCGCGAAGTCACCTTTGAGTATGTACTGCTGGAAAGAATAAATGACTCTGCGGCAGAAGCTGAAAAGCTGGCACGTCTGGCCCATCGCTGCCGCTGCAACGTAAACCTGATTCGCTATAACGAGGTAATCGAAACCGGCTATCGGGCACCCAAGCGTGAAGTTTGTCTGGATTTTCAGGAACGATTGCGGAAACTGGGAGTTAATGTTCACCTGCGCAAGAGCAAAGGTGCCGACATCGACGCCGCCTGCGGACAACTGCGTAACCGGCATCTGGCAAGCGACCGCGAAAACGATGTTTGAAAGATACAGAAATGATTAAGGTATTGCAAAACTGGGACGAAATCGGCCGGGCGGTAATCGGCCTGGGCGAGATGGATATTCCCCGCCACGGCAGTCTGGAGAAGTGCTGGGACTTTGAGATTCTGACCGGCCTGGTCGCGGATATGCCGCGTAATATAGATATTGTGGATATGGGGTGCAGCGGCCTGCATACTTTGCGACTTCTGCACCATTTAGGTTTTCAGAATCTTTACGGGGTGGATTTGTGTCCGACATTGCTGGACCGTGCCAAACAATTAAAACTTATGCTGCGGGAAAAACGCCTGACTTCACCATTCAAAGTCAAACGGGGCGATATGACGCGGACAAGTTTTACGACAGGAAGATTTGACCTGGCAACCTGCATATCAGTTCTCGAACACGGGGTAAACCGCCAAGCGTTCATTAAGGAAGCGGCTCGAATTCTCAAGCCCGGCGGGATGTTGATGGTAACTGCTGATTATTGGCAGGACCGCGTGGATATGGGCGGGATCGGGCAGGAGTTCAATTTGCCCTGGACGATACTTTCCCGCGAGGACATCGAGAGTTTAATCAGGCTCGGCCAGGAAAACGGGCTACACCTGAAAAACAAAATGGACATCCCCGCCTGCGACCAGCGTTGTATTATCTGGCAAAAGAAACGTTTTACTTTTATCGCTCTGGTTTTTGTGCGGGAGTAATCACTCGGACCTGTTCTGGCCGGTCTGAGCTTCTTTTTCCGCCAGGGCTTCCAGAATGCGGGCGGACTGGAGCCGATAGAATTTGGCCCCGATGGTATTCCAGCCGTCATCGTGCTTCATGGAGTGCATCACCACCGCAACCAGCTTGACTGGTTCCTGGTCTTCGCTGCCGGGAATGACGATACAAACATTGTCGTCATGGCTTAGATTCGCGGACGTAATAAAACCCATACCCGAACGCGACATATTATGTATGGTGATTTTCTCTTTGTCGCCCAGCTTGAGTTGTCCTTTGACTTTTTTGACAACATGCATGATGGCGACCTTGCGGAAAAAATGCCGTTGGTGCTGACGCCGAGCGACTCCGTATGACCCTTTATCAGCATTTTCAGGAACAGCCCATTCCTTATTGCCGCTGAGCAATTCGTTTTGAATCATCTCCACAAACAACTCCACAACATCCCGGTCAAATTTCTCCGGTGCTTCCTGAGTGAGAATGTCCAGGGTTTTCTCAACTGAATATGTCGTGCTGCGGTAGGGCCTGACCGAAGTCATCGCGTCAAAAGTATCGATAACAGCAATAATTTTGCCGCCGATAGAAATTTCATCCGCCATCAGCCCCTGCGGGTACCCGCTGCCGTCGATTCGCTCGTGATGCTCCAATACTATTCTAAGTGACTCTTCAGGTATAGTCGCGATTTTCTTGAGATGGTTATAGCCCAGATTCACGTGTTCAGCGATAAGGGCGTATTCCTGCTCAGTGAGTTTCTTGGTGGTATTCAAAATTTCGCCTGGGAATAAACATCTTGCCAATATCATGCACCAGAGCGCTCAGTGTCAGGTTCTGGAGAAATGTTTTATCGGTAATCCCCATGTGATGGGCCAGGCTGATAGCGTAATTGCAGGTATTGACCAGATGGGTTGTGGTATAACAATCGTGCGCGGAAATCTCAAAAAGATGGCTAAAGGCTTTTTTATCCTGAAGCACCAGTTCGACAATCGACTGGGCCAGGTTCGTCGTTCGTTGAATTTCAGATTCCTGCGGCGGCGTATCCATAAGTTCGCCGGAAAGCTGAGTGCAGGTTGAATAAATCAGTTCGCATTTTTTCTTTGTAGGTTATATCGGGAGAATTTATGATTTTGCCCATATGCCTTTCGACAGTATGGTAATAGGCCATTTTGGTCAGCCGTCGAAACATAAGCGAAATGAATATCATTGGCCAGCAACCGGTCTCGTTCGCTGATGGTAAACGGTATCCCCCACGGCCCGATAAAGATGATACTCCTGCGCGTCATTGCGGATATAAATATCAAAATCCGTCAGACAGTCCGAGGGTATACTCGCCAAAGGAATTGGCAAATACCCCGCCTGGCAATCAACTGCTGAGGTCATTTATCGGCCTTTGATTCTTACCTAAACGCTTCTCGCACACGGCGGCTCGTCAAAGCGGCCTCCGAGGTGTTTTTCGACATAATAGAATAAATAATGAAGTGAGTGGGGATTGTAACGCTGAATTTAGCTATACCGCAATACTGCTGCCCGATAATTGAGCTTCGTTACAGATTGTTATCGGAGGGAGTTTTTTGCTGGTCAATGCTATCACCGGCTCGGCATAGCGCTTTGTTTTACGAGTTGTTCCAGGATTTTCGCGGATTGCAGATTATAAAACCTGGCACCGATGGTATGCCAGCCGTCGTCATGGCTGTAAGAGTGAATTACCACCGCGACAAATTTGATGGGCTCAGTATTGTCTGGGCCGGGGATAACGATACACACATTGGCATCACGCGGAAGCGGCTGGGGAGTGATAAATCCCATGCCCGAACGGGATATGTTATGAATTGTTATCCGGCAGGGCGAGCCGAGTTTTAGTTGGCCGCCGGCTTTGTCAATGGTCATCATCGAAGCGACTTTACGGAAGTAATGTCTTTCATGCCGACGACGAGCCTGGCCATTAGAGCCTTTGTCAGAATTTTTCAGGGACAGGCCACTGTAAATTATCTTTGCCGCCATTCTGAACGCCCGAACATTTCTTTCTTTATCATGTCAACGAAAGCTCACAACCACTTCACGGTCAAACTTCTCCGGCGAATTTTCGGTAAGGTAATCCAGAGTCTTTTCGACGGAATGGCTTTTGGCCCGATAAGGCCGGACACAGGGTCATGGCGTCAAAAGTATCTATGACCGCGATGATTCTGCCGCTCAGGGAAATCTGGTCGCCCATCAGACCATGCGGATAACCGCTGCCGTCGATTCGCTCGTGATGCTCCGCGGCGGCCTGCATAATCTGAGGGGTGAAGGTTGCCGGTTTTTTTAAGATGGTCGCAGCCAAGCTGGACATGCTCACGAATAAAATCGAAATCCTTCTCCGACAGGTCTTCAGTAGAGTTTAGCAGATGAGAAGGAATGAACATTTTGCCAATGTCATGCAGCAACGCCCCCAATGCCAGGTTCTTGAGAAATTCTTCGTTCTGGATTTGCCATGTGGTGGGCCAAAGCAGTCGCGTAAGTACAGGTATTGACCAGATGGGTCGAAGTGTAGAAATCATGCGAGGAAACTTCAAACAGCCGCGAAAAGGCATTCTCGTCACGCATAACCATTTCCACTACAGCATGAGAAAGGTTGTCGGCCCGTTTAAGTTCTGCCGGGCCGGGCGGAGACTTGAGCAGTTGATGAGCCAGCTCCGTACAGGTGGAATATAGAATCTCGCTTTTCTGCTGCTGTTTGATTGTGGGACAGTTGATGACCCTGTCCAGATGGGCTTCGATGGTCTGATAATATTTTTCGTGGTCAGCCGTAGAAACATAGGCGAACTTGATGTCGTTGGCCAGCAGGCGGTCGCGGTCATCCTCCTCAAAACGCACACCTACGCCGCGATAAAGATAATATTCGCTGCTGTTAGCTAAATAAATGTCCAGGTCGGTCAGGCATTCGGTGGGAATACTCGCCAGCGGAACCGGCAGGAAACCAGCCTGACAGCTTATTGTTTCAGTGGACATAAAATATACCTTTACGAGTCTTCTCTGTAAATCACCTTTAAGCTGATAATCGGCTGCTGTTTCAGGCATATAAAGATGATTGTTTAATATAAGGGTTTATGGCGGTATAGGGTCGTATGCTCTGAGGAAAGAGTCCTAAAATAATCATTTCAGTAATATTAGTCGTCGTGGCGAGTTTTTTTTCGGGCCTGCTGGATGCAGCCCTCATAATCGTTAGAGGTGTAACAGACGCGGCAATCGGCACATGCGGGATAACTTAGGAAAAAACCAAAAATATTCGGACCTTGGTTTAGAACGACCGTAACGATTATACGAATGAAACCAGCGAAAAAACTGTTTGCCAATACTGAAATCAGTGTTTTGCATTGTATTGGGACGAAAAATACGCCGACAAATATCTTGAGTGATTTGCCTGTTGTGTTGGGCAATCGTATAGTGACTGGTGTCGAATGGTGCTGACATTTCTCGTTGGCAGCGACATCAGGGTACAATACAGGGAATACCCTGAGTGAGTGGTGAAAAATGTTTGAAAAATGGAAAAAACAGGCGGCTCGAAACAGGAAAAAAATGACCCAACCTAAAAAAGAAGACCAGAAGAAGACTACCGAATTTACCGGCGACATCGAAGCGCTCGAACCCAGAATTATGCTCTCAGCGACCTGGGTTGATGTCGATGCCGATAGTGACCTGGAAGATGCCGTCGAACATAGCGGACGCTTTGGCTGACAGTCCCGACCTGGAACTTGCCGACGCCGACAGCAGCGGCGACCTTCTGGTCAGGGAAGTGGCGGACTCTGCTCCTGTATTATCGGCAAGACCCGCTCCTGCTTCTCCATTTGGCGCTGAACCGATAGCGGTAGAGCCGATCGAAGTGTCTGATTCTTCCCTGTTAGAGCTCGGCGGTAGCCACGACGCCTATGACTATAATGTCAACGACAGCGGCCAGCTTGAATTGACCCTCAACGGTAAAACCACAGTTGTCGATAGTGAAGTGGAAACTATTGACTTTGCCGACGGCACCTGGAACGTTGTCAATGGCAACGAAGGTGGCGACAAAAATGATATTATCATAGGCTCTAACAGCAGCAGTACAATGTACGGCAACGGCGGCGATGATGTTATTCTCGGTCGGGGCGGCAGCGATACAATCTACGGCGGTGACGGCAACGATATTATCATCGGCGGAACCAGCTATGACTATCTCCACGGCGGTGCCGGCAACGATACCTTCATCTATAATGATGGCGACGGCGACGATAAATTCTACGGCGATGACGGCAACGATACAATTGTCGGTACCGGCACGGAAATCGTCTTTAATAATCACACCGACGATGCAACTGTTGAATTTATTACCGGCGACAATGTTACTGTCAAGGGTACCAGCTCTTCCAACACCCTGGACTTCTCCGGTACGACCTTTACCGGCGTAGCAGCCATTGACGGCGGCGCCGGCAGCGACATAATTTATGGTACTGCTGGCGATGACGTGATTATCGGCGGAACCAGCTACGATTACCTCCACGGTGGTGGTGGTGACGATACTTTCATCTATAATGACGACGGCGACGGCGACGACCGCTTCTACGGCGATGACGGCAACGATACAATTGTCGGTACCGGCACGGAAATAGTTTTCAATAATCACACCGGTGATGCTACCGTCGAAAACGTAACCGGCGACAATATTACCGTCAAGGGTACCAGCTCATCCAACACCCTCGATTTCTCCGGTACAACTTTCACCGGCGTGGTGGCGATTGACGGCGGCGCTGGCAGCGACATAATTTATGGTACCGCCGGCGATGACGTGATTATCGGCGGAACCAGCTACGATTACCTCCACGGCGGTGCCGGCAACGATACCTTCATCTATAATGATGGCGACGGCGACGATAAATTCTACCGGCGATGACGGCAACGATACAATTGTCGGTACCGGCACGGAAATAGTTTTCAATAATCACACCGGTGATGCTACCGTCGTGAAAACGTAACCGGCGACAATATTACCGTCAAGGGTACCAGCTCATCCAACACCCTCGATTTCTCCGGTACAACTTTCACCGGGCGTGGTGGCGATTGACGGCGGCGCTGGCAGCGACATAATTTATGGTACCGCCGGCGATGACGTGATTATCGGCGGAACCAGCTACGATTACCTCCACGGCGGTGCCGGCAACGATACCTTCATCTACAATGACGGCGACGGCGACGATAAATTCTACGGCGATGACGGCAACGATACAATTGTCGGTACCGGCACGGAAATTGTCTTTAATAATCACACCGGTGATGCTACCGTCGAAAACGTAACCGGCGACAATGTGACTGTTAAGGGTACCGGCTCTTCCAACACCCTCGACTTCTCCGGCACAACTTTCACCGGCGTAGCAGCCATTGACGGCGGCGCCGGCAGCGATGTCATTTACGGTACCGCTGGCGACGACGTGATTATCGGCGGAACCAGCTACGATTACCTCCACGGTGGTGGTGGTGACGATACTTTCATCTACAATGACGGCGACGGCGACGATAAATTCTACGGCGATGACGGCAACGATTACAATTGTCGGTACCGGCACGGAAATTGTCTTTAATAATCACACCGGTGATGCTACCGTCGAAAACGTAACCGGCGACAATGTGACTGTTAAGGGTACCGGCTCTTCTAACACCCTGGACTTCTCCGGTACAACTTTCACCGGCGTGGTAGCGATTGACGGCGGCGCCGGCAGCGACATAATTTATGGTACCGCGCGGCGATGAGCGTTATCATCGGTGGTTCCAGCTATGACTATCTTTACGGCAAACGGCGGAAATGATACCTTTATCGGTGATTCCGGCAACGATCGTATCGACGGCGGTGCGGGCACGGATACCGCGGTATACTCCGGCAACTATGGGCGATTATGAAATTAACGTTACCGACGGTGCTGGTTCCGTAAAGGATCTCAATACTGCTGATGGAGATGATGGTTATGACAAACTCGAAAACATCGAATTCATATCCGCATCTGACAAAACTACTCAGCATGGCGATGTCGAACCGACCAATGTCGCGCCTGTCGCGAGCAATGACTATTACGCTCTCAACGAAGACGGCACATTGACATTCAACGCTATTGATAATTGATACCGATGCCGATGGTGACAAAACTTACCGTTCAGGATTTCACCCAGGCCTCACATGGTAATGTCAAAAAATAATGGCGACGGCACATTCACCTATACACCTGCCGACAACTATAACGGTGCTGACAGTTTCACCTATACCGTCACCGACGGCAATGGTCAAACCAGCACCGCGACCGTTAATTTCAAGGTCAATAGTGTAAACGACGGCCCTACGGCAATCGGCGATTCAATTACCGTTGTCGAAGATAACAGCATAACTACCGGCAACCTGCTGGCTAACGATACTGACACTGACGGCGATGCGTTGGTAGTAAAATCCGTCAGTGAAGCCGACCACGGCACGGTAATATATAAATGGCGACGGTACATTCAGTTACAAACCAGACGCCAACTATGGCGGTACCGATAGCTTCACCTATACTGTCACCGACGGCAATGGTGGAGCCAGCACCGCGACAGTGAAAATCAGCGTTACCAATACTAATGACGCCCCCGTCGCCGGCAATGATTCTATCTCTGTCAGCGAGGACAGCAGCGTAACTACTGGTAATCTGCTCGCTAACGACACCGATATCGACGGCGATACCCTGGAAGTCGAAGCCGTCACCAACCCCGCCCACGGTGCGGTAAAATATAATGGCGACAGCACTTTTACCTATACGCCCGACGCGGATTATAACGGCACCGACACCTTCACCTATAGCGTTTCCGATAGCAAAGGCGGCATGAGTGCCGCGACGGTAAATGTCAATGTTGAAAGCGTCAATGACGGCCCGACCGCTACGAATGATTCTATCTCCACTAGCGAGGATAACAGCGTAACCACCGGTAATCTGCTCGCCAACGATTTTGACATCGACGGCGATGCGCTGGAAGTCGAAGCTGTCAGCAGCCCCGACCACGGATTGGTAACCTATAATGGTGACGGAGCCTTTACCTATACGCCCGATGCGGATTATGTCGGCAATGATAGTTTCACCTATTCCATTTCCGACAGCAGAGGCGGCATGAGTACCGCGACAGTAAACATCTCTGTTGGCGGCACCAACGATGTCCCGATCCTCAACGCCGATTCCTATACCGCCCACGAAGACGGAACGTTCACCACCGGTAATGTACTGGCTAACGACACCGATGCCGACGGCGATACCCTCACTGTCGCCGACTTCAGCCAGCCCACCCACGGTACTATCAGCTATAATGGCGATGGAACTTTCACTTATACGCCCGATGCCGACTATAACGGCACCGACAGCTTCAGCTATACTGTGGATGACGGCAATGGCGGCACGAATACCGCGACCGTTAATCTTACCGTAACCGGTACCAACGATGGACCTGTCGCTGGCAACGATACTGTCAACACTAGAGAGGACGGCACGGTCACTACCGGTAATGTATTAGCCAATGATACCGATACCGACGGAGATGTATTGACTGTCGGTGGATACACTCAGCCCACCCACGGCTCGGTCAACTATAACGACGATGGCACATTCACCTATACACCCGATGCCAACTATAACGGAACTGACACTTTCAGCTATACCGTAAATGACGGCAATGGCGGAACCAATGTCGCCACCGTAACCGTAAATGTCGAAGCCGCCAACGATGCCCCCACTATTGACGATGCGTTGAGAACCAGCATGGAAGCTGGCGGCTCACTCAATATAGACAGCAGTGGTATCCTCGCAACCTTCAGCGATGCCGACGGCGACACCCTTACCATAAGCGACTACACTCAGGCCGACCACGGCACGGTAACCCATAACAGCGACGGTACTTTCACTTATACACCAGACGAAGGATTCACCGGCCGCGATGCCTTTAATGTATTCGTCCAGGACGGCCACGGCGGCCAAACCGTCAACGCCGTTGTAGTAGATGTCGAGGCACCGGATACCATTACCCCATCCGTAACTCCCGCACCGACTCCCGCACCGGTAGACGTAGTCGAACCCGAACCGACTCCCGCACCTGTAGACGTAGTCGAAATCGAACCGACTCCCGCACCTGTAGACGTAGTCGAAATCGAACCGACTCCCGCACCGGTAGACGTAGTCGAACCCGAACCGACACCCGCACCGGTAGACGTAGTTGAACCCGAACCGACACCCGCACCTGTAGACGTAGTCGAACCCGAACCGACTCCCGCACCGGTAGACGTAGTCGAACCCGAACTGACTCCCGCACCGGTAGACGTAGTCGAAATCGAACCCACCCCTGAACCGGTAGACGTAGTAGAAACCGAACCCGTTTCGGACCCGGTAGAAGTAACCGAAACCGAGCCAGTGAATGAGCCGGCAGCAACTACCCCGACGGAAATCCCTCAGCCGGTGTCCGATAACGACCCGGTCGAACAGCCCGTCGCGGATAATGATAACATAACCAACGACGAACCTGTAGTCGTAGCGGGCCCAGTACCAGCCGACGGTTCGTCCGATAATCCGGTTGACACCGAAGGTGTGGACTTCGATTACCGCGGCGAAGTGGAAATCGGCCTGCCCGAAACCATCAGCACCGACTGGATCGTCGATGTCCCCAACATCCCCAACGTTGACGCTCAGGATGTCCAGGAAGTTGCCGGCAGCTATATGACCACCGAAGACAGCCTCGGCGAACTGCTCGAACGAGAACTAGACCTGCCCGCGGAAATCGCTAACAGCAGTTTCGAGGACATTTATTCCGAAGTACCTCTCGACGACCAGCCTGACGCGTCCTATAACTATGACACGCCGGTAGTCCAAGATGCCGAACACGAAGTACTCACCGCTGCTGCCGCCCCGGAAAATTCCGGCATAATCAGCGAAGGCAGAGCTTACCTCG
This sequence comes from Sedimentisphaerales bacterium, assembly GCA_963663805.2. Taxonomy (GTDB): domain Bacteria; phylum Planctomycetota; class Phycisphaerae; order Sedimentisphaerales; family SM23-30. Next base: position 35,182 of record CAXXMR010000008.1, read on the forward strand.
CCGGCCTTTGGGGGCTTCTGCGTAACGCCGCCGGTGTTAGCAGCCGTGTCGATGAAAGAGCCGAAGATAACAAAGAACAGCGGTAAAAATAACATTATTGTAAGATTACCAAGGGCCGTTCCGATAATTCCGGGACGGCCTTTTTTTGTTAGTGGATTGTTAGACGCAATTATCTGCCCAATATGGATTTGTGCTAAATTTAAGCCCCTCACGCTCCGATATAATATTTAGCCCGGAGTACGACCGGACACAAATATGATTGGAGAACCAGATGAGTAGCGACCCTGACAAATTCATTCAGCTTGACGACGAGCAGTTGGATTTCGATGCCTTGCAGGACCTCGAACAGCAGACCACCGAGGAAATCAGAAAAAAACGCAAGCACGAACGCAAATCCGTCAAGGCCCAGGTAACCTTGCAGCCCGGAAATTCCAGCGACCTGCTCAAATACAAAATCCGCGGAATAATCGGCGACATCTCCGAAGGAGGCTGTGGTGCCATGTTCCCCATCCCCATCGGTGTGGGCGACATCTTCAGACTCACCCTCGACCGCAACGATATGGAATTGCCACTCGTGTTCGCACGTTGCCGCCGTTGTCGTTTGATTCGTGAAGATGCCTACGAAGCAGGATTTTCATTTTTTACTCCAATCAAACTTCCCGTCGCCAGCGTTCAGGAAGTCAGCGGGGATTTGCTGTAATTTTTAAGAGGCACGAGAAAACTTGACTTCGCAATCAAAAAACAAAACAAACCTGCCTTCTCAGTTTGAGGATGTTTCCCAGGCCTATCGCCAGATAGCAAAGCTGGCCTACGCCGCCACATCGCGTCACGCTTTCTTCCATGACGCTATGATTTGTGTCGGACGTCTGTTCACCAGCCCCTACACCATGCTCTACGCCGGCGTCGATTCCGAGGTCTTCGATGATTACTATCATGAAGGCACCGGCGACCCCGCCTTCTGGAAACCCGTAGTGCAGGAAAGTCTAAACGACCTGCTCGCCGACGGCCAAAGCAACCTGCGATTCTTCAGCAGCAGGAACCCCAATCAGGCAACTTCACTCGCGGTAATGTCCGCGGTAGTATACCGCAGCAGCGGCGCCAGCGTCGGCGGTATGGTCGTCGTCACTCCCTGTGCCAACCGCGAACAAGCCGATATGCAGCACAAGCTGCTCGAATCAATAGTAAACCTTATCAGCTGCTGTAGTGACCTCAGCGAAGCACAGCTTGCTCAGGGAAATGACAAGCTCGAAGCCTGCAAAAGACTCAGCCAGGCCGCCAACTACGCTACCCGTCAGGAACTAGCTTTCGCCGTCACCAACAATTTGCGTAACCGCACCGGCTGTGAACAGGTGGCTTTCGGCCATGTTAAAAAGGGACAGGTCGATATACTCTCAGTCTCCGGACTCGACGAACTCCGCAAACGCGGCGCCGGAATGCTCAAAATCCGCGACGCCATGGAAGAATGTCTCGACCTCGACATCCCCCTGGTCTATCAGAAGACAGATAAAAAAAATGATGAATCGGCCCCCAGAGAATACCGCCTCCATCGTCAGTGGCACGAAGCAGCCAATCACGCCGCCGTCGCCTCCATACCCCTGCACGGGCCCCACGGATGTACCGCGGTACTAAGCCTCAAACGCCACGCTTCCCAGCCCTTCAAGCCCGAAGAAATCGACGAAATTCGCACACTCACCGAACCCTATACCGCCGTCTTCGGAGTAATCGAAAAAGCTAACCGCAATATCATCGAACACCTAACCGACTCACTCCGCAACGGCTGGCTCGCCGCCATACAGCCCGACCGCTGGCTCCGAAAAGTCGTTGTCGCTACCATAATCTTAATCACAACCTGGTTCTGCCTCGGCAGCATGAATTATAACATAACTGTTTCCGGTCGAATCACCCCCCGCCAGGTCCGCCACATCGCTGCACCCTTTACCGGCACACTCGCCGAATCATTCGTCACCAAAGGCGATACGGTAAAAACCGGGGACATTCTCTGCCGACTCGATACCCGCGACCTCACGCTCATGGAACGAGAAAAACTCACTGCCCAGCTCAAAATCGCTCAAATCGAACAACGCCACGCCCAGGGAAACAGCAAAAACGTCGAAGCCGAACTGGCCCAGGCCAATCTCGACCTCATCCAGGCCAAACTCGACATCCTCGACCGCATGATTGAACAAGCCACCCTAAAAGCACCTTTCGACGGAGTGGTCGTCGAGGGAGACCTCAGAAAACGCACCGGCGAAGTCCTGCCCCAAAGCGAACCACTTTTCCAAATAGCCGCCCAAAACAACTGGATACTCGAACTTGATGTGCCCGAAAATCTTGCCGCCGACATCGAATCCGACCTCACCGGATGCTTCATTAGCAACGCCCGTCCCGGAATAAATCACGATATTCGTATCGAAACCATCAGCCCCGGCCCGGAATTACGCCACAACCGCAATGTTTACGTCGCCGAAGCAGATGTCGATTTCGACCACCAATGGGTTAAATCCGGCATGGAAGGCGTCGCCAAAGTTACCGTAGGCCGAAGACGAGTCTGTTGGGTCGTCCTGCACAAAATCATTGACTACTTACATCTGAAATTCTGGTTATGAGCCAAGCACCACCCGAACAACCAAACGCCCAACCTAAACCAGAGCTGGCCCAAAGACTCGGTGCCGCACACGTCGGACTGCGCGAAGACCTCGAAGTCAACCGACACCTCTCGAACGGCCAGCCATATTACGTAATCCGAGACCCGCTTACCCTAAAGTGCAACCAGCTCAATCAGAAAGACTACCAGATACTGACCCACATCACCATAAGCCAGACACTCGCCGAAGTCTTCGAAACCCTGGTCAAAGACGGAATACTAAAACCATCCGAAGAAAACGGATTCTATCGTTTCGTCGTTATGCTACACCAGCTCGCTTTCCTCAACCTGCCCATCTCAGACGACAAAACATTATACAAACGTTATCGGGCGCGGCAGCGGGCAAGACTACAGGAAAAACTGCTCGGTTTCCTGTTCCTGCGCATACCGCTGTTCGACCCCGATATGTTCCTCGACAAAACCGTAAACCTCGTACGCTGGCTCTATTCAACTTGGTTTTTCTTTGTATGGGTGTCACTTATTATCGCCGGAACATCTATCGCCGTAATCAAAAGCGAAGAACTCTTCCAGCCCCTCAGCCAGATGTTCAACGCCCAGAATATGCTCATACTCTGGTTCACCCTAATCCTGCTCAAACTCTTCCACGAGTTCGGCCACGCCTACGCCTGCAAAGTCTTCGGCGGACAGGTTCCCGAAATGGGCATCTTCCTCATTGTAATGACTCCCTGCGCCTACGTAGACGTTACCAGCTCCTGGGGATTCACCCGTAAATGGCATCGCATCGTCGTTGGCATGGGCGGGATGTACATCGAATCAATCGTCGCCGTTATCGCTTTGATGGTCTGGTCGCTCAGCACCGGCTCAGCCGCCAAACAAATCGCCCATAACGTCTTCTTCCTCGCCAGCGTCGCCACCGTCGTCATGAACATCAACCCGCTCATGCGCTTCGACGGCTATTATATTATCAGCGACATACTCGAAATCCCCAACCTCCGCCAGCGCTCCCAACGCTATGTCCTCCAAACGCTCAAAAAATTATTCCTCGGGGTACCTATCCCCGGTCGACCCATCAGCAAAAAACTTGCCGTAATACTTTTCGTGTTCGGCATCGCTGCCTCAGCCTATCGCGCCACCGTAATACTATCCATCGCCACGGTCATCGCCATGAAGGCCTTTATCGTCGGCATAGGACTGGCCGCGTTCTACATCTTAAAAGAACTCGTCCGCACCGTCCGCAACCTGACAAACTATCTCTGGAAAGCCCAGGAATGTGCCCACGTTCGCACCCGAGCCGTCGCCCTGAGTATTATATTGCTGACTATCATCCCCGCCGCGTTTTTTACCGTCCCCGTCCCTAACTCACTGCACCTGCTCGGACAGTTAGCACGGGAAAATGAACATGTAATCCACGCCCGCCAGGATGGCTTCGTTCAGGAAGTCTTCGCCCGGCCCGGCCAAAACGTGCAACCCCAACAGACCCTGCTAAAACTTGAAAACTTCAATGTCTCAGGCCAGTATTACGAAACCCAGGCTGGCGTTCGCAAAGCAGACCTCGAACTCGCCGCCGCACCCTGGCAAAGCAGTAACCAGTCATTAAAAAAACAAAGACAGGCAGCAGCCCAGGCCGTCCATACCGAAATGACTGTCCGTAAACAAAACCTCGACCATCTCGAAATTAAACCCGAAACCGCCGGCCAACTCGTCATGAGCCTCGACCAACGCGATACCGGACGATACGTCAAACGCGGCACACCCCTGGCGACAGTCGTTTCAGGTCATTGGGTCGTCAAAACACTCGCCAGCGAACAGGACATCACCAACGCCCAAAGCTATCTTGGACAATCCGCACAGTTCAGACTAACCGCCCAGCCCGAAATATCTTTAACCGGCACTATCGTAAAAATCTCACCCCAGGCCCAGAAAGAAATCAACCTGCCCGCCCTCACCACACTGGGCCAGGGAGAAATCGCCATCGACCCCCACACCAAACAACTCGCTACCCCCTACTACGAAATAACCATCCAGCTGGACAACCTCGAAAAACACGACCCCAAAAATTTCCGCTACGGTATGACCGGCAACGTAAAACTAACTGCCCCCACCCGCCCCCTCGGTATCGCCCTGACCCACAAAGTAAAAAGATTCCTGAACGAACTCAACCGAGAGTAAAATAACCCCTACCAAAAACCGGAAATTTTTTGAAAAAATCGTCAAAAATTTAAAAAAACAAAAAAAAATCGTCAAAAACCGGTCGTCCCAGTACAAACCGCGTCGAAAAACCCCATCGCAAACACGACTTTGCCACCGCAATAACGCCCCAAACAGGCATATTCACAACCCAAATCCCCACTGCCATGTCCCCAAATACTCTTTTTGACCCCCCAAAATCCCCAATCGCGCTGATTTCGCCCCTCCAATTTGCGCGTTAAGGAGAAATACACACCCGAAAAAACCGTTTTAAGCCGCCCTCGCGACTATGAAACCACCTTCGCGCTGACAAAAATAAAGACTTACGAAGATTTCTCCAACACAAAATAAGCACTTACAGACCAGCAATCATAAAATAATATCAATAATCGCCGCCCCGGAAATTACGATGCTTATAATCCCATTGACCACCCCAAACGCCGCCTGTATCCGTTTCAGAGTAGGCTTAAGAACTATAACATGTTCAATGACAAGCAGTAAAGCCACCAGAATCACCGCTGCGTAGTATATCACCCCCATTTTCTCGACCAATCCCAGTATCAGCAGCAGCGAAACCGTAAAACTGTGGCAAATCCGCGATATCCACATCGCCCCCGCCCCGCCCAACCGAGCTGGCAGCGAAAATAACCCTTCCTGCCTATCGACGTAAATGTCTTGAAGAGCGTAAATTATGTCAAATCCCGCCGTCCAGACCATCACCGCCATACCCAGTAAAATCGGAGTCAAAGCCACCAAAGGTTTCATCGGCGGAGCAATCGCCGCCCACGCCCCCAAAGGTGTCAGCATCAACGATGCCCCCAGCCAAAAATGACACGCCCAGGTAAATCGCTTCGTGTAACTATAGGCCATAACAAAACTTAGAGTCGGAACCGAAAACCACCCCGGATAAGGATTTCCATAACCAAACCACCCCGCCCAAGGCCAATTGAACAGTAAGGTAGTAAATATAAATACCGCCCCACAAACAACTAAGAATACCCAGGCCCATTTCCGCGAAAGTTTCCCTTTCGGCAGAGACCGCTGGGCCGTCCGGGGGTTTCGGCCATCTAACTCATGGTCTGCCAACCGGTTAAACGTCATCGCCAGGCTCCGCCCCGAAACCATACATACTATTATGAGAATAAGCTTCCCCATCCCGAAAAACCCCCCAGCCGCCCAAAATGCCGACATCAAAGCAAATGGCAACGCGAAAATCGTATGAGAAAATTTTATCATACATAAAGTTTCCGCCATTTGCCCCAGGATTTTTTTTGTCATAACCACCTTCTCGTACCCTTTTTAGCAACTTGTCCGGTTTGTTAGCTCTTGCGTATTAAACATTTGTAGTTGAAGGCAGGCCGGGCAGGCAATAAAATAATCTTCACTGGTTCAAAATGTCTACTTTGCAGTAGTACTATTGAATAGTGTGTATTAGATGAAAATCTGGAGTCAGGCGATGAGTTTAGGCAGTAAAGCAGATACGTTCCTGGAGCGTTACAAAAAGATAGTAAAAGCCGTGGAAAACGCTATCGAGGGCTACCTGGCCCACGATTCCAGCACGCCGGAGCTTTTACAGGAGGCCATGCTTTATAGTTTACGGGCCGGCGGCAAACGGATTCGTCCGGCGATGGCAATTATGGCTTGCCAGGCCTGTAAGGGTGACGGCATGAAAGCTATGCCCGCGGCGGCGGCTCTGGAGATGATTCATACTTATTCGCTGATTCACGACGACCTGCCTGCTATGGATAACGATGATTTACGGCGGGGTCAGCCTACCAGCCACAAAGTATTTGGGGATGGGATGGCGATTTTAGCCGGGGATGCCTTGCTGACTTACGCGTTTCATACTCTGGCGTTGTATGTGCAGGATGCCGAACAGGTCAAAAAGCTGACAATCGAACTGGCAGAAGCGGCGGGCGCTCCCGGCATGATTGGCGGACAAGTAGCGGATTTACAAAGCGCTACCACGCCGCGAACCCTCGAAAATGTAGATTATATTCACACTCATAAAACCGCGGTCATGTTTCGGGCCGCGGCCCGGATGGGCGGGATTTGTGCCGATGCTGATAACCATCAGTTGGAATGGCTGGGTGATTATGGTTTGAAGCTGGGTCTGGCGTTTCAGATTGCCGATGATTTGTTTGATGTCAACGGCGACGAAACAACCCTGGGCAAGCGGGTGGGCAAAGACGCCGATGCGGGCAAGCTCACCTATCCGGAGGTGCTGGGCGTGGAAGAATCTCAGGGCAAGGCTGGGGATTTGTTCGTTCGAGCGATTAAAGCCGCTGAGAAGTTCGGGACTGACGGCGAGGTACTCAAACAGTTAGCGGAGATGGTCAGGCAAAGGAACAGTTGAGACAATTCAATAAAAGGGGGACAGGAATATTAATCAAGGATACATACTGTCCGATTTGTCGGACGGAAGCTGATATTACATGACCGAAAGACTACTGGATAATATTAACAGTCCGCAGGACCTGAAGAAGCTCAAACTTGAGCAGCTAAACCAGCTGGCCCGTGAAATCAGGCAGCTGATTAAAGAAACCGTCAGTAAAAACGGCGGTCATCTGGCCAGCAATCTGGGTGTAATCGAGCTGACGATAGCTTTGCATTATGTATTTGATTTTGCCGCTGACCGGCTGGTCTGGGATGTGGGTCATCAATGTTATGTGCATAAGATTCTTACCGGTCGGGGCAAAGATTTCTCGAAGCTGCGTCAACCGGGCGGGCTGAGCGGTTTTCCCAATCCCGCCGAAAGTAAATATGACCAGTTTTCGGTTGGTCATGCCGGTACTTCCGTTGCCACCGCAGTGGGTTTGAGTCTGGGAGCTCAAATCAAAAAGACATCTGAAAAAGTTGTGGCTCTGGTGGGTGACGCCAGTATTGTCAACGGTTTGTCGTTTGAGGGACTCAACAATATGTCTCTGCTCAAGCGGCAGATGCTCATTGTGTTTAACGATAATTTTATGGCGATTGATAAAACCAAAGGTGCTTTTGCCGAGTATCTGACTCGCTTTCGGGTATCTCGTCCTTATGAGGTTTTTCGTCGGCGGACCCAAAGAATGGTGCGTCAGCTGCCTTTTGTGGGTGACGCTTTGGAAGACACTCTGCATCGCGTCAAAGATGGTTTGAAAACCACTTTGCATCAGGATTTGGGGCGTTTCGAGCAGTTAGGCATTCCTACTTTTGGCCCCATCGACGGTCATGACGTTATTTCGCTCATAAAACTTCTGGAACAGATTAAGGATGTTGACCATCCTGTCCTGCTGCACGTTCTAACCGAAAAAGGTCGCGGCTTTACCCCGGCTCGTGAGGATCCGTGTACTTTTCATAGTCCCCAGCCTTTCAAGGTTGACGGCGAAACGGCCAGTTTTTCCGATAAATCCGATAAGAGTTTCACGCGTGCATTTGCTGACAGTCTGACTGAAATCATGAAGCGTGACAAAACTGTTATGGCCCTGACGGCTGCCATGCCGGACGGAACCGGTCTGGCCCAGGTGCGGGAAGTTTTTCCCGACAGGGTTTTTGATGTGGGTATCGCTGAAAGTGCCGCGGTGGATATTGCCGCGGGGATGGCCAAGGTAGGATTAAAGCCGGTGGTCTGCATCTACTCTACTTTTTTGCAGCGAAGTTTCGACCAGATTTTTCAGGAAGTATCTTTACAGAACCTACCGGTCATTTTTTGTATGGACCGGGCCGGCATGGTCGGCGGCGACGGTGCGGTTCATCATGGCTTTTGCGATACAAGCCTTTTGCGTACTTTGGTGAATCTGGAAGTTATGGCTCCCTGCTGCGAAGCGGAGTTGCGATCGTCCCTTGAATATGCGGTTAATTGTGGTCGGCCGGTGGCGATACGTTATCCGCGTGACCGGGTTGCTCACGAAGATGAACTGCCCGACAACTACGCATGTCCGGTCTTCGAGAAGGGGCGGGCCCATGTTCTTAAATCCGGGTCGGACGCGACCATTCTTGCCTATGGCGCTCCGGTGATTGCGGGCTTGACCGCCGCGAAAGAACTTGCCAAAGAAGGTTTGGATGTCGCGGTTATCAGTGCCCGCTTTGCCAAACCTTTGGATGGTGATTTGCTGCGTGATATTTTCACTAACGGAACGGGTCCGATTATTACGGTTGAGGACCACACGCTTATCGGTGGATTTGGTTCTGCTGTTCTGGAATTTGCCGCAGATGAACAGCTCGATGCCCGTCGGATTACGAGGCTTGGTCTGGCAGATGAGTTTGTTGGGGTGGACAGCCGGGCAGGTCAGTTGCGTACTATAGGAATTGATGCTCAAAGCATTGGGCGGCAAATCAGACAGCTTCTTCAAAAAAAATGAGTCGCTGATTTTTTCTGTGGAGCTATAATAAGCTTTATGAAGAAAAAGAGAATTATATTACTGCATAATTCCAGCAAGCCGGATACTGGTGAAAAAGGTCTGTCTCTGCTGACCTGGCTGGAGCAGCGGTCTGAAATTGTCGCCCATAGTCTGCATGAGCCCATCGACATGGACCGGCTGCCCGAAGCGGATTTTGTAGTGGTGCTGGGTGGTGACGGGACTATTTTGTCAACCGCGCGTTTGCTCAAGGAAAGGGAACTGCCCATTGTTGGGGTCAATATGGGCAAGCTCGGATTTCTGGCGGAATATTCGATCGAGGATTTTCAAAACTGTTTTGAGCGGATAGTTACCGATGATTCACTGATTAGTCGGCGTACCATGCTGGACTGTCAAATCATTGGGCCGGGCCGGGCTGCTCGCTATACCACTGCGGTGAACGAACTGGCGATTGTGGCAGGTCCGCCTTTCCGTATTATTCAGGTTCAGGTTCGTATCGGTACTGAGCAGTTGGCAGTTTGTTCCGGCGATGGTTTGATCGTGGCGACCCCCACCGGTTCGACGGCATATAATCTTTCTGCCGGCGGTCCGATTATCGCCGCGACTATCAATGCCGCGGTGATTACTCCGCTGGCGGCCCATTCTCTGAGCTTTCGGCCGATTGTGGTTAATCTTGATGCGCCTATCGGTATACGTTGTCGTGAAGCGACCGCTTATGATTCTGAGCATCAATCTCCGCCAGCGGTAGTCGCAATTGACGGCCAGCAGCATTTGCCCCTCGACCATGACGAAGAAGTGATTATCACCCGTTCCGCCAAATCGTTTCGACTGGTTACCAACCCCTTTCAGAGTCCCTGGCGTTTGCTCAATACCAAACTCAACTGGGGTGCTCTGCCGAATTATACCAATCATCAACAAAGTTGATTAGTTGATTACATCGTCGTGGACCGGTCCGATTTTGCTGACATTGGATAAATCCAAAGCTTCATCACCGGTGAAATAAACCCTGCCCAGCTTATCAGCGTAAATCGTACCTGAGACATCGGCCTTTGAGTTGACGATGCTGGAACGCCTGCCTTCCTCATAGCCAACCATAATACGTTTGATGTTCTTGGTTGCTGAAACGATGGTATCGGTGAAACCATCTTCGGCGGAAATATGATTAATGGAACGAACCAGACTGACCAGCGTCGCGTCGGTAACGGAGCCGGTGACCTTGACAGACTTCAGGTCGAAGGTACTCTGGGCCGTGCCGGTGAAATCTGAACCGGTATAGGTGTCATCTTCATCGAGCTGGTCTTTGTTGAGGTCATAGCCTATCAGGACATCGCCCAGCCGGGTGGATTGAATCGAACCGGCGAAGTCTCCGCCGCTGCTGACCCGATTGATTCTGGACCTTCGTGAACCATCGGCGGTCATTTCCACCGTGCTGGAGACATCACCGTCGGCATGTATTGTGAGGATGCTCTTGTCGGCGCTGATTTCCACGTTGTCGATGTTACCGTTTGTATTGCCGGGGCCGTCTTGGTCCCGAACGATTACCTTGCCGATTTTACCATCCTCGATCGGAGCGGTAATGGCACTGTTGGTTAGGTTGCCGTCCTCTATGGTTACTTGTTTGATATTGCCTTCTGAGTAAAGCAGGGTTGAATCTATGTCGCCCTGTTCGATGGTAACGCTGCCGATTTTGGCCTTGCGACCCAGCAGGTAGAAAGTCGAGCTGGACACCGCGACATCTGCGTTGTCGAGATTATTGACGGTTAGCGAGCTGAGAGAACGGCTGTTGAATTCACTGTCGGTAATGACGCCGTCGATAACTATATCGCCAAGGCTGTTCGTGCTGCGGCGGGGGAGAATTTGAATATTGGCAACGTCACCCAATACCTGCAAATTTTTCAGGCCCGTCGCTAAGAAACGATGGCCGGTGGTGTCGGCATCGCCCAGTGAGTCCGCCTGGAAACTGGTATATTCCAGGCCTGGCGTGAGGACATCCTGAACCGAGCCGATACTAACGCGGGACACTTTGCCTTCAGCGTCGTCCGGGGCGGTAATGGTTTCGACATCGCCGCCGAAAATCAGCCGGCCCAGCGAATCATTGATTACGATTTCGTCGAGGGTGAGATCGCCGATGTCGTCAATGTTGGCCAGGACCACTTCGCTGCGGGAGTTGCTCTGGAGTATGATTAAGGAAGTCAAATCTTTGATGTCGCCGTCGAGGTTGGACAGATATGACAAGGCCGCCTGGGTGCTGCCTTCGGTGCGGAGCTGGAGAGTCTCACCGTTAAACTCAAATTCCTGGATGGGGGCAGTTTCGTCCGCGATTGTTGAAGCTGTCAGTGACCATTGGGATTGCCAGGTGTCCGTGGCGGTTTCGGTGAAGGTCAACAGTGCGTCATCTTCGGTTGTGTTGTTATCGGGGTCCTGGGCGATGGCCATGATTTTGCCGTCACCGTAAACTTCCAGATGAGAAAGGGTGGCATTGGTCAGGAACGATGCCTGGTCAATGTCTTCTGGCGCGATGACGGTGCTTATGTCCTCAAACACACCGGGGTCAACTCTGGTCGCGGTGCCTATGGCGGTAACGTTAGTTGAATACAGATATATATCGCCATCGGCGTCGAAGTCGAAAAGGATATTAGCAGCGGTATCGTCAGGTGAAAAAGTTCCGGCCGCTACTTCGGTGGCCAGGTCGGCGGTGGCTGCCTGGCCCAGATTCATGATGCGTGCTTCGTCTGCGAAATCAATGGCCACGTAGGGGCGGATGTAGGTGGCTTCGCGGATATTTAATTGGCCGAGGGTGTATTCGGTAAGTTCACTTTGGGCGATGGTCGCTAGTCCTGCCTCGTCGGAAAGCAGGACGGTTAAGTCGCCGTTGTTTTCAAGAATAAGGTCGCCGTCGGCAACGTAGCCGGCTGCTGATTGTAAAGCGTCGGTCCATAGCTCAGCCGTGCCGTCGGAGTTGAGCATGTAAAGCTCATAGACGGTATCATTTTTGATAGTGACTGCCATCCTGCCGCCCATGACCGAATCTTCGGCGGTAAAGATGAGGTCGCCCATGTAGGCGCTTGCTACATCATCGGTGAAATCGTAAAAGTCAGCGACATTGCCCAGCGAGTCGATTCTGAGTACCGTAGCAGCCTGCCAGGTTCCCACATAGAGGCTGTCTCCATAATCATCACCACTGGAGAAATCCAGAGAGACCACGCCGTCCGCTATATTTTCGATCCAGAGTTCCGCCGTGCCGTCCGGACTGATACGCCAGAGGTCCGAGCTGTAATTGCCGGCAATGTTTTCACTCAAAAGATAGATATAGTCGCCGAAATCGCCGCCGGGACTGAATGCCAGGTCGATTACGTCAAAAAAAACCGGTCAGGGTCAGACCATCTTTTTCCGCCGCGACTGCCTCACCATTTTGGTTATATTCTATATAACTGGTCACAAATTCCGTGATTGTGCCGTCGGCAGCAACTGTGTACAGTTGGCCGTCGAGGTCGTCACCCATGCTGGCGCCGAACGTGCCCAGGAACATCAGGTTGTCGAATGTGCCGGCAGTACTGGTGTCAATCGCAATTGCCGCGGGGTTTAAGGTTGTTTGAGAGCCGGAAGGGGTGAAAAACTGGGTGTAAACCGCCGATTCAGGGTCGTCGGGGTCAGCGGCAATGCGGGTAATAGAGCCGTCGCCGCCGGAACCGGAGGAAAGCTGGGTAACGTAATAGTAATTACCGTAATCACCAGAGCCTTTTACGAGAGAATTGGCGACGAAGGTGCCGGTAGTGGAGGAAATGGTGTTTATCGGCAGGGCTGCATCACCGGCGACGATGCTGTTGGCGAGTTCGGATTTGATAACGGTCTCGAAATCATCCTGGTCAGCGTAGGTGGACAGCACGTAGGAGTCGCCGCCGAGCGTGGGAGTCATTTTTATAACCGTCTGGGTGGTTTGCTCGGTAATATAGATTGCTGAATTCGAGTCTGTGTCGAGACTTACGATTACGGGGCTGGTTTGGCCGGTCCAATTCTGAATTTGGGCCTGAGTGATTATTACTGAGGCGGTTGCGTCCGCTTCGAGGGCTATGATGTCGCAGGTTCCGTCGAAGGTTATGAGTATTTGGCCTTGAGCGTTGCAGTTGAGCTGATTTACGGTGGGGGAAGTGATGCTAAGTTCGGCTGCTTCAACGATTTCCGTCAGGTCGGCGATTTTGACGGCTGGGTCGGTCGCCCCGGCGGGGTTTTGATGGTAGAGGCTGTCGTAAGCGATGAAGTAGGCCAGACCCTGGTCGTCGAGGGCGATGTTGCTAAGCTCCATGGGGCCAAGTGGGTCGGGTGTTTCTTCGTTAATGTCTTCGTCGGCGGCCTGATAGGGCGTACCGTTGAGGAGCAGGCGATTTTCGAGATATTCCAGGGCGAGTTTTTGTTGGGATTGATTTTTGTTGGGGCTGTTTTTGAAGAATTTAGGCATTTTTCGGCCGCTCCAGTGGAAAAAACATGGTTTTAAGTCGTTTTTTCGGGTTTTTGGCTGCTAAACCCAGCTGTTATCATGCTAACGTTATTAACTATATCAGGCAACAAGTTTAGCCTGTGGGTGTTATACTATTTATTTAGTTATCGGCAAAAAAAGGCGTACAAGTGAGAATATAACCATTGTTTATGTCAATATTTAGGATGGTTTTTGAAAAAAATGGGAAAATATTTGACGGGTTGGGGTTTGTGGTGTATAGTGTATTAGTTGAGTAATACAGTGGGTTGTTTGAGGTTGTTGATGATACTTGAGATAGATTTACATAGCGGGGTTCCGATTTACCGTCAGATAGTTGACCAGGTTCGAGGGCAGGTGGTTTCTGGTGAGCTGGGTGAGGGTGAGCAGTTGATGTCGGTTCGTGAGCTGGCGGGACAGTTGAAGGTTAATCCGATGACGGTTAGCAAAGCTTATGCCCGGCTGGAGCTTGAGGGGCTGGTGGATCGGCAGCGGGGGGTTGGGTTGTTTGTGGCTCGTATTCGGGAGAAGGAAAAGGATAGGGTTAAGGCTGAGATACTGAGTGAGATACTGGAGAAGGCGGCAGTGACGGCGGTGCAGCTTGATATTGATATCGAAGATGTGTTGGCGAAACTGACGGGGTTTTATCATGAATATAATGGTAAAAAAGGATAAGCGATGAACGGGAATTATAAGATGAATAATACTGATAGTGGTCAGGTGCTGGTTGAGGTGCGGGAATTGAGTCGGCGGTTTGGCAAGACTTTGGCGTTGGATGGGGTTTCGATGCGGCTGGAACGTGGGCAGATTTTGGGGCTGGTGGGTGCCAACGGGTCGGGAAAGAGTACGCTTATGCGGCATTTCATCGGGTTGTATCCGGCGCAGCAGGGTGAGTGTCGCACATTTGGCAAGGACGCGAAGGATCTGGCGGCGGCGGATATGGCGCGGATAGGTTATGTCCATCAGGAAGGGGAGCTGCTGGAGTGGATGACGGTACGGCAATTGGTGCGGTATGTTAGTGCTTATTATCCGGGGTGGGATCATGGTTTGCAGGAAGATTATATTCGTCAGTTTGAGATTGATGTCAAGGCGCGGGTGGCATCGCTTTCGCCGGGCGAGCGGCAGAAGGTGGCGATTTTACTGGCGGTGGGGTTTGGGCCTGAGCTGCTGATACTGGATGAGCCGGCGGCGGCGCTGGACCCGGTGGCACGGGCGGACTTTTTGAATTTACTTTTGGAGTTTATTCAGGAACAGCAGCGGGCAGCGGTGATTTCTTCGCATATATTGAGTGATGTGGAGAAGGTGATTGACCATGTGATAATAATGAAGAAGGGGCGATTTCTGCGTGATGTTGGTTTTGATGAGCTGCGGGAGGAATTCTGTCGAGTGCGTTTATCTTCGCTGAACGGGTCTTTGGCAGATGATTTGGGATTTGAGGGGGTTTGTGATGTCAAGCGTGAGCAGCGGCAGGCAGTGCTGGTTTTGCAGGGGGCGGACTGGGACGCGGTGCGGGTGCGGGCACGTGAATTGCGGTGCGAGGTTGATATTCAGCGGTTGGGGTTGGAAGATATTTATCGCGTTCTGGTTAATAAGGAGGGATGGTAAATGACAGCGTTATCGGTAAATTTGCGGCAGTATTATCAGCGGTGGGGGCTTTATTACTGGTATTTTATACTTACTTGTGTGATGGTGCCGCAGGCTTTGATGGCTATCAAGGGTAAGTCTCCGGGGCACTGTCTGGCGTGTTTGCTTTTGAGTGTGCTGATGGGGATTGCGGTGGGGAGTTCGCAGCGTGGGGTTATGTCGCGGCCTTTTTCTTATTGTCTGCCGGGTCAGATGCGGGTGATGCAGAAAGTCATTATGATTTTCGCGTTGGTGGTAAATCTGCTGGGCGCGCAGATATTCTGGTTTCATTCAGGGCTGGATATTTTCGGTAGAGGGCTGGCGGTATTGGGTGCGTTTGGTCTGGGGATGGTGATTTATACATTGTCGGTGTGGGCGAGCTGGGCGGGTCGTTCGGATAAGTCACCTATGTTTGGGCTGACTCCTTTACTGGTTTTTGGCTTGTTGTATTTTGATGGTCATCTGCTGTTGCTGAATGTGATAGTTGAGAGTTGGTATATTTGTTTGGGGCTGGGAATTGTGAGTGGGGCATGGCTTTGGCGGCTGACGGGTGATTTGGAGGCGGCGCGGCGTGATTGCGGAAGGTCAATAGCTGGAATCCTGGACGGGATGAACATGGAGCGGGGCAGGCGGATACAGCAGCGCGTGCGAGCGGAGAAATGGGCAAAGAATAAACGTGTTGAAAATGTCCGGGTGGAAAACTTCTTTTTGGGACGGATGGGACACGCTGCTAATTTGAGTCTTACTCGCGTGATGTGGGGGGCGATATATGAGATTCTGATGCCCTGGTTTTCGCAGGAGACGGTCAAGTTCGCGGTTTTGGCATTACTGCTGGCAGTTGGCTATGGTTATTTCCCGTGGGGTAAAATTGATAGTAGTCAGAGCATGGTGAATTTTCTTTATGTTATGGTAATGGGTTTGGGGTTTCAGGTTAGTATGCCGGTCTGGCATAGTTTTCTACTGGCCAGCGGCAGGCGCCAGCGGTTCTGGGCGACGTTATCAGGGACGGCAGGTTTTGCGGTGATGGTGACTATTTTAGCGGCAGCGGTAGCAGGTACGACTGTGCTGCTGGAAAAGGTCTTGCCGGCGGTGATTATTAAGGGGCAGGAAATAAATTTTTCGGCAATGGATTTGCGGTTGGTTTATGTTTCGACAATGGTGATGGCGGTTGGTTTTTCGGTCAAGGCGATTGCCCGTAAGAATGGGTTATTAATGATGTTAATTTTCACACCTGTTATTGTGACAGGTTTTTTCTGGGTGCAGGTGCTGGGGAGCTTAGGTGTGATTTGGGGCTTGCTGATTATGACAGCGGTTTGGCTGATATATATAGCGATTTTGTGGTTGCGTTGTTTTCGGTGGAGGTTGAGTTAGAAATTTGTGATTATTCGAGGTCCATCTGTACGGCTATTTTGATGAGTTCGGCGAGGTTTTGGGCGTTTAGCTTTTTCATGATGTGGGCCCGGTGGTCTTCGATGGTTCGGATAGATCGTTCCATGGAGTTGGCTATTTCGCGATTGGTTTGGCCCTGGGCGATCATTTTTAGAACTTTGTTCTCCGTGGGGGTTAGCGGTCGACCGGCGAGGGGATTTTCTTTGTCACGCGGTTTGAGGGTGGCAGATACGGTTTTAAGGAGATAGTCGCGGTCGAGCGGTTTTTCGATATAGTCTAAGGCGCCCGCCTTGATAGCTCTTACAGCCAGGGGAATTTCGGGGAATCCGGTGACGATTAGAATCGGGATGGCAGGGTAGGTTCGTCGGACTTTTTTGAGCAGTTCTATGCCGGTCATTTCGGGCATGTTGACATCGGTGATTAGCAGGTCACAAGGTGATTCTTTGAGGGCCTTGAGGCAATCCTGGGCGGAGAGGAAATCAAGGACACTCCATTTCTTTCGGCGCAGAATACGGGATACGGTTTTGCATATTGCCGGGTCATCATCAACAAAAAAAATCTGCTGAGCCATAATATCCTTTCACAAAACCGCAAAATTTGCGTTATGTACTATGTTTCCCCCCGCCAAACAACCCTGCCATTGTAACGTTTTTACAAATTGTTCGCTATCGTGGTAAATACGGTATTTAAAAATAAATATTCCGGCGTAATACAAGATAACTCTATGTATAACAGGCGATTAAGAAGATTTTGGCAAAGTTACATGGAAGGTTGTCCCTTTTCCCTGTACGGAATCGAACCAGACCTCGCCGGCGTATTTGAAGACGATTCTTTCGAGTATTGTCAGGCCGAGCCCCGTGCCCTGGCCGATGGGTTTGGTGGTGAAAAAGGACGTAAAAGCTTTAAGTTGGGTTTCGGGTGACATGCCGCCGCAATCGTCTTCGAAGGTAAGTTCGATTTCCTTTTGGTTGTGCTTTCCAGAAATAACAAGTTTGTGCGGTTCATTTCCGTCGGCGGCCTGTATGGCATTCTGGATAATGATGAATAAAATCTGTTCGATATCAGCGTTGTCAATCTTGAGCTGGGGGAGATTATCGAGGTTGTTGATGACGAGTTCCATTCTTGCTCTTCGGGCGTTTTCGGTTAGTGCCGCTGTGATTCGCTGGGCGACATGGTTCAGTGAGAGATTCTCAAGCGACTGGCCGGTGCTGCTGCGGGTTATGGCGCCGTATCTGGTGATAAGTGAGATGGCGTTCTCGATTTCGCTTAGGCTGTCGGTGAGATTCTCAATAATTTCGGGACACTCAATTTTATATTCGCGGATTTGGGCGATGGTGTCCTGCATTAACAGGCGAATAACGGTTAGGGGCTGGTTGAGTTGGTGGGCCATGGTTGCTGACATGGTTCCGAGCGAGGCCAGTCGTTCGGCTCTAATCATTTCCTGGTGATATGCGTTGAGTTCATCTTCAAGTTCTCGCTGTTCGGTTATGTCTCGACCGACCCCCTGGATTTCGATAAGATTGTTTTGGGAGTCGAAAAAAGCAGTTCCGTCCCACTCAATCCAACGCCAGCCATTGACGGACATGACTCTCTGGGCAAAGACTACGTGATGAGGTGGGGTGATGAGTTTTTCCAATGTGGCAAGAGTATGGGGCAGGTCGTCTTCGTGGATGAGGGGCAGAAATGAGCGGCCGAGGAGTTCTTCCTTTTTCTTTCCGAACATGCGGCAGTAAGCTTCATTGACAAAGGTAAGTTTTTTTTGGGCATCAGATCGGGCGATGAGTTCGTGCTGCGACTGGAGCAGGTCGAGATAGCGTTGCTCGCTGCAGCGGAGTTTTTCTTCGGCTTGTTTTCGGTCGGTGATGTCACGGAGATATACAGCGACAAAACGAAGATTTTGTTTATCGTCAAAGATCGGGGTGGCGAGGGTGTCATAATCGCCGTAGAGTCCCTCATCGGTGTATATAATGGGTTTTTGGTTTCGGAGAATTTTGTCGAAGATTTTTTTTCTTCGCGCATTGATTTTCGGCGGGAAAAACTTCGCCAGCGGTTGACCGGTAAGCTGGTCCGCCTCCAGAGCCATTTTTTTGAGTATGGTATGATTGGCCGCCACAACATTCGCCTGAAGGTCGAGCAGAAAGATTCCTTCCATAGAGGAATCAAATATCTGACGCAAGAGCGACTCGGAGTTTCGGAAGTCCCGGACCAGGTCAGTGATGTCGAGGTGCCGATTTCGCAGTTCGGCAATTTCCCTTTTGAGGGACTCGATTTCCTGCCGGAGTTGCGGGATAGTTTTCTCCGATTCCATTCTTGCTGCCTTGTATTATGCACCGGCGGCCTGGGCGAGGTCTTGTTTCATGTCGATGCAGGCCTGTTCGATGCATTTTTCCCAGTTGGTGCCGAATTGCTGGATGTACTTGGGGTTTTCGTAGGCGTAAATAATGGAGCGACTGGCGCTGATAATTGCGCCGGTGCCGTCGTCTTTAAGAAAGTTAAGGCAGTCAGCGGCGGTGGCACCCTGAGCGCCATAACCGGGGACAAGGAAATTAATATGCGGGTACTGGTCGCGCAGTTGTTTGGCTTGAGCTGCCGCGGTGCCGCCTACGACCATGCCGATATTACTCAGGCCGCAGGTTCCCATGTGCTGGGGTTGGCAGGCGAGGGTAGCGACCTGTTCGGCGAGCAACTCGAAAAATGTTTTGCCGTCGGCGTTGGCGAAATCCTGGAGCAGAGCGGCCGAGGGATTGCTGGCACGGACCCAGACAAAAATACCTTTGCCCTGAGCGTCCGCGGCGGCGGCGAATGGTTCGATGCCGTCGGTGCCGGCAAAACCGTTGACGGTGATGGCGTCGCCGGTGACGAAACCTTCCATGTCAACGAATTCGGGGTTCTGGAGGTGGGCCTGGGCATAAGCCTGAGCGGTCGAGCCGATATCGCCGCGTTTTACGTCAGCGATGACTTCGAGGCCGAGACTGTCGGCTTCCTGGAGAAGGCCATAGAAGGTTTCGACACCTTCCCAGAGGTATTTCTCGAAAAAGGCGATGTTGAGCTTTACCGCGGGGACCAGCGGGGCGACGATTCTCATAACCTTCTGGGAGAACTCGAATAACGCGTCTACGGCAGCGGCTACGTCGGTTTCGTCGTTGAGGTCTTTACGCTCGATGATTTTTTTGGGAAGTTTGTTATAGGTAGGGTCGATGCCCACGATAGCGGGCGTGCCTTTGGTTTTGATGGCCTGGGTGAGGCGGTCGGCGAAATTGCTGGACACGGTTAAGCCTTTCATTTTCAATAGTTTAAGAAGCATATGGGCTTCTTGCTGCATACAAAAACGTTCTGTAGGGGGTTAATGATAAGGCTGGGAGGTGGGCATTGCAAAGGTGAATCTGGGTAAAATAAGGATTTTTGGGAAAAAGTTAGTTGACTACGCATAGTTTGTATTACATAATATATTAAGCAAGGCATAGCCGGCGGCGACGGGTTTATTTAAGGAAAAATTACAGAACTATTTTGCAGGAGTTTTGATATGAAATTTGAACGTGAGTTGTTGAAGGGTGTGGCACCGGTGGTGGTGCTTGAGATTTTGTCGCGGGGGGCGATGTATGGTTATGAACTTTCCGAGGCGGTCGAGCAGCGGAGCGATAAGGTGCTTTCCTTGGGGCGGGGTACGCTTTATCCCCTGCTTTATAATCTGGAGGCCAAGGGGCTGGTGACGGCCGAATGGCAGGAGTCGGAGAGCGGGCGGAAGCGGCGATATTACAGTATTACGAGTAAAGGTAAGGAGACGCTGGCTAGCCAGAAGGAGCAGTGGCAGGAATTGCATCGCGGCGTGGGCTTGGTGTTTGGGCTGCGGCCGGCGTTTTAGTTTAGAGATAAAATATTGGCAGAAAAAAGTGAGCGAAAGGGTGTGGATAGTATGAAAAATAAGGGGCATGATTGTGCGGATTTGCCGTTGGTGGTGCAAGATTATATTGAGCTGGTGGTTCGTAAGGTTCGGTATCGGCGAGTGGTGCGTAATGAGGTTCGGGCGGAGTTGGCGGGGCATTTTCGGGACGCGCTGGCGGGGTGTGAGGTTGAGACGGAGCGTGAGGAGCGGGCGCGGGAATTGATTGCGGGGTTTGGGGATGTTAAGGTTCTGGCCAATCTTATTCGGCGGGGGAAGAAGCGGTGTCGGGCATGGTGGCGGACGGTGATTGTGCGGATGTTTCAGGTGGTGGGGGTTATATTGCTTTTGATTGTATTGAGGGCAGCTTCGTTGTCGATTGGAACAGTAAACATAAGTGTTGATTATCTAGAGAAATTGAAACAGTTAAATTCGCAAGGCTATTCTCCTGAGGACAATGCGTTTAGATGCTATCAAGAAGCGGCGCGGATACTGAATGAAGCACGGTCTGAAGTTATAGATGATATAGTAGATTTCGACTGGCCTGACGAGCTTGATACGGAGAATGTAGAAGATTGGACGGCCTTTCTGCAGAAATCAGAAGCGGGGTTTGAATTATTGACTGAAGGGGCACGCAGGCCTTACTATTTTTGTTCCCGCGAGGAATATGGTGTTGATTTTCCACTTCCGCAGAGTCTATTCTTTACGTCTGATTATCAACCGTTGCTAAACACATTATTTTTCATGGATTCTATGGGGGATAATCGTTATTTGGCTAAAGCGATGACGGCGCGGGGTAAATGGAGGATTCATAACGGCGATATTGAAGGTGGTTTTTCGGATTTACTGATGGTATATAGACTGGGCGGTCATCTTACCGGTAAGCATTTTTTGATTGAGCAGTTGACGGGTCTGGCGATCGTTGAACTTGTTGATAATGCCGTCAAAGAAGCTTTGTCGCAAAATACATTTTCTTCTGAAGTTTTGCAGTGGGTCCAGGAGGAGATTAAACGGTCGTCGAAAAGTATCGAGTTTGAAATAGATTTTGACGCGGAAAGATTCATTCATCTGGATTTTGTGCAAAGCAGTTTTACGGATTCGGGTGATGGCACAGGTCGGCCTTTACGGGGAGGTGGGATTGTTGCTTCAGTTGGGGGAGTCGGTGATTTTCTGAAGTATTTTATGACCGGTTTCCCCGGCCGCAGTGAGGTTGTAGGGCAAATAAACAAGTGTTATAATTTACTGGATGAGTTGGGAGATGATTATGCTGTTGACAAGAGGGGGGCTGTTAAAGAAAAATTTAGCAGGATACATGAATTGGCCAAAGGTAGTTTTATGCTTTCGTTGTCAATGCCGGCATTTGAAAAGACTACAACATTAAGTTTGCAGAGTAGGGCAGGAAATGAATCTGTTTGTGTTTTGTTGTCGCTGGCGAGATATAAGCTTGAAAATAATGAATACCCCGATGCTTTGAGTGAACTGGTTAAGGGGGGATATATTGATTTTATTCCGAAAGATCCATTTGCTTTAGGAGAGCTGAGCTATCGGCGGACAGGTGATGGATTTGTGCTTTATAGTTACGGGGAGGATTCTGACGATGACGGCGGAGTGGAAACAGAGGATGACAGGTGGGGAGGGAAAAAGGGCGGTGACAGGGTTTTCTGGCCGGTTACAAAAAAGTGAGAATGTAATGGTTTTAATAGGCGTTTTTGCCGAAGATTTCTTTCAGGACTTTCCAGCCTCTTTGTTCTATGTTCTGCCATTGTTCGTCGTTGAAGAAATCGAAGGCTCGCCATTTTTCGGATAGTTCATCGGCCAGGGCGCGTAGGTTGGGGTTGTCGAACAGTACGGTTAATCTTCGCCCGACGAATTTTGATGAGAAGGTGATGCGGTGGAGCAGGGTGCGGGTTTTTTCGTCGTGCCAGGGGGCGTTGCAGTTGTGACGGTCGAAGTCGGCCCAGCCGGCGAGGGTCTCAGGCATCTGGTCTTCGAACATTTCACCAATTTCGGTGCCGGGGTAGGGGGCCAGAGTATAAAAAGTGTTATTCATGGCGATGGGGTTTTCGTCGAGCAGACGCATGGCGAACTGAACGGTCATTCTTATATCATCATGAGTCTCCTGCGGGAAGCCAACCATATAATTGTACCAGGAGTCGATGCCGGTTTGGGCGAGCATCTGATTGAGCTGGAGGAATTGTTCGACGGTTTCTTCTTTTCTGATGGCCTTCAAGATGCGGGGTGAGCCGCTTTCGATACCGATGCCGAGATGGATCAGCCCCATGTCTTCGAGATAGTTGAGGTCTGTTTTGAGCAGACCGTCGGCGCGGGCCTGGATTGCCCATTTGAATTTGCCGTTGACCCCGGCAGCGAGCTGGTTGAGCAGCTTGACGTTTACAGAAAGATTTTCATCGTGAAAAAATATGCCGTCGAGATGATACTCTTCAACGAGTTCGTCAAGTTGGGCCAGTGCGGTTTCGACAGTCATTTTTCGCCAGCCGAGTGATTTGTTCAGGGCGGGGTTGCAGCAGAATGTACACTTATAGGGACAGCCGCGACTGAAAAGGAAGGGCAGAGATCGGCCGGGCAGGGCGGCGATGTTGATGTATTCTTCCACGTTAATGAGATCGTAGGGTAGCAGGCCGATAGTGTCGAGGTTAACCGGCTCAAAATCCGCGGAGGTCATTACCGGCGGGATGGGTTGGCCGGTGGTTAGTTTTTTGAGGAATTCTTTGAACACGATTTCACCGTCGCCGCTGATAACGTAGTCGATGAGAGGATCCTGCTGGGTCTGCTGCGGATGGAGGCCTGCGTGTATGCCGCCCATGACTGTAACAGCGGCGGAATCTTTAGCGATCTGGGCGAGTTCGCGGGCGTATTTGATTTGCTTGCCGGTAAAGCTGGAGATGCCGACGCAGATGGGGTTACGACTAAGTAGTTCCTCATAACGGCTGATGGGTTCGAGGCGATGGTCGTAGATAGCGATTTCGTATTCGTCCTGGAGTACCGCGGCAAGATAGAGCAGTGAGACCGGAGGCTGGAGGCTTACACCTTTGGCTTCGGCGTTCATTTTGGGATAGGCCAGCAGGACAAGTTTTTTTTGTGTCACGATGTTATACCTTTTTATACTCTCAGGTAGCCGGATTTATCGTCGTTGATCCATTTTTTGACGAGGGCAGTAAAGTCGGTGTTTGGTTCGTAGGGATTGTAGGTTTTCAGGCCGATGAGGTTCATTATTTCCAAATCGTTTTGGCCGCAGCAGTGTGAAGGACCTAGTTTTTGGAAGTAATCATTGACGCCGGTAGCGATAAATTTTACATTGAGGTTCTGAAGCACAACATCGTTGCGGATTTGTTCAATGGCACGGAAGGCCAGGAAATTTACGATGGAATAAACGATAGGAACCATGCCGGCCATACTCATGCCGGCGGCAATGCCTACAGTGGCTTGTTCCATGATACCGGAATTGATGATGCGGTTGGGGAAGTGGGTTTTTAGTTTGTCGATAGCACCGAAACCCATATCGCCGGCCAGCAGAAAGTAGCGTTCGTCACGTGCGAAGTCGTCTATGATGGTATCGAGGATGATTTTGCGGTAGTTATTCATAGGCGGCACCTCCGGCCTTTAGCTCGTCGGGGGTGGGCAGGCGAAAATGAAATTGAGGGACATTTTCCATCGCCTTCAGGCCGTAACCTTTGGTGGTTTGGGCTACCAGGCAGTTTGGAGTATCGGACGAACTGTGTTTGAGTACATGCAGCATTTCCGCCAAAGCTTCTGTGTCATGACCGGGCGCGATTTGAGGCTCTAGCCAGAACCCTTTAATACGCTCAATAAGGTCGCTGGCATGGTTATCCATTACGTCGCGGATGAAATCCATGGCCTGAAGATTATTCTGGTCGATGATGATGGTAAGATTATTAAGTTTGTGTTTGGTCGCGAACAGTAGCGCTTCCCAGCAGGTGCCTTCCTGCATCTCGCCATCGCCGACAAGGCAGAATATATGGTAGCTGTCCCCTCTTAATTTGGCGGCGTAGGCAATGCCGACCGCCATAGGCAGGCCGTGGCCCAGTGAACCGCAGCCAGCTTCGATACCATAATCAAGATTTCGTTCGGCACAGCCTTTCAAGTCGCTTTTGTCGGTATAGAAGTCCTTCCATTTCTGTTTGGGCAGAGTGCCGATGTCGGCGAGGATACTGTAGAGGGCGTAGCAGCCGTGGCTTTTAGAAAGTATCAGACGGTCACGTTCGCCCCAGTGCGGGTCGTCAGGGCAGTAGTTCATTGCCGAATAATAGAGAGCGACGAGGATGTCAACCGTGGAAAGCGAAGGGGCGATATGGCCTGCTTCGTTTCGGAAGGCGGTTTCTATCACGTCGCGTCTGATTTGCCCAGCTTTATGTTTTAGGTTTACTGACATATTGATTTCAAATGAAGTTTACGTGTTCTGGCGGATGGCGAAGTTCCCAGAGGTATTGGTTGATTTTATCCATGCGGCAGTTGACCCGGCAGAGGGATGAATCCATATGATTATGGACCATGTCGAGTGATTTCTGGCGTTTTTCACCGTGCCAGATTTCGGCGAAGGCTTGTTCGTTGATATTACCGTAGTAGAATTTATCGTCGCCGAGGAACATGCTGCATCCCCAGACATTGCCGCCCGTGTCGATATAGGACCAGAAAGGCAGGGCCAGGCAGTGTTGGTAAGTATGGCCGGAATCATCCCATTGTCGCATTGATTGACTGCGATAGATTACTCGGAACGATTCGGTGTTGTATTGCTGAAGTTTTTCTTCCAGATATTCAAAGTCGGAATATTTAATGTTTTCGTAAATACGGGTCTTGCTGAGCGGATGCTGGGAGTAGGGTTTGATGACCAGATAGTCCATACCTATTTCACGGGCGAGTTGAGCGAGCAGTTCCGCTTCGTGGTGATTATCAGGTAATAAAAGCAGTTGCATACCCAGGGTGCACTTGTAGCCGTGTGCCTTACGGATTTGGACAGCGGCAGTCAGGTTGTCGATAGTCTGCTGGAAGTCGGATTCCTGACAGCGATGGATTTTTGCGTAGGTTTCAGCCTTGGCACCGTTGATGCTGATTTTAATCCATTGTGATGTTGCCAGCAGCGGCGGGGCGATTTTAGGGTTGAGCAGTACACCGTTGGTGGTAAAAGCGGTATCGATATCGGCATCGTAAGCGGCTTGGTTAATCTGGGCCATATCGGGATGGAGCAGCGGTTCACCTTCACCGGCGAACATCACACTTTTTAGTCCGAGCCGACCTAGTTCTTTGAGCCGTTCGATGATAATATCGGTATCAAGATAACGGCGCTTGTATTCCATAAAATCTAAAGCACAATAGGTGCAACGATGATTGCAGGCGCCGGAAGGACTCAGCTCCATATAAATTGGGTAAACATCCTCCCCAGCCAGCCAGTCATTGACACGCGGCAAGTGATAGAGAAGTTTGTGGCTATCAATTTTGTATTTGTCGGTGCTCATGATTAATCTGTCTAAAGCTGTTTTTTGCAAAATGGGCGTAATGCAACTATATGATATAGTTATCGGATGTTTGGGTGGTTATTCTGAAAAAACGGCCCAGTGAGATTCTGTTTTGATAAGTTTATATTTCCAAAGAACTTACCATTGGTCGAAGTCTTCTACATATTCCATTAGGCCGTCGCGGTCGAGGATTTTTATGGTTCGGTAGCCGGTGTCGATAAGGCCTTTGTCACGGAAGTCGGCGAGGACGCGGCTGACGGTTTCGCGACTGACTCCCATTCTAATAGCTAAATCCTTGTGGGTAAGCTCTTTGCTGGTTGTGAGGCTGGCCGGCAGCAGGTCGTTGCGACGCTGCTGAAGGAGCATTCTGGCCAGGCGGGTGTGGGCGTTTTCGAAGGTGGCCCGTTCCAGGTCGCGGGTGAGGCTAAAGATAGCGTGGGCCATGGTTTGCATGAGTCGGTAGCAGATTTCAGCGTGGCTGAGCAGGAACTTCTGGAGCGAGTTCTGGCTGATGGCGAGGATGGTGGTATCCCTGTCAGCTACTAGAGTTACGGCACTGGTGGCCCCGGTAATCATTTCTGCCAAGCCGAAATGGAAGCCGGGTTTGATGATACTTAGCAGCTTTTCACTGCCTGACGCACTGCCGCGTACACTTCTGATTTGGCCATCGTAAACAAGTGTGAAGAAAGTTACCTTTTGACCTTGGAGCCATAACATTGAGTCTTTAGGGAACTTACGGGTGACGGCGAGCTGGGCCAGGGCGTGGAGATGCTCTGGGTCGAGCCTCTGGAATGCCCATATATTTTGCAGGAACTTCTCTTTTTCGAGAGTTGAGGGTTCTTTTGTCATGATTATACCGCCTATATTGCTCGCATGTACCAACTTTATATTAAATCAGGAGTTATGGCAAGATTATTGTGACGCAAATCACATATATATATGTCAAAATTTCATAAGATAGTCAGCTGAGTAAGGGTGTCGATGCGGGAAAAAGGCCTATTTTTCGGCGCGAAAATGCCTGATTTGACGTAAAAATACGAGTTTTTTTGAAAAATTTTAGTTTTTATTGAGTTTTTAGCCAAAAATTTGCGTTTTTGGTTAGCTTCAGCGAGAAATTACATGGAAATTATAATGTCCAAACATGCCGGCAGAAAGCTGCTGGATCCGACCAAGATGAAGGATTGGGAAATTGCCGCGGAAGCGGAAAAGACGATGAAGCCAATATCCGAGATTGCCCGTGATTTGGGCCTGGCAGAATCTGAGCTGATTATGATGGGGCAGTATACGGGCAAGGTCGATTATATGCCGGTGCTGGAGCGACTGGCTGGGACACGACAGGGCAAGTACATCAATGTTTCAGCGATTACCCCAACTCCTTTGGGCGAGGGCAAGACGACCACGACGATGGGGCTGGTTGAGGGGCTGGGCAAACTTAATAAGAAGGTATTGGGTGCGATTCGTCAGCCCAGCGGTGGGCCGACGTTTAATATTAAAGGTTCGGCGGCGGGTGGTGGTCTGGCTCAGTGTGTACCGCTGACTCCTTTTTCGATGGGTCTAACGGGTGATATTGACAGGATTACCAACGCTCATAATCTGGCGATGGTGGCATTGACGTCGCGGATGCAGCATGAGAATAATTATGATGACGCGACTCTGGCCCGGCGGGGTTTGAAGCGGCTGGATATTGACCCGCAGCGGGTACAGTTGAAATGGGTGATAGATTTTTGCGCTCAGTCGCTGCGGAATATTACCATCGGCAAGGGTGGTAAGATGGACGGGCTGGAAATGGATTCGGGTTTTGCGATTACCGTTTCGAGCGAGATAATGGCGATTCTGGCGGTGGCCCGTGACCTGGCGGACATGCGGGAGCGGATGAGTAAGATTGTGGTAGCTTATGACCGGGCGGGGCGGGAAGTAACCACGGCGGATTTGGAAGTTGACGGGGCGATGACCGCCTGGATGGTTGAGGCCCTGAAGCCGACACTGATACAGACTATTGAAGGTCAGCCGGTTTTTGTACATGCTGGGCCTTTCGCTAATATTGCTATCGGCCAGAGTTCGATTATGGCTGACCGTATTGGGCTGGGCCTTTCGGAATATCTGGTAACCGAAAGCGGATTTGGTGCGGATATTGGTTTTGAAAAATTCTGGAATCTGAAATGCCGGTACAGCGGATTGAAACCCAGTACGGTGGTTCTGGTGGCGACGGTGCGGGCGTTGAAGATGCACGGAGGCGGGCCGAAGGTCAAGCCGGGTGTGGCTTTGGATGAGGCTTATACTTCGGAGAATCTGGAACTGCTGGAAAAAGGCTGCGAGAATCTCATCGCTCATATCGAAACAGTTAAAAAGAGCGGTGTCAGGCCGGTGGTTTGCATCAATAGTTTCTATACAGATACTCCGGCAGAGGTCGAGATGATTCGCAAGGTCGCTGAGGCTAACGGTGCTTACGCGGCATTGTCGGAACATTGGCTCAAGGGTGGTGAAGGGGCGATTGAATTAGCCGAAGCAGTTATCGCGGCAGCCGAAGAAGAAAACCAGTTCAAATTCCTTTACGATTCGTCAACTCCTTTGCGTGACCGGATTGATTTGATTGCGCGGGAAGTTTATGGTGCCGACGGTGTAGAATATCTCAACGGTGCCGAGGGCAAGCTAAAACTTTTTGATGCGGACCCGGAAATCTCAAAAATGGGGACGTGTATGGTAAAGACGCATTTATCTTTGTCGCATGACCCAGATTTGAAGGGTCGGCCGGTGGGCTGGAAACTGCCTATACGTGACTTCCTGCTATATCGCGGAGCGGGGTTTGTGGTTCCGGTTGCAGGTGACATCAAACTGATGCCGGGGACGGGCAGTCAGCCGGCGTTTCGTAATATTGACGTTGATGTCGAAACGGGTAAGGTGACGGGGCTGTTTTAGTGTTGGTGGGGCATAAGGCAAGAGTAACGGCAAGGTTTCGGCCTTTGGCAGGTGCGTATCGCACTGATTGATCGCCGTGGGCGTTTGACATATTGGACGCTCCCGCTGGTCGCTTGCGTGGTTGGCAAGTAACTTAACGGCGTGGTGCCTGCCTTTGGCAGGGGTTGTTTTATTTTTTGCTTCAAACCGGGGGGTTACGCACCCCGGCTATGCGCTCTGGCGACCCCTTCGGGATCTTTCACGGCAAAGGCAAATAATGGTTTTTTTGTTTGGGAGATTTGGGGCTGGATATAGGTGGGCGAAATTGTATAATTATCGGTTGGATATTCCTGCGTATTTCGCATAACGGCTTAGAGTGATACAAGCCAAGGATGATTTTGATATGGACCCAAAGATTATTCATGCCGAAAAAAACGACAATCCCTGTCCTCGCTGGGCGTGGTATACACATAAAGTAGGGGCGATACTGTGGATTTTGGCAGTAATTATTAACTTTGTTTGGTTGTTGTGGTATATCGAGGGTGAAGCACGTTTAGATTTTTTGTTTGAGAAGCTAATCAAAGAAAATGTGGTTACATTAATATCTGTCGTTGGCCTGGTTGCGACAGTGGGTATTTTGCTGGCTAAAAAATGGGCAGCGCATTTGTTTCGGGTCGTTATTGTCTGGGAGACAAGTTTAATTCTGGGCGGCCTCTTACCGTTTTTTTATAATGAGATTTTGGGCGGTAATGTTATATTTCCAGAACCAAACGGAGTGATTGGTACAATTAAGGCGTCTCCTCGGCCATGGTTTGCGGTTGTTCTTTTTGGGATGGCAGCGATTTATGTTTTGGTATTGACCGCGATAAATATAGTGTGTCGAGCCCAGGAGCAGAAAAGGGACAAGAGCAGTGGGTTAGGCCGGGCGGAGAAAAAATATCTGTGGAGTTTTTCGGCTATTCTGGGTTTGTTGGTATTGCGTATATTGCTAACTGGCCCTGTGGAAAGATATCCTGAATGGGTGTCAATAATTACTACCTGTGCCTTAGCTATAGCGACGGCGGTATTGATGGTATGCCAGATTTATATGTGGCGTAATTTTTTGGCAGTGAGTGTAGCTAGTCTTTGCTGGCTGGGTATTTTTCTACCCGAATTTGGTAATAGTATTAACAACGCCTGGTTTGAGTCCTTTAGCCATTATTATTGGTCTTTGGGAGAGATTTTTGTATTGAGTCAGGCTTTCGCATGGCTGCCGATTCTACTGGCAATAATTTTCCTGCTGAGTCGAAAGAATGTCAGGCCCAGAGTTAAGATTGGGGTGGTGGGGATATTCCTGCTATTGGCAGCGATGATGAGTTTTTCGCCGGGGATATTCCAGATGGATCTGGTTTTA
Source organism: Sedimentisphaerales bacterium (assembly GCA_963663805.2). Taxonomy (GTDB): domain Bacteria; phylum Planctomycetota; class Phycisphaerae; order Sedimentisphaerales; family SM23-30. Next base: position 65,448 of record CAXXMR010000008.1, read on the forward strand.
ACTTCTGTCGTAAGCAGTGAACGTCCGGCGGATTTTCCGGAATGGATGGTAGTGCCGGATGGGGCAGAGAATGTTGAGTATGTGACTTGGCTGAAGACTGAGGGATTTAATTTGGTTTATGAGGTTGAGGATGAATTTCCGTGCAGTGTGACAACAGATAGGTTGGCAGAGATTTTATCAGAAGCTGGTTTTGAGCCGGACTCTGTTACCATTGGAGAACAAGAAATTGATGATATTGTTGAGAGGAGGGATAAGATTATTTTTCGTTGGCATGATGAGTATCGCTCAGGCAAGTTCAGTAAAACTTCCGTTGTGTTGTGGAAGCGTGGCTCTTGTGATAAAGTCTGGGTTATACTTCTTTACAGCGATGGGAATTCTGGTGAAGTAAATAAAAATATACTTCAAGTTTCACTAATGTATCTTTGGTAATTACTTCCCGGATTTTATTTCCGGCTGAGCAGTTGGGCGATGGCGTTTATTTTGGGGTAGATTAGTTCCGCGGTCATGCCGAGGCAATACCATACTGGTGCGTAGGCCAGGGCGATTTGGCCGTGGAGCTGGTATTTCATGTGGGAATAGTCCCAGATTTTCAGGCCGCAGGCGGTGAAGATTCTGCCGGAGACGTATTCGACCAGATATATCGCCAGCATATAAATGATGGCGCGGGCGAGCAGGGGGAATTTGATACGCAGCAGAATTGACCTGATAGGCATGAGGACTATGCCTAGCAGGCCGTAGTCGAGAATCATCCAGATAGAGGTGCAACCTCGCAGGTTTGGGTTGCCATGATAGAAGTTTACGACTGCCCCCATAGTCACTTCCAGCAGTAATCCCAGCAGGGCATAAATCATAAAACGCCAGAAAATCACCCGGAAGCTTCGCATAATTCACCTCTTTTACCTTTTTAATAAGTCCTGTTCCGGCAAAGTATAATGCCAAATGCTAACACGGGCAAAATATTTCGGATTTTGCTTTTGCGGGGATTTAACTTGCCCAGTCGAGTTTTTGGCTTTAATCTGATAAGGCGTGGAAGGGGGTAATGATGAAAAACAGGGGGCAGGCTCAAGGGCTGGTTATGAACGATATTAAAGCGGTTTTGTTTGATTTCGGCGGTACTCTCGACCATGACGGTACGGACTGGTTCACTCGTTTTTATGAGCTGGTTTCTGGTAAGATCAATGGTCTTGACAGGGCTGTTTTTGATAAATGTGCCGAGTCGGCGGCGGCGGCGATAACCGCTTTGCCGGACACCGGTACTCTGTTGATGGACCAGACTGCCCATCGGTTGAGCGAGCATCTTCATCGCGAAATGCAAAAGGTCGGGTTGGGCAACTGGCAGGCTGATGAGGTTGGTGCGGCTTTTGTCGCTGACGCCCGCAGTTATCTCGAACGCAATCTGAATATGCTTGAGGAGCTGGGCGGCATTTACCGGCTGGGTTGCATCAGTAATAATTGGGGCAATACCGCAGGGTGGTGTCGGCAGTTTGGATTTGACAGTCTGTTCGAGACGATGGTTGATTCAGCGGTGGTTAATTCCATTAAGCCGGACGCGAAGATTTTTAAGGTTGCTCTTGGGGAACTCAATCTGCCCGCGGAGCAGTGTGTCTACGTGGGCGACCGGTTCGATTACGATATGGAAGGGGCCTCGGTGTTGGGTATGAAGACTGCCTGGGTCGTGGGCCAGGGCAAGGAATGGCCAGCCGGCGGTCAGCCGTCGGCGGTGACCTGGCAGGTTCCTGCTTTGAATATGCTGCCGGAAATTCTGGGTCAATCATCTGGCAACTAAGCAATTTACGGTTGTCAATTTTAGCCGATTGAGATTAAAATGCCTGCGTTGGTTTTATCATAGGAGAATCGAAATGGCAGATGAAGTTGATCGTGGTTCATTGGATGCGGAAAATCTCAAGCGAGCTATGAAGGCCTTCAAAAAACGTCTGAAACTTACCCGGCTTGACGATGAATCCACGCTGGGCCGCAGCTCCAAGGAAAAGGGCTATGGGACCGGTATTGTCGCTGTTCGTCCGCCGAACCAGTATCCTCAGCAAATTTGGGACAAATTAGAGGAAATGGGCAAGCTCCAGCGTGCCGGCCAGGGACTATACCAGTTGCCGCCGCAACATTGATAAGGTTTTGTTATGATAATTCAGTCTGGTAGTAAACTGCTTTTTATTGGCGATTCAATTACCGACTGTAATCGCGCTTTGCCGGTTGGCGAAGGTATCTCGCCCGGTGCGATGTATAATTCCTGGGGTAGCGGTTACGTAAATCTTGCCGGCGGTCTTATCTCCGCGGCGTATCCCGAACATAAAATCCGAATTGTCAATATGGGTATCAGCGGCAATACTGTCCGCGATCTGCGCGGCCGCTGGCAAAGCGATGTGCTGGACCATAAACCTGACTGGCTTTCAATCAAGATTGGAATCAATGATGTCTGGCGGCAGTTCGATTCACCGCTCCAGCCGGAAATGCATGTCTCTTTAGAAGAATACGAAAAAACTCTCGAAGGTCTTGTCGCTAAGACCACCCCGCATCTGAAGGGCCTGATTCTTATGACTCCATATTTCATCGAGCCTAACCCCAAAGATGCCATGCGAGCTATGATGGATAAGTATGGAGCTGTTGTCAAAAAAATCGCAGCCCAATATAATGCCATTCTGGTCGATACCCAGGCAGCCTTTGATTTGTCGCTGGAGAACCATCATCCGACAGATTTAGCCTGGGACCGTGTCCATCCGAACACCACGGGGCACATGATTATTGCCCGGACCTTGCTTAAAGCTCTTGATTTTCAATGGTGAATGCCCCCTCAGGCAGAGGAATTTCACTCCGGTCCATTTTTTATTCGACTATTCCGCCCAGGCTTTTGATGACCTTTTCGACCTGGCCGATTTCTATGATTCTCAGGCCGAAATGTTCACCGATTTTAACTGGTTGGCCCAGGCCGATGGTGTGATTATTCACCATTAGGTCAACGTGCTGATATGCGTCTTTGTCAAACTGTACCACACTGCCGACTTTGAGCTGAAGCACCCGCGAAAGGGTCATTTTTTTCTGGGCCAGCTTGACAATCACCGGGACCGGCATCGAGAGCAACTGTTCCAGAACCTTCTGGCGATCGACTGGTTGGGCCGCAGTTGCTTCGGGGGCCTCGGCTGGACTGAAATCCTCCGAGATGGTGTCTTCGGCCTTATCGGACTCGGCAGAAGCTGTTTCCGGCTCTGGCTCGGTCAGATTTTCAACTTTTTCCTCTGTTTCGGTCGTCATATCTCGAAAAAACCTAACTATGTTCTAATAAACACCTTAGAGGCCCATAAATCCTCGCAGGCGCAGGGACACTATGGCCCTTTCCTATAATATCGACTATAATAGATTTATACTACAAGGAAATACCTTTCAGGCTATTGACAGGCAATGGGCGTTGTTCTATCATCTGTTGGGCAGGCAGATAAGAAGAAGTTGTTAAAGTGGCTCTCTCCGCCGCGAAAGAGCTGAAGATGCCTCAAATTGAAGGATGAACAAATGGCAAACCTCCAAGACAAAGTTATCCTGATTGTCGATGATGACCAGGATTTTCTCATGGCGATGCGGACGGCCCTGGAAGAGCTGGGCGTCAAGATTCAGACTGCCGTAAATGGCAATACCGCCGTTGAGATGATTCTCTCCGACCCGCCGGACCTGGTGGTACTTGACCAGATGCTGCCCGGTCGCAGCGGATTTCTAGTACTCGAAAAAATCAGGCCGCTACGCAAAGAAACCGGCAAGCCCCCGGTTATTATGGTTACAGCTAACCCCGGACAGAGGCATAAAGTCTACGCTGAAACGCTGGGCGTTGATGTCTATCTCAATAAACCCTTCCGGATGGAAAAGCTTACCAAAGCGGCAGAAGAACTTATCAGCAAGTAATTTACCATGAAGCTGATTAGCGTATGAAGAGCGGCTGAAAAGGTCGCTCTTTATTTTGCGCCCAACCCTTAGCTTAATTTTTCCAGTAATTGGTCAAAAAGAAGTTGCAGCTGATTGAGTTTTTGGTTTTTAGGACTAAAAAGCGGAAAATCAAAATCAACCGGGGCTGTAATATCACCGTTATTATCCTTCCACGGATATTCTGGGTTCGGTCTTTCCTGGCCCGCCAGAGCCGGGGCGAGTTTTTCGACCATATCAGCCATCGGCAGAAGACTGTCTATCATATTTCGAAAGGCTGTTTTGTTACTACCATACCCCAACATGTTACAAATTTCCGGCCTGCCCTTTATGACTCTCAGGCATGAAACAAAAGCTGTATGAGTCATTTTGGGTGCATTTGAGGAATCTGCTTCACTGCAAAGAAAACCCTTTGAGAACTTCTCGGTGGCCATTTGCAAATAATGGAGCTGGTGAGAACATCCTGCCCCCTGTCGATTCAATAATTTGCGTATTTCATTGTCATCTCGGGCCTGCCTCAAAAAAGCTTCACGCCACTTCATTGCTCTTCTCCCACAATACCACCGCAGCGTCCCAGCTGCCCCAACTGTCCGGTAAATCAGCCTTTTTGTCATCAACGGGACTTAGCAGAGCTATCGCCGAAGGGAAAAAGATGTCTTCATTGGGAGCCTCGCGGAAATACATGGGATAGGCTTTTCCATCGGAACTGACCGGCATTTCCTCCAGCAGTTCTACCAGCCGAACCTCGTTATTGTCCCTAAACCAATATATTTTGCAAATACTTGGTTCTGCCTTGCGATTTTCACGGGCAAGATATTTAGCTTGTTCTTCGATTTTTGTGGACATTCTGGTAAACCTCGGCTAAAGACCATTTATTCAGCCATTTCTGCTATAAATTTACGAGATATTTGGAATTTTTGCAAATAAATAATCATACTTCACTGCCAGCCTCTTTGCTCAAAAGAATTATTGCCGTAACCCCATACTCCGGTTACAATAACCCGACTTGAGACAGCGTCCCTGAAGTTGCCTTAGCCCCGGTGGGGCAGTAGGCGGTTGGTGATGGCATAACTACCCTATAATAAAAGATTTACAGGACATCAAAACCGGTGACCGAAGAACCACAAAAAATTGCTGAACGGATAGAAGATCTTTCGATTCTGGACGAGCTAAAGGATTCATACTTAAATTACGCCATGAGCGTTATTATCAGCCGGGCTCTGCCCGATGTGCGGGACGGGCTCAAGCCCTCTCAGCGGCGCATTCTGGTGGCTATGAACGACCTCAACCTCGGTCCCCGCAGTAAACATCGTAAATGTGCCAAGATCGCCGGTGATACTTCTGGTAACTACCATCCTCACGGCGAAGCGGTTGTATACCCAACTCTGGTTCGCATGGGGCAGAGCTGGAATATGTCGGTGCCGCTGATAAATCCGCAGGGTAATTTCGGTTCGATTGACGGAGATCCTCCGGCTGCTATGCGTTATACCGAAGCACGCATGACAGAAGCCGCGGCGGATTTGCTCACCGATTTGAACCGCGAGACGGTTGACTTGGCACCCAACTACGACGAAACCATGACCGAGCCGGTCGTGCTGCCCTCGAAATTTCCTAATCTGCTGGTCAACGGCAGTGTCGGTATCGCTGTAGGTATGGCCACCAGCATACCGCCTCACAATCCCGGTGAAGTATGTGAAGCTTTGTTGAAAGTTATCGACAATCCCAAGTGTACATTAGCTGAGATTATGGAAGTCATGCCCGGACCGGATTTCCCCACCGGAGGCATCATTTGCGGGCGTAAGGGGATTTATGACGGATACACCACCGGCAGAGGCAATTTAACTCTTCGGGCCAAGATTCATCAGGAGACCACCTCAAAAGGCCGCGAGCTGATTATTGTGGACGAAATTCCCTATCAAACTGTCAAGGCCCATATCGTTACCAAGATTGCCGATTGTGTGACCAACGGTAATATCCCCGAAATATCCGATGTTCGTGACGAATCAGACCGCAACGGTATGCGTGTCGTTGTCGAGCTCAAAAAAGATGCTGACCCGGATATCATTATCAACCAGCTTTACAAATATACACCTCTGCAAAACACTTTCAGCATAATCAATATTGCCCTGGTCAAAAATCGGCCTCTGACACTCGACATTATCCAGATGCTCCGGCTTTTCATTGAGCACCGTAAAGATGTTATTCGCCGCCGTACGCGTTTTCTGCTTCGCAAAGCTCGTGCCCGTGCCCATATTGTCGAGGGTCTGCTCCTGGCCCAGAGTGATATTGACGAAATCATTCGTATTATTCGCCAGAGTCCCGATGTGCCCGCCGCCAGGGCTGCCTTGATGGCCAAGCCCCTGCGACTTATCGAGCAGGAAACGCTCAGGCACATTCTGCCCGAAGCATTTGTCACCGAAAAAACCCGGAACGACCAGTTCCTCTCTGGTCCCCAGGCCGACGCTATTCTCGCCATGCAGCTGCAGCGGCTTACCGGGCTGGAAATCGAAAAACTTGCCAGAGAATATGCTGCCCTGGTTGAAGAAATTGGGGGTTATGAAGCCATTCTTCACCAGGAAGAGCTGCTGCTGGACATCATTCGTGAAGACATTTACGAAATCAAAGAAAAATACAAAGTCAAACGCCGCACAGAAATTTCCGCTGACGTTATGGAATTTGATATGGACGACCTTATCGCAGAAGAAGAAGTCGTCGTTACCATCAGTCACGATGGCTATATCAAGCGTATGCCTATCGACACCTATCGTTGTCAGGGTCGCGGCGGTCGCGGCATCATTGGTTCGGATACCAAGGACAACGATTTTATCGAACATCTTTTCATTGCCGGCACCCATGATTATCTTTGCTGCTTTACAAACCAGGGACGCTGCTACTGGCAGAGAGTTTACGGGATTCCGTCGCTTACCCGCCAAAGCAGAGGTCGCAACATAGCCAATCTGCTCAACTTTGAGAAAGACGAAAAAATCGCCGAAATCCAGCCGGTCAGAGATTTCGACGACCGTATGCTGGTACTCGCCACCCGCGACGGTTACATCAAAAAAACGCCGCTGTCAGCCTTCGGTAATATTCGCAAGGCCGGTATTATAGCCATCACTATTGAGGACGGAGACGTCGTTATTGGTGCCCGTGTTACCGGCGGCGAAGACGAAATCGTACTTGGTACCGCCGACGGGCTGGCCATCAGATTTTCCGAAAAAGATGTCCGACCCATGGGCAGAACCGCTCGCGGCGTAAGAGGTATCAGGCTCGGCAAGGATGATGAAGTCGTCGATATGGTTATCACTCAGTCCGGCTCAAGTCTGCTGACCGTTTGCGAAAAAGGCTTCGGCAAACGCACCGCCCTTGAGGACTATCGCGTTCAGCATCGCGGCGGTAAAGGCATCATCAATATCAAGACTACTGAGCGAAATGGTCGGGTCGTCGCTTTGAAATCCGTAAACCCCGAAGACGACCTGATGCTCATCACCGGCAACGGTATCATCATCCGTACCGGCCTGAGCGAACTGCGTGACATTGGACGTAATACCCAGGGGGTAAAACTTATTCGTGTTGATGAAGGCGACAAACTTGTCGCCGTTGCCCGTGTGCCTCATGACGATGATGATGATGAAAATGGTGAGGAGCAAACCGAAAACACCACCCCGGAATCAACCGATAACCAGGAGTCGTAAATGTCCTCCCGAAAAATTAATGCCCGGCAGATGGAAATTAATGAAGAATTCTACGTCTGTCCCGAATGCGGCTACGACAAAGGTTTCCATAACGCTTTCCGCGTCGGTGCCAAACAGAACGGCCATCTGGAACTTTTCCTGATTTGCCCCAATTGTGCCCAGAAATTCGACCTGGGCCTGGCGGTGTTATTGAAATCTCAGGAACCCTGATGCTGTAGTTTTAGATTATTTCTTATTTACCCCCATACCATAATTAGTAGGAGTATTTATTGTGGCGGTATTGTCGGTAAAACCCAAAAACCAATGTAAATATGATATTCTGTCATTGGGCGAAATTATGATTCGCCTCGATCCGGGCCCTGGTCGTATCCACACCACCCGAACCTTTCAGGTCTGGGAAGGCGGCGGCGAATATAATGTCGCTCGCGGATTGCGGCGTTGTTTCGGAAAAGATGCCGCCGTGGTAACCGCCATCTGTGATAATCCCGTTGGCAGACTGCTGGAAGACCTCGTTCTCCAGGGCGGCGTAAATATGGAATACGTCAACTGGATGCCCTATGACGGCATAGGCCGCGATGTTCGGGTCGGACTCAACTTTACCGAAAAAGGCTATGGCATTCGCGCCGCTGTGGGTTGCAGCGACCGGGCCAACTCCGCCGCGTCGCAATTAAAAAAAGGGGACATCGACTGGGACAAAATCTTTGGTCGGGACGGTATTCGCTGGTTCCATACCGGCGGAATCTTCGCGGCACTTTCTGATACCACGCCCGATCTGGTTATCGAAGCGGTAACCGCTGCCAAAAAACACGGTACTATTGTTTCCTACGACCTCAACTATCGCAGCTCGCTGTGGAAATCCATCGGCGGACCCGAACGAGCCATGCAGGTTAATCGGGATATCGCTCCGCATGTGGATGTTATGATTGGCAACGAAGAAGATTTTACCGCCGCCCTGGGCTTCCACGTTGAAGGGCTCGACGAGGGCTGCTCCAAACTCGACCCTGCCAATTTCCAGAAAATGATTAAGCAGGCAGTGGCGGCTTTCCCAAATTTCAAAGTCGTTGCCACCACGCTCAGAAACGCCCGCACCGCGACATTTAACGACTGGGGTGCTATAATTTACGCCGACGGTCACTTTCACAACGCCACACTTCGTGAGAATCTCGAAATCTACGACCGGGTCGGCGGCGGCGACAGTTTTGCTTCGGGGCTGATTTATGCTCTAATGGAGGGCAAGTCCGCTCAGGAGGCCGTCAACTACGGTGCCGCTCATGGTGCCCTGGCCATGACCACGCCCGGCGATACCACCATGGCATCTCTCCAGGAAGTAGAAAAAGCACTTGCCGGCGGAACCGCGCGAGTTGACCGTTAAGTTTACAGACGAAAACAAAAACAGAACCTGTCGTTTGACGCGGCAGGTTTTTTTATATGCAAAATGTCTTATAGCGGCAGTATCTCAATTAACCGATGTTTGCCGCCAAAGCCCGCGGCGGTTACATATTGGCAGGCCTGCTCGCTCAGTCTGTCGGTGTGCGCAAAATGCAGATGTCCGCAAAATGTCGCTGCTAGATTATCCGATTTTTTCAACAGTTCGATAAACTCAAAAGTTTCCGCCCGGTCCTGGCCCAGCCGCCAGGTCTGCCGCAGCTCATCGGGGAAATCTTTCGTCCCCATCAAAATCGGCTGTTTCCAGCGTTCGATAGTTTGCGGCACGAGAGTATCAATTTCTATCGGCACATGATAAAACATTATCGTCGGGGCACCACCAGCCAGACAGCCCCTCGCAAATTTCAACTGCTCAGCATTGATTTGATAAAGCGAATTGTCAATTACCAATATCTGCAAATCACCCAGCATTAGACGCTGATAAGATGCCTGCTCGGGCAGAAAATCTTGCAGCAAATGATAATTTTCTTCCCGCATACTTTCTGACCATGCGCCACCCGGATAATTCCAGTCATGATTGCCGCAGGTATAAATCGACTCAACCGAAAGTTTATGAAATTCCTCCCGAAAAAACTCAACCGAAGCCGCCGACGGAAAATGAATTATATCGCCCGTAAGCATCACCAAATCAGGCTTCAATTTCTCCGCCCGCCCCATAACGCCAGCGAATGCCTTATCCGACCGACCAAACCAGCCCGCCTGCTTCAAATCAACATCATTGACCAGCCCTTCATCACGCTCATCCAGCCGGGCAATATGCGAATCGGTCACCTGGAATATCCGCAAAGGCCGTTTCAATCCCTCGATACCTATCGTCGCACTGTCATCTGTCCAATTGTGAGCGGTTCGCATAACCTTGGCCTTTTTCATAAACAAAACAAGTCAGGCAGACTCACTTTATTTTTCCGCCCGCCCCAGACTCGCCGATACCATCTTCTGGGCCTCAAAACTGTTGCCCGTAAGAGCTTCCTCAAACCGCGCTTTAATGGTCAGATTAACATGCCTGGGCTTTTGTTCGTCCTGCCATTGCAGTTCAAAACGATAATGGTCTGCCAGAGGACCACCCAGCCAATAGCCCGGTAGTTCAGCGCCGGCGATATGCCAATTCCCCAACTGCTGCGAACCGGATTTTTCCGCCAAATCCCACAACTCAATAGTAACCGCCCCGGCCGCCTTCATTACGTCCCCCTGCCCGTCCCGTAAATTTATATAAACCACCAGCCCGTCGTCAATGCCGTCTGCGTCCCCATCATAACAACGGGTATAACGCCCCAATTGCATTTCAGTAACGCGGACAAGTGTCACTAATTTATTGTTATCAAACCCCCTCAGCACCGCCAGCTGTTTTTCCAGTTCCGAGATATGTCGCTCCTGCTCGGCAAGTTTGCTTTGCAGATGTGCGTTATCCGCCGCTAAATCAACCTCGGAACCATCCGCCCCATTCTCAGGATTCCCCTGACAGCCGCCCCCTGTCAACAATCCGCCCAGCAGCAGCAAAATTACCATCCTGGCCATATCAATACCTCCGCTGCGAAACCCCGACCTGAACACAGGCCGGGGTTCTAACGATCCGTCGTTCCCGCTCAATCCTCAGATTTATATTCGGGCATACGCTCCAGAATCTTATCCGCCACCCCGTACTCAACCGACTCCTGAGCCGTCAGCCAGTTATTACGGTCAAAATCACGCTCGATGGTGTCGATGTCTTTACCTGTATGATGCACATAAATATCGTAAAGACGACGACGCACCCGCAGCATTTCCTCAGCTTCAATCTGCAAGTCGGTTGCCGGACCGGTAATCCGACCGCGAATCAAAGGCTGATGCAGCATGACGCTGGAGTTGGGCAGCATAAAACGTTTGCCCGCCGCACCCCCGCAAAGCAGCAGCGAACCCATGCTCGCCGCCAACCCAATGCAGTATGTACTCACATCGCAGCGCAGAAAACGCATCGTGTCATAAACCGCCAGACCCGCCGTAACCGACCCGCCCGGTGAATTGATATAAAAATGAATATCGCTCTTGCTGTCTTCGTTACTCAAAAACAGCATCTGGGCCACAATCAAATTCGCGGTATCGTCATCAACCACACCACCCAAAAAAATCACTCTGTCTTTCAACAGTCGCGAATAAATATCATAAGCACGCTCACCGCGACCGGTCGTCTCGATAACCATAGGTACCAGGTTGGACATCTCAAACCTCATTTCTTAAAAAAGCGTAGAGCTTTAGCGAACAATAGTGCCGTTGCCTCTTGCCTTAAATATTATTTTTTCTTGTCGGCATCATCCAGATGCAGAACTTCATCGATCAGGCCGTACTCTTTTGCCTCGTCGGTACTCATGTATCGGTCACGTTCGGTTTCCGCCTGAATCTTCTCGATTGGCTGACCCGTGTGGTGAGCCAGCACATCATTTATCATCGCCTTGGTCTTGATGATTTCTTTGGCCTGAAGCTCAATGTCAGAGGCCTGACCGCTAACCCCGCCCCAGGGCTGATGCAGCATAACTTTGCCGTGCGGCAGGGCGAAACGCTTGCCCTTGGTGCCGGCCGCCAGAATCACCGCCGCCCCGCTGGCGGCATGACCAACACAATAAGTACAGACATCCGAACGTATAAATTGCATTGTGTCATAAATCGCCATGGTGTCATCGACACTGCCGCCCGGACTGTTAATGTAAAGATGAATATCATTCACCTTCAGATTGTCCAGATAAAGCAGCGACTTAATCAACACCGAACATATTGTGCCGTGACTGGTGATATAAGAAGGGTCCAGCGGCATATCCAGGAAAACGCAGCGGTTTTCCAACAGCATCTCGTTGAGACCCATCTCACGTGTACGTTGATAACCACCACCGCTCATCTGAGCCGGATTATAAATCATTTCGGGACGATTTATCATTGATTTAGTCCTTACAGCTTTATGTTTATTTTTCCGATACCATCCGTTTCCGCGTCGGGCAGGACCAGAGGTCGGGTTGTAGGCCCAACCCCCAAAATCCTGGTCCATGTACATTCTATCGGCCTGTTAAGCCCCTGTCCTTACTCATTTTCGGACTTTTTCGGCGGCTTGCGCTTGGTAGTCTTTTTCGACGTCTTTTTCTTGGTGTCTTCCGGGTTATCGGTACTTGCCGCATCGGCAGTAGCCTCCGCCGGGGCATCTACCACCTTGGCCATCTCCAGAATCTTATCGATAGCCTTTTCGTCACGAATCTGACGGGCCAGTTCGTTTATCCGACCGCTCTGGGCCATCTCATCACGAACACGCTCCGGACGACGCGCCTGCTGGGACGCGATTTGGGCGATAAAAGCGTTGACTTCACTCTCGGAAATATCAATTTCCAGTTTCTCGCATACCGCGTCCATGATAAAGCTCGATTTCAGTTGAGCAGCCGATTGCTCACTGCTGGAAGTACGGAAATGTTCCATATTCTCTTCCAGTTTCTCCACCGGCACGCCCATCTGCACCAGTTGATAATACTGCTGCATCAGGAACCGCTGGGCATGACGAGCCGCCACGCCCGCTGGAAGTTCAAAGTCAACCTTGGAGTTCAAATAATCGCGAATCTGTTGGGCCATCGACTGACGGGCTTCTTTGTCAGAGCGGTCTTCCAGCATTTCTTCGATACGCTCACGCAGCTCCGCCTCGTCCGAAACGCCCAGCCGACCGAACAAATCGTCATTCAGCTCTGCCGGTTTCAAACGACGGACAGCCTTGACTTCCATTGTCAACTCGGCTTGCTTGCCTCGGTAATCCTCAGTGGAATGGGTGTCAGGGGCTGTCGATTTAGCCTTGACCACATCGCCAACCTTAACGCCCACCAGACCTTTTTCCAGTTCGGACCACTCGATGCCCATCAGGGCATTGGCACCAGCCCGCATGGGAACATCGTCACGAACTTCCTCTTCCTCAACGCCCTCAACCTTCAGGGTCGCTTTGCAACGCACCATGTCGTTTTCTTTGCTCTTGTCAACATCCTCGTGCTTGCCAGCGTTGCGGCAAATCTGCTCGATTTCGTCAGTTACCCGCTTTTCGTCAATATCGACAACCTGCTTGGCAACCTCGATACCTTCCAGTTCCGGCAGTTCAAATTCCGGTTTGACTTCAATTTCATACTCAAATTTGAAATCGCCCTCTGCCGGCAGTTCAATGTCTTCCGGTTTCAAGTCCGGCTCGCCCAGTATTTCAAAATCCTGCTCTTCTTCGATTTGCTCAAAAGCCTGAGCCAAAAGACGCAGCTTCGCCTGGTCAGAGACATCTTCACCAAAACGCTTTTCCATCAGTCGACGCGGGGCCCGGCCCTTACGGAAACCCGGTAATACCGCTGAATTCCGCAGTTCCTGGTACTGCTCGTCAAGCTGTTTATCAATTTCCGCACGCGGTATCTCAATCGAGATTTTCTTCTTCCATGACCCGCTGTCGGTAATTTCAACTTTGCATTCCAGTTTCTTCTCGTCCTGATTTACTGCTTCATCTTTTGACATCTGTAGCTCCAGTTAAAAATTAGTTTAGATTTACCGTTCAATACTGTTTCCTGAACCTAAAACCATAAAAAAAAGGCTGTTCCGATTTTCGCATCGAAACAACCTTAAAAAAACTTGGCCGTTATGACGCGACTCCGACCAACGCCAGGACCTGACGGACCCGATACCTCTCGTCGCTATTCTAAAGCGGGTGATGAGACTTGAACTCACGACATTCACGTTGGCAACGTGACGCTCTACCACTGAGCTACACCCGCGCTTCCAGAACCATAAAATAGCGATTTTCCCGAAACTTGCAACCCATTTTCTAAGAAAAATCTAAAAAAAGTGGCAGACATCATTTCCTCCCCACTTAACCAAACAAAAAACCAGCCGAGTAAACGCCCGAATGTCCAAACAAGAACCGAGCCGTGTAAGCGACCGGATGGGAATACCAACCACCAAACCCTATTTTGCGAAAACTATACTATATGGTACTTTTTTAAGAAAAATTACCACCAAAAGGTGATATAGTATAGTTCAATGCCGCCAAAAATCGAAAAAAACGCCAAAAAAACGTTAAAAACATGTTTTTTGCTACCAAAAATCCCCAAAAAACATCAAAAAACGGTGCGTTCAGTCACTGTTTTGTAAATAAATCTGAGTTATTGGGAAGGCTTCAGGGTTTTTACCACCTCATCCACCCCCGGCCATCCGCCATCCTGCCCCACGCAAACCGCCAAAGTATTCCCCAGAGGACGCCAGTGCTGCCAGTTGGATTTGCCAAAAATCACCACTCCCAGCACTTCGCAAATACCCGCTAAATGACTTAAACCACTGTCGTTACCTGCATAACCCGCACAATTCCGCAATATTTCCGCCAGTTCGCCCACCGCCAGACCTCTGAGCACCTTACCTGCCGCCGTCAGTGTTTCTATTTCGCCGTTGACCCATTTTTCTTCCTCTACCGGCCCCAATACAAAAACCGGCACAAATCCTTCTGCCTCCAATCTGCCCGCCATCTCCAAAAAATTCGCCAAAGGCCAGCATTTATTTGCCCCGCCGCTGCCCGGTGCCAATATTACCGCCCGGCCTTCAATGCCATATTTTCCCAATACCCCTTCGTCAGAATCACTATTCCAAAACGGTCCGGCCAATAATCCGCCCTGAATTTTCATTCGCGGCCAGAAAAACTGCTCCGCCAGTTGGCTCAGAAAATATTCGCTCACATGCCCGCCAAAATTCGTGTCAGGCCTAAGTTGCAGACTGTAAACATCCGTCGCTGAGGTCATATTGGCCACATAAAACAGATTCCGCTCGAAATGCCCCGCCTCGTCGCTCAGAAAAGTCACAATTTTTTCATAGGGTTTCAACAAATCCACCAGCCGGTCACCCTCCGGCACATCAAAACTGTCGTGGTCCTCAAAAAGTCTTTGCAGCCCCGTCCCTTCCAGCGACATCACCCGGCTAAACACACTGCGACCAGCCAGAAAACCCAGATTATCAGCCCGGCCCATAATTTCCACCGCGTCCACCCCGCCTTGTTCCAGCAGCAGCCGGCCCAGAGGTAAAGTCACAATGCCGTCACCCAACGCCCCCGGCTGAATTATCAAGGCCCGACGATGGCAAAACATATCATTCTCCCGAAAAGGTGTCGGACACTTTTTTTTTCAGCTCATCAGCGTTCAATTCCTCGCGCACCCGCACAAACAATCCGCCTTCCTCTTGCCGACGATAAAGGTATCGCACTATCCACCCCAGCAATTCACGTTCATCAGACCCCAGCCGCCCATGCGGTTCCCGTTGCATACGCATCAAATTTACATGGTTTAACAATCCCGCCGCCGCGTCGACGGCCTCGGTCAATCTGAAATCAGCCACCTGAACAATCCCGCCCGGTGTAATCACAAAAGGTCGCACCAGCTGTTCCAGTTTTCGCTGCCCCTTAAACTTCACACGCGGTCCTGCCTGAAAACCCAGCACATAAAAATCGTCCAGTCCCGCCAGCCATCTGTACGCCGGCCCTGACATTTTCTCCAGCGACTTAATTTTATCCTTCAATTTCTGGGCCTGTTCAAACTCCAGATTTTTTGAACATTCCCGCATTCGCTCCGTAAGGTTTGCTGTGATTTTCTCTGCCGCTCCATCCAATACTCTGGTTGCTTCATTTACCAGAATCTGATAATCATCTGCGTTCATTGTTCCGTCACAGACGATCGCACAACGGTTCATCTGGGCATAGGTGCAACGTTCCCCGTTTGGTGCCGTCGCTAATATATCATTACAGCGACACAAGCCATAAACATCTTCCAGCGTTTCCAGTATCCGGTTTGCCGCGGTCTTTTCCGCCAGCGGTCCCCAGTATCTGCCCTCCTTACCCAGCTCATTAACCCGTCGCAAAGCTGGATAATCTGTCCCCTCATCCAGATGCACAAACCAAACCTCGAAATTTGGCAGAAGTTCCTTATAGTTGTCCGGGAAGACGGCTTTGGCGATTTGAAAATACGCCAGTTCAGTTTCAAACCGGCTGTAGGTCTCTCGAAAGAATATCTGTTTGGTCACAGGCCGCAAACGGGCCCGTTTGCTTAGCTGGTCGTCTTGCGGCTCCAAAAGCCGCCGTCGGGCCACGTCACGCAAATGCCCCGCCTGAATCAACAGCACCGGCCGATTATCCCGGTCAGCAAAAAGGCAAACCCCCGCACCCGCCGGCAAACCCAGCGTTGCCTGCCCCGGCTCATCACCGTCATACAAGCCGACCCCCGCCTCAAACAAATCATCCGCCCAGGCAACCTGGCTCATCTACCTTACCTCCCTCCTTCATCTGCCTCCTCATACTACCATGCCGATTATGCGGGCCTGAAACGCCATCTTGCCGTTTACTATCCCCTGAGTATCGCAAACAAACCGACGTGCGCGGTTCTCAATAAATTTTGCCGCTAGATAGAGTTTATCGCCCGGCACCACGGTCTGGCGAAACTTTACATCCTCAATCCCGCCAAATCCGATAAACCGGTCTTCTGCCTGGACCTTTTTCGCCGCAAAACTGCATAACTGGGCCGCTGCCTCTACCATCACCACACCCGGCATCAAAGGCCGACCTGGTATATGACCCCGCACCCAGAACTCGTCTTGACGTATATTCTTATAGCCGACGAATACTCCCTCGTCCGGCTCATAATAAACTATCCCGTCCAGTTGACGCATCTCATAACGATGAGGATTAACAGCTTCAACTGCTTCGGCATCGAACAAATCTTTTTCCAAATCAATCTTATCCAAATCTACCAGTAACTGGGGCGGCATCAACAAACCTTTCTACATAAATATACCGCCGGCGTTTTTGCGATACCCGCAAACCCGCCAGGCGGTAAAGCTCTAATATATCATTACCGACCCAGAATAAACACTAACAGGACCGGGGCGGCACTGATGTATTGTCAAATTATTCGCTGCGATTTTCCAGTATCTTCACCCGAACCAGCTGGGCCATCTGTTTGATTTCCTGCATTGATTTGCGGACGCGGGTACCGGCAGCCTTATTGCCGCCCTGGGCCTTGATAATATCATCTTCCACAGCGGCTACCATTTCTTTGAGACTTTCATATTCCTGCATGTATAATTCCTTTCCTATTACTCTTTCGCGACTGCCATTTACGTTCTCTTTTCGAACGTCCATTCAAACTTTTCCAGCAGTCTAGTCCCATCCCGTCTCCTTGTCAAAGCATTTTAACCCCCAAACCGCATTTTTAGCCCAAAAACAGCGATTTTATAACAAGGAGCTATTATTTAAAGCATAAGTTCTTTGTCATAAAATGTTTATGCTTAATTAATTTGCCTGCGTCCCTTCATAAACAATCTTTTATCTTTGAATACCACTAACAAATAAGTTATAATACAGCATAGACTTGTTTGTCGAATTTCCCGTCTGGGAACGTAAGTAGCTTTTTTTGGCAGAATTTAATACAAAAAGGAGAAAACCATGTCGTATCGCAGATTATTTGCCACCTGGGCCGTCCTGATTTTTATTGCCACCCTGCCCCTTAATGCCGTTCTGCTCACTGACGCTCAACTTTATTTCGATCCGGCAACTTGTACCGAGGATTATTATCCCTGCGTATATCTGGACGATCTTGCCGTCGCCCAACACCTACCTTTGGCCTGCCAGCCTTAATTCTGTTATTGATGCCGACATTCTGCCTCTGTTAAATGAGGGCACCTATCCTCTCGGTTATCCCTATACTCAAGCTGACTATCTTCATCAGCCCAACGTCGATTACACTGCCGACCTTAGTCCCGCCGGTGACCTGCTTTGCACCTTTAACATGCCCGGTCTCTATCATATTCGGGTAACTCGCGGCAGTGGTGTGATAACCACATACGCCGTTTTTGCCGAAGCAGGACTCCTCGAAAAAGAGAAGTCTACCAAGACCGGCAAGACCAAAAAAATCCCCTGTCCCGACGGAGACATTTTTCTGGCTGAAAATTCCGATGACACCGTAGATAACGCCGCCAAGATTCTCGAAAATGGTGGTAAAGAAGTTAAGCGTGTCGATGACCGCAAAGAAGTTGTCGAAGCCATCAAGAAAAAATCCCAGGCCCTGGGTCGCAAGATTCACGCGGAAATAGTCGGCCATGGCGTTAGCGGTAATGTTAGTACCGGCGCCGGTAAAAAAAATATTCCCGACAAACAAATCGACCTGAACTCTGTCGAAAAATTCCAGAAGGAGATTGATGACTACGTTGACCATATCACCTTCCAGGCCTGCGAAGTTGGCAAGGGTGCCGACGGTCAGAAATTTTTGAAGATTCTTTCTGATTCCATCGGTAAAGCCGGTGCTTACGACCACCCCCTCATCGTTGTCAACCAAAGTCATTTCGCTGTTCCCGTTGGCACGACCTGGGTTGAAAAGAGCACGCTCGGCAAAGAAGCCGCCCACAACATGGACCCCACCCATGCCAACATTGCAATGGAAACCCCCATCACCTGGGAAGGCGGCTCTTCGGTCGATGAATATCAGGTTTATATGAGTACCGACGAAAATGCCGTTGAAACGCGTGCCCCATCCGCCTTGGTTTATACCGGAATGATGACTTACTATGAGCCCATATCTCCGGTTTTGGGCGAAACCTACTTCTATACTGTCGATACTACCATTGGGGTTGATATTTTTCCTGGCGACCTGTGGTCTTATACTGTTCAGGAAGATATCACCCTGGATGATTTTGAAGGCTACGAGACTTCCGACCAACTTGAACCGATGTTCTTTACCAGTCCCAATAGTCAACTATCGGTATCTATGGACCCCGCCGTTGCCGAACAGCGCTGCCTTCGTGCCGATTGTTATAATGATATGGCTGAACCAGTAACCCATATCAGCTATCAGGTTTCTGGAGATTTGACCTATGGCGATACCGATACGTTGTCAATGCGTCTCAGCAGCGAGAACCTCGACGAACAAGCCCTCGTTATTCTGCAAATCAGTGATACGCATGGTTCTTCGGCTGCTCTGCCGATAAATGCTTTTGATATACTCAACCATCCTGTTGATGAAGGTTTGGTTTTGGAAGTGCCTTTCGTTGATATGCCTGCCGTTGATTTCGCTAATGTTCTGGAAATAGCTCTTATTGTCGAGAACAATATGTCACCCTGTCTTGCTACCGGTTGTGAGCAAACCTTGTTCATTGACGATATTAAAACTATCGTAGCTTCAGACCTGCCGCCTTGCGTCGCCGACCTCGACGGCAATCATACCGTAGACATTCTTGACTTTGCCATAATGGCTTCGGAATGGCTTAACCCCTGTCCCTAAACCCTGATTATTGTGTGTTGGGTGGGAGTTGTTATGCGGAGAGCAATCGCTTTTACGTTAGTTGAGCTATTGGTTGTTATTGCCATCATAGTTTTTTTGGTGAGTCTTCTACTACCGGCGATTTCACGAGCCAGAGAGCAGGCGAAATCAGCGGTGTGCAAAGCCAATTTACATCAGTTGGGAATCGCCTTTTCATTGTATAAGGCTGATTATCAGCGGGAGATGCCGGTAACTCCCGATGGAGTTTATTGGCCTGTATTTCTGTACACCAGAGGATATTTGGGTGATGGTTCTGCGGAGTCATTCGGGAAATTTCAAGGCACTTCGGTGCTGGATTGTCCTACAGAAAAGAATGAACCTGGAGGCCAATTTATCCTTGATTACAGATTGAACCATGGCTTTTCCAGTAAGCCGCCTCCGGAAAGAGTTTCTGGTTTGTCAACTCGTGTTTCCTGTGCCGATGGTCCCGGAGAGGGTATTCATCCTGCTGTTGTTGGTTGGTTTTCGATAGACTACAGGCATGACGATAAAGCAAATATACTTTTTATGGATCGCCATATTGAAGAACGGTATTATGTTAATGAATCAGAAATACAAATTTATTACAGTAAGTAAAAAGTTCTCTTGAGATTTCACTCAGACAATTTGTCTCCCCTCACGCAATCCCACCCGCCGCCTACAACCGCTTCGTGTTTATCGTAAAACACTGCCGCCTGTCCCGGTGTTATCGCGCTGACCGGTTCATCAAACTCAACTTCCACCGTGCCGTCGCCGATAGGTCGAACTACTCCTGCCGCTCCCCGATGATTATACCTTATTTGTATAATCGCCTTGAAGGATTCGTTTGGTACTTCATCCACCATCCAAACCAGCATTTTCCGCCCGCAGTTTTTGGCCGCTCAGTTCCTGGCGATTGCCCAGCACCACCCGGTTTGCCTCTGCGTCAATTTGTACCACATACGCAGGTTCACCCAGTGCTATTCCCAAACCCCGCCGCTGTCCGATAGTGTATTTGTACGTTCCCTCATGTTTGCCCAGTACTTTGCCTGATGTATTGACTATCTCACCTTCCCGGCAGACATCCGGTGTTCGTTCCGCCACCAGCCGGGCATAATCATCGTCCGGCACAAAACATATTTCTTGCGATTCGCCCTTGTCGTGCACCGGCAAGTCCATTTCCGTGGCCAATTCCCGTATCTGTCCTTTATGATACTCGCCCACCGGCAGCAAAATCCGCCCCAGCCGCTCGACTCCCATCCCAAACAGCGAATAAGACTGGTCCTTACCATTATCCACCCCCCGCACCAAGCGCCGCCGCCCGTCGATATCGGCTACCCGTGCATAATGCCCCGTGGCTACATATTCTGCTCCCCTTTTGTCGGCTAAATCCGCCAGCTTCCCGAATTTCAGCCTGCTGTTACACAAAATACAGGGATTTGGCGTTCTGCCCCGGCGATATTCATCCACAAAATGCTGAATTATCAGCTCGATGTCCTGTTGAAAATCCACGACCTCAAACTCCATCCCCAGCCGCCGGGCGACTTCACGGGCGTCAGCGGCGTCTTCCGGGCTGCAACAGCCTGGCTGGTTCGGCTGAACCTGCCGCTTTTGCCCCAGACACATAAACACCCCCACGCACTCATACCCCGCCCGGCCCAGCAGGCCGGCTGCTACCGAGCTATCGACCCCGCCGCTCATCGCTACTAAAACACGTTTTTTACTCATAAAACCAAAATAACCGCAAACCCCGCCAAAAAAAATAATAAATATCTGTGCAATATCAACCCCGCCCCCGCGTTATAATGTCGCAAAGTGTTGTATATTGAACCTGAACTTGTATTTAAGGAACGTTGAAAATGAAAAAAATCCAACTATCGGTTATTGCCGCTTTAACACTTGCCCTCTGGTGGCCCTGAACGCCCCTGCCCAGCAATTTTCTAATGATGACCGGGCTCCCCAGGATGGGCAAAGACGTTTTGGCGGACCCGAAGGGAGATTCGGCGGCGGCGGACGCGGATTTTCACGGGCTGGTCAGGTTGGTGCTGTCGACCCTGCCCGCCAACTTGCCATGCTAATGAGAATGAAAGACCAGCTCAACCTTGAAGAAGACCAGCTCGACGACCTGCAGGGCATTGCTGATGATGCCCAGAAGCTTTCCGAAGAGATTCAGAAGCTTCAGGAAGACCTAAACCAGGCTGTCCAGGATGAGGCAAATCAGAGAGAAATTCGTTCGATAGCCGGCGATCTCGGTGAAGCTATGGGGGACCAGGCTGTACTACAGGTTAATCTCAAAGGCGACCTCGAAGACATCCTTAACCAGGATCAGATGGACAAGGTTGAAAAAATGAAACAGAGCTTTTCGGGTTCTGACCGCCCGGACCGCTCCATGGCCCGGACCGTCGCGGACCCCGAAGCTGCTTTCAAGCAAGCTGACACCGACGGCAACAATAGTGTCTCACTGGAAGAGTTCAAAAAATATCTTGAACAATCCAGTACCCGTCGCTTTGGAAGACCCGGCAGAAGCCAGGACAGCGACACCGGTAGTGAAAATAGCGAGAACAACAGCAATAATTTACGTCGTCGGCCTCGCGTAGAAAAATAATTGAGTCAAACTGAATTCACGAAACCCGATTCGCCGGGCAGGAAAGATGGTATCGCACAAGCCATCGGCCTGTCCGGCCATCTTTTTGTCCAATTATTCCCACCAATTCCCAACAAAGGTCGAGTTGAGTAAGCGGCTGGAACCGGTTACGACCTCACCATCCTCAACTTCTCCCCTTAACGGAAGTGTTCCCCAAGAATAATATCCAGTGCTGCCTGAGCCATACGTAGTCCGAAAATCCCCGTAATAGTGGGTAGCGAACCAAGTGTACGCCGTTTACGCCCCCGTTCGAGAACCAGCTCGTCATGATGGTCTTCGCTAGTCAAGGCTGGCGTGGGTCTCTCTGTCGAGAACACGCAAGTG
The DNA here is from genome assembly GCA_963663805.2 of Sedimentisphaerales bacterium. Taxonomy (GTDB): domain Bacteria; phylum Planctomycetota; class Phycisphaerae; order Sedimentisphaerales; family SM23-30. The sequence goes on from CAXXMR010000008.1 coordinate 87,749, forward strand.
AAGTCAATCGGAATTCCCCGCTGCCTAAGTTTTTTGCGAACGACTCGAGCCAGCGCACACCCGTGCGATTTTTCCAGAGCAGCGGTCTGGATTTTGTCAGGGTCACTTTTCAATGCCGCTCCCATGCTGCTAACAATAGACAAATCACGTTTACGTGCCGCCGCCAGCAGTTCGATCTTCGGATTAAACGAATCAATCGCGTCGATAACAACCGTAATCTCGCCCGCCAGAATTTCCTCCAGCGTTTCTACATGAGCGAAGCATTCCATAGTTTCCACATGGCAGTCCGGGTTAATATCGAGAATTCGCTTGCGGGCAGCCTCAACCTTCGCCTGGCCAATAGTGGATTCCAGTGCGTACAATTGCCGGTTGATATTAGTGGCCTGAACCTTATCGAAATCGACCAGACGAATATTACCCAGCCCGGCACGTGTCAGGGTTTCAGCGGCATAGCCGCCTACCGCACCGAGTCCGACAATTACCACACGCGAGTCGTGCAATAGCTCCATCGCTTTTTCCCCCAGCATTAATTCTGTTCTGGCAAACCTCGCGTTTGACATTGTTTTTTAATGTCCCTCGTTATTTTCGATTAAAAACGCCCTCTGATAGTTCTGTTGCAGCTGTTCCGTCAGAGCCGCTTCTGGAATTTCCAGAATAGCTGAAATTCCTTCCAGTATTCCCGCTAGATTCGCCGGTTCATTAATCTGTTTTCCCTCGGCGTCCTGACTGGAACTTTTAATATAGCGACGCGGCGGAATAATATTCGGTGAATCTGTCTCCAGCAGCAGCCGTTCCAGCGGCACCACCCGCAGCACTTCCCGCCGCCGGTCCTGTCGTTTCCGAAGTACATTTCCCGCGAAACTGAAATAACCGCCCATTGATGCCAGCTCTGCCATGATTTCCCTCGACCCGCCAAAACTGTGCCATATCATTGTCTGAGGCAAAAACTTTTCCGTCCGCAGAATATCCATCATCGCCCCCCAAGCCTGTACGCAATGAATTACCGCCGGCAGCCGAAGCTGATAAGCCAGCTCCAACTGACTGCGAAACACCGTCTGCTGCAATTTCTCGTCACTATTTTCAATCCACCCATCCAGCCCGATTTCTCCCACCGCCGTCGCCCCGTTCAGCATATCACCCAGCAGCTCCTGCCAGCCCGTTCGACTCTGCGATATAAACCACGGATGCAAACCGTAACATGGTGAAACCGATTCATGTTCCTGGGCGATTTGCTTTACAATGGGCCAATCGAAAGGCCGAGTGCCGTTGCATACGAATCTGCTGACAGAATGTTCTTGAGCACGTCGGATAATATGCTCCACATGACCAGCCAGTACCGGCTCCTGAAGATGAACATGACAGTCTGTCAATTCCATTTTTCTCATGGAATTTTTATAACCAGCCCCCAACGCTTCGTCAAGGCTGATAACTTTTTTTGAATTTTTCTGGCCTAGGGTACATAAATAAGTCGAACCGCCATCGGATAAGCATCAGCATCCAGTACGGTCACGTTTTTCTGTCCGACAAAATCGTTCCATTGTTCGGCTGTTTCAAACGTTTCGGCTTCCGGTACGGTCACATCAAACACATCATCGTCGGTCGCGGCAATCTGCGGCAGAAAAATCCCGCATGTAGTATTAAGCAGTTCCTTTAGCGCGTCGATACCTTTGCCCGGCCCGTCGATTTCATTCTGGTCAACTCCCATGATATTTGCCGCGATCATTGCCGCGGTATCTGTCCCCGCCAGCAGTTCGAGCGTACCGCTGTGCGGCCCTGAGAATTTCATGCGAGCCAATATACTGCTTTCCGGCACGGGCAACTTATCTTCCATCGGCAGGGTAAAGATAAACGCCGTAGTTTCCATTGTCTCACATAACGATTCAACTAGTGCCGCTTCGATTGTTTTGAGCATGACAAACTCCAGTTACAATTTTTTCGTTTCACCCTGACAGCGAATTTTTACCGTGCCGTCTGCGATATTAAGCATAAGATTACGAGCGAATTTTCCGCCCACATCTTCGGCATCAATAAACATACCGTTTTTCCAGAGAAACTGCCTGATGGCAGCGTAATTTCTTTTGCCAATCTGGAACATCTTTGCGTCGTTCATCATCTGAGCGCCGCCGGCGATCTTTACTTTCAGTCTCTTACTGTTCGCCCCCAGCGACTTCATCTTATTCAAAAGCCACTCCATCCCCGTATCCGCGAACATCAGCGGGAAGTTCTGGGCTTTGGTCATATCCTGTTTCGCGGAGGGCAGTTGGTAATGCAGCATCCCGCCCACCCGAGCAGTCGGGTCATAAAGGGCCACCCCGATACAGGAGCCGAGCGAATAGGTGGTCAACTCGTCACTGGGGTCAGCCGAGACTCTTGCGTCGGAAATATCGACTATCAGTTTCACGCTTCGGTCTTCCCTTATATACTTTGTTATTTGCCAACTAACTTTTGCAGGCGTTCACTTTCCTGCCTGCCTACCAGTTAGTATCGAATCTCGTATATTCAGGCTTTAGAAACTCATGTTCATTTACATGATTTTTTTGATAACTCACTTGTCAGCAATCAATTACAATATATGTCCTGTTACGCCGTTCGATGGACTGTCCGTTTTTGTATATCATATTTTATATTATCGGACCAAGCCTGCCCCAAAGCCAGACTCCCGCTGGCGAAAAAGCGGGAGCCAGAAGAAACCGTTTATGTTCAGCAAATGCGTTCGGCACCGTTATATATTTCTTCCACTTTCATTACCACAGCAGCGGCACGAGGCAACTTGTCAGGGCACCATTTCTGAACTTCATCATACATTGCCCCGGTCTCCTGTCTTTGAGCCCGGCCTTTGAGCTGATAGGCGCCCTTGTCTTCATCCAAAACTGAAAACGCGATTCTGCCATTATTCAAAATGTTCTCACGGGTTTTCTTCAGATAATTATCCGCGATGAGAATAGTTTCATCGTCGATCACTTTCAGATATTTGATATAGACAACATTGGGCACGCCCTGGGCATTGCTCGTCGCTACACAAAATAATTCCTGGTTTGCAATTCCATCTTTGATTTCTTTCAATAATTTTGCCATGTTTACTCCGGTTAAATAAAGTGATACTATCATTTTGTAACAGCTTTGTAATAGAGATGATGTTTTTGGTCGTGAGCTTCTATTTTGCCTTCTGTTAAAAGCTCTTCTAAATATTTGACCGCTTCATTGCGGTGCAAGCCCAGGCCGGATGCGATGTCATCAACCGAACAGGGACGACGTAACAGAAGCGTCAAGACATCTTCACGACGAGACACAAATTCTTCATGCCCATGTACATCCCGATAATCGGCAATCACTTCGGCCCGATTGGATAATTGGGCCGCAAGCCGTTCCAGTTTCTTTTTTTCGATAGGCTCGGCAAACTGCTCCGCCGGCGGACGAGTTACGGTATTAACCTGAACCTTATCAGGCCCAATAGCATCGATACATGATTTCAAGCATTGGATTTCAGGGTTGCTGTCAGTTGCTCCGCCCAGCAAAAAAACCTCCAACCAGTATTGCCCCCGGTATTCTTTCCGAAAACGAACCAGCCCTTCAAGCATCTGCTCAAAAGATATATCCGCGTAAGGCCGATTGACATATTGAAACGAATCGTTATTCCCTGCGTCAAGAGAGGGAATAACCAGATCCGCCCCCCAAAGAGACTGCCTTACCTCAGATTGCCACAACAAAGAGCCGTTCGTCAGTACAGCCACCGGAATGGTAGTGATTCCTTTGATTTTGGCAATAAGTTCACCACACCTCGAATACAGTGTCGGCTCACCCGAACCCGAAAGCGTTATGTAGTCAGGCCGTAAATAAAGCTTTTCGTCAATCTGTGACAGAATCTTGTCAAGCGGCACCCATTCCTTACGCTCAATGGTTTTATGAGTAGTCCTGCCCAGCTGACAATAAATACAATCATAACTACAGGTTTTAAAGGGAACAATATCAACCCCCAGAGACCGACCCAACCGCCTCGAGGGTACGGGACCAAAGATATACTCCACTTCAGCCGCCCCCTCTGATAATTCCCTGGTCTGTCGATGGTTCATGATAACTTTCCAAAGTAACTTTCACGCTACATCTGGTAATCATGCGATAAAAAACAGGGATTTTCAAGGGTTTTTTTAGAAATTAATCATTAACTAAAGTTTTGCAAAATGACAATTTGGCTAAATCAAAGCAATAAACTTATCTTGGTCTTATAGAAATCGCACGTTTCATAGTAATTTTCAAAAGAGTTTGAGTTATTTATGTACTCGCAGGGCAGCGCAGCCGCCGGGGCTTAGTTTTACGGTTATGCCTTCGGGGTAAGTGCCGATTTCTTTCTGACGCCAGATGTCCCGGACTTTCGTCTGGCCGGAAATGTTCGCTTCCTGCCAGGTCAGGTTGATGTCGTTTTCGCTGTCGTCCTGACGGTTGAACAGGGCGAGAACTTTTGAGCCGTCGGCAAGTTTTTTGACCATGATGATCTCTTTGTCGTTATCGCGTACTACTTCGGCAACATGGACCAGTTCGTCCTGATTGGTGTTGACGATTTCGGCATTACAGAGCAGACCCAGGGTGAAGTCGTCAATTTCGTTTATATCGCAGGAGAAGAAGAACGGGGCACAGACTATGGACCACATGGTGACGTACTGGTAACGCTGGTTGGTGGTTAGCGGGATTTCGTGGGAGGGTTTCATTTTGTGCTTACCGTCCCGGATTTTGTGAATGTACATATAGTCGGGGTCGTTCCATTGGCCGGACTGGTTATATTCTCTGAGCTGGGTGGCGATACGAACACCTTCGCTGAAGAAATACTCCCGCAGTCGCAGATTAAGGTCACCGGAAATTCGCCAGGTCTGGATATCCAGAGCCGGGGCCCATTGCCAGGGGTTTTCCTGTCCATACTGGCAGAGATTATAAAGTATGTCGCGGTCCTGTTCCTGGAGATATTTGGCCATTAGGGCCCACAATTCCTGATAGGTGTGTTCTTTTAGCCATTCATCGAGCAGGAATTTGGCTCCGCACAGGTCGTATTTAAGCATGTCGTATCCCCATTGGGCCCAGGTTTTAGCGTCTAGCTCTTCATGGCCGAAAGATGCCTCGCGGCACTGGCAGGTTACCTGGCCGGGCCCGCTGTAGAGGCCGGCTTTCAGGCCGTAGGAGTGAATGTAGTCAGCCAGGGCTTTCATGTCGGGGAAGGCCTTGTTGCTGATTATTCGGCCGGATTCGTCGCGAGTCGGCCCGACATGACTATCGAAATCATAAGTGTCATCCAGTTTTTTCAGGGAGTTCTTGACATATTTCAGAGCCTTTTCGCTATCGAAATGCGAGGTGGCATATTTTGCCAGCAGTTCCAGGTCGGTAAGATAAACGTCCGGGTCCATCGATGTCCAGCCGTCATCGATGCAGATATACTGGAAGCCTACATCTGCCAGTCCTTTATTGATGAAGGTATCGGCGACTTTTCGCATGATTTTATCGGAGACGTGGAGCATATGTCCGCCCCAGCTATTATAACCGGTGGGTGGGGTGAGGGCTATTTTGTCGCCGACAACTATTCTGAAATTACGTTCGGTGGTGCCGCTGTTATTGGCGGCTTTGAAGATGACGGGGTATTCGCCTTTTTGAGTGGGTGCGGTTCCGGTGATGATACCGTTGTCGGTGTCGAGCGTCATTGACTCGGGCAGGCCGATAGCTTGGAATTTGAGGGGACGGTTGCCCTGGCAGGGAATACGATAGATGAATTTTTTGCCCGGTCTTACTCCGTAAAGTTCGGGGCCGTTGATTTGCGGTGCTGCCGCTGGTGGGGGGGTGAGGATTTCTTTTTCGCCGATTCGGGCATCATAGATATTCGAGGCATTGATTGGGAATTGCAGACAGGAAATGATTAACAGCGTAATTAAGATAATCTTTTTCATGGGCGGCTCTCCTGAATAAAAAGTTAATTCGCAAGTAGATGATTATTCCGGTGATTATACCCGAATAACCCACAGGAAGTGAAAATTAGATAGGTCTTTGACTCAACCGCTCTTAATCGCCCACTCTAATAACGTTATTATTTATTGTCCAGTATAAATTAGCGGGAGCGACAGGCGACTCCAAGAATTTTATTTCCCGAATAAATATTTGCGTGATAGAAAAAGAAAACCTTGTGGAAATACTCATCGCTTTGATGGTTATTCTGCGGTGTAGGTAATTACTTCCCGACCCTGTTTGTTGATTCTGACTTTGCCGGGCGGGGTGTTGTCCGGCTTTTCGTTCAGGGTCAGTATGAACGCACGCGAGCCGTCGCCCAGTTCAGAGCCGGAAAGGTTGGCCAGGGCGGTAATTCGCAGCGGTTCGGTATTGGTAACGCGGACCATTATTATCATGCTGAAAGTTTGGCCGACATGTACATTTTCGTATGTTCGGTTCAGGCCTTCGCGGCCTATTAATTTTGCTGTTTCGGGCAGTGCAATCGTCAGAGTCAATTTGTCTGCATCGCTCAGGGATGTGACATTGAAATAGACCAGCACGGCCTGGCCCGCTACTGGCTGGCAATAGCTTTCGGCTAGAGAGCCCTCGACCGGTACCTTGCCGGTTCCGAACGTATGGCGCTGGCAGACGACATCTTCGCAGCAGTGAGTGTTAAGACTCTTCAGTTCGCCTGGGGCGAAGGTCTCTGGATGCGAAGCTGGGCGACCATAACAGCCGCCCAGCATTAACGCCATTAAACAGAATATCAATAATTTCAATCCTGCGGACATTCGGTACCTTCAAAGTAGTAACTTGATAAACCGTGGTAATCGACGATCTTCTTCAGTCCGCTGTTATTATAGGCCGTGCGGTTTTCATATCCACTGAGGCAGCACCATGCGTCCAAGAAGTCGATGAGGTCGCCTCCGCTGGTAATGCCGCTGCCAATCATCGGGCCGGTCTTCATATAGCTCATGGCGCTGAAGACCATTTCTGACTGGGTTACATCATCGTGATTTTCGGCATTGGTCGCATCGGCCAGGTCCCAGAGGATGGCCCCGACGATTGCTTCGGAGAGGTCACCGTAAATCGCTCCGGTGGTGCCAGCCGGTACACTGCCGCTTAGTTTTTCCAGGTCCAGCCGGACGCCCAGAGCTGAACCGCCGTTGATGGAGTCGAGGTAGAGTGAGGCTTTTTTGGCCCAGCAGCCGTAGAATGTCGCGCTGCCTTCGGACCAGGCCAGCAGGGGATGGACCCGACTGCTTGAGCTGTGTGAACCTCCGGGGCTGTCGTCACGTGAATAATAATGCTGGAAGAAATGGCCGTACTCGTGGGCCAGTACCATATCATCGTATTCATCCGAATCCGACGCTAACGAAAGTACACTTATTACGTCCATGGAAGATTTATAGCAGGATACCTTACTGCCGCATTCACCCTGCTGGCCGTTGGTCCAGACCCAGGTCAGAGGCGGTGGAGTCTGTCCGGTCACCTTGCGGGCTACCAATGCACAGGACACACCTACGTCAAAAATGTTGAACGCCGGACCACCTTTGAAGATGTCGGCCTCGATTACTATATCCTCAACATCAGGATTGGCTTGCTCGTCGATAACATCGGTCATGCGTACCGAATAAAGTTGATAGGCGGAGTTGACGACCGATTGCTGCACGATATTGTTTCTCTGATAGGCGGTGACCGCGACATAGTATCCCGGTTCGCCGTCGTTCTCGAAACTAATGTCGAATGTGCCGTCCTGTTTGGTGCTGCCCTGGGCCAGAACTTCGTCATCATCCGAGCGAACAACCTCAACTGTGGCAAAGCGTATGGGCAGCATATTCACGATAGTCGAAAGGCCTTCGTTGGTCTGGGGATAATCTGCGTAAACCGCTTTGCCGCGAACCCGGGCACCGCAAGCGGTATTGAAGGTTGTGATGTTATGATAGCCTGAACCTTCTTCCTCCGCGGAAAAACTGCCGGTAAACGTTTGGGTTTCGCTGCATGAGCGAACCGTAATGGTATAGTTCACGGAAGAGTTGCCGCCGTTGGTTTCCTCGTCACAATCACCGTAATAATCGACATCTACCTGGTAAACACCCATTGGGGCGCCGTCGGCCCAGTACATATTCTCAACCCGCACCCCGTCACAAATGGAGTCATGGTCCAGCGTGATGGTTCCGTTGTGAATCTGGTCGGTGCTGTAATAGAGATGCTCCGATTCGGTCGTGTTGGATTCGAGCGGGCCGTAAAGATGTAAATCAATATCGTTTACGCTGTCCCAGGAAAGTGTGACCTGAGTTTTGGTCTGCTCGGTTTCGGAAAGGTCCAGCGTCTGGGTGAATTTTTCGCCCACGTTACCGATATTATCGACCAGTACCAGTTCGACTTCTACCGTACCGCCCACATCACCTGAGGCACTGGGTCCGGTAAAGCGTGCGAAACGCGTCTGGGCAAAGCCCGGCGAGCTGGGTGCGAAATCATTATCGACGTTGACATCAACCAGAATTTCACCGTTGACCACTGTGGCCGGTGCTTCGTAGTAACCGGTATATCCGCCGGCACCGGTTATTTTCACCAATACCGCAGAGATGTCGGCGGCGTGTGCGGCGGTCGCGGTTCTGATACGCATAGTCGTTGTACCGCCGTTGATAATGGCGCCTGTCGTTATTCCAGAAATATCAGGGTCTGAGTCACCGCCGGTCGCGCTGGGCAGGTCGCCTGCCCGGAACACGCCGTCGGCCACGCCTACTCCGGGTAGTTCCATTTCGCTCGGCTCAACCGTGAAGCTGGTTTCATAAACGGAAGTGCCGGTGCTGAAAGTCGCGGTGGCGGTTAGAGTGCATTCGCCAAAATCGCCTACGGTTTGGGTAACCGTTAGTGTTTGTCCGGTTGCCTGGTGGGTCGAGAAATTGCCTTTGCCGTCGCCGGTGGCTGTGAGGGTGATGCTTTGGGCGCCTTCGGCGGTTATGGTTACGGTAGCACTGGTCCCGCCGACGGGACTAGCTGGGTCAATGGAAATTTCGGGCAGGTCGAGTACGTCTTCGTTTTTGGTTTCCAGACTGACCTCAACTTCTGCGGCAACCTCGATGGTATCAGACGCTGAAGCGCCGTAGCCTTTAGCCTTGAAAACGACTTCGTTTAGCGGTCCTTTACCTGACCAGCTCAGACCCTCACCTTTCATGGCCAGCTTGAGCACTTCTTTTTTATATGTACCTTTAACAGTGGTTAATTCGACGGTGTCGCCGCAGACTGTGGCGGTTCCGCTGCCGGTCAGTTTGCCTTTTTCATCGGCGTTCAGCTCCAGGTCGAAAGATACCACCAGTGCTGAGGCGTCTGCAACATTCAAGATGAACGTACCCTTGCCGCCCAGATCGCCGCTGCCTTTGTAGGATCCTTCAAACACCGCGGAGGTGGTGCTGAGTACACCTTTGAGGCTGGCTTTGTTTTTGCTGTTGGTTGGGTCGGTAAGTTTCAGGGCGATGGTCGTCTTTTTGCTGCTGAATTTGACCTTGCCTGATGCTTCGAGATAATAACCTGACCCGGAAAAATTACCGGTCAGGTTTCCCTTTCCGTCACTGCTTAAAGTCAGTGTGCCGGGGTAAGTCATCGTAATATCATCATCTGTTACTGTGGCACTTAACGGAAACTCGCCATTCAGGCAATAATTGGCTAATTGACAGTCAAAGCTGTACGTGCCATCTTCCCAGACGGCGTACTCATCATCGGCACCCAGTACGGGGACAACTTGTCCAATAAGTAGACTAACGACAATCAACAGTAAAAAGGGGAACTTTTTCATGGCAGGGCTCCGGACCGTAAGGCAACAAAAAAACAACTAATGGTATCCACCCGATTCCCGCCGCCCGGCGACCTGAAACCAAACCATATACACATGCTATGATTTTACCTGATTACCCTCCTTATGTCAATATACCTTTGGCAGCTCCCTTTTTGGGTTATTTGGCCAGTAATATCGGTACCGCTCAATTTTCCGGTTTCGGTTTTAGTCCCAGTTGTTTTTGCGAAAGCAGTCCAATAACCCATATGATTTGTGGGTGAACCAGATTGGCTGCACAAAATTATATAGTTGGGGCATCTTCTAACCTTTGTTTTGGCAAGCGATTATATTCACGGGAAACTACAGGAATATAGTAAAAATTTTACCAGGTTCAAAAAAATCTTTTTCATTGTAAATAATGCCGACCAATAGAACGGGTTAGTTTAGTGCTAGCGTGTAGCAATTGTACAATAGAAGAAAGAAGGTCTCTTATGAAGATTAAAGGTAAATTGATTCTCCTGGTTGTGGTATGTGTGGTCGGCTTGGGTCTGATAAGCACGTTTCTATCATCCTATTACATTACCAAACTGGGCAACCAGCAGGCGGCCCATACCGAAAAAACGCTCATGGAAGACCGTCAGTTGATGCTCTCCAGTATGGTTGGTAATGTTTATAAGGTTGTGGAAACCAGCTATCTTAACAGCCGCAACCCGGAAAAGATTGCTGAAAAATACCGCCAGCGTCTTAATAACGTAGTTGATATAGCTTGTTGTGCTATTGAGGAAATCTATTCCCGTCAGGACGGTCTGAGCGAAACTGATAAGCAAAAGCAAGCGATGGATATTATTCGTAAGATGCGTTATGACGGCCAGGAATATTTGTGGATTAATGATATGCAGCCGCGGATGGTTATGCACGCTATCAAGCCGGAAATGGATGGTTCAGACCTGAGTGAGCTTGCCGACCCGGACGGTAAACGTCTTTTTGTGGAAATGCGAGATGTTTGTAAAAAGGATGGAGCTGGGTTTTGTCCAATATATGTGGCCTAAGCCTGGTTCAGAAGTTCCGGTTCCCAAGATTAGTTATGTCAGATTGTTTGAGCCCTGGGGTTGGATTATCGGTACCGGTGTGTATATGGAATCGGCTGAGGAAGTTTTTCAGCAGGAAGCACTGGAAGCCATTAACTCTATGCGTTTTGGCCCGGACCAGAGTGATTACTTCTATACTTTTGATACGGTATCCGAAAAAATGATTCAGCATCCCAAGGATGCTTTAGTTGGAACCGCTATAGACGATAAAGTTTATACCGACCCGGATGGCAAACAATTGTTGCTGGACCAGCTGGCGGTAGCCAAAAAAGATAGCCAGGGTTTTACCTATTATAAATGGGCAAAGCTGGGTTCAGAAAAACCTGTTCGCAAAATGACTTACGTCAAATATTTCAAGGAATGGAACTGGGTTCTTTGTACAGGTCAGTATCTTGACGATATTGAAGCAATCGTGGCGGAAAAGAAAGCCAAAATTGCTGCCGGTGTCAGAAAACAGTTGGTCAGCGTAATTGCTATTACTGCCATTGTGTGTCTGGTTGCTTTGGGAGTTGCCTGGTATGTGGCTCAGGGTTTAGCCAAGCCTATTATCAAGGCTAATGAACTGCTGCGTGACATTGCCGAGGGTGAAGGTGACTTGACCCGCCGGCTGGAAATCAGTACCAAAGATGAGGTTGGCGAACTGTCTAAATGGTTCAATGTCTTTGTTGAAAAACTTCAGAAAATTATTGCCCAGATTGTGGATAATACCAATACCCTGGCAGGTTCGGCGACCGAGCTTTCGGCGACCTCAACCGAAATGGCCGGCCAGGCAGATGCGATGAGCAGTCAATCAGCCACGGTTGCCGCTGCCGCTGAAGAGATGTCGGCGAATATGGGCACTATGGCAAGCTCCGGTGAAACTATGTCCGCCAGTGTCAAGAGTGCCGCTGCCGCTATCGAGGAAATGACTTCCACCATAAATGAAATCGCCCGTAATGCCGAATCTGCCGCCGGCGTTGCTGAGCAGGCCGCTAAAATGGTTGGCGTCAGCAACGAAAAGATTGGTCATCTGGGTACTGCCGCTGACGAAATTGGCAAGGTAATTGAGGTGATTCAGGACATCGCTGAGCAGACCAATCTGCTGGCTTTGAACGCTACTATCGAGGCTGCTCGTGCCGGCGATGCCGGTAAGGGTTTTGCGGTTGTTGCCAGCGAAGTTAAGGAACTTGCTCGTCAGACCGCCGAAGCAACCGAGGATATATCCAAACGTATATCCGCTATCCAGAGTTCGACTGGTGAATCAGTTGAGTCGATTGGTCAAATCAGCGGCGTGATTGAGAAGGTCAACGATGTTTCGCGTACCATCGCTTCAGCTGTTGAGGAGCAGAGCATCACCGCCAAAGAAATTGCCAACAGTATCAGTCATGTCTCAACCGCGGCTGACACAGTTTCCAGAGGCGTAACCGAAACCGCCACGGCAAGTAAGGAAATCACAGAAAATATCGCTCGCGTTGACTCCGCCGCCCAGCAGACCTCCCACGGTGCCGGCCAAACCCAGACCGTAGGCAATGAACTTTCCCGGTTGGCCGAAAATCTGCGTTCTCTGGTCGGGCAGTTCAAAGTCTAACCCGAACCAAAACCCAGCAGTTAAGTTGACATTAAAACGCCGAAGAGCAAATCTTCGGCGTTTTTTTTACGCCGAAAGCTTGTCTTCCCTGCCCAGCCCCTACGCTAACCACTGCTCCTGAACGGAGTTATCAAGCAGGTGTATTGTTTGTCCGCTGGATACTTTTCTTTGGAAAATATGCTAGCATTTTAAGGGACAATCGATATAATACTAAGATGTTCATGGGTATCTTTTTTTGAAGTGTAGAAATGTACTAACACAGGAGGTTCAGGTATGTGCAATTCTCGTAAATTATTATCGGTGTTTATTCCCTTGATACTATTAGCCCTGGTTGTAACTAACGCTTCAGCTGTGGACCGAGTCTGGTTTGTCAGAACGGTCGAGTCTGAACCCTACCACCCGGTTTGCGATGGCAGGAATGCGTTGTTAATGCGTTCAAATGGTACTTGGCCAGTGGTTGCCTATGGAGGTCCTCAACCCGGCATATCAATGATGGGAGCAACTGGTTGGCAGTCTGCCCCTTTATACAACGATGATAGTCCAAGTGTTGACGCGGCGACAAGTGATAGCGGTAGAGTAGGATTTGCCTGGAGTGACGGAACCGTTAAGATTCTCGACCGCAACGGCTGGTCAACGACTAATTTCGGCAGCCAAAACCAGAGTCAGATTTCGCAGCGTGCGTCTTTGGCATTTAATTCTCAAGACATGCCGACTGTTGCTCACAATGGAGGGCATGTCAATCCCAGTGTTGGCGCTTATTATGAAAATTGTTTAACGTTAGCTTCTTATAGCGGCTATGGCTGGTATCAGGACGTTGTTAAAAATAAGGTTCTTCTGAATAATTTGTGGGTATTTTATCCTTGGGGCTCTGCCCCAAACCCCGCCATTTAGCCTCCAGCCTTTGGGCGAGAGAGGGCGGATTGGCGGATTGAGCGGTTTTTCCGGTGGAGTTTGTGGAAATATAAATAATGCATCCTGCGAAACTTTCTGACAAAATGGTATTGTTGCAAAAGATATCACTTGGCAGAAAGGACACAGGATGCAGGTTAAAACTATACTCAATCGAATTGAAAAGTACCAGGGTTTTGTTTATGAAAGCGACAAAATGATCGAAAACGGCAAGCAAAAAGAGCTGCATATATTCCTTCGGTCGCGTAAGAACAGTCGTCCGGTCTGTTCCGATTGCGGCCGGAAATGTTCCGGCTATGACACCTTGCCGTCCCGTCGCTTTGAGTTTGTGCCTTTCTGGGGCATACTGGTTTATTTCGTTTATGCCATGCGGCGAGTAAACCGCCCCCGCTGCGGCATCAAGGTGGAACGGGTTCCCTGGGCTCAGGGCAAATCTCCGGTTACCCGAACCTACAGTTGGTTTCTGGCGCGCTGGGCTCAACGGATGAATTGGAGTGAAGTAGCCGCAGCTTTCCGAACCAGTTGGCATACGGTTTTCAGTTCCGTAGAGATGGCGGTGACCTGGGGCCGGGAGCATATGGATATGGCCGGCATTACCGCTATTGGTGTGGATGAAATGCAGTGGGGCCGGGGCCATCGTTATATTACCGTGGTTTATCAGATCAACAAAGAATGCAAACGCCTGTTGTGGGTAGGCGAAAAACGTACCGCCAAGACTCTGCTGCGGTTCTTTCGCTGGCTGGGCAAAGAACGTGCCGGGCAACTGGAATTTGTGTGCAGCGATATGTGGAAAGCCTATCTGAAAGTGATTGCCAAAAAAGCGTCTCAGGCGATCCATGTTCTGGACCGTTTTCATATTATGGTGCATATGAACAAGTCGCTTGATGAAATTCGGGCCGGCGAATCGAAGGAACTGCTGCGTGAGGGTTATGAGCCGGTACTGAAAAAGAGCCGCTGGCTGCTGCTGAAGCGCCCGGAAAATCTCCAGGATTCGCAACAGGCTTCTTTGAGAGAACTGTTGCAGTACAATCTCAAAACGGTGAAAGGTTATCTGCTGAAGGAACAATTTCAGCTTTTCTGGGATTATATCAGCCCCTATTGGGCCGGTGTTTTTCTGGATAAATGGTGTGTCAAGGTAATGCGCTCTCGTCTGGAGCCGATGAAGAAGGTAGCTCGCATGTTGCGCAATCATCGCGAGCTGATCCTGAACTGGTTTAAGGCCCAGAAGAAGTTTTCCTCCGGGATCGTGGAGGGCCTGAACGCCAAAGCCAAACTGACCACCAGAAAAGCTTACGGCTTTCGAGAATTCAAAACGTTGGAAGTTGCTTTGTATCATAACCTTGCAAAATTACCTGAACCTGTATTTACCCACGAATATTTTTAAAGAGGCAAAAATAATAATTATCAGCAGGGATTTAATGACGCAGATTGTTTTGCTTTGGACTACGATTCTTACGGCCAAGCTAACCTGGCATTTTGTGACGACGGCTTGTGGTTTTCTCAGAAAGGTGTTGCTACGGGCCATCAGTGGGTTATTCGGGATTTGGCGCAGTATGGTTTATATGGCCAGGCGGATGATATGGATTTGGTAGTGGATGGCAGCGATATGGTTTGGATTGGCTACATCGAACAAAACACCCTGAAGCTGGCAAATTATGACCCGGTTACTCTTGGTTGGAACAGCGGTGTCATTGATTATGTTCCCCCAATGGGATCGGCACATTTTACGATGGAAACTGATGGCCTTGGTGGTATTGGTGTCGCCTATATTGATGCTGGCGGTTTTCTGAAATATTCGTATAATGATGGAGGGGGGTTTTGGTCAAGTGAGACAGTCATGAATTTTGAAACCAGCGAATATATTATGGTAGGGGCAGGCGACAGTGATATTGGCTTAGTCTATGACACGCAAAATAATCCTGTTATCAGCTATCGCGATATGCAAACCGGAGAACTTTCTTTGGCCTACGACCCGGTCGCGATCCCTGAACCTGCCACGTTAGCTTTACTTGTTTTGGGAGCAACCATCATCCACCGTCGTCGGTGTAGCTAGGAGGTCGGGAAGATGGCCAAAGATAAAATTATAGTCTGTATCATCGCAACGGTTCTGGCAGCCTTCATTACCGATTCGCAAGCGGCCATGCGTTACTGGTCAGAAGCGACACTGGACGCGGGGCAAGGGGTAATGACTTTGCCCAAAGGACACTATTGGCCGGTGGTTACAACCGGATATGGTTGGACTGTGTATGATCCACGTGGTAGTGCGGCCACTTATTTTCTCGGACCATCGGGTTTTACGCGTAGTGGTGGTGGGGGCAGCAATATTTTTTCTGGTCCGAATGGCGAAATAGGTATTGTTAGTTCCAATCAGATTCAGGTTCTGCATAACGACCAATGGGCTTTTTTGTCAGGCAGTGTTCCGGGGCAGTTTGAGGCCGGTGCTTTTGACAGTCAAGGTGGAATACATGCAGTGTCCTATGACGTCCAGCAATCGATAGCATATTACAGTCGATTTACTAGCCGAGGATGGGTCAGCCTGGAGTTATGCCACAGTCGCCGACAAAACAGCGGAGGGCTTGATATTGCAGTAGATGATTCGGGTGTAGTATCGATTCTCGTCAATAATATTTTTATATCTCAGAATGTGCCGGGTGGTGCCTTTAGTCAGGTACAATTACCCGGTGAAATCATGACGATAGATTTAGATGTATCAAATAATGGAATACCTGGAGTCATTGGCAGAAGTGATAATGCCCTCAAGTACCTCACCTTTGACATTCAACAACAGCAGTGGACATCAGATATTCTGTCATCAAACTTTTTTGGTCCTGCCGCAGTGTGTTTTGATAATTTTGGCAATCCCGCGGTGACTTATCTTGCAAATTCTATAATGCATTTTGCTATTAATGATGGAGGCGGGACCGGTTGGCTGGATTCGATTATAGATGCCGACCAAATTTCTTGTGTTACGGATACCAGCCTAGCCTTTGATCCCGACAACAATCCTGTGGTTTGTTTTGGGACAGTTGGGGACACGAGAATTTACTATGACCCCATAGTCGTTCCCGAACCTCTGGCCGCTCTGTTGCTGCTGGCTGGTGCCTGGGGTATCAGACGAGCCAGAAGGTCGTAATTTGGAACATTAAGGATGAGATGAAAATGTCTGTTTTATATCGTTTGGTGCTGGCGGTGCTTTTGTTGACGACAGTCTGTGCTGCTCAGAATAGTTTTGATATTACCATAGTTGACAGCGGGCTGGGTGTCGGTGGTTACACCGATTTGGCCCTGCTTAGCGATGGTTCCGCGGTGATCGCCTATCAGGATGATTATAATAACCAGTTGAGACTCGCCATTGTAGATGGTGAAAATTACACCATTGAAACAGTTCTTGAAAATGCCGGTCAATATGCTTCGCTCGCTATCAGCAGCTACGATGAAATTGCAATCCTACATCAACATAATCAACGCTCTTTGAATGTCGCGGTCAAATCAGTCTGGGCCAGCTGGAGTACGACTGTGGTTGATGACGATGTGTTTTTCCATCCGCAGCCTGGAGCGGTGGATTTTACTTTTTCCCCACTCGACCAGCCCCATGCGGTTTATCTTGACTCATACGAACGACTTAACTATGCCAGCTATGACCAGCAGCAAAACACCTGGATAAATACCATCATTTTTAGTGGTCTTGCGACTATGCCTGGAATCATAGTTGATAATAACAATCAGCCGATAGTTGTCTCCACTGTATATGAAAATCAGCAATTTTGCATTCTGGTCCAGAAGCATACTGACGTGGGCTGGCAGTCTCTGCCGACCATTCCGGGCGAAGCGGCATCTGTTGGCATAGACGCTCAAGGTAATGTTGCTGTTGCCTATATGTATCAGGGACAGTTATTGTATCGCACATTTCTGCCCGCTCTTGGCTGGTTTAACCCAGCGGTTATTGATGACGGCACACAAGGGCAAATAAGAGGCAACATTCACGCCCCAGTATTAAAGTTCGACTCCGCCGGCCATGCTCATATCGTTTATTGCTGTGGCGATACTCTGACTTACACAACTGATCGCGGCAGTTGGACCCCGATAACTGTCGAACAAACCCCCGGCTCCGCGCCCGCATATTTGTCTCTTGTCATTGACGCACAGAATCAACCGCTTATCGCCTATCAGAGCTTGTGCGGTTATACGGGTGTGGAAGCCCTAAAACTTGCTGCTTTTGACTTGCCCTGTCCTGACCGCTGGGACTTGGATTGCGACGGCATTGTCAATTTGATCGACTTCGCCGAGCTAATCAAATATTGGGGACCGGTTGCTCCTGATTTTGAATATGATGACGATACCGACGGATTTATTGATGAACATGAACTGGTCGGTCTGTTTGAAGACTGGCTTTGGCATCGCCAATATATTAGCTTGATGCCTTAATCCATATGGAACACTTCATCCAGTTCTGCACACACCGGCGAGTTGTCCGGATTGACCTTCATCTTGAACGCATAACGTTTCATAATATTACCCTTATGCCTTATTCAATTAAATCAACTGTCCCTGGAAAGGTCCGCTGTTACGCACCATCACGGTGGTGGGCAGGCCTTCGACCATCTTGCTCAGATTTTCCGCGTATTCAGCTTCCCTGCCCCTTTCAGGCGCCATCAACCCGATGAAAACCAAATCCGCGTCGCTGCTCGTTTGGTGCATAATCTCCACCACGGATTTATCTTCCGGTTTAACAATGACATCCCGGTTGGTCTTTATGCGTACCGATTGGGTAAGCTGAGTGAGACTGTTGAGCATGTCGCGCTGGCTGTTTTCGCTCAGCACGATAGATCGCAGGTTAATCTCGGCATCCCGCCATACCGGATTCAGTCGCAGCAGATGGGCCAGCAGCAGCATTAAATCACCGTTGTTCTGTTTGCCACGCCACCAGACGTCGATTCGCTTAAACCGCGAAGGCCCCGTCGCCGGTGCCGGTCGAATCATCAGCACTGCTTTTTCCATGACATGCAGGGTACGCACTACCGCCAACTGCGATTCCAAGGCCTCACGTCGCTGGGGCCAACCGAACACAATCGTATTTGAACGCAACTGTCCCAGCCCGTTGGCCTGTACAATATCAATCAAACCCGCCCCGTAATCCTCCACTACATCAACCTCACCAAATGCCAATAGTCTTTCTCGCTCAAAAAACTCTGTCATCGCCAGTTTTCGTTCTGCCACATGCTCCAGACTCTCTTCCATTCTGCCGCAAAGCATATCACAGACCGTTAGCAGGCCCCGGTTCTGATTAAACTGGGCCGATAATCTTAATAAAGCCGCTCGTTCCTCAACCCGGTCTGCGAATAATAAAATGTGAGGCCGCCAACTGCGTGCGTCTTTTTTCTGACTGGATAATTTCTCAATCGAAAACCGTGCCAGCGAACCCCAGATACCCGCCCAGACATCGCCCCAGCTTGCCTGCAAAGTCCGACTCCGCAGATAAAACCATATTCCCAGCTCCAGCAGCAAGGCCACCGCACAAGCCAGCGGACTTATCAAAAATATCACTACCAGACTTACGCAAGCTCCCAGCAGCGAAAAAAACCAGTGTACCCGCAACGTAGGACGATAAGAAGGGTCACCCACCAGCGACTCTGCCGCCGCAACTAAATTAATACTGACATAAAGCGTTAGAAAAAATATCGTAACCAGTTTCGCCACCGCATTAAGTTCGCCCAGCATAACCGCCGAAAGCGCAATTGCCCCTGCTGCCCACGTTGCTATTACCGGCTGGCCGGATTTCGATGTATAGGCCAGCACTCGCGGCATCAAGCCGTCACGGGCCAGCGCCTGCAAAACCCGCGGCCCCGCCAACGCACTGCCAAACGCCGATGATAATATTGCCGCCCACATCCCCGGCGCAATCAGCACCATGCCAAACAAAGCGATTTTGGGCCAGACCGGATTTTCTATATTAGACAATTCTTCTGTCGTAACCTTGCCCGTTATCCCCAGCAAAACCATAACCAGCAAATAGGTCAATAATCCCGCAGTCAAGGCCAACAGTGTCCCGCGCGGAATAGATTTCTGCGGGTCTTTCAAATCACCGCTCAAACCAATTCCCGCTGTAAAACCAGTGACCGCCGGAAAGAAAACCGAAAGCACTACCCAGAAACCGCCTTGTCCAGAAAGCCGCTCGGTGGGAATTGTTAGATTGGGTGTTGTCAGCGGTCCCGAAAAAACTCCCCAGGCCAACGCTATCAATGACAAAGCCACCGCCGCCATTAAAGGAATCTGTAGTTTCAATGCGATGTTAGCGCTTTTGCCCGCGATGCCGGTCGTCACCACCACCAGGATCGCTGCTACCCATTGCAAGGGAAGCTCACCCCATTCCATCGGCCAGATCGATGCCAGCGCCTCAGCCAAGCCATAACAATATAATGTTACGCTAAGGGTCCGACATAAAAAAAGA
Source organism: Sedimentisphaerales bacterium (assembly GCA_963663805.2). Taxonomy (GTDB): domain Bacteria; phylum Planctomycetota; class Phycisphaerae; order Sedimentisphaerales; family SM23-30. Next base: position 107,500 of record CAXXMR010000008.1, read on the forward strand.
GGTATACCGATTGCCCCGCCGATTGTTAATCCTAAGCTGCGGGAGATAAGATAATATTCACCACCTGCCCCCATGGCCATATTGGTCGCCACTGCCGAAGCACTCAGCGCCGTGAAAAATGCCGTCGCGCCGCAGATACAAACGATAAGCAACGCCCCCAATAAACCTGCGTTAGCTACCACCCAGCCAAAACGCAGGTACATGATTACGCCTAAGATGGTCAATACGCTTGGGGTGAAAACCCCCATAAACGTGCCAAATTTCGGATGTGTCTGACTCTGTACTGAGGATGCTGTCATAAATTGTGCCGTCGCGGAGAAGAATGTCCGCAAATTGGTGTTTAGTATAAGTTTATTTTTTGTAACGGTTTAGGTTTTGTACTCAGCCCACTTGCCGCCCAGATTCTACTGTTGACTCCTGGGCTTGCAATAACAATATATTAAACTTATCTAACCACCCCGCCGGGCAACTGTCAAACTCTTTTCGCCGTTGCGGTTTTTTCGACAAACCGTGCCCCCGGAGCGTATTTATTGATTACTTCGTCGAGCATGTCTCGGTCCACTGGTTTGGTCAAATAGTCGTCGCAGCCGGCATCCAGACATTTTTCCCGGTCCCCTCCCATGGCATGTGCGGTCAACGCGATAATCGGGCCGCTGTAGCCGTGACGACGAAGTTTCGCCGTCGCTTCATAGCCGTTAAGATTCGGCATTTGCATATCCATAAAGATTATATCATATTTACCGTTCTCTGCCGCCTTGACAGCTTCCAGCCCATCCGGCACTAGTTCAACCTGTAAACCCATTTGTCTCAGTAGCAGCTCGATAAGACGTTGGTTGGAAATATTGTCTTCCGCTACTAGGATTTCGCCGCTGTATTTATGGGCTCTAGGTTTTTCAGTTTGCTGTTCCTGTGGTGCCAGCGTACCATCGCTTTCCTGAGTGTCCAGATTAAGTACCGGCTGTCCAGCCACCTTAACGCCGGCCTCAACCCAAAACGAGAATACCGAACCCTTGCCCGGTTCACTGCTGAGATGTACTCCGCCGCCCATGATTTCCGTCAGGCGACGCGTGATGGCCAGCCCCAAACCGGTGCCGCCGAATTTTCGTGACGTGCTGCCGTCCGCCTGTGAGAATGAGTCAAAAATTATCTGCTGTTTGTCTTCCGGAATACCGATGCCTGTGTCAGCAATATCAAACCGAATATAATCCTTATGGCCTTTCGTGAAACTACCGATGCTGACATGAACATGCCCTTTTTCCGTAAACTTGATAGCGTTGCTGATAAGGTTCACCAGACACTGACGAATACGAACCGGGTCGCTGCAAATCCTTTCCGGCAGTTGCCCCTGGGGCAGAACAGCGAAATCCAGATTTTTGCTCTCGGCCTGAGGACTGAGCAAATCGGTGACACTTTGTATTAGTTCGCCCATCGAAAAATCAACCGTTTCGGTTTCCAATCGACCCGCTTCGATTTTTGAGAAGTCCAGTATGTCATTGATAATCGTTAGCAGATTACGGGACGCGTCGTTTATCATCTTGACATATCGGTTCTGGTCATCGTTGAGGGGCTCATGTTTAAGAACATCACCAAAACCGATAATTGCGTTCATCGGGGTGCGGATTTCATGGCTCATATTCGCTAAAAACTCACTCTTAGCGATATTAGCTGCCTCCGCACCTTCTTTGGCCCTGGTAAGCTCTGCGGTTCGCTGGGTTACTTCTTCTTCCAGATGGTCACGGTGCTGACGCAGCTCTGCCTCGGCAGCTAAACGCTCGGTAATGTCACGGGCGATGCAGAACAGAACATTGTGGCCATCCCATTTGCCCTGATTGACACGAATATCAACCGGTATTTCCTTGCCCGAACGAGTACACAAGGATTTGTTACTGTGTGACAGTGTGCCTTGAAGCATCTGCTTGAAGGTTTCTCGGCCTTCATCACGCATCGACTCGGCAATAAGCTGGGCTACTTCCATGCCCAGGAGTTCGTTTTCCTGATATTCCAACCCTTCACGCAAGGCGGGGTTGGAATACAAAATCCGGCCTTGAACGTCAACAATAAACAGGAAATCGTCCAGAGTGTCAAACATGGTTTGCAGGTTTTTACGACTTTCCAGTATCGTTCTTTCGGCCTGACGACGCGATGTTATATCTCGTACTACTCCCTGAACCAAGCGGCTGCCCTTTAGTTCCACCCTCGAAAACGTTACCTCCGCCGGAAACAAATTGCCGTTTCGACGCATGTGAAGCCATTCAAAATGATACGTTCCTTTTTCCAAAGCCAGGTTGATATATTCCTGACCTAATTCGCTGGAACGGCGACCATTTAGCTGGGTCGGTGGTGAAAATTCAACCACACTATGAAACAAAAGCGACTTGCGGTCCGAGCAGCCGTACATCTCCACGGCGCTTTCGTTGCAGTCAATTATATTGCCGTCTTTTATCAATATAACCGCGTCACTGGAAGAATCATAAAGTGTACGGTATTTTTCCTCATTGTCTTTGATGGCAGCTTCATGTTCCGATATCTGGTCCAGCATCAGATTAAACGAATCCACCAGTTCGCCCACCTCGTCATTACTGACTCGATCACTGCGAACCGAATAATCATGATTCTGAGATATGTGTCGGGCGGTTTTTGATAATTCAACTATCGGGTCCGATATGAATTTCTGCAGAGCCGAGGCCACCGCCAGTGAAATCGCCAAAGTCACCAGACTTAACAGAGAAAATACTACGATATTACGCTTAATCATGTTGTTCATCTGATTCAGGTCGGCACGAATATAGACCGTCCCTATCTCACGAGTTTCTTCCGCGATTGTCGAGAATACTTCGATATAATCACTCAATATCTCATAACCCTCAGGACCGCGTTCTGGTGCGCTTATGGGTGTTTTTATGTCGGGCCGCTGATAACGGGCAAATACCTTGCCTTCCTTGTCATATAAACAGGCAAACATTATCGAAGGCTCAGCGTATAGTGAACCCAGCATGTCCTTAGCGTCGCTGGTATCCGCGAAAGTAAGGGCCGCACGACAATTGTCACCTATCATCCGGGCGTTCGACTGGAGAGTTCGCACTATGTTCTCTCGCCAGACAAAACGTTCATGTATGATGTAGGCATTGCCCGCCAAAATCATCGAAACCACCGTGACAATCATGATTATCACAATGATTTTGTGTTTGATGGTCATGTCTCTTAGCTTGTACTTTAGGCCCGACACTGCGTAAATGAATCCTTCCGTTTAATTCTGTTTCTGCTCTTTTTGTTTATAATATACTTTCCGCGCCAGCCTCAGCAGCTTGGCCCGAATCTCGATTTTTGCCTCTTCTGCCGCATCCAGATTGATGTCGAAGCGAACTTTCTTGTCTTCTATCAGGAAATTGATTATCCCGCCTTCACGCATGAATGAAGCATCTTCGCCAATGCTTAAAATACTCTTACCCTTTATCTGGCCCAGAATCTCCTTTTGCTGACCTGCGTACTCCATGCTGATATATACCACCGAGCAGTTTTGTGTTCTCTTGCTGTCTTTAAGGTCCAAACTCTTAAGCTCTATCACCTCGATGGGCAGATTGTTCGCGGTTTTGCCCGAAAATACCTGACTCGATACCTGGCCAGCCAGCTTGCCGTAAACGCCCACCACATATTTCTTCTGGTCCTGCTCTTCAGGATAGCTCACAAACTTCAGAAAATTATATATGAACGCAGCTTTGACCTCATATTCACGCTTTAGTAATTCTTCATTATTAAAATGAGATATCGCCTGACCCCAGGTGAAAAATACCGGCAGCAAAAACAGCAGCAATATCGCCCCGCCCAGATTGCGAAATCTCCGTGATAACCCGCCTGATTCAGTGATAATATTATCTACAGTCTTAAACATCTGTTTCTATAATTATCGGGGCACTTAAAACTTTATCGTTATTCGGGCGTAATAACTCCGGGGTATCTCTATTTGATTTCCGGTCACGCTTGAAAATTCCATGTGACCGGAATCAAGCAGATTCTGGCCTACCACACTCAACTCCACGTTCTCCCGTATCTGCCACGCCAGACGAACGTCAAGACGCATATGGGAATCTGCCCCGCCTTCCGTAAGCGTGTCATAATAGTAAGCACTTGTGTCAAACTGCCAGTTCCCCGGCAAATTCATAATCGAACGAATATTAGCCATGTTGCGCGGCGACATGGTGCGGAATACTATTGGGCCTGTCTCATCTCTGGTACGCCCCCGAATAAAGCTGTATGAAGGCTTCAGGGTCCACCAGTCGGTCACCTTATAATTAATCGCCGCCTCAAAACCGTAAGTCTCATCCCACATAGTATTGCCGTAAGTAAATATGATGGGATAACCGCCGCTGAAATCTATCGACTCTACATCACGCAAATCGTCATACACATTATAAAACGTCGCTATGTCTATCGATAGGCGTTCTTCGGGAATAAACCGGTAGCCCGCCTCATAAGCAACCAGCTTTTCCGATTCCATATCAGGATTGCCGTGAATCTCGAATAGGGGGCTGTTTATGTGTAAACCCTGGTCACTACGCACCGGCGTACGCACCGCACGAGTTATCGAACCCCAAAACGTATGAGCCTTGTCAGGTGTCCACATCAACCGCCCGCCCGGCTGATACTCAAAACCACTGAAAGTGTTATGCTCAAACTTCGAGCCCAGAATCAAATGCAGCTTATCCTTAACCAGGGTTATGTCATCATTGATAAAGCCGCTTACCAGATGACTGTCCATTTTGGTATGAACCATTGACCAGATCGGGCCGTTCTTTATGTCGTCCTTACTCAGGCGATAGCCCAGACCCCAGATAATATTATGATTCTCATTGAGCCGTACTGAGTGCTGAAAATCAAAATCAAAGGTGTCGCGATATTCCCAGAATTCACCTTTCTGGTCATGATTGAGATTGTCATAATACATCTGAAAACTCATCTCCGAATCTTCAGATATCGTATGGGTCCACCGCCCCAGCAAATTTCCCGAATGAATATCCAGGCCGCCCGGAGTCTTCACCGTATTATCTATCCCCAGGGTTGCCGCACTGATGTTTTCTTCAGAAATATCTGAGCGGAATATATCACCCTGAAATGTAAATGAATCTTCTTCATTTGTTTCCCAGTCTATCCGAAAACCGCTCTGCATATATCGCCATTCATTTACATGGGTATCTTCTATGAGATTTTTATAGTTGTCATGATTCAGATATTGACTGTAGACCCGGAACCACGCATTCTCGCCCAGCTTGCCGCCGTAACGCAAAGTACCCATCCCTTGTTCGACATTACCGCCCGCCGCGTCGAACATACCGCCTTGGGTGTCCTTCGCGATCTTGGTCACAATGTTGATAATACCGTTGACCGCGTTACTGCCCCAAAGCGTCCCGCCCGGCCCTCGCACAATCTCGATACGCTCCACATCTTCCAGAACAACATGTTGAATATTCCAGTAAACACCGGAGAATAAAGGGGAATAGACGGTGCGTCCGTCAATCATCACCAGCAGCTTGTCAGAAAACTGACCGTTAAAACCACGCGAACCGATTGACCAGGTATAGGTGTTGATCTGCCCCACATAAATACCCGGAACCATTCGCAATGCCTCTGGTATACTTGTGGCCCCGCTCCGCCTTATATCCTCAGTGGCCAATACATAAACCGCTGCCGGAGTGTCGCGCAGCTTCGTCTCCTGCTTCGAAACCAGCGAAATCTCAACCTCCATCAAATCTTCAATGGACAGTTCTAAAAGTTCCGTCGGATCATTGAGGGCTAGGTTGGGCTCTTCGCCGTATGCCGCCGCTGTCGCTGTCAGTACCACCAGCAGTATGGACAGCCAATTGTATGCTGAATTTGCCATAGCATTCTCTCACTAAAGATATGAAATCATATTTTTGGATTTCATGCTCAATATCTACATTCACAAATTTGACATCGACCTTATAAATCACCTACTTAATTGATATTATCGTACGAATGACCATTCAGCCCCGCCTCTGTGTCCGATAATCATTATGCGTGTCGGACAACCTGAAAAAAACAGTCTAAGCCCCCAAAAATAAACAAACATTTACATTTTTTCCCCTGCTGTGTCCCAATCCAAAATAAAACTTTATTGTCACGCGTCCAATAATGGTATGTCTCATAATTGCCCATGTAATCTTCAGCCGGATTCTGCGCTGGACAAAATCAGATCTCCGGTAACAATATAGAAATGCAAAAGAGACAGCAAATAGAAATCGCCGGTCGAGTTCAGGGAGTTGGGTTTCGCCCCTTCATCTACAATCTCGCCCTTCGTCTCGGTATTACCGGCACCGTTGCCAACACCACCCGTGGCGTAACCATCACCGCTCAAGCCTCGCCCTCGACTCTGGATAATTTCTGTCGGGCTATCCTCAACGAGCATCCACCCCTAGCCCTGCCCGAGATATTAGACCGCCGGGATTTGCCCGCAATTCAAGACGAAAAAAGTTTCCTCATTCAAAATTCCCGGACCGACACCGGCCCTCGTGCCCTGGTCACCCCCGATGCCGCGACTTGTCCCGATTGTCTCGCCGAACTTACCGACCCCGCCGACCGTCGCTATCGTTACCCCTTCATCAACTGCACCAACTGCGGTCCACGTTACACTATTATTTTTGATGTGCCTTACGACCGACCTAATACCACCATGCGCGACTTTACAATGTGCCCCGCTTGCCAAAAAGAATACGACAACCCCGCCGATCGCCGCTTTCACGCCCAGCCCAACGCCTGCCCGGTTTGCGGACCCAGTGTGTATCTTACCGACCCCGCTGGCAATACCATAATCACCCAAGACCCCATCCAAAAAACAATCGAACTGATCCAAAGTGGACATATCCTCGCTATTAAAGGGCTCGGCGGATTCCATCTTGCCGTACGTGCCGACAGCGACCCCGCCGTTACCGAACTCCGCAGCCGCAAGTATCGCAAAGCTAAAGCCTTCGCCCTCATGGTCCGCGACCTCGACACCGCCCGAAAAATAGCGACAGTCAGCCCCGTCGCTGCTCAATCAATGACCGATATCAAGCGTCCCATAGTCCTTTGCCCCAAATCACCCGATGCACCCATAAGTCCCGACGTCGCGCCCGCTTCAAGATTCTACGGACTGATGCTCCCCTATACCCCGCTCCATTCTCTTGTCATGCAAGGCGATTTCCCCGCTCTGGTTATGACCAGCGGTAATAATAGCGATGAGCCTATTGAATGCGAAAACGACGGTGCCCTCGATAAACTCAAAGACCTCGCCGATTATTTCCTCATGCACAATCGGCCTATTCATACCAGTTGTGACGATTCCGTTATCAAGGTTTTTGAAGATAAACCCCAAATCATCCGCCGGGCCCGCGGTTTTGCACCTGTTCCCCAAAATATCACTTGCCAATGCGCCTGCGATATTCTTGCCGTCGGTGCCGAACTTAAAAGCACTATTACCGTCGTTAAACAGGGGCAGGCTTTTACTAGCCAGCACATTGGCGACCTCCGCAACGCCGCCACTTACGAGGCGTTCATTCGCACCATCGAAAAGTTAACCGCCCTGGTCGATGCCCACCCTCGTGCTATCGCCTGCGACCTCCATCCTGCTATGCTCAGCACTCGCTTCGCCGAAACCTACCGCGACATCCCCATCATCCGTGTCCAGCACCATCACGCCCACATCGCCGCCGTTATTGGTGAATATAATCTTACTTCTCCCGTCGTTGGCATTGTTACCGACGGGGTAGGTTTCGGCCCCGACCAAACCGTCTGGGGTTGTGAAGCAATGGCCGTCTGGCCTCACAAATACCAGCGCTTTGGCCACCTCGAACCCGTCGTTTTGCCCGGCGGGGATGCCGCCGCCCGCCAACCCTGGCGAATGGCACTCAGCTGTCTCCACAAAACTTTCGGTTCCGAAAAAGCCGCCACCCTCGCCCGCGAATTATTGCCCCAAATACCCACTGAACAAATCCAAAATGTTTGTCAGATTATCGATGCCGACCTCAACTGCCCAGCCACCTCAAGTCTGGGCCGATTCTTCGATGCCGTCAGCGCTCTGCTCGGCGTCTGTGCCGAAAATACCTACGAAGCCCAGGCCGCCATCGAACTCGAAGATACCACCGACCTCAACGAAACCACCGCATACCCCCTCGAAATAATCGCCAACCACGTTATCGCTGTCACTCCCGTAATCTGCGCCCTCGTAAAGGATCTGCAAAACCGCACCGACCCCGCCATTATCTCCGCCCGCTTCCACAACTTTGTTGTCAACGCCCTTACCCATCTCGCTTTCGAGCTTGCCCGAACCCTCGACACCGACATTGTGGCACTCAGCGGCGGGGTATTCCAAAACGACTTGATTCTCAGCTCACTTGTCGATAGACTTAGGAAGAGCAACCTGAAACCTTACGTTAGTCGCCAATTGCCCGTAAACGACGGAGCCATCTCCTTTGGCCAGGCAATAGTCGCCGATGCGATTATGGCAAAAAATCAAATATGAAAAACCAAACAAAAAAGCCCAAAGGGGCGAAAGAAATTATTTACTAATTGCCGTTAAAATCCGCGACAATCCGTGTAATCCGCGGTTAAATCATCATTTCTGTCATCCTTTATTAGGTTAAATTGTAATGACCGAACAAATCAAAATTGCCCACGGTGGCGGCGGAACACTCATGCAGCAGCTCATCACCGAAGAATTTCTGCCCCTGCTCCGCCCCGGCTCCGACTTCCACGACCTCGCCGATAGTGCCCGCTTGCCTATCAACGCTTCCCATATCGCTTTTACTTCCGACAGCTTCGTCGTTCAGCCTCTTTTCTTCCCCGGCGGAGATATTGGCAAGCTCGCTGTCTGTGGTACTGTCAATGATCTCGCCGCCCGCGGTGCTGTCCCCCAGGCTCTTTCGCTGTCCCTTATTATCGAAGAAGGCTTCCCGCTCGACGACCTCCGCAAAATCATTAAGTCAATCGCCCAGACCGCTCAACAGGCCCAGGTTACCATCGTTACCGGCGATACTAAAGTCGTCGAACGCGGTGCCGCTTCCGGCATCTTCATCAATACTGCCGGCGTTGGTGCCATGCCCGCTAATCTTGATTTTAATCTAAGCCGTATCCAGCCCGATGATGTGCTAATCATCAATGGCCCGCTCGGCGACCACGGCACCGCCGTAATGAGCGTTCGCAAAGGCCTAAACTTTGCTTCGCAGGTAACCAGCGATGTCGCCCCTCTCAATCATCTAGTCAAAGAACTCATCGACACTTGCGGCGACAAAGTCAAATGTATGACCGACCTCACCCGCGGCGGCCTAGCCGCTAATTTGAACGAGCTGGCCCGTTCGGTAGGTTTCATTATCGACGAAACCAAAATCCCCGTCCGGCCCGCCGTTCGTGGTGCCTGCGATATGCTCGGCCTTGATGTCCTTACTGTCGCCAACGAAGGAAAAATGCTTTTTGTCGTCAGCCCCGCTGCCGTCGAACAGGCACTGGCAATCCTGAAAAACAATCCACTCGGCACCCAATCCGCCCCAATCGGCACCGCCGACAACAAAGCTGGCCGCGTAAGAATCAAAACCCAAATCGGCGGCGAAAGAATCGTAGACACTCCCTATGGCGAAGAACTCCCCCGCATCTGCTAAAGCTCCAACTTTCGTATCAATGGCTTTGCCCACGGGGATTAAATCTCTCGCCGAAGGCGAAACCTTGCCGTTCACTTTCGCCTTTTGCCTCTTGCCTTCTGCCTGTCTTTACTTTTCTTATCCAGTACCTGCAATTTCGGGTCTTCCGTTTTAACCAGTTGGCCCGGCATAACCGATTTGATAATATAAACATTACCGCCGATAGTTACGCCCTTGCCGATAACCGTCTCGCCTCCCAAAATTGTCGCGTTCGGATAAATCGTTACATTATCTTCAATCGTCGGATGACGTTTCAAACCTTTGATGGCCCGGCCTCGCTCATCCTTTGGAAAACTTTGGGCACCCAGCGTTACGCCCTGATAAATTTTGACATTGTCACCTATGATGCTTGTCTCTCCGATTACCACACCCGTGCCATGGTCGATAAAGAATCGCTTGCCGATTTTGGCACCCGGATGAATATCCGTACCGGTCAGGCTGTGGGCATGTTCACTCATAATCCGCGGAATAAGCGGCACCTTTTGAATCAATAACTGATGAGCCATTCGATAAACACATATCGCGTAAAAGCCCGGATAGCTGTAAATAATCTCTTCGATACTGACCGCTGCCGGGTCTCCGTCATAAAAAGCTTGTACGTCCAGCGCCAGCGCTGCCCGAATATCAGGTATCTTCGCTAGAAAATCCCGGGTTCGCTGCTCTGCCTCATTTTGACGTTTCACCATCTCATCTTTTGACTTGCAGACACACAAACAACCCGCCACCTGTTCCGCCAGCAGCTTACCTACCTTACCCGCCAGATTGCCCACATGATAAGGCAGATTCTGTTTGGTCAGCTCCTTATTCCCAAAATACCCCGGAAACAAAAGCTGCCGTGTCAAATCCACAACCTCAACAATCCGGGCCCGCGAAGGCAGACAAGCCTCGCCAATACGGTCAATCTTCTTTTCCCTGGCATAGCTCGCCAGTATCTTGTCCGTCAGCTTATTAAGATTCTTATTCAATGGCTTATCCAACGGCCAATCCTTTCAAAAACATTCCCACCTCTTACAGTGAGACTCAATTTGCCAACAATGTAAGCGCCCAACGGAAACGCCGCAACTCATTAATGCTCGCGGCCATCTATCAGTGCGATACGCACATTATATACATTCCAACCTCCGCCCGCAAGTTCATCATAAACTTAACACGTTTACCGCCTATCAGCCCGCATTTCTCCAGGCACTGCCAGCCCTCGGCCCGGCAGAAGTCCTCCCAGTCCAGCATACTGAAGAAATGCCGGTTAGGCGACTCATACCACGTATAAGGCAGATTCCGCGTCCGCGGTGCCCGCCCCGACCAGCCCAGCTGCCACCGATGCCGCCAGTACCCAAAATTCGGAAAAACCACCATAACCTTTTTGCCCACCCGAAACGATTCATTAATAACCTGTTTCAGATTATCAATCTCCTGCAAAGTCAGCGCCAGTATCACCAGGTCTTCCGTCCCGTCCCCATAATGCTCCAACCCTTCCTGAGCGTCCCCATGATGCACACTAAGCCCCCGCCGCACCGCCTGCATAAAATACGTTTCGGAAATTTCAATACCCGACCCCCGTATATTCTTGTTCTGCACCAGCAGCGACAACAGCTCCCCGTCACCACACCCAATATCCAGAACCCGCGATCCTTCCGGCGTATGCTCAACTATCCAACGATATATCTCTTTACGATTAACAATCTGCTGTGGCATATCAATATTCTTCAAAAAAGGTAACATCCATAAAACATCGGGTAACGGCTGCGCCCGTGCTGATAAAATATCTTCGCCGAAGGCGAAACCGTGCCGTTGCCGTTAAATAAAATAGTTCCGACCGAAGGACGGCACCTGGCCGTTCCCCTCATGCCTCATGCCTCATGCCTTGTGCATCTGCCTGACTGGCCCGCTCCAGAAAATACCTCACCAGCGGTGCCTGCTTCTCATGGTCCAGCAAAAACGCGTCATGTCCAAAATCCGAACTAATCTCATAATAAGTTGCTTCCCCGCCCGCCATCCGCACCGCCTTAGCTACATCCTTCAACTGCTGAGGCGGATAAAGCCAGTCACTTGAAAACGCTATCAACAAAAATATCGCTTTACTTTTCTGGAACGCCTCTGTCAGCGAACCATACTTCTCGCTCAAATCAAAATAATCCAACGCCTTAGTTAGATACAGTAGCGTATTCGCGTCAAACCGCTCCACAAAAGCCTTTCCCTGATGCTGCAAATAGGTCTCAACCTCAAACTCTTTCGCGAAATCATAGCCAAACTTCTCCCGATTCCGCAGCCGCCGCCCAAACTTCTGCTCCATCCCCTTCTCCGAAAGATACGTAATATGCCCCGTCATCCGCGCTACCGCCAACCCCAGCCGCGGACCCTGCCCCCCATAATAATGACCACCCTGCCATGCTGGGTCAGCCATTATCGACTGCCGCGATAATTCATTAAACGCGATTTGCTGAGGCGAATGACGATATGTCGTCGCCATCGCTATTACTGACCGCACCCGCTCCGGATAAAGTGCCGCCCATTCCAAAACCAGCATTCCCCCCATCGAACCGCCCGCTACTGACAGTAGAGTTTCCACTCCCAGATAATCCAGCAGCCCAGCCTGAACATTCACCATATCCCGCACCGTGATTACCGGAAAATCCGTCCCCCATTCTTTTTCAGTACTCGGATTAACCGAACTTGGCCCCGTCGTCCCATAGCACCCACCCAGTACATTCGAGCAAATCACAAAATACTTATCCGTATCGAAAGCCTTGCCCGGCCCAATCATCACATCCCACCACCCCGGCTTCTCGTCTCCTTCGTACCAGCCCGCCGCGTGGGCCCCGCCCGAAAGAGCGTGACAAACCAGAATCGCGTTATCCTTCTTCACGCTCAACTGCCCATAAGTCTCATAAGCAACCCTGACCGTACCCAAATCCACCCCGCTCTCCAACCGCAAACCACCCCCCAGCTCCGCATAGCAAAGCTCAACAACCCCAACCCCCGAATATCGCTCATCCTGTTCATTCATAGATAGACTGTCCCGCCTAAAATCTTTAGCTGTTGCCGTTTAAAATCCGCGTCAATCCGCGTAATTCGCGGTTAAATCTTTTTGTCTTTTTAACGTTGCGATAAACCTATCGCCTCATCCAAATCACCAATGATGTCGTCAATATCCTCAATCCCAATTGACAGCCGAATGAAATCTTCACTAACCCCCGCCGCCAACTGTTCATCTTTCGATAACTGCTGATGCGTAGTCGATGCCGGATGAATAATCAAACTTTTAGCGTCCCCGATATTAGCTAAATGACTGAACAGCTTTACTGCCTCAATCAGCTTTATGCCTGCTGTAAGACCGCCTTTGATGCCAAATCCTATAATCGCCCCCGCCCCGTCCGGCAAATACTTCTGAACCCGCGCGTAATCCGCATGACTTTCCAGCCCCGGATAATTCACCCACGCTACCGCCGGATTACCCGCCAGATACTTCGCCACTGCCAAAGCGTTATCGCAGTGCCGCTCCATCCGCAAATGCAGCGTCTCAATCCCCTGCAAAAGCAAAAACGAGTTGAACGGAGAAATGCAAGCCCCCATATCCCGCAGCAATTGCAGCCGAGCCTTGAATATATACGCCGCCCCCCGCACCAATGCCGCATCGTGCAGCCCGAACGCATCCCAGAATACCAGCCCGTGATAAGATTCGTCAGGCCGACATATCTCCGGAAAATCACCCTGAGACCAGTCAAAACGTCCCGAATCCACTATCGCCCCGCCTATGCTCGTACCGTGTCCGCCCATGAATTTCGTCAGCGAATAACAAACCACATCCGCCCCATAGTCCATCGGATTAAATATGTAAGGCGAAACCGTATTGTCCACAAAAAACGGAATATTGTGACCATGAGCCGCCGCCGCCACCGCCTCAAAATCCGCCACCGCGTTTTTCGGATTCCCTATAGACTCCACATAAACCAGCCGGGTTTTCTCGTCGATAGCCTTTTCAAAATTCCCCGCTTCCGACTGGTCCACAAACCGCGCCTCAATCCCGAACTTAGCCAGCGTATGACGGAACATATTGTATGTCCCCCCATAAAGCGCATTGCCAGCCACAATATTCTGACCTGCCTGCGTGATATTCAGAACCGCAGCCGCAATCGCCGCCGAACCCGAAGCGAACGCCAAAGCGCCCACGCCCCCATGCAGCGCCGCCAGCCGCTTCTCCAGAACATCGGTCGTCGGGTTCATCAGCCGAGTATAAATATTGCCGAATTCCTTCAGCCCAAACAGATTGGCCGCATGTGCCGCCGAGTCAAATGTATAAGAGCTAGTCTGATATATCGGCACTGCCCGCGAATGAGTATCCGAGTCAACCTCATGCCCCGCATGCAATGCCTTAGTACTATTTTTCCAGTTACGTTCTGCCATTATAATAACTCCTGTTTTCGTGTATCCAAGCTAAGCGTTTCCCACCCCAATCTCAAGCCTATTCCAGCCTTAAAAACTTTATAAGACCGCAGTTGTGGTTTGCAGAGTATAGTACTATAATGCATACTATCCCACTAGGAAATCTTTTCCCGCAAGCCGACAAGTCATTACTTTTACTCTTTATAAGTCGGTATTTAGCCTTTGCTACTCTAGTGCTAAGTCACTCCGCCCTGCCAGCTGTTCCTCGCAATTATTTGACATCCTTCCAACCCCCGCTAAAATAACCAGTTAGCTAAAATGACCAAAAAGCCCAAAAAAAAGAAGAAGGCCCACTCACCCACCCGCGACCTGCTGGTATATATAGTTATGCGCCTGGTAGGCCTAACCATCCAGGCGGTGCCTACCAGGATTTCGCTTAGTTTCGCCCGTTTTTTAGGCCACGGCATGTACCTTATCTACGAAAGAGGCCGTACCCGCGCCCACGACAATCTCCGCCAAGCATTCCCCGATAAACCCCAGGAATGGATAGAACACACTGCCCGCCGCAGCTTCGAGCATCTCGTCATGCTCGTTTTCGACGTTTTCAACACTACCAGGCTCATTCGTCGTACCACCTGGCACCGCTATATCCACTTCGAGAACATCGGCCCCGCCCTCGAACACATCCTCGATGGCCGCGGCGTTATCATGGTAACAGGCCATTACGGCAACTTTGAAGTTCTTGGCTATGCCCTGGCGACCTTCGGCCTGAGTACCTACAGCGTAGGCCGGCCCATAGATAACCCCTATGTGAACAAGTACTTATACGGAGTACGCCAGAAGCAGGGCCAAACCATCATCGACAAAAAAGGTGCCGCCCAGGACATGCAGAGAATATTAGCCTCCGGTGCCGCCCTCGGCCTGGTCGCCGACCAGAACGGCAGCAAGAAGGACATCTTCGTCGATTTCTTCGGCAAAAAAGCCGCCACTTACAAAAGCATTGGCCTACTAGCCATGAACTATAATGTCCCCATAGTAGTAGGCTCCGCCCGCCGCCTCGACGACGACTACAAATTCTGCATCTCCATCAGCCGCGTAATAACCCCCGAACAATGGCAGGACCAGCCCGACCCCCTCCACTGGATAACTCAGGAATACACCACCGCCATAGAAGATTTCATCGGAATCGACCCCGAACAATACTGGTGGATACACCGCCGCTGGAAAACCAGACCGCCCGAAGAACGTAAAAAAAACAAAAACCCCGCCTGACCTCCCACAAATTATTTGTTATATTTCCCTTAGACGGCGATTTCAGCTTTTAATTGCCGTGTCATAAGCTCTGTGATTGCTTGAACAACCGGCTTGCCCTCAAACAGGATTTCGTGCACCGATTGAGCGATAGGCATCTCCACACCATATTTATTTGCGAGCTTAATCACGCTTCGACAAGTGTTTATGCCTTCTACCTGCCCTGGAATTTCATCTGTTGCTTCTTCGGTTGTCTTGCCTGCTCCTATCATTTGCCCGAACGTTCGATTTCGACCTGCCGGGCTATAGCAGGTTGTGATAAGGTCGCCCATACCGCTAAGTCCTGCAAATGTCTCAGGTTGCGCACCCATTGCTACCCCCAGTCGCGAAATTTCCACCAGTCCCCGTGTCAGCAGGGCTGCCTTGGCATTATTGCCGACTTCAAGCCCGTCGATTATCCCCGCTGCGATTGCAATCACATTTTTAGTGGCCCCAGCCAGTTCAACCCCCACTACATCGGTATTGGTATAAACCCGTAACCAGTTGGTACTAAAGGTATTCTGTACCTTCTGGCCGAGCGATGCGTCCGCACTGGCAATGGTAGATGTCGCCGGCAGGGCCTGGGCTAGTTCGTCGGCGATGTTTGGTCCGCTGAAAACCCCCAGGCTTCGGGGGCCGGTCACTTGTTCCAGGATTTGGGTCGGGCGCAGTAAAGTATTGTTCTCAATGCCTTTAGTGACCGATACGATCGGCATACTGCCGGGCAGATAAACATTGAGTCGTTCCCACACCGGTCGCAAAAATACGCAAGGTACCGCTGATATTACCAATCCAATATCTTCGAAAGCCTTTGTGTCTTCAGAAGTTACGTCAACAGAAAGCGGCAGCCGCCAGCCCGGTAGAAACCGTTTATTCTCACGATTTTCCCGAATATTCCGGGCCTGCTCAGAATCATAGCTCCACAGAGAAACGCCATAACCCTTGTTAGCCAAGATAATTGCGCACACAGACCCCATTGCCCCATCCCCTATGACCGCAATACGTTCCGGCATAACAGCCTCCGCGCCCCTGTACTATGTCCCAAGTGCCAACTCTAAACTGTAGAAGCAGTTACAGTCTTATATCCTAAAAAGCAGCTCCGATGCCAGATAAAAATATCGACACTATTTTTGTGTTCGATAGTTGTTTTGTACTGAAAAAGGTGTTTTTAGTTCTGTTTTTGGTGATTTTTGGCGTAAAAAAACGTGTTTTTTTCGATTTTTCACGTTTTTTTCGATTTTTGGCGGCAGTAAACTATACTATATCACCTTTTTTCGATAATTTTTCTCAAAAAAGTATCGTATCGTATAGTTTTTGCTGAATGGAAGAAGGCATGAGGGGAGAAGGCAAGAGGCATGAGGCATGAGGCAAGAGTGAACGGCGTGGTGCCTGCCTTCGGCAGTGGTGCGTATCGCACTGATAGATCGCCGCGGTCGTTTGACGTATTTGACGCTTCCGTTGGTCGCTTCCGTGGTTGGCAAGTATGCTAACGGCGTGGTGCCTGCCTTCGGCAGGGGTTGTTTTATTTTGTTGTTGGTTTGGGGTTTTCTCACAATTATTGACTATTTTACCATCTCGCATTATTATCTACCCTTATGATACCCATATTTGCCAGTAAGGTTTTGGCGGCATGAACTCACACCAGCCTCATCACGTGCGTCTGGCTTCATTGCCCGGTCGACTCCAGATAGTTGAGCAAATCATGTCTGAAGCGATCCGGGCGCCGCAAATTCGACCCTACTGCCCCCGTGCGCAATGGACTTTTTTTTGCGGGGTTACCCCCGAACAAAGAGTAGGTTATGCTGGCCAACTTGAAGCGGCGGGTAGATGTCTGGAATGGTTCACCTTTGACTACAAAATCCCGCTTTTCAACCTGACGCCCGCCCAGTTATGGCTCAAAGCGAATAAGAGCAAACTTTCCACGGAGAAATATCATCAGGCCTGCGAGTGTCTGGATTTTATTTCCGGTATTTTTGTCATCCAAAGTGTTACGCCCTGCGAGCTGGACGCGGCGGATTTGCTTCGTGCTTCTCAGCATTATCACATCACTGAAAATATTATGACGCCCGAAATGCACGACGGGCAGTTGCTTATCGGTCGACTTTTTCCGCATGATGAGCATTACGTTATTTCCGGGATGGCTTCTCTGTTGAGCGACCAGGCGGCGGGCAGGCTCAGGGCCCTTATCGCTGACGATGAGCTTGAGCCGGAAATTGTGGTTGATGAACTTGACGGTATTACTCTGGAGAACCTTTGCGGTCGGAATCTTCTGGAAATTGACCATTTGGAAGATCTCGACCTGCTTCTGAGCCGTTTACGATATTATGTCGAGGAAATTTGTCCGGGGGGAATAACTTATGCCCGCCTGATGGACTTATTGAATAATAGTGATGAGCCGTTTACGATAGCTGAGCAGCTTTGCATACGTCTTGACATCGAATGTCAATTTGAAATGGAAGTGGTTTTGGCTTATGTAGTCTCAGCCTGGACGGTTATGCATCAGACATAGCCGGTCGAGGAGCCAGTTCTGATGCCGCCTCAACGATACCGGGGTCGAACTGGGTGCCGGAATTATTGCGAATTTCTTCGAGGGCCTTTTCAAAGTCACGGGCGGGCTGATAGGGTCGGTTTTCGGTCAGGGCAGTTAGAGCGTCAGCCACTGCCAGGATACCTACTTCGGGGAACCTGCCTTTTTCGTTGGTGTGAGCATCATAAGTTTTGTGATGAGTCTGTATGCAGTCCACGGTAAATTTGTCTGCTCCGAGCTTTTTCGAGAGCATTGCTCCAAAGTCGCTGTGCCGGGAAAGAAACTCCCACTGCTGTGGTGTCAACGGTTCGACCTGGCCCAGCAATTCTTCGGGAATGACGGCTTTGCCCAGGTCATGCAGTAAACCGGCCAGCATAATTCGTCTGGTCTGTGTTTGAGGCAGGGACATTTTTTGGGCCAGCTTACCCGCTGTCATTGCGACCTTTCGGCTATGGTTTCTGATATGTTCGGTTTGGTTGATGCCGAGCAGCGGGGCGGCGGCAATCAGGAACTTTTGCCAATTATCAATGACATTGCCATCTTCCAGCTCTTTACTAACACTGAGGCAGTTGAATATTTGATTCATTCGCCAAGTGCAGGTTTGATTCCGTCCCTGTTTTTTAGCAAGGTACATAGCCTGGTCCGCCTGTTCGATAATATCGTAGTCCATTTTCCGGGTCGAGAAACTGGTTATACCCAGACTGGCGGTCACTTTAAGTTTGCCTTTGGGAGTTTCGGTAATTTCCTCGCTCAAGACATTGCGGAACGTCTCAGCCCAGCACCAGCCTCGGCTAATATCTGTTGAGGCCAGAATCATCAAAAATTCTTCACCGCCCCAGCGAATAGCGATATCGGCAGGTGTGACAGAATTTTTCAGCAGGCGACTTACGGTTACCAGGACCTGGTCGCCGGCTGGATGTCCATAATTATCGTTGATATTTTTGAAGTGGTCAATATCCATCAAAACACAGCAGGATTGTTCCCGGCGGTCTCGTGTGAAATTTCCGCAACAGAGCATTCTTTCGAAATATCTCCGGTTGTAGAGCCCTGTGAGCAGGTCGGTTTCGGCCAGGCGGGCTAATTCGTGATGCTGGTGACTGATACGCCGCTGCTGAAGATTATATTTACGTTGTCTCTTTACAGCTAATTCGATGCGATTCCATAAGACATTGGGCTCAAGTGCCTCGAGTTTGGGGATAAAATCAACAGAACCATTTCTTAGACTGGAAATCACAATTTGCTGGTCCCTGCTGCTGGAGATAACCAGAGCGGGGCAGCCGTGCAGGTGAAAATCATTTTTCGAAAGCAGCTTATCGGCCGTGATGTCGGGAAGGTTATAGTCAACCAGTACACAATCAAAGCTTTGCTGACTTACAAGTTTCTGGAACTCCTTACCGCAACTGGCGACAGTAACTTCAATGTAGGGCCTGTTGGCTCGAATCAGCAGAGTCAACAACCGCTGATGGGCTGGGTTATCTTCAGCTAACAGTATTTTTATCGTATGGTCCGCAATTTTCGTTTCCATCCTGTCGTACTCCATATCCCCGACAAGGTATATAGAATATCGACTGATAAAACTGGGCATATAACAGGAAATCGGGAATAAAACCGGCTATATATTTTTTTTTGGCATGTCCGGGTTGGGGAAATAGATTTTCAGCGAGTCAAAATGTGATTTTATAGGTCGTGATATCAGAAAGAATAAGAGGACCTGCCAAATCCTGTTTTTTTTTCAGAGTCGTACCGATAATAAATCCGGGTAAGTGTTCACAGTAGTTTTGTACTGGTTCAGCGTGAATTGGACAAATGGCTTTCACGATTAACTCTTAAACTTGCCTTCGGCAAGAGGTTTTTAGAGGCATAAGAAGGCTCTGAATTGTCTGCTGAATGCCTCACAAATGGGGCGGCAGGTGTATAATTGCCACCCCCACGACAATTCGTTGTCCCGGCTGGCTATCCCCTGGCAGGTTGCACTGTGCAGCCGCTGGTTATTGTAATGCTCCACAAAATCAGTCACAAATCGACAGGCAGTGGTTGTTTTTATTTTCAAACAAGAAAAAAAAAGATTTGCCCCCTTTTTCGTTCTTGAGAGTGGGGGGGGGTTAGAATACCGGCTGGCTGAGGTATTTCATTATCTGCTTTACCAGCTTATTGGTAACCGGTTTGATAATATAAGAATCGCAGCCCAGTTCCCGGCAATGCTGAATTTGCTGGGCGTCACTGCACGTTGTGACCATAATTACGGGCATTTTTTTAAGTTCAGGTTTTTTTTTGACCGTTTCCAGGACCTTCAGGCCATCGACTTTGGGCATGCGAATATCCAGCAGCAGGATATACGGACATTGGGCGTCCCTAGCCTGGAGATTGTCCTGCCGGAAGAATTCCAGGGTTTCCTGGCCATCGACCAGACGAATCATTTCGTTCTCTATCCCGCTGCGGTGTAACAGGTTGCGAGTAAGAACGTAATGGCCATCATCGTCTTCAGCGATAAGAATAACCGTGTTCTGTGCCATTTTGCCGAACTCAGATAAACTAGAAATCCTAAATCCTAACCCAGATAAACTGGAAATTCTAATCTCAAAAATTCAAAACAACATAAACAACAAAAATATTTAACCGCGGATTACACGGATTACGCGGATTTTTAACGGCACCGCTTACTTACGTGCGCGGCTCTGATAAATTGTGGCTATTTTGCGTAAAATTTCATTTGTAAGAGACTAGCTCTTGAAAAACATCGTGTTCGAAAGATTTAACGAGTCTTTATACTAACAAACTCGGCAGAAATAGCCAGGGAATTTATTTATTTTTCCGGTTCGGCGACCGTAAGCTGGAGAGGCCTGGTTTCGGCGCGGATTTTGGGGTTGTAGTATTCATAGACCGCCGAGGCGGGTGTTTGCGCCTTCAGCGGGAATTTTGCCAGTAGTTGATAGGATAGCTCCACCGGTTGATTGTGCTTGATTTCGCGCAAGTACACGATTATTTGTCGGGCGGTCGTGGAATATTTTTCGATAGTTCCATTTTCGACGAGCTTGCGAAGTTGATCTTCAATAAGTGTGAATCCCGGCGGGATGGCCAAATCAACAATAACCATTTTAGCCGTGCCCGGTCGGTTATTTCTAATAGTCGCGGCCACATTTAGTATGTCACTGGTTTTCAGTTCGGTACGGTCGTAATTAAGTTTTATGGACATTGGCTCTTGAATTTCCGGTGTTACGCCCTGGCGGGGCAGGAAAAAGCGGGTCACCAGCTGATATTGCAGGTGGGCTTTTTCGGAAATTTTTATTTTGACGTTATTATCAGATTTGATGTGAGATTTCAAATCGACCATCTGCATGACATCAGAATTGGAGTTGTCAATATGGATGGTCGAGGCGTTGACCCCGTTGCAAAGTACCTGAATTTCCGCGTTAATGTCACGGCCAGTCTTCCGCTGAGCCATGAGCATTGCCCGCAAAGCCTGAATCGTCGCCTGGGTGGATTGCCACGTGCCGAAAGCGTCCTTATTTTTGGTCAGATAGTTAACGGCCTGGTTGACTGTCGTCGTATTTCTGCCAGCACGGACCAGGGCCTGAATCGCTAAAGCGGTAAGTTCGATATCCGCCGAGGCACCTGTGCCGTGGGTTGGAGTCTCTGATTTTGACTGCCAATAGGTAACATCATCTTTGGTTTTGCTCAGGTCCAGCAGCCGGGAAATTAGTTTTTCGGTACTCTGGTCATCGGGGACAGCCACCGCAAAGGTGTTGGCACTGAGGGCGATGGTGTAAGGGTCGGTGATTTTATCGAGGTTTTCGCGCAGATAATCCAGTCCCTTATTAATCTGATGCCCCTGATATTGAGTCGAAGCCAGTGCCCAGGTGATATAAGCGGTATTGCGGATAACATCGTCGGTAAATTTGTTGATAGCGCCTTCGCGGATGCCGCCTTCGGAGGGTTTGTAGCTGCCGTCATTTTCCTGGGCGTTCGCCAGCCACTGCTGAGTACGGCGGATAATGTCAGAATCGACGTTGTGTACGCGGGCCATGTCGTAGAATTCCATCAGGCCGTACGCGGTCAGGATGCGATGAGCCGGGGCCTTGCCGAACCACTCGAACCCGCCGCCATCGACCTCGAACGAGACCAGCCGCTGATAACCCTGGCTGATGAACCCTTCAGCCTTCATTTGGAGTTCGGGTGTTACCTTGCCGGTCGATTTGAGGTAATCGAGCACGAGAATATTGGGATAGGTCACCGATGAGGTTTGCTCAAAACAGCCGAAGGGCATTCTCAGCATAGCATCTAAGCCCTCAACGATCTGACTTAAAACGCCGGGATAGATTTTCAGGAACATCGCTGACGCGTCAGCGATAGCATTTTCGGGGATGGTTATATTGTGGGACACAGTTTCGGTTAGCCGACCGCTGTGAGTAATGAGATTTTCCTTGCCGTCGGGCAGGATTTCAACCGAGCGGGCCAGGGCGTCGCTTTGGGCGGTGCCGCGAGCGGTAACGGTGAATTTTTGCAGGCCGACCTTTTTGGCTGTGACCGGGAAATAGACGGCCCGGACTTCGTCAGGACTGAGAGTGACGTTGCGGGTGAGAGGGCCTTTGAGCTCAAACCATTCCTCCGGCGTAACTTCCAGCGTGATTTGCTGGTCGGTTTTGAGATAGTTATATAAAGCGACTGGTACATGAACCAAATCGTTCTGGGTTAGAGCGACGGGGAAGTCGATATCGACAAAGAAATCCTGGAAGACGCGGATGCCGGCAGTGGTTGAGCCGAGCTGTCCCAGTGTGGAAGATGCCGAGGCGGTTAGTCGCCAGGTGGTAATTGAGTCCGCCAGCGGCAAATCAAGAGTCGCCCGTCCCTGGCCATCCGTGATAAGAGCCGGCTCGAAGTAGAGAGTCTCAGGGAAATACTCACGAATCCGGATCGGCTCCGCCCCGGCTGAAGCGGATTCGTCGGCGACCATCAGAGCTTCGTTTTTGAACATTCTCATAGCTGGGTTTGGCAGTACTCCGGCTGCCTGGGGCATAGCCATTCCGAACGCCAGGTTATCTTCCATTTCCATCATCCCGCCGCCGCGTGCGAACCGGTCGTCAAAGACTCTGCGTTTAGCCAGGTCGATTTCGAAATCGTCAGCCGTAGCCCACTTGCCGTCGATGCCCGACGAGAGCAGTTTGAACCAGTGGTAATTCTGGCGATGTTCGGACCAGTCGCCCGTGATCTTCAGCTGACCCTGCCAGAGGTCCAGCGAATCTTTTTGTTTGAGAAATCCCAGTTCGACAAGCTGTGCGATAGTAACGGGGTTTTTATAGGTTCGTTTTGGGCGGTTTTTTTCTGATAGTTCGCTCAGGGCCTGCATGACGGCTTGATATTGGGGCAGGAGTTTATCGCGGAGCTTGTTTTGAAGTTGCTGTCCCTTGTTGTTGCGCTGGTAGGTGTTGACATTCAGCGGGAAGTTTTCCAGACCTTCGGCTGAGGCGAGCAGTATGCGGGCGGCCTGCTGCGCATGTGACTGCAAGGGGCGGGGCTGGGGGCCGGGGATGGGTGTTATTACGCAATCGTCGAGTTGGTAGCCGTGGATTTCGTAGCGGGGTTTGGTGATTTCCTGTTCGAGATAGAAGTAGATTTTTTCCAGACCGGGCTGATTTTCCTGTAAGGCGTATACGGCTTCATCGACCACGATTAGGCCGAGCGCGGCGGGTAGGCCTTTGCCGTTTTTGTCGGTTACGTTGAATTGTAACTCCGCCGAGGTGCCGGGCAGGTAGGTTCTATCGGTCCCGGTAATCTGGATATTAAGGTCGTTGGCGGGGTCGATGAGGATGATTTTGTGGTCGCGGGTGGCGATTCCTTCGGGCCCGAGCAGCCAGGCGGTGATTTGAACGGTGCCGGACAAGGTCGCGTCGATAGCAACGGTGTCCTGGGCCCGGCCGTTACGCAGTTCCAGGGTGCGGGTGAGGAAGGTTTGGGAATCTTTGATGATGTCCAGATATAGTGTTCCGGTTTGCTGAGTGGAAAGGGCGGTGAGTTTAATTTCGTCACCGACTTTATACAGGGCGTGGTCCAGACGCAAGAGGAGGGATTGTTCATTTGGTGGGGCGGTGGGGAGCTGGATGTTTTTTTGGGCTTTTTGGCCGCGTTCGTCCTGGGCGAATAATTGCATTTCGGGGGTAGAATCGGTGGGGGTGATGGCGAACTGGGCGAAACCTCCGTCGTCGGTTTTGGTTTCGATAGGGGCGTTGGGTGCGTTTTGCCAGGTGAGTGTGCAGGGGGCGGGGGTGCCGTCGGCGTAGGTGGTGACGAGGTATATATAGTTTGTGAGGCCGGTGATGAGTTGGCCTGATTCGGCGGCGGCGGCAATGATAATTGGCTCAGCGGTGATGGTGAGGTTGCGGGTGATGGTTTCCTGATGGTCGGCGGTGTCGATAAGTTCTACGTCGATTTTTACTGAGGCTTTGCCGTCCTGGAGGGGTTGGCCTACGAAATGGTCGGGCAGTTGGGCTTCAAACATATATTGGCCGGAATCGCTGGTACGACCTTCGATGATTTGGAATTGTTCGTAAGCGACATCGAATTTTGAACAGGTGATTTTGACTTTGGCGTTAGCGACGGGTTTGCCGAAAAAGTAGTCGGCCTGGATGGTTCCTTTAATGGTTTGGCCGGGCTGGTAGAAGGGGTGGTCGGGAGTGAAGTTGATTTTGTATTTGGGCAGGACGTAGCGTTCGATGTTTACGGTTTTTTCCTGCTGGGAAGCGTCGGTGATGACGCGAATTCGCCAGGTGCCGAGATTGAGTTCGTTAGCGAGTACAAAATCGGTGTGGGCGATACCGTATTGGTCGGTTTGGGCGGTTATTTTGCCGAGTTTGTTGCCTTTTGCGTCTTCGATTTCGAAGGTGACCGGGCTGTCCGCCAGCGGCTTAAGTTCGGGCTGATTGAGGGTTAGTGAGCGGATGTGAATGGTTTGGCCGGGCTGATAGATGGGTTTGTCGGTGGTGAGCAGGGTTTTCAGGGCGGTGCGGATGGAGATTGATTCTTCGATTTGGTCCTGGTTGGTGGCGGTTTGGGCGGTAATACGGAGCAGGGCGGATTCTAATGGGATATCGGGCATTCTCAGGGGCAGGGCGGCATGGCCCCGGTCGTCAGTTTTGACATTGGCGGCGGCGATTACCGTGTCGTCGTGGATGAGTTCAGCGGTTATGGCGGCATGGGGTACGGGTCGGTCGGCGGCACGGTCGCGGAGGATTACGGTGATTATCGGTTGGGTTCCGACGAGGAATTCACGTTGGCCGAGAACGATGGTTTCGAGAATCTGGCTTAATAATAGTATGCTGCGTCGCTGATATTCCTGTTGGGAGTTGAAGCGGTAGCGGACGTAGTAGTTTTCCCGGTTCGGCGGGGGTCAGGGCGGCAGTGAAGGTGACGGTAACTGGTTTGCCTTTATGGTTTTGGGTGACTTTGGCCAGGAGTTGGTTGTCGAGGTTATATAGTTCGGCTTCAAAGGTGCCGGGCGGGGCGGCGGCGGGGTCGAAAACGAGGGTGAGGTGGTCGGTGGTGATTTCACGCAGGGCGAGAATTTCGGCGGTGGTTTGGTTCTGGGCGGTCAGCAGAGCGGCGGCGGTTACGGTAAGGCCAATTGCAATAGAAAGTATGGTTCCAGTTTTTTTCATTTCGGGGCCCCTTATGTTTGAGACATTGTTTTTTTGTTCCTGTTTCTTATGACAGCCGGAGGGGGGAGAAGTTTCAAGATTTTTCTGGATTTTTTGAGAAAGGCAGGTGTGGTAAGGCGTGTTTTTTATGGGGAATTAGGTAGTGGTAAATCCTTGTGGGGCGGGGGTTGGGCGGCTATAATACGGGTTTTGCTGGTATTTTAAGGCGTAAATTCGATAGAAAAGGTAAAAAATGGCTGAGACACTCAAAAAACTCGATGATCTGGTGGCATTGTGCAAGCGGCGGGGATTCATATTCCAAAGCAGTGATATATATGGCGGGTTGGCTAGCTGCTACGATTATGGTCCGCTGGGTGCGGAGCTGAAACATAATGTCAAGAACGCGTGGTGGAAAAATGTGGTGCAGATGCGTGATGATATGGTCGGGCTGGACTGCTCGATTCTGATGCACCCGATGGTTTGGAAAGCTTCGGGTCATCTGGACAAGTTTTCGGATTTGATTTGTGAGTGTCGCAAGTGCAATACGCGGACGCGGGTGGACCATCTGGCTACCAAGGAAGGCAGCGACAGCGAGGAGCTGGTCGATAAGGTATGTCCATCGTGCGGGACTACGGGTCAGTTTACCGAGCCGATGCCGTTTAAGCTGATGTTTGAGACTCAGATGGGTGCTAACGCTGATGATTCGATGACGGTTTATCTTCGGCCTGAGACGGCACAGGGGATTTTCGCTAATTATCGCAATGTTCTGGACTCGACGCGGATAAAGGTTCCTTTTGGGATCGCTCAGACGGGCAAGAGTTTTCGGAACGAGGTTACGACCAAAGCGTTTATCTTCCGGACACGTGAATTTGAGCAGATGGAAATTGAATTTTTCTGCAAGCCGGGTACTGACGATGAATGGTATGAACATTGGAAAGAACAGCGGATGAGCTGGTATACGAATCTGGGAGTTAGGCCGGGCAATTTGCGGTTCCGGGATCATGACCCGGATGAGCTGGCTCATTATGCCAAGGCTTGTGTTGATATTGAATATAAGTTCCCGTTCGGGCAGGGCGACTGGCAGGAGCTGGAAGGTATCGCTAACCGTACGGATTATGATTTGCGTCAGCATCAGCGGGGGATGCGGAGTGTGACCAAGTGGTTTGAGGCGGGGCGTGATACGGTTAAAACTGAGCTGGTGGCGGAGTCTGAAGACTGGCAGAAGGGGCCTTTGAGTTTCTTTGATGACCAGGCGCGGGAACGTTATATACCTTATGTGATTGAGCCTTCGGCGGGTGCGGACCGGGGAACGCTGGCGTTTCTGGTGGATGCTTACGCTGAGGAAGAAGTCAAGGGCGAGAAGCGTAATGTTTTGCGTTTTCATCCGGCGCTGGCACCGATCAAGGTGGCGATTTTTCCGCTGGTTAAGAAGGAAGGTATGCCGGAAAAGGCGCACGCTATCCATGATGATTTGCGTCGTCATTTTGCTTGTTTCTATGACGAAAAGAGCGCGGTGGGTCGTCGTTATCGTCGGCAGGATGAGGCGGGGACACCTTACTGCGTTTGTGTTGACGGTCAGACAAACGAAGATAATACGGTTACGGTGCGTGACCGTGATACGATGGAGCAGGTTCGGGTTGGCTGTGATCAGTTGAAGGGTTATCTGCGGGATAAACTGGATTTGTAGGCAAATTCTACTGTTGGGAGTTGACATGAAACAGGTCAAAAGCAGGCGTGATTTTCTGAAACTAACCGCGTCATCTCTGGCGTGCGCTTTGTTTCCGGGTTGTGCGGGGTTGGGAAGGTCTGGGGCAAAGAGAAAACGCCCTAATATCGTTCTGATCTTTCTGGATGACTCGGGCTGGTCAGACTTTGAGCCTTTTGGTCAACATGAATATCATACTCCCAATGTGAATCGTCTAGCGAGTGAGGGTTGTTGTTTTACTCATTTTTATGTGCCTCAGGCGGTATGTTCGGCATCCCGTGCTTCGTTGCTTTGCGGTTGTTTTCCGGGCAGGACGAAAGTGTTTGGTGCTTTGAGGCCCAAAAAACGCGGGCTGGAGCCAAAGTACAAGATTATGTCGGAGGTATTGGGGGCGAATGGGTATAAGACGGCGGTTTTCGGCAAGTGGCATATTGGTGACGACGAAGGCACGCGGCCCTGGGATAGAGGTTTTGATGAATCCTGCGGGCTGCTTTACTCAAATGATATGTGGGGGCATCATCCGCAAAACCCCGAGTACTGGGCTCAGCATCCCTTGCAGTTTTTTGAGAAGGACAAGGCGACAATTGAAAGTGTTCAGCCGGAAGATCAGGCGATGCTTACAACCTGGTATACGGAGCACTCGGTTGATTTTATCAAACGTCATAAGGATGTTCCGTTTTTTCTTTATGTCCCGCATTCCATGCCTCATGTGCCGATATATGTGAGCGATAAGTTTCGGGGCAAATCCGGGCAGGGGCTGTATGGTGATGTGATCATGGAGATTGACTGGTCGGTGGGGCAGATTAATCAAGCGTTGAAGGAATGCGGTATCGAAGATGATACGCTGGTGATACTCAGCAGTGACAATGGTCCCTGGATTGTTTATGGTAATCATGCGGGGCAGACGCCTTTCCGGGAGGCCAAGGGTACAACTTTTGACGGCGGGATTCGCAGTGCGTGTATAATGAAGTATCCCGGCAAGATCGCCGCGGGTTCAGAAAGTGAACAGATGTTCAGTACTGTCGATCTTATGCCTACGCTGGCAGGGTTGGCGGGTGCGGTTTTGCCGGATGGTGAAATTGACGGTAGAGATGTCTGGGATATTATCGCTGGGAAGGCGGGGGCGGAAAATCCGCATGATTATTATCCGTTTTCCAATAACAGGGAGTTTCAGGGTGTTATCAGCGGTGACGGGAGGTGGAAGCTGCATGTTACTCATGAATATCGTACTCTGGAGGTGGCGGGTAAAGACGGCAAGCCGGGTGAGTATAAGAAAGAAAAGATCGGCTGGTCGCTTTTTGATATGAAAAATGACCCTATGGAAAGCGAAGATGTAAAGGATAAATATCCGGAAATATTCGAGTGTCTTAAAAAACATGCGCTTGGTCACAAGCAGAGATTTTATTCCAAACAGAAAATCTGAATGTGTCTTACAGGTGAAGATATGCCGGATAAAAGCGAGGCGGCTGAGCGTATAGAAAGTCAATAGAAGGAGTGAAGTAATATTGCGTGTCGAGAGGGGCCCTTTGTTTGAAAGTTTAGAAACATATAGTTTGCGAGAGGCTTAGGCGATGGACAATTCACGTGTTTTGATTGCCGATATGAAAGATTATGTGGGTCAGGAAGTGCTTTTGCAGGGGTGGCTTTATAATTCTCGGTCGAGTGGTAAGGTTCAGTTTTTGATGGTTCGGGATGGTTCGGGTCTTTGTCAGGCGGTATATGAGAAGACCGAGGAGAACGCTGAGCGTTATCAAGAAGTGCGGCATCTGGGTCAGGAGTCTTCTGTTAGTCTGCGGGGGATGGTGCGTGAGGAGCCGCGTAGCGTGGGGGGGTATGAGCTGGCAGTTAGCGAGGTGGCGATTGTTCAGGCGTCTACGGATTATCCGATTACGCCGAAGGAGCATGGTATTGATTTTCTGCTGCGTCATCGGCATTTGCATTTGCGTTCGCAGCGTCAGTGGGCGTTGGCTCGGCTGCGTCATACGGTGATAAATTCTATTCGGGAGTTTTTTAACGGGAACGGTTTTACGCTGGTCGATACGCCGATCTTCGCGCCGGCGGCGGGTGAGGGTGAACAGACTCTGTTTGGGGTGGATTATTTTGGTGAGCAGGTTTATCTGGCTCAGACAGGTCAGTTATATCTGGAGTCTGCGGCGTTGGCGTTGGGTAAGGTCTATTGTTTTGGCCCGACGTTTCGGGCGGAAAAGAGCAAGACACGTCGGCATCTGACAGAGTTCTGGATGGTGGAGCCGGAGGTGGCGTATATCGAACTTGATGGGCTGCTGGATCTGGCGGAGAATTTTATTACGCATATTGTTAAGGCGGCGTTGCGGGATAGGCGGGCGGAGCTGGAGATGCTGGGGCGGGATTTGAGCGATTTGGAGAAGATTGAAGTGCCTTTTGTGCGGCTTAGTTATACCGAAGCGGTTGATTTGCTGCACAGCCGGAAGGTTAGCGATTATCTGGATGAGCAGTTGGCCCAGAAGCAGGGACAGGTGGAGCGGCTGGAAGCGGATATTGCCCAATGGGAAAGTGAAGAGAAAGAGGCCAAGAAGCAATGGCAGAAAGATAAGCTGGCTCGCGAGCTTCAGGATTCGCGTGCGGCGGCGGCTGAGCTTCAGGAGCAGATTAGTAATATTCCGCATCACAAGGAGCTGGCGGCGGGTTTTGTCTGGGGTAAGGATTTGGGCGGTTCGGATGAGTCGATTATTTCGGCATTGCATGAGCGACCTGTGTTTGTGCATCGTTATCCGAAAGAAGCGAAGGCTTTTTATATGAAACCTGACCCGGATAACGGCAAAGTTGTGATGAATTTTGACTGTCTGGCGCCGCAGGGTTATGGCGAGATTATCGGCGGTTCGATGCGTGAGGACAGCTATGATGCGTTGGTTGGTCGTATCGAAGAAGAATGTTATAATCAGGCGGATTATGAATGGTATCTGGATTTGCGTCGTTACGGGAGTGTGCCGCACGGCGGGTTCGGGCTGGGGGTGGAGCGTACGGTAGCATGGCTGGCGGGTCTCAAGCATATTCGGGAGACGATTGCTTTTCCGCGGATGATGGGGAAGATTTATCCTTAAACGGCATCAGCCTTTGGCTGAAGATTTCAGAGGTCAGATTTCAGGAATCAGATTAACGGCGAGGTACCTGCTTTCGGCAGGGTTATTTTTATTTAACGTCAACAGCAGGCGTTTTTGTTGTTTTTGTGGTGAACCGGTGGTTGGGTTTGGGCGTATCAAACTTAGAATTCCTAACACTGTGAAAAACACGTTTGGTTAGAACTTCTTAGAAGGATTTGGTTTTTCATGAGGTCGCAGGTATCGACGGGCTGATAAGTGGCGAGAATTAAAGCGATGCAGGAGTAATTATGGAAGATCGCGCCCTGGAGACGGTTAATGAATCGTTGAGTTCTTTGCGGGGTAATCTGGAGGATGTTATCAGAGGCAAAAGTGAGTGCATCGAGATACTCACGGTTGCTTTGCTGGCGGGCGGTTCGGTATTGCTGGAGGATATACCGGGGGTGGGCAAGACTACTCTGGCTAAGGCTTTGGCTCGCAGCATATCGGTGGATTTTCGGCGGATTCAGTTTACTCCTGATTTACTGCCGGCGGATATTCTGGGTTCTTCGGTTTATAATCCGGTGACGGGTTCTTTTGATTTTCGGCAGGGGCCGATATTTTGTAATGTTCTGCTGGCGGATGAGATTAATCGTGCTTCGCCGCGTACTCAGTCGGCTTTGCTGGAAGCGATGAACGAAGCGCAGGCGACGATTGAAGGCAAGCGATATATTTTGCCGGACCCTTTTCTGGTTTTGGCGACTCAGAATCCGGCGGATTATCAGGGGACATATCCGTTGCCGGAAGCTCAGGTTGACCGTTTTCTGGTTCAGCTGGATTTGGGTTATCCGGCGGCTGAAGTTGAAGTTGATATTTTGCAGAGTCATGCGACGAACCATATTTTTGAATTTTTGCGGCCTGTGATGACGGCGGAGCGGGTGGTGGAATTGCAGAATATGGTGCGGGCGGTGCATGTTGACCGTTCGATTTTTGAGTATATTGTGCGGCTGGTTCAGGCGACTCGTGAGGATGGGCAATTGAAGCTGGGTGTTAGTCCGCGTGGTTCGCTGATGCTGTCGCGGGCGGCCCAGGCGCATGCCTTGAGTAAAGGGCGTGATTATGCAACGCCTGACGATGTCCAGCGTCTGGCGCCCTATGTGCTGGCCCATCGTCTGATGCTGACATCGCAAAGTCGTTATGACGGCACGACCAAGCGGAAAGTAATTGACGATATTCTTAATCGGACAAAGGTTCCCACATGAAACTATCTTCGCTGGGCACATTAGGTGGTTCGGCCCGGTGGTTGTTTTCCTTCAAATTGACCATGCTGGCTCGTCATCTGGCGGCGGGCACTTTTGCCGCGTGGCTTATGACGGTGGCGACGCCGTATTTTGCTTTGCCGATGGCGCTGACGATAGTGCTGATTTTGGCGGGGATAGTTAATCTGATATTTCGGCCCCGTGTTCTGGTCAAGGGTAATTTGCCGGCGCGGGTTATGGCAGGTAAGGAGTTTAGCTTTCGGTGTGAAATAATCAATCCGGGGCGGATGTCGTTTTATGATTTGGGTTTGGGGTGTTTTGGTCTGCCTCGAGAGGTCGAGCAATTGCACCGGGAGCGTTTGGCAGGTTGTTTGGCCGGCGGCGGGTCGGTTGAGATGCAGGTGCATTTGCGTTCGCTGCGGCGGGGTCAGTATCAGATTGGCGGTCCCCGTTGTTTTACGACATTTCCGCTGAATCTGTTTCGTTCGGGTCGTCGAGCAGTTTGTAAACATTCTCTGCTGGTTTTGCCGAGTTTTCCTCAGTTGAACAATTTGTCGCTGCCGATGCAAAAGCGTTATCAGCCGGGCGGGATTACTCTGGCAAGTAATGTGGGTGAGTCGGCTGAGTATATCGGCAATCGTGAATATCGGGCGGGTGATTCGCCGCGTCGGATTGATACGCGGGCGTGGGCACGGTTGGCTTGTCCTGCGGTTAAGGAATATCAGCAGGAATATTTTTGTCATGTCGCGATAGTGATGGATACGTTTATTCCGCGGCGAAGACGGGCGGGCAAGGAAGGTTTCGCGGAGCTGGAAGGGGCGGTGAGTTTAACGGCTGCGTTGTCGGATTTCATGTCGCGGGGTGAGGAGATAATAGATTTTTTCGCGGCGGGTCCTGAGTTGTATAGTTTTCGTTACGGCAGGCATACTTCTCAACTGGATACTTTGCTGGAGATACTGGCTTGCATCGGGCCCAGTCGTGAGAATCCTTTTGTAAAAATTGCGCCGGTGCTTTTTGATGAGCTGGCGGTTACTTCGGCGGTGGTTTTTGTGCTGCTGGACTGGGATGAATATCGCAAGAAGCTGATTCGTCGGGCGGTGGAGTCGGGCTGTGATGTGCGGGTTTTTATTATACGTGATAAGGCCGCGAGTTTGGATTACGAGTCGGACCAGAGTTGGGCGGGCGAGATAACCGTTTTGAAACCGAGCCAGATACGCGAAGGTGAATTGTCGGGATTATGAGAGCACAGAAGCAGGCGGCATTTTTGTTGATGTTTTGTACATGCGCTACTTTGGCGGTGGCGTCGAAGCATTATATTGCGCCGGTGTTTTTTTGCGGGGCGGCGTTGGTGGGGCTGAGCGGGCGGTATCAGTGGGAGCTGCCTACAGCTCGTCGAGCGATATTTTTTTTGCTGGTGGGGTTGTATTTCGCGATACGTATGCGGCTGTCGAGTTCTCCGGGACAGTTGGCGACCTGGTTGACGAATGACGCACGGTGGCATATCGCGGGGCAGTGTATTATCGCGTTGATGGTGCTTACCTTGTTTTTGCCTCAGAAGGGGCGTGGGTTGCCGCTGACTTTGCCGGTTATGGCGGTTATTGTGGTGATCGCCGAGGGCATGTCGATTTCGAATATTCAGCGGGCGAGTTTGTTTCAGGGGTTGGGGATATTGACTGTGTTGTTGGGTATGGTTTATGGGGCTGCTTGTCGGGTTGACGTTGGTAAAGAGGCAGGCAGGGCGGGAGCTAATCGTCGGATTATTATGGTTATGATTTTGCTTGCTGCGGGATTGAGCGGTTGGGCAGGGGGGTGTGTGATGTATGATTATCATTTCAAGATTGACCAGGCGCTGCAGCGGTTTCATCCCTATTGGGCGTTTTCGCAGAAGCAGTTGACTCGGGGTGGGAGTATGGGTTTTGACGGGGGCGGCTGGCTTAATACGGTTGGTAATATTTTGAGTACCGACCAGATGAAGTGTACTTTACGTGTTTTTTGTGATACGCTGCCGGGTTATTTGCGGGGGGCGGTGTTTGACCGGTATCGCAGTGGTGAATGGGTGACGACCGCGATTGCTGAGGGGGTTTTGGCGGAGGCGACGGGGCGGCCGGCGATTTATGAATTCGCTATAAGTAAAAAAGACGCTGAGATCTGGCGGGAGATGGATATTTGGCCTGATAATGATTTGGCGGCAGGGGTCTTTGTGCCTATGGAGACGAAACTGCTGCGGACGGCTACGGATAATATTCTGGTTGATGATAATAAGGTTATTCACGCACCGGATTTACTGGGTGGGATTAATTATCAGGCGGTGACTGCCCGTCCGGTTGACGGGGATTTGATTTCGGATTTTTCGCGAAGAAAGTATCTTGAGCTTTCGGACGAACTCGATGAGCGGATGGGGGGGCTGGCGGAGCATTTGTGTCGCGATTGTCAGAGTGCGACGGAGAAGATCGAGGCGGTCAGCTCGTATTTACGGAATAATTTTTTGTATCAGTTGGGTGTGGCGGTTCCGGAAGATCGTGAGGCGATAAGTTATTTTCTGTTTGATGAGCGTGCGGGTCATTGTGAGTATTTCGCCTCCGCGGCGGCGCTGCTGCTGCGTTATGTGGGGGTGCCGACCCGTTATGTGGCAGGCTTTGTGGTGGATGAGAAGAATCCTTACGGCGGATATTATGTTGCTCGCAATCGGGATGCTCACGCGTGGGTTGAGGCGTGGGATGATGGTCGCGGGAAGTGGGTGACGGTTGAAGCTACGTCGGCACAGTTGGCGGGTGGTGAGTCGCTGGCGCAGGCAGAGAGTGCGTTATGGGAACATATAAAGTTTCGCTTTCAGCAGTTGCGGGTTGCTATTCATGTGGATGGTATTACGGGGTTGGTGAGCTGGCTGGGAGAGCGTCTTTATGGGTTGCTGAATTGGGCTATAACTAGTTTTGCGGGGTGGCTGCTGATAGTGGTGCTTTTGGTGCTTCTGTTCTGGCGGCTGGGGCGTCGGATTAAGCATTATCAGCCGAGGGCGGAGTTGGCGCCGGAGCTTGCGGAAATGTATTCGCTGCTGGCGAAGATGGACCGTCGCTTGGGGCGTTTGCGTATTGAACGCGAGGCGGCGGAGACAGTCACGCAATTCGCACAACGTCTGCATGATGAGAATCTTGGGCAGGCGGGGCAGTGGTATGAGGAATATTGTCGGGTGCGTTTTGGCGGGGTGATAGATGAGAAAGCAATCGTGAGACTGAAATCACGAATACCTAAGCCAGGTAAGCTGGAAATCCTAAACAAATCCGAATTTTGAAAATCAAAACTTAAAAACTAAAGCATTAAACAACGGGCAAAAAAAACGTAGTTTCTTAAATGGAACCGTGTCTTAGATTTATGCTTAGATGTTGACTGTTTTTTTGAATTCTTCTAGTCCACCTAATTTTTCTATCAGGGCACCGAGTCGCTGATGTTTGCCGGCGTTGGTTTTGAACCAGTCGATAATTTTGGCGATGAGGGCGAGTACTTCTTCTTCATTTAGTTCGGTGGCGATTTCCTGGGAAAATCGGGGACGCGCTCCGCCGTTGCCGCCTACTCTGAGTGTCCAGCCTTTGGGTCGGCCTACTACGGCGATGTCTTTGATGCAGGTTTCGGCGCACTCCAAGGGACAGCCGCTGACACCCATTTTCATTTTACCGGGCAGTTCCATGCCGTGATAAATTTCGTCGAGCTTTAAGCCAAGGGCCAGGCTGTTTTGTTTGCCTTTTTTGCAGAAGGTGGTGCCGGGGCAGGCTTTGACGCTGCGGACACAGAGGCCGACGGCGGCGCCGGCGGCCATGCCTAAATCTTCCCATACCGCGTCAATTTTGTCCTCGGCGATACCTACCAGGGCAATTCGGGCGGCACTGGTGATTTTGAGGGCCTGAATCTCGTGTTTTTCGGCTACGTCGGCTATTTTTGCGCAGAAGTTCAGGGGTGACCAAGCCGCAGGGGATGTGTGGGGCTACGGCGTAGGTTTCTTTGTCGCGCTGTACAATTACCCCTTTATCGCCATCGTTCAGCAAGTCACAGTCCTTTCCAAAATTGTACTATCTTTTCATTACCAGCCATATGATAGGAAAGAGCTGTCTGGTGGGCAAGTTAATTTCTGGTTGTCAAATGCTGCTGTTATTGACGAATCTCGCCTTCGAGGGTGATTGTGATGTCGTCGAATTGAGTATCAACGCCACTGGCGGCGAGGGCCATTTGGGCGATTCTGTTCAAGCCTGAGCAGCAGGGGACTTCCATGTGCAGTACGGTCAGGCTTTTGGGCTGAGCGACCTGGATGATTTCTGTGAGTTTTTCGACATATACTTTGGTGTCGTCAAGTTTGGGGCATCCCACCGCCAGGGCGTGGTCTTTGAGGAATTTTTGGTGGAAATCTCCCATTGCAAATGGTACGCAATCAGCTACCAGCAGGATGTCAGCGTTTTTGAAATAGGGTGCCTGGGGTGAAACCAGCATGAGCTGAACCGGCCATTGCTGAAGTTGCGAGCTTACGTCTCCGGAGTTGTTTTTTTCATTATCATTTGTTTTGGGCCGTAATTTTTTTGCCATCGAACCGGGGCAGGTGAAACCTTCAGAACGAGGTGCCGGTTTGGGCTGGTCTTGCTGCAAATGTTTGGCGACGGCCTGTTCGTCGAATTCGGCGGCATCTCGTTTTTCGATGGTAATCGCGTCCATCGGGCAGGTGCCGAGGCAGGCCCCCAATCCGTCGCAGTAGACCTCGCTGACCAGCCGGGCTTTGCCGTCGATTATCTGGATGGCACCTTCGGCGCAGGAGGTGACACACAGGCCGCAACCGTTGCATTTGTTCTCGTCGATTTTTACTATATTTCTAACAGCCATTCTGAACTCCGAAAAGTAGACGGGAAGCGCCCCGACCCCGCTTCCCGTTCTTGTGTGTGTCTAATTCAGCATTGCTTTCAAGTCGGCCTGTGCCTGGCCGATAGGTGTGAGGTTGAAATTTTCTACCAGCACATTTAGGACGTTGGGTCCGACGAATGCCGGCAGCGACGGTCCGATTCGCATATTCTTGATGCCCAGGTGCAGCAGGGTGAGCAGGATACAAACGGCTTTTTGCTCAAACCAGCTCAGTACGATTGAAAGAGGCAAATCATTTACGTCGCAATCGAATGCTTTAGCTAGTGCTACCGCGATCTGGATGGCTGAATAGGCGTCGTTGCACTGGCCTATGTCCAGCAGGCGCGGGATGCCGCCGATGGTTCCAAAATCGAGTTTATTGAAACGATATTTACCGCAGGCCAGGGTCAGGATTATACAGTCATTGGGGATGGCTTCGGCTAGTTCGGTGTAATAGTTACGGCCGGAGGTGGCGCCGTCACATCCGCCGATGAGGAAGAAATGTTTGATGGTCCCGGCTTTGACGGCATCTACAACGGTTCCGGCTACGCTCATTACCGCGCCATGTCCAAAACCTACGATGATTTTCTTTTCGGGTGCATCTTCTTTGAATCCTTCAGCGGCCAGGGCGGCTTCGATTACGGGCGTAAAATCCTGGTTTTGGATATGTTTGACTCCGGGCCAGCCTACGAGTCCACAAGTGAAGATTCTGTTTTTGTAACTGTCGGCAGGTTTTTTGATGCAATTTGTGGTCATTAAAATTGCGCCGGGGAATTCACTGAATTCTTTAATCTGGTCTT
Source organism: Sedimentisphaerales bacterium (assembly GCA_963663805.2). Lineage (GTDB taxonomy): Bacteria > Planctomycetota > Phycisphaerae > Sedimentisphaerales > SM23-30. The sequence goes on from CAXXMR010000008.1 coordinate 144,703, forward strand.
GCCATGCTCCGCCATAATTGCCGACGAGATGTTTATATTTTTTGAGTTCCGGGTAGCCGTGGCAGGGCAGCATTTCGCCGTGTGTGTAAATATTGATGCCTTTTCCTTCGGTCTGTTTGAGCAGTTCGTGGAGGTCTTTGAGGTCGTGTCCTGATACTACAATGGCTTTGCCTTTGACCGGTTTTACGCGTACTTCGGTTGGTTCGGGTGTTCCGTATGCTTCGGTGTTGGCGGTGTCGAGCAGGGCCATGACTTTGAGATTTACTTCTCCGCATTTCAGGTTCATAGCGACCAGTTCATCGACGCTTTCGGCTTTATCGGTTGTCAGGAAATCCAGCGCCTCGGCGAAATAAGCGTATACGTCGTCGTCTTCTTTACCCAGAATCAGGGCGTGGTCGGCATAGGCGGCCATTCCTTTAAGGCCGTAAACGAGCAGTTCCTGCAAGCCCGCTACGTCGTCGCCCAGTTCTGCTTTACGCGGAGCGATACCGACTATTTCGGCACCGGATACCATTGTGTCAAGGTTGGCTCCAGGGTTCCAGGTGGCCGGTCCGTTAAGTTTTTCGGGTTGCTGTCCCGCGTTTTTGGCAGCTTGTTCATACATCGCCTGAGCCTGTTCGCGCATTGAAATTGCTTTTAAGGCCATTTCTACCTGGCGGTCTTTGTCGAAATTGACATTGGTGACTGTTGTGAACAGGATTTCCAGAATAAAACGGTCTATCTGTGAATTTCGTTTGCCGAGCTTGCCAGCGCGGTGAGCGTACATCGCGATGCCCTTGCTCAGATGTATCAGCCCATCCTGGATTTTGGCGGTCGGTTCGTCTTTGCCGCATACGCCGTGCTTTGTACAGCCCTTTCCCTGGGCGGTTTGCTCGCATTGATAACAAAACATACTCATGATAATACCTCGCTTTCGCTTATTTTGGTTTCCGAGATTACCGGAACTTGAGTTTCCGGTTGATACTTTTATTCTATACATCTGCTTTCGATTTTTGCAGATAAAGTTTATATAATTCCGCCAGACTTACATTGCCCAGGAATTCCACGATATAATTTTGCAATTCGCGGAGCTTGTCTGTTACCGGACATGTGTTTTTCCGGTCGCAGTCGGTTGAGCAGGCCATGCACTGATTGAGCAGTACCGGCCCTTGCATGGCCTCGATTATCTGGCTCATTTGTATTTGTTCGGCAGGGCGTGCCAGGGCATAGCCGCCGCGTGGCCCCATGGCGCTTTGAATCAGGCCTGCCTCGTGTAATTGCTGGAGAATTTTGCAGGCGAAATCATAGGAGACGCCGTTTTCGCCAGCGATAATTCGGGCTGAGGCATATTCGTTTTTTTTTAGACCTGTCAAATGGAGCATCAGCCTAAAAGCGTAATCTGTGTTCTGTCTTAGTAAATCCATATTATTTTTTCGTTAATACCGGGCGGGCGGTATTACTAATTTTCCATATCAGACCATTCTAGTCCTACTTATATCAGAGTCAAATTTTTCGTCAAATTTTTATTTTAAGCATTTTTAAGTCATTGTTTGATAATGCATTGTGTTTTTTGCTAAAATCTGTCTGGTCCTCATGGTCTTGATATTGAAGTACAGAGTTGTTCTGAAAAAAATATTGTCATTTGCCGGGTCAAGGTCCGTCCACGAGAGAGTTTTTTTAGTTATGGGTACGGATGTTATTATTGAGTGAGACTGTTTTAGGAATTAATGGTTTGGTGGTTGCTGTGTGGGGGATTTGGGATTCTGCCGACCTATAACTATAATTTACTTTTGAGGGGAAGCAGGGTCGATAACCCAAAGTCTCATAAGAAGCTTTGTTTTGGCCCAAAAGTCTCTTTTTGATATAGGGTGAATTTTTCCAGATGATTTATGTGTAGAAGAAAGAACTTAGTTAAACCTGCCTGTTTTAATCTTCGATACAAATGACAGCGGAATAGATGTGTGATTTTACAATGTTACTTTAATGGAGAGATTGTTATGAAGCTTTTGACTAACCTTATTGTGGTTGCTGTTTGCGTAGTGATATTGTCGGCCCAGATGGTTTTGGCAGGGCCTGCCGAAGACAAAGCTAAACTCTATAAGGATATTTCTGTCCAGATTGACAAATCTGCCTCGGCAAGTCCTCAGGTTCAGTCCTTTGTTAAGGCCATGCTTTTGCCCCTGAGTGGCAATCCTGTTTTTGTCAAGGCGGTCGCGGAGCAGAACGCTTCTGGTAAAACTCTGGATGACATTAAACAGACTGACGAGCAATGGATAAATGCCGAGGATGAACTGCCCATCCATAAAGTTTTGCTTACCAATCCGTGCAGCAAGGAAATTAAGCGTATTGTAAAAAACATGCCGGTTATTGTCGAAGCATTTGTTATGGATAATCAAGGGGCCAATGTTGCCCAGAATACATTGACCAGTGATTACTGGCAGGGTGATGAGGGCAAGTGGCAAAATTCTTATAATGGCGGTAAGGGCGGGGTTGAGATTAGCGGGGTTGAGTTTGACAAATCGGCCAACGCTCAGTTGCAGCAGGTATCTTTGCCGGTTATTGATGATAATGGTCAGGTTATCGGCGCAGTTTGTTATGGTATCAACACTGCTTATGCTGAAATAATCGGCAAGGTAGCGGAAGATATTGATTCTTCGGCAATCGCTACTGACGATGTCAAGCGTTTCGCAAAATACCGTTTATTGGGTTTGTCCATGAACAGTATTTTTGTTAGTGAGACGACGGCCCAGAATGACAAGTCTATCCTGCTTGATGAAGTCAAGAATTTTGACAGGCAGTGGATGGAAGCCGAAGATGAGTTGCCCCTTCACAAGGAGAAACTAGGCAATCCCTGTGCTCAGGAAATTCGTCGTTTAGCTTCCAGGTTGCCGGCTATTCTGGAGGCATTTGTCATGGATAATCAAGGTGCCAATGTTGGTCAGAACGCTCTTACCAGTGATTACTGGCAGGGTGATGAAGCCAAGTGGCAGAAGTCATTTAATGGTGGTAAAGGCGGGGTTGAAATTGGCGTGGTTGAGTTTGATAAATCGGCTAATGTTCAGTTGCAGCAGATTTCTTTGCCGGTTATCGATGCCAAAGGCTCTGTAATTGGCGCGGTTTGCTATGGAATTAATACTGACCAAGTAGGCGCGTTCCAAGTTGCTGATTATTCGGATATTTTGCCCCAGTAATCGGTTGTTCTTTTTATTGAGGAGTCAGTGATGTTTAAGCGTTTGAAAAAAAACAGGAGCAGCAAAGCGGCCAAAGGAAGTGTCAAGAAGACCGGCGGTTTTGGCATATTGCATAAAATTGTTTTGATGGTTGGGATACCTGTTCTGGCTTTGGCGTTTCTGGCGGGTTTTGGGTGGTGGAATCTCCACAATACCTCCAGTCAGGTTGATTACATTGTTAATGAGCAGTTTGTCAGTTTGATTGATGAGGATATTGCGCCTCTGATTAAAGATGACATGTTGCCTTTGATTAATCATGATATAGCCCAAATAAACGGTCTGCAAAACAGTATTCGTCTGATACTTGAGGCTGACCGTGATGTTCATCAGGCGGTTTTGGCTGAGAAGATGGCTTTGGCGGCATCGGGCGAGGAAGAGAGCAATGCCGCCAGGCAGGCGAGTCAGGAGAATATTCAGCAGGCGTATGATCGTATCGAGAAAGCTGTCTCAGGCAGTGATTCTGCGCGAATTCAGGAACAATACACACAATTTAAGACGGATTATGCTGCCTGGAAGGAAAAAACTGAAAAAGTTTTTGATTTGGCAGGCGATCCCGGCAAGCTAAACTTTGCGAGAAAAGCCAGTAACGGCGGTTCCGCGGAAAAAGCCTTCGATACGATGCGTGATGATGTGGACAAGCTGCAGGGGCTTCAGGAAGAGTATATCCAGAGTGTTTTGGCTGATGTTAATGCCAAAAAAGAACGGATTAATCAGAAGGAACAGACGATTGCTCAGCAGCGTGAGGCGGCCTTGCAAGGCGCAGACAAAATAAGGAAAGAAATTGTAACCGCTACCGCGTATTTTCTGACGGTTTCGATTATTGTAAGTATTGTGGTTGTTGCAATCGCTGTTGTGGTTAGTCGTTCGATTATCAATCCGCTGCGTAAGACTATTGACATGGTCAAAGATATTGCTCAGGGTGAAGGTGATCTTACCCGGCGTTTGGATGACCGCAAGCAGGATGAAATCGGCGAGTTGAGTAAATGGTTTAATATTTTTGTTGAGAAACTCCAGGTTATGATTCGGCAGATTGCTCAAAATGCCACGACATTGTCCCAGTCTGCGGTTCAGCTCAGCAGTACCGCGACTGATATGTCTCAGGATGCTCAGGACCTTAGTCAGCAGTCGGCTACAACTGCTAATACTGCTCAGGATGTTTCGGTTACGATGAATGGTATGTCGGCTTCTTCGGAAGAGATGTCTGCTAATGTCAAGACTGTCGCTGCGGCGGTGGAAGAGATGACCGCCAGTATAACCGAAGTTGCTCGTAATGCCGAGCAGGCTGCCCAGGTCGCGGACCAGGCCACCACACTGGCAGAGAACAGTAATGAAAAAATTGGTGTTCTGGGTGTGGCCGCTGATGAAATCGGTAAAGTTATTGAGGTTATTCAGGATATTGCCGAGCAGACCAATTTGCTAGCTCTAAACGCCACAATCGAAGCTGCCCGTGCCGGTGATGCCGGCAAGGGGTTTGCTGTGGTTGCAAGTGAGGTGAAAGAGCTTGCCCGTCAGACCGCTGATGCGACTGAGGATATTGGCAATCGTATTCGGGCGATTCAGGAATCCACTGAGCATTCGATCGAGTCGATAGGTGAGATTCGTCAGGTTATCGGCAAGGTTAATGAAGTATCCCGTTCTATCGCTTCGGCGGTCGAAGAGCAGAGTATTACCACCAAGGAGATATCCTCCAGTATTGCTCAGACCGCGGCAGCTTCGGAGACGGTATCGAGAGGCACTGTCGATGCCGCTGGTGGAGTAAAGAACATTACCCAAAGTATCGAGCATGTCGACAGCGTTGCTCAGAAGACCGCCCAGGGTGTTGCTCTGGTTCAGTCGGCAGGTAGTGATATGTCGCAATTGGCTGAGCAGCTTAACCAGCTGGTAAATCAGTTCAAAGTTTAATAGATCTTTTTGTTACTGCCTCGTATTTCTGCCGAAGTCAGCAGTTTTGCGAGGCAGTATTTTGCGCCGGGCCAGAGTGATTATCACGGCTGAGATGAGGAGTGTCGCGTTTACGATTATCATGGCGGCGTTGGGGTGGAGGTGGAGTTTTATGCTTGCGGGGATTAGATTGATTGTATTCAGGGCCAGGTAGATATTTACGAGTATTGATACCGACAGTGCGCCAATGAGGCTTCGGCCATCAATGTTTTTGGTGAATAGTGCGATTATGTAAATGCTGAACAGGCTTCCGCCAATCAGTGAGGATAAAATATAGCCCAGGTCCACGATGCACTCCTTGGGAGTGAGGTTGATAATTACCGCGAAGATTACTGCCAGCAGAAGCGTTAGGGCAGACAGGTAACGACTTAGTTTAAGGTCTCTTTCGGGGTCATTGTTCTTAACAAAAAATCTTTTGGTTACGTCGTACAGTATCACACTTGAAACCGCGTTCATGGCTGAGTCGAGCGATGTGAGTGCCGCGGCGATACAGGCAGCGATAATTACGCCCGCTATTCCGACGGGGATTGTGGTGAGGATGAAATGTGAGAGGATCTTGTCGGCCGGCATGGTTGCGATTTGTTGGTCTGGATAGATCTGGTAATGGGCGAACAGGCAACTGCCCAGAAAGAAAAGTATCAGCCATACCGGCAGCATGGTACAAGATGAGATGAAGGTTGCGTGCTGGGCCTGGCGTAAATTTTGTGCGGCCAGATAGCGTTGGATTACCACCTGGTTGCCTGTATGTTCGGTGCCGTAGTTGATGATGCCAAAGATTATCATCAGCCAGAAGCTTCGTTCGCTGAGGCTAAAGGCAAAAGTTCCAAGGCCGAATTTGTGGTTTGTCAGGCCTATGTCAATAACTTCTTTTATGCCGCCGGGGATGTCTCTCAGCACATAAATGAAGCACAGGACACAGCCCGAAAAAATCACAAATGATTGAATGGTGTTCATCCATACTACCGCCCGCAGTCCGCCCCGGATGGTGTATGTTCCCACTATTGCCGCGATGACCGCGATGACCAGAGGGACATTTTTGTTAAAAATTATCGACAGTGGTATCGAGAGCAGGTAGAGGATGGTGCCGAGTCGAAATAGCTGAAGAATCAGATATGCCGATGACGCGTATATTCGGATTATTACATTATACCTTTGTTCGAGGTATTCAAAGGTGGAATGGACGTTTATTTTTCGAAAGATGGGTACTATGTACAATGCCGCGATGGCCCCGACTATCGGTAGAATAAGACGGGGGGTAAAATTTCGAAAGTCCTTTGCGAAGGCCGCGGCGGGCAGTGCGAAAAACGAAATCGAACTTACCGATGAGGTAATCATCGATATAGTCAGGGCCCATCCCGGCAGGGAGCGGTGGGCGAAAAAATAATCGTCTGCATCCCGGTTTTTTCTGCCGCGGTAAAAACTTACTCCGATCGTAGCTATCAAATATAACGATATTATTACAGCGTCAATAGTTCTGTCAGCAACAGCCATTAAGATTCCGTGTTGGTTTAATCGTCCCAGCTTAAATCATCATATTTATAATACATATAACGTCCTCTTTCGGTACCCACGATCAAATCCGGCTTGCTGTCTCTGCCGAAGTAGGCCGGGGTTGGGCCGCAGGAGTGCTGGCCCAGGAAAATCGGCTTACCTTTGAATTTGACCAGTCGCGGAAACTCAAATATCGGTTGGGCGTTACTGCCGGCGTTTTTCAGGAAGAGGATGGCTGAGCCTTGTCCTTTGTATTTATTGCGTGCCTGCCAGGGCAGTCCCTTTTCCGGGTCGGGTACACAGCCGTGTCTGGGTGTGCCGATTATTATATCCTTAAATCCGTCGTTGTCAAAGTCGCAAAGGCTGAATTTTAGGCGGCCTGTTCCGCCGGCGTCCAAGAAGTTTCCTTTGATATTTGCACCGTCGGCGAGTTTCAGCTTGCCGCAGTCGGCGACATTGTAAATGTCGACCTGTTCGTAGAGGTGTGTTTCGTCATCGTCGTCGAGAGTGATATAGACATTTCTGCCGTTTAGCTCGGCGACTGCCGGTCGACATCTCCAGGTGCCGTGCAGGTCCAGCCCGTCCAGATAGAGAGGGTGACCGTAGTCAAGTTTTGGCTGACCTTTTGAGCCGATATTCATAAATACGGTATGTTTGCCGTTAGCATCGTTCATGAGGATGTCATCCAGGCCGTCGTTGTTCCAGTCTGCGGCGATGGGGCAGGTGTACCCCCAGCGTGCTTCGCCAGGGCCCTGGATGCTCTGGTTGTAACCGGGTTGGACATGGATTTCTTTTCCGCCAGCTTTAAGATTGACGGCTGGTGCGAAGATGGGTTTGAGGTTGCTGCCGGTATTTTCATAGAAGAGTACGAAGCCTTGTGAGTTTCCTGATATGATGTCATCGTCTCCGTCCTGGTCCCAATCTGACATGCTGGGTACTGTTAATGAACCTCCGTACAAAACAGGCTGATTTTCCAGCAGTTTTGTCGGGTTGGAAAATATAGGACTGTTGTTTGGCGAGAATCGGCCGGTAAAGCTGTAGAAATATGTTCCGCCTTCACTGCCGGCAATCAAATCTGAATATTTTCCGATAGGGTTATAGTAGGCCAGCGGGCTGGGCCAGACCGCCGGGTGTCTCAGGACGATGTTGTTGGTATCGACGATATTTTTTCGTTCGGCAAGATTTAGTCCTGCATCAGCTAAGTTGTGATAGTAGTGAATTCCGCCGTAATGTGAGCCGGTTATCAAGTCGTTGTTGTGTCCCGGTCCCAGATTTGCGTGAGTAATAGTTGAAAATCCTTCGCGAACTTCTTTGTCGGTTTGGGAGACGCGTCGAAAGTTTTTGGCTGGTCCTTCAATGAATCCCGGCAGACTGAAAGCGTATAGGCCGATATAAGGGAAACCACCTCTCCATTTGCCCGTACCATCGTAAGGGGTGTATTCCGGGGCGCGATAGTAACTCAGATATTTTTTATCAAAGTCGAACGAAGGTGGTTTGGAAGATACGTCGTCTTTGATTCCCACAACAATCTCAAGGGTATTGTCAGGGTTGAATATTGCTTCAACTGATTCGGGGTTTGCTGGCAGAGAGTCGAGTTTCAGGCTTTTTTTCAGAATAAATTCATTTTTATTCTCATCAAAAATCGTGTGGTGCAGGACTTTTTGGCTACACCATAGAGCGTGAACAGATTTGTCGGGTCTTTGGAATATTGTGCCTTTGGGGAGCCCCTTCATCGAAAAGGGGATTTTGATTTTGGTTGGTTTGTCGAAAATCGGGGTTCCCTGCGCCGAATCTTCTATGTATCGGTAGAGGAACAGTCCACCTCCAAAGCGTCCCGTGATGACGAATATGTCGGGGCGTTGGGAGTCGTATAAGTAGGCTGTTCCCAGCGGATGGCTGGAAATGCCGTTTACTGCCATGGGTCCTGCGTCGGCGCCGGTGGGGATGGGCTGACCTGAAACCAGCGTCTGGCTGTACTCTTGGGCGCTGACGGTGCTGTACGCGCATAATGCGAAAAAGGCTAAAAACAGGCTTGGGTGGAGTTTTGGCATGACGTTCTCCGGGGCAAAAGGCATGTTAACTTATTTGTACCAAAGCAATTGGAGGCTGCTGTTGTTGGTTTTTTGCGGTCAACCTCAGTCATATATTAAACGTATAGCAATAATTTGTCAACAGGTAAAGGTTTTTGGGGTGATTCGTTTTGTAATATATTTTTAATAAAAGAGTTATGTGATATTTTAAAAAAAAGGTTGACAAATATTAAACGTTTAACATATTATAGTCGAAGAAGGAAATACTATGAGTCAATTAAGCTCTACGAAAAGCGTTAATATTACCAGTCTTGCCGGGCAGCTGCAGTTGAGTACGGCTACTGTCAGCAAGGCTTTGCGTTATGAGAAGGGTGTTAATAAAGACACCGCTGAGCGGGTTCGGGATTTGGCTCAGCGTTTGGGGTACAAGCCTAATATCTTTGCTCAGGGTCTTAAGAAACAGAAAAGTAAATTTATTGGTTTTCTGCTTACTACAGAGCTGACCAACTCCTGGTATGCTGAGTTGGTGAGTTGGGTTGAGGTCAAGCTGCGTGAGAGGGACTATGCCCTGATGCTGGGGGTTGCCAATCGTGATGAAAAGCGTGAGGTTGAATATCTTGATATGTTCGAGAGTTCTTTTCTTTCGGGGATTATTGCCGGGCCTTTGTTTGCCTATCGTGATTTGGCTCCGTTTGAGAATATCATGCGCAGTGATAGTCCGTTGGTTACGTTTGCCTGTGTTGAAGATATACCTATCAGTCATGTCAAGATAGATCATATTGCGAGTATCAGAAAGGTTGTTCGCTACTTTGTTGAGTGCGGCCATAAGCGTATAGGTTATTTTTGCTGTACCAAACGTGAGTTGCGATCCAGCGGTGTTACCCGAAAAGCGGGGTTTGACGAGGCTCTTATTGAAGAAGGCCTTCCTTTTATTGGTAAGGATATAATAATCTGTGACTGGTCGGACCTGACTTATGCCGGTGGTTTTCGGATAATGTCTGAACTGATTGAGGAGCGGGGTAAGGATTTACCTACGGCTTTTTTCTGCCATTGTGACGAGGTTGCTCTGGGGGCTCTTGATGCCTGTCGTGCTACAGGTGTTTTGGTTCCCGATGACATTTCTTTTATTGGTTATGATGGTATTGCCCGGACCGCTAATTCCCTGCCGGCCCTGACTACCGTTGGTGGAATGATGGAGCAGTTGGCGGATAAACTGGCTGAGCTTCTTTTTGAGGGGATTGAAGGCAAGCTGGATAAAGTTAAAAGTGTCGCGGTTGAACCGCAATTAATTATTAGAGATAGTGTCGCAAAAATCTAAACTATTTGAGGGAAAATTGCTATGAGAGGCAAAAAGGGATTTACACTGGTTGAACTGTTGGTAGTCGTGGCGATTATCGCTTTGCTGGTTTCGATTCTTTTACCGGCTTTGGGGTCTGCTCGCGACCAGGCTAAGAAGGTTATGTGTCTATCTAATCTTCGGCAGTGGGGGATTGTTACTTATGCTTATGTAAGCGACAACAACGGTTTTTTTGAAAATGGTTTTGATGGCACGAATCGTGATTTAGGCTGGTGGGCAGCGTTTTTCAGCTATTACAAAGATATTCCCAACATAATGTATTGTTCCAAAACCAAGAACACTCTTGATACCAGCAGCGATACTCCGAAGGATCTTAACAATGACAACGACTGCACTTTTAATATTTGGCAGTTAAGCGGCGACCAGTATGGTGCTGCTGGTGGTGACAATAATTCTGGCAGGCTTTATGGCGGCAGTTATGGCAAAAACAGTCGTCTTACCAATCCTGACCAGAGTGCTAATCCGAGCTACGCGTATTATAATTACAACACGGAAAATTACGATGCCATACGGAATGCCGATATTTGTCCAGTGATGTTTGACAGTGCCTGGGTTGACACTTGTTTTATGTCGAGTAATGGTGTTGGTCAGGCCCCTCCGCCTTATCAGGGTGCCCCATACAATATGAGTGGCGCTAACGGCACCTGACGAGCGACACTTAATCGTCATGGTCGTACTAATGAGGGTATTACCGGGATGGTTTTTGCTGACATGTCTGCTCGTGATGTTGGCTTGAAAGAGCTTTGGGTTTTGAAATGGAATAAGCTTTACAATACTCGCTGTGCCATTCCGGGTGCGGTTTGGCCTGAGTGGATGGATGATTTTACGGATTATGGTACGCCAACCAGTGCGGCGGCCAAGTAAATAGTAATCATTATTTTAGAGAAATGGAGGAAATGTTATGATTACGAGATTTTTATTGTGTGTTTGTTTGGTGGCTATGATTTGTGTTCCGGCTCTGGGTACGTATTACTGGACCGGTGATGGTGACGGTTTGCGTTATGATGACCCGGCTAACTGGGCTCCTAATGACAGCGACGGCTACACTTATCGCCGTATGGATGTGGATGACTCAACCATTTTGATCGATGGCGGGACCCATGACTCCGAGGATGGTGTAGCCATAGCTTATTATGGTGCTAATGTTACCATGAATATTACCGGCGGGACTATTAGCGGTGTCAGTACCCGTTTTGGCTATCGCCCCGGTGCCAGTGGTACTCTTAATATCAGCGGGTATGGTACTATGAATATTTCCAGTAATGTTCTCATGTCCGATCGGGCAGACACGGAATTTAACTTGAATCTTTCGGAGAATGCTGTACTGACGGTCGGAACCAATTTTTATATTGCTGAAGACGGGCCAGGTAAAGGCAGTATCAGTCTTAGCGGCGATTCGCTGTTCAGTGTGGGAGGATATTTTGAGATTGACCGGGTGGGTGCTGCCGCGGGCAGTGAAGTTGCGATTTCACTGGAGGGGAATTCGGTAATGAGCGTCAACCGCATTCGCAGCGGCTATGGTGCCGGAAGTACCGATAGTTTTGTTTTAAGCGGTAATGCTCGTTTGGAGACGGTTGATTATTTCCGCATGGCCCGTGATGGCGGCGCTACAGAAATTACTGTCGCAGACGATGCGGTTCTTGATATTGGCAGTTATCTTTCGGTGGGCTATAACAGCAGCGGTGATGCGAAGATTAATCTGGATAGCGGTTCGATTATGGTTGGTGAGTTAAAGATGACCTCCGGTGGTTTGATTGATATTGAACTGGGACAATTGCTGATAGCCGGTGATTTGCGCGGTGATGCGACCTTACAGGGTTATATTGATGGTGGTCGTATTGTTGGTTATGGCGACACCCTGCCGGTAGGTTTTGCTGCTGAGCTGGTTAATGTTGAAGGTGTTGACTATACCGCTATTTCTGTTGTGCCTGAACCGATGTCGTTGCTTTTGGTTGTTGGTGGTATGCTTTATCGTCGCCGGCAAACCCGGATTTAATGTTGTGATGTTATAGAAGTAAATATTGTTAATTACGCTCGGACGGTAATGTGCCGTCCGGGCATTTATCTCCTGTTTCAAGTCTAAATTATAAGCTGCTAAAGGAGTGAGTTATGAGTAAAGTCACGAAAGTATTATGGTTGGTAATTTTAACGGTTTTTTGTTCTGGTACCTTCGGGGCTTACGACTGGACCGGGGCAAGCGGGGATGGTCTATGGACGACTGCCGCTAACTGGCAGGACGATGGAGCAACGACTAAACATCGGCGGATTTCAGATATTGAGTATTCGGTGGTTAATATTGGTCCTACTGATGATGTCAGCACCGAGGGCGGTTATCTGTATCTTGGCTATGGCGCTCGGCATAACATTCTGAATATTAGTGGTACTCTGCGTTCCGGTAATACCTCCGGTGCCGGTTATATTATGCTGGCTAATGAAAGATATTCTGGCGGTATTATCAACATGTCCGGCGACGGCGAGATGATTGATTTTGTCAACTTTCGTCTTTGTACTAATTCCGACACATACGCCGAGCTTAACATGGAGGATAACTCCCGTATTGTAATCACGAATTATTTTCGACAGTCTATGGATGGCGGCAGTTTGAATCGTTTTTTTCTTAATATGAAGGACGATTCTCATATTCAGGTGGGCGGGTATTTTCGCACGGCGTATTTGGAAGGCAGCGAGGCGATTGTTGTTATGGAGGATAACGCCTCAATCACAACCGGGACTTATTATATGGTGGGCTATGAAGGTTACGGCCAACTGCATCTTGGTTCCGGCGCTACTATTAACGCTGGTGGTGATTTTATTGTTAATTCCAAAGACTATGGCAGGGGGTATGCTGTTATCGATGGCACTGTCAATGTCGGTGGTGTGCTGAATATGGCAGGCGGTATGCCGAGGATGAATGTCCGCGGTGGTACAGTTAATCTTGCCGGCGATGTTGAGTCTACGGTTCAGGGATATATCGCTGAAGGCAAGATAGCTGCTTATGGTTACTATTTTGGCGATGAAGGTTTTGGCAGCGATGTTGGTCTGGTTGTGAATTACTCTGACCCTAACACCGTTATTACTGCCTATACAAATCGTCCCTATGGCCAGTTTCCGGCTGATGGGGATTATAGCAGTGAGTCTGTAACTTTGAGCTGGGCGGATTTGGTAACGGCGAATTCTTATGATGTTTATCTGAGTACTAATCGTAATGACGTGCTCAATGGCGACTCGACGGCTTATCTGGGCAATACGCTGAGCAAGAGTTTTGGTTCGGTCGCGTTGACTTACAACGAAAAATATTATTGGCGTGTTGACCAGAATATCGGCAGCGGGACCAAGGTTGGCAAGGTCTGGAGTTTTGTCTGTGTGCCTGACACCATGCTGGAATGGACCGGCGGGGCGGTCGGGACCGAGCTTTGGTCGGATGTTTCCAACTGGTCGGGCGGTATGGTTCCGGGTATCGGTTCTTATGTCTGGCTTGACGGTTATGATGTCACTGCTACCGTTGACGCGGACGCAACTTGCAGTTACCTTTGCGGTCCGGGATATTATACCGGTAAAGGCACATTGGATGTGACAGCTGGTGTTTTGGATATTATTGGTGACGCTCGCAGTGCGTATAACCCTGATTCTCAGAGTACGGTCAATATCAGCGGTTCCGGTCAGATGAATATTGGTGGTAATTACAAGGCCGCTTATGAAGGCGGGACGGATATGGCTATTAACATCTCCGGCAGCGGCAGTTTGAATATCGGCAGTTTTCTCAGGACTGCCTACTATGACGGTGCCCAATCGACCATTACCATGACTGATAATGCTACCATGCAGATTGGCAACTATCTCCGGGCTGCTTACGATTCCGTCGATGCTATTGGTAACAAGTTTACGCTTAATATGGATGACAATACCCAGCTTGATGTTGCGGGAGGTATTTATCTTGCTATGGACCCCAATACCGAAGCGGATGTGAATTTGTCCGGCAGTGCGATTTTCAATGTTGCCGGTGATGTTCAGCTAGCTTGGGCAAGCCATAACTGTGATATTGCGATTAATGATTCGGCCCAATTTAATGTTGCGGGTGATTTCCAGATGGCGGCTTCAAGCGGCAGTGCGACGATGACCATTAACGGTGGTTCTCTGGCGGTTGCCGGTACGATGTCGGTGCCGAATACGATAAGTGCTGTTGGGGCTGATATTGATTTGCAGGCTGGTAGTATTATGACCGGCGAACTGTATATGGATAACGGTGATGGCTTGATTAACATTCATAGCGGGGCCGAGGTTCTTATTGAAGGTTACGCTGTTTCTCTGGCTCAGAGATATGTTGACGAAGGTCTGATTATTGGCGATGGTACTGCCGGTAGTGTTGTGGTTACTTACGATGGGAATTATACCCGTCTGGTGGCTAGTTCTTCTGTGCCGACCAATATCCCGACTAATCCTGTTCCCGCGACCGGTGATGCGACAAACTATCGTGATATGACGCTTCAATGGACTCCCGCGGCAGGTGCTGTTTCGCAGATGGTATATTTCAGCGATAACTATGATGATGTTGCCAACTCCGCCCCGGCGGCTCTGGTTGCTACTCTGGGTGGTACTGAAACCAGTTACGGGACAATTGAAGTGCAGTTGTTTACTACTTATTACTGGCGGGTGAACTCTGTTATTTCATCCAGCACTGTAGATGGTAATGTCTGGGACTTTCTGGCGGGTTATCACTATATGCTTGAAGATTTCGAGAAGTATGTCGGTACCGGTTCTGGGGCTACTTCGGGCAGTCTGCGTTACGCATGGAAAGATGGCTATGCCTGGACGCCTGAGCAGAGTGGTTCCAATGTTGCCTTGATTAACAAGGACAGCGGCGTGGTGGATATATTCACCGGCGAAGTACGTACCCTTGAGCAGTCGATGCTGTTATCTTATGACAATACCGGTGGACAGATTAGTTTTACCTATCCATCCGGCGGTGTGGTTCCTTATACTCCTCTGGCGACCTATTCCGAGATTGAGATTGATGTTTCAACTTTGGCCTTTGGTACTGATTGGGATATGAACGGCCTGGCTTTGCTGCGGATGTATTTCTATGGTGCTGCCGCTAATGCTGAGGAACCGCTTTATGTTCTGGTTGAGGATGGTTCTGGTCATGTGGGCAATCCGGTGTATTACCCTGAGACTGTGGCTCTGACCGAGGAAAGCTGGCATACCTGGAGTATCAGTTATGATGAACTGGCGACCAACGGCGTTGATATGAACAATGTTGCCATGCTTTATGTTGGTCTGGGTGACCGTAATAATCCGCAGGTTGGCGGTGCCGGTCAGATTTATCTCGACGACTTCAGGCTCTACGGCAGCGGCTGCTATGCCGAAAATATTATCCCAGCGGACATTAACAGTGACTGCATTGTTGATATCGAAGACCTCAAGCTGATGGCCGCCGACTGGCTGGTCGATGATGTTGAGGAATTCACCGTTGTTGAACCCGATTTCGATGGTCTGGTACTGTGGTATGAGTTTGAGGAAGAAGGCTCGGTCGCGGTTGACAGTTCCGGCGCTGGTTTCGATGGTGCGATCATCGGTGCTACACAGGTTGAAGGCATCAATGGCGGTATGGCCCTTCAGTTTGCCGGGCCTGACGCTTCAGCTTCTTACGTCGATATCGATATGGGTATGTTCGACCTGCTCGACCATGCTTCGACTTTCAGTTTTTGGGCTAAGGGCGATTCAAGTCTTCCCAATGAAAGTGGTAATATTGTTTTCCAGGCTCGTGGTGATGCTCGTGAAGCCTATCGTATCGCTATTCCTTACACTGCCGGAGAACTTTATTGGGAAACCTTTGGCTCGTTGTATACTGCCGATATGATTCAAGTCGACAATCTGCCTGCAGATGCTTATAAAGAAGCCTGGAATCACTGGGTCTTTATTAAAGATACCGTGACCGGTGACATGAAGATTTATCGTAATGGTAAATTCTTTGCCGGTGATGTTGGTAAGGTGAAACGCCATGATACTCCGGCCAGTCTTGGTCTCAAGATTGGTGCCTGGTGGACCAAAAATCAAAACTATAATGGTGCTATCGATGATTTCCGGATTTATGATTACGCACTAAGTGAAGCCGAAATCGCGTACCTGTTTACTAACGGCACCGGTACTGGTCTGGCTGCTATTGATTCGCCGGCGAATATTTATGATGATGAGCCGGCGGGTTCCAGGGTGGTTGATCTTAAAGATTTTGCTGTCTTGGCTGGTGATTGGCTCACTGAGACGATTTGGCCCTAAGACCTTTGATGTAAATAGTTTGTTTACGGTGGACTCTGTCGCGAAAGCGTCGGGGTCCACCGGTCTATACCGAGTTTGCTTAAATATTTATTTGCGGAGTAGTATTGTGAAAAAAGCGTCGTTACTGTTTGTGGTTATTTTAGCGGCTAACCTTTACGCTTTGGATATAAGCTCGGTTTTGAATAACGGGCAGGGTGATTTCGACCCCTGGAACCAGACCCGTTGGGCAGCCTGGTATAGTGGCGGGGTGATAGTCGAAACTTTTGATATTAGCATCGACGTGACTTTTGCGACTCGTGCTACGGACTGGCGGCCTGAGCTTGACAGCTCTATCGCCGACAGTGCGATTTTTATGATTTCAGCCGGTCAGGGTTGTCTCATTGAAGGTAATGGTCTGGTTGTTGATATGCGCGACGCGGCTTATCTAAATTACACCTTGCTTCAGGCTTATCAGGGTGGTCGCAGTGAACTTGAAGCTTCTACCCTTGGCAATCATTGTTTTCGTTTTGTTCAGCCGGAAGATACTGGCATTGCCCAATCAACTATCATTCAGAATTTTACACTGCGTGGTTTTATTCAATCTATAAGGACCTGGAGGACTCAGGCCCATCCTCTTGTTGTTCGAAACTGCTATCTGACTCGTAACGAGTGGGGTGTTTATCTTAGTGGTCAAAATACTACCGTTACCGCCAATGATTTCATCGAGAACGGGCAGGGGGCGATGTATTCCGGCTCCGGCAGTCACGATAATAATATTGTCGCCAATACCTACCGTGACAACACTTTTGTGGGGGCAGAGTCCTACGGCGATATTGTTATGGATACTGCCTACAACACGCTTGTTGAGCTTAATGATTTTCAGCCCTCCCAGCTGTCGGTCACCCGTTTCTTCTCTGCTGTTGCCATGTATCGCAATATGGGCGAAAATGACAGTTTACGTGAAGATGCCCCGCACAGCAATATCATACGCTATAACAACATTTCTGGTTATCCTGTTGGTTTCCATCTGGCCGCTCGTAACGGTCGTCGCACCGGCAATGATTTGTCATTGGAAGGTCGCGACTATTGCCACGATAATTATATCTGGGGCAATTATTTTGAGGATACCACCGTCGCCATCAAGATCAACTATTCTTACAATACCGTGGGCGGTAACAGTTTTGTGAATGTCGAATTTCCTATTGTTCTTCATTGTGTATTTTACAATCTGATTGAAACTACTATTAATGCTCAATTACCTCAGGATGTATATTTCTGGCTTACACCTTCGGACTATACTTCTTACGCCTGGATGTTCCCTTATCATGACGACCGCGGCGGTCATATTGACGAAGCGGAGAAATTTATTCATTTGCGTACCGATTACGCGTCCGGTGGTTTCGGTTATTCAGGGCCGGCTACTTTTGTCGAACAGCCCAGTCTGGTAATTGGCGATGCTCCTGCGGTCGCTGATTATGACGGCAACAAATATATTGACCTGGTTGATTATGCTGTTCTGCTGGCGGCTTCTCAGAATGGGCGAAGCGACATGGTTTTGCCTGTGACCGATGGTTTGATTTTTCGCGTTGACGCTACATCTCTCGACTCAACAAATATTTCCGGTGAGGATTACATAACAAATCTGTACGACCAATCCGGCCATAACAATCACGCTTCTCAGGCCAACAGTTCATATCAACCCCGACTCATCGCTGGCGCTACTCCTAACACCTGCCCTGCAATTTTGTTTGATGGAACTGATGATTACATGCTGGTCGGTCCCGACAGTTCCTTTGAGTCTGATGCTCTGACTGGCTATGTTGTTTTCCGTCCCGATGTTATTAATAATGGCAGATTTTACTGTGTCGGCTATGACGACGTATCTCCCTATCCCGGCAGCCAAACCAATTACGGTGCCTGGGCTTCCATGGCAGGTTCTTCCAGTTCCGTCGGTCTGACCGAAGGCTTTCGTGCCCTCGGACGTGATACATACACAACCTCTGGTTCGGTAAATTTTTCCGCGGCCCATACCGGCAGCTATACCGTCGATACCGGTCAATGGTTCATTGGCGGCAATGTCTGGAGCACTCAGGCTGCCGGTGCCAATCTCAGGGCGATTATTCTTGACCAGAAAGGCCGTCGCCTCACCGGCACTCTTGATGATATAAATGCCTCTCTCTCCGGCCACCTGGCAACTCTCATCGGGGCGGCTTCGGCTACTTCGAGTTTTTCACCCGGCACTTATTACTCCGGCAGTATCGCCGCGATTCTGATATATAATCGTGCTTTGGATTCCTCTGAGCAGACCCAGGTCGAGCAATATCTGTTTGACCGCTATATATCTTCGGTGTACTGGGAAAACACTCTTGATACTCAATACGCCAAGCCTCTCAAACTTATTGAAGACGCTCAGCCCGATATATCCGCCTTTGCCGAACACTGGCTTGAGGGCTGCACTCTGGCAGATGTTTATTCCAGCGGCGGTACTCCTATCGACATTGCGGTTGGCGACTTTTACACCAACAGTTCCGGCGACGAAATTGCGGTAATCTGGGACCAGCCGGTTTCTGAGGTTTCCTATAACACTACCAGTGACCAGTATTACACCATAATATTTTACGACAGCCGCGGTATGGAAATAAATCGTTCCGGTCGTTCGCTCAATAGGTGGAAAGCAATTGCGTCTGGTGATTTCATAAACAAAAAGGGTTATGAGGTCGCCGCGGTGTCTGATGTTTCGGTTGATGGCAAATATCCGGTTTATATTTTTGCTCGCGGCAGAGAAGAGCCGCTGGTAACTTTAATGGCAGATAATACTAATGAGATTCGCACCCTTGCGGGCGGAAATTTTCTTAATACCGGCGACAGTTATGACGAGGTTGCTGTAACCTATGAGCCCGGCGGACCCATGCAGATTGATTTTGTCAAGCCTACGGACTCGACCTGGACCGCGACTACTACCGGCCTCAACGGTCGTCCCTGGGATATTGCCGGTGGCTTTTTCCATAAAGTCCTCGGTTTCCGTGACGGTATTGCCACCATCACCGACAACCCTATCAATGGTTATTATCGAATCAGTTTCTTTGCGGTTGGCGCAACTGCTCCTTTCACTCAGGTGGCTCTTGATAATACTGTTCGTTTTACTGCCCTGGCTGCTGCTCAATTTGATTCTTCGCTTACAGTTGACCAGGTTTGCGTCGCCGGTGCGGTAGAAAATGGAGTTTGTCAGATTGCTTATTACTCGGCCTATCAGGATTCGCCGTACCGCTACGCCGAACAATCTGTCATCTCCTCTGCGGTAACCGAGCTTGACGGGGGTAATCTTGGCTTTGCTTGCATCCCCGGTCCTTATGAAAAAGTAACCGGTATCTCTGCTTTTGGTTATGATGCCGAAGTTCCCACCTGGGGTGCCCAGACTGTTGTTCTGCCTCAATCGACTACCGGCTATTCAATCCCCGTCTATTGGCTCAGTAATGACCCTCAAAATACCGCTAATCAATACTTGAAAGTTACCCCTCTAATCAGATAAGGTATTGGTCGTATTATAATTCGATAAATAGCGATAGCGATATGTTTTGATAGACTATTGCAACCGTTTGCCTTTACCTGGAGCTTTTACTTGTAAAATAGCTTTAGATGTGTGCGGCAGGGGAGGGGGTCATCTGTCTATTCATTGCAAACGTTTACTTTTTTCTTGAATGTTCGTTTCCTATACGTTAAGTTGAATTTATTGCTGGCGTAAATTGATACATTGCGAAAGGTTTGTTTATGAATATTCCGGCTCGGGTTGCTTTTATATCTCTGGCTGTATCTCTTTATGTCAGCGCGGCTTCTGAGCAGTATCCTTTCGAGCTGGTTCGGTTCAATAATCCTGATATTAATGTGGATATCAATGCCGGTCTGTCCGTTATGCCTCTGCCGCTGGACTGGAATAACGATGGTCAAATGGATTTGCTGCTGGCGGCCAGCACCGGCCCGGAAGGCAAGGGCACTTACTATTACGAAAATCTCGGTGGTAATATCTTTGCGGCCGGTAAATACCTTTGTAGTCTTGACTGGCCTGTGACTATAAGTTACCTAGACAATAATCAGATTCGAGTCACCGACGGCCCCTTCGAATATCTTGACTTTCGTGAGCATCTTAACGGTCGCCGCCAGAGATTCATGAAGTTCTCCGAATATTCCGGCTCCAGTCGTTTCCATCAGACTCGCATTGTCGATTATGATGGTGATGGAATATACGATGTGATTGTCTGTGTCGAGGATAATCGTGAGCATGAAGGTTTCGATGAGAAGGGCCGACCTATCCATGATTTCCCCCGCACTTATTCCAGTGATGGTAAATGGCTCGGCGGTAAAAAACACGGCTTTGTTTATCTTATGTCAAATACCGGCACCAACGATGAGCCCGACTATCAGCTGCCGCAAAAGATTACCACTTCCGATGGCAATATTATCGATACCGAAGGTGACCCGCAGGCCGTCTTTGGCGATTATGACCGTGATGGCGACCTCGACTTGATTTGCGCGGAGTTTCTCGACCGGCTCACCTATTTTGAGAACATCGGCACCCGCACTGCTCCGGTCTATAAGCCCGGCAGCTTTCTGCAAATTGAGGGTCGGACCTATCATAACGATTCCTGCATGATGCTTATCACCGCGGTAGATTTCGATGGCGACAAATGGGTTGACCTGGTGATTGGTTCGGAGGATGGCAGAGTGTGTCTGCTCAGGAATCGTGCCGCGAACAACGGCGAACGGTTCGCTCCGCCGGGGTATTTCCAGCAGAACGGCAAGGATGCCCCCATCGCTTCCGGTTCCCTGTTAAGTCCGGTCGGTTGCGACCTGAATAATGATGGTCTGGGTGATTTGGTTTGCGGCAATGCCGGTGGGTACATTGAGTATATCCAGAATCTCGGTGGTTTTCCGGTTCGCTGGGCTCGGCCGGTCAAACTTCGCTCCGATGGTGAAGTTATCCGTTATCTTGCCGGTGAAAATCTTTCCGCTCAGGGCCCTTACGAAGCCAAATGGGGTTATATCGCCCCCAGTATGGCCGATTGGGACCTGGACGGCCTTATCGACATTGTCTGGAACACTATCAGCGGTCAGGTTGAATGGTTTCGCAATATCGGGACAGCTCAGCAGCCTGCCTTTGCTGCCCGGCAGCCGGTGATGGTTGCCTTTGATGGCCCCACTCCCAAGCCTGTCTGGCTCTGGTGGGAGCCTCGCCCCGGCGAGCTCGTCACCCAGTGGCGAACCAATCCTTACGTGATGGATTATAATCGGGACGGTCTTAACGATATAATAATGATGGACCATGAAGGGTTCCTGTCTTTTTACGAGCGTCAAATGCAGGATGGCAAACTTATTCTCCTGCCGCCCCAACATCTGGCCCGCTCCGACCGGGAATCTTTCTATAATCTGGCCAATGCCCGTATCTTTATCGATGTGGACCATAATGGTCAGAATGACCTGACCCATCTCGACCCGCAGGGCCGGGCCCTCTATCATAACCGCAACATGTTCACTAATAAGCGTACCGCTCAGGGCCTGCGTCCCAAAGACCTTATGTCTGCCACCGAAAAGATTACCGACCCTCAGCGTTTTTCACATTATCCTGACACTATGCCCGACCCCTTCCTGCTGCGGCTCAATGCCGGCTGGGAAGGCTCCAGCGGTCGCCGCAAGATTGCCCTGGTTGACTGGGACCTCGACGGCAATTTAGATTTGATTGCCAACAGTCCTTTTCAGGCGGCCTTCTTCCGGAATATCGCTTCTGATGGTCAGTTTGTCTTTCGCGATATGGGAGTTTTCGGCCTGATGCGTCTGGGTATGCACAGCTCATTCCCATCGGTGGTTGACTGGAACCGTGATAATGTCCCCGATTTGATTGTCGGCAGCGAAAGCGGCCATCTCTATTATCTGGCCAATCCCCACGCCGCCATCAAACCGGCCCGGCAGGAGTATTTCGCCGCCGAACGCCTCTATCAGATTAATCTGGAGAGAATCAAGGGTCGGACGCTTACCACTGCCTTGCGTAACTGCCGCCCGCTGGGTACCGCCTCTGTTTATAAAGAGAACGCCCCGGATCTATTTGTCCATGATGCCGACCATAATCTCGCCTTATTTAAATATCTCCACGCCAAACCTGACGGCACCGCCGTTTACACCTACGATGCCCCGATTAAATTTCCTTTGGCCGGTGCCGGATGCCATATCCCCGCCTGCGTATTCCAGGTAAAGGATCACCCGCTCATCCACGCGATATTTTATGATAATAATCAGTTAATCCACTGCGTATATTATCCCGCTATCTACGAATTCATCGAGTTGACCCGTTTCGATGTCGAATTGGTCAAAGGTCGGGTTGATTCACTGCTGGCATTGCCCGATGGCGCTAACAATCTGATGGTTCTGATTGCCATAAATGCTGACTCGCAGCGAAGGATATATCAACTGACCCTCAATCCTTATCATAAAATTAATCTTGTCTCGGTCAGCACGGTTAAAACCAAAGAGAAATTTAAGGCCGCCATATTGGATTCTGCCGCTCCTGCGTATATAGTTGATGTCGCCCAAATGCTGCAAAGCAATATTTCGATAGGCTTCTATAACCACACCTTCGCGACTGACAACCTCGCTCCGGCGGCCTGTATGATCGCTCAGGACGGCAGGCTGTTCATCAGCGATTCTGATAATAAATTTGAAGTACACGAAACCGCGGGTTTCTGATAAACAAAGATTTGGGAAAGGCAAACCATAATGCAAAGTCATTTCACTACCCTGGACTGGACCGTACTGGCGATATATTTCCTGGGCACCATGTCGATAGGTTTCTACTTCTATCGCAAGAGCCGTTCCACCGAAGGCTTCACTGCCGCCGGTCGTTCGCTGCCCGGCTGGGCCTGCGGATTGTCGATCTTCGCCACCTACCTGAGCAGTATCAGCTTCCTGGCCTTGCCCGGCAAATCCTTCGCCACCAACTGGAACCCTTTCGTATTCAGTCTGTCTTTGCCCATTGCCACCATTATTGCCTTGAAATACTTCCTGCCCTATTACCGCCGCACCGGTGAAGTCTCGGCCTATTCCCACCTGGAGCATCGTTTCGGCACCTGGGCCCGCATTTACACCAGCATATTCTATCTGCTCACCCAGTTAGCCCGCATGGGCGCGGTCATGTACCTTATGGCCCTGCCGCTGAGTCTGCTGCTGGGCTGGGATATTCGCGTCATCATCATCTTTACCTCATTGGCGGTTATCATCTATTCACTGGTCGGCGGTATCGTCGCGGTTATCTGGGCCGATGCCATGCAGGCCATCGTCCTTATGGTCGGAGCCATAACCTGTGCGGTTTTGCTCATGAGCGACATCCCCGGCGGCACCGGCGAATTTGTCAGGATAGCTTCGGAACAGGATAAGTTCAGCCTGGGCAGTTTTGGTCTTTCCTTTACCGAAGCCACCTTCTGGATCGTATTGGTTTACGGTATCGTCATGAACCTCCAGAACTTTGGTATCGACCAGAGTTTCGTGCAGCGTTATATCGCATCCAAATCCGACCGGGAAGCCCGCAAGAGCGTCTGGCTGGGCGGTCTGCTTTATGTCCCGGTTTCCCTGATATTCTTCTTTATCGGTACGGAACTGTTCGTCTACTATCAGACCCATCCGGCTGACCTCAATGAAGTCAGAAACATCGTTGCCGCCGGTCAGTTGACCACCGAAGGGGTAACCGCTGAAGCAGCTGACTATCAGCAGCAGCTCGCCCAGCGCAGTGAATCACTTACCGACGCCGATATTGGCGATAAGGTCTTCCCGCATTTCATTGGTGCCAAACTCCCGGCGGGCATGACCGGCCTGCTCATCGCCGCGATTTTTGCCGCGGCCATGAGTACCGTCTCGACCAGCCTCAACTCCTCGGCGACGCTCCTGCTGACCGACTATTATAAACGCTTCTTTCGCAAGTATGCCGCCGACAAGGAATCCATGGTCTTCCTTTACGTCGCCACCTTAATCTGGGGTGTTATTGGTATGGGCGTCGCTCTGCTTTTAATCAGCGTCACCAGTGCTCTGGATGCCTGGTGGGTACTTTCGGGTATCTTCGGCGGCGGTATGCTGGGCGTATTCCTGCTGGGCATGATAAGCAAACGAGCCGGTAACCCCGCCGCCGTCATCGGTGTGATCCTGGGCGTCCTGCTTATTGGCTGCATGTCCCTCTCGACGGATCTGGGCACCTGGCTGCAAAACAGCAATGCCCCGACCGGCCTGACCAGTGCCATGGCGAAGATCAGCACACTCCATAAATTCCTCATCCCGATCTTCGGCACCATGATAATCCTCTTTACCGGCATCCTGGCTGCCTCTTTCTTCAAGAAAAGCGACCGGACCGGCTGACAGTTAAATATTGCCAGTAAACAAAACTTCATTGCCAGCTTACATTGCCCCAAAGTAAACTTACTTTGGGGCAAAACAGATTGACATCAGAACATTGTAAACTCACATCGCGGCATTGTGGGCTTGCAATGGAGCAAAGTAAATTTACTTAGTAACGAAGTCAATTTACTTCAGAGCAAAGCCAATTTACTTAGTAGTAAAGTCAATCTACTTGGGAGCAAAGTCAATGGTGATTAGTATTGAAAATGGAGCCAGATTTGCATCGAAATCTGAGCCACTTAGGTTAGTAAAATAACGCCGATTTCGGCGTTGTCAATAGGGATTCTGGTCCTTTTTCGTTGGATTGAGGCTTTCTTAGCCTTCTTTTTTCCGTTTTTTCTCTAAACTCTGGTTAAGTCGCCAGCTGTCGGTTATGATTTCGACCACGCTCACATGGTGGGTCAGTCGGTCCAGCAGAGCACCGGCTAATCTTTCATCATCGCCAAAGACCTGGGGCCAATCGGCGAATGGCAGATTCGTTGTTACGATCAGGCTGGTTTGTTCATAGCACTGGCTGAAAAAGCCGAACAGATGTTCCGCTCCGATACGGTCGAACGGGACATAGCCCAGTTCATCGATGATGATCAGGTCGCATTTTTTTATATAGCTCTCTAATTTCAACACCGCTCTTTCCTGTCGGGCTTCGAGATACGTATTAACCAGTTCAGCAGCGGTAAAAAACCGCACTTTATAACCTCGTCGGCAGGCTTCCCGGCCGAGGGCGATGGCCAGATGACTTTTACCCACGCCCGGCGGGCCGGTAAAGACGATATTACTGCGGCGGTCGATAAAGCCGCACATCGAAAGGTCGATAATCTGTTTTTTATTTATCTGCGGCACGGCCATAAAATCAAAACTTTCAAGTTCCTTAGTCATGGGGAAGTTTGCCTGTTTCAATCTCCTGGCGATGGCCTGCGACTGTCGATGAAAGACTTCGATTTCGGCCAGTCTTTGCAGGTAACTTTCATAGGATTCGTTTGCCTGGGCGGATGCCCGGGCAATTGTCTGATACTCTTTTTGAATTGTCGGAAGCTTCAGGGTCTTGAGATAGCTTTTTAATAAAACCATTGGATCTTTCATGCTACCTCCCCGGCCAACTGGTTATAAACATCGAGATTGCGTTTGCCATCGCCTTGGTTTACCAGGACTTGATTGCCGGCAAGGTTCAATTGTGAGCCGTTACGTAAAAAGCTTTCCACCGCTTCATCGCTGAACGCCCGGCACTTGACACAAACACCAACGGCATGTTCAACTTCTTTTTGCGGATGCCTGATAAAGAGCAGCAGGATGTTGATGTATTTACCGGGCCCTTCACTGCCGTATCGATATTCAAGCTCTGTTCGCATCAAGGTGAAATCTTCGCCCCAGGGCTGGCCCTTGAATGGCCGAGCATTATCCAGCGAACCGGGCTTACGCTCTAAAAGTTTGATATAATGCAGCGGATCCAGGATATACTGGTCTTTATCGTAACATCTGGAATGCGAGGCAACCAGCTCATTTTTATAGAACAGGTCAACCCGGTCAACGAATACCTTGACCTGGCAAGATTGATAGGCATACTCCGTCGGCACCGAATACCGGTTAGTATCAACCCGTACTGTAAGCTGTTTGTCCGCAAAGGTGGATATTCGACGACAGGCTTCAAACTTCTGCTCAGGCAGTTCGTATAAATGTGTTTTCTCTTCCGCAAATAAATCGCCAATGGTTTTATTCGTATGAGGTGCAGGGCCCTGGCGATCCAGTTCTTTGATACACTGAGCAATCAGCATCTCATTCAGCTGAGCCATATCGGTAACTCTCGGAACCGGAGAGAAGAACTGCCTTTCACTTCGCTTGGCGAGATTCTCGACATCGCCTTTTTCATTACCTTTAGCGACATTGCAAAAACGAGTGTCAAACAAATACCAACTCTTAAGCTCTACGAATTTGCGGTTGAGCCGACGCTTGCCTTTTTTGAGAACCTTTAGAACCGCAGTTTTTAAATTGTCGTAAGCAATGCGTTTGGGCACGCCGCCGAAATATTCAAACGCCCGGACATGGCCGTCAAGAAAACATTCGATCTTCATGCTCTCGTAAGCACAAACAAAAGGAGCCTTAGAACAGCACAGCTTCATGCAAAAAACGTAGACCTTCTTCTCCCTGCCGTTTTCTTTAATGTTAGCTTCATGCCAGTCAACCTGGGCTTCTTCGCCAAACTCAAACGCTAACGGCAGGTAAGCTTCTTTTTGGCGATTACTCGCCTCCTTGATATACCGCTGGACAGTGCTGTAATGGCCGGTGAAACCATACTCGTCACAAAGCCGCTGATACATTTTGGTCGCCTGCATCCGCTGCTTACGCCGAACCTTTTTGTCAGATTCCAGCCAGGTGTCAATAATGTGCGCGAAGGGATCCATGACAGCCTTGACCCGCGGCTGACTGAGCCGATAGCCCGGCGGAATCGGATTTTTCAGGGCCTTGGCCACCGTGTTACGCGAATGCCCCAGCTCCAGGGCAACCTCACGTTGCGATATCCCATCACGAACTTTACGTCTGATAATCTCATAATGCTCCACTGTAAGCACCTTTCTAAGCCTCCTGTGTCTAAAATGTTACGTATCTTAAACACATCTTATCGGCCTTTTACAGTGGCTCCTTTTTCGATGCTTTTTCAGAAGAGAAAACCCGCAAATCTGGCTCCATTTTCAATGCTAATCACCAGTCAATCTACTTAGTAACGAAGTAAATCTACCTGGGAGCTAAGTCAATCTACTTAGGAGCTAAGTCAATCTACTTAGGAGCTAAGTCAATCTACTTAGGAGCTAAGTCAATCTACTTTGGAACAAAGTCAATTGACTTTACTCCAAAGCAGATTGGAGTTATCGGCCAGCTCCGCGATTTCAGTATCTTGCAAGCTGATTTTATGAGACTACGGCCTGAATAACGGTTTTTGGCATTGGGCTTACACTTATAAGACCTTATTTAACCGCAGATTACACCGATTACGCGAATTCTTAACTGCGAATACTATTTTTGACATGATGAACGGGATTTATGAGACATTGTTGGGGGGACAGCGAAGGTCGACCGGACTCTGGGGCCGACCTTCGCTGTCAAAAGTTATCATCAATCTTTGGATTCTGACAGGGTTGACTTTGATAGTTCGGCTTTCCATTCCGTCAGGAGTTCATCGAGCCAGTCAAGGAGCATTTGCATAGACTCTTTGTACTGTTCTTCGGAGATTTCTTCTTGGAAATCTGGGTTGGTTAGCCAATCGTTTTCTATGATTTCGATTATATCTTCGACCATTAACATAGTCTCGTAAGTGGTGTATTCCCGTTCGGGTTGATTCTTTTGCCATTTGGCCTGGCGGTTGGATTCGATTTGTTCGTCGGTCAGGATGGTTGCTTCGGGGATTGACGCGGTACGCATCATGGCGACGGCGGTAGAGTCGGAATCATACCAACAGGCTTGCCAGAGCCAATAACCGAAAGTTTCGGCGTTGGTGGAATCTACAAAAATCATCAAATCATCGAGGTCGATGTACTGGTCATTGTCGAGGTCGCAGCGGGTGTCGTAGTTTTCGTTGGGGTCATTATTAGTGGCGGGGTCGTAGTTATGCCAGGCTTTCTCGAACAGAGCGAACTCTTTTAAGTTTACCACACCGTCGGCGTTATAGTCGAGTGTGCAGCTTATGCCGGAATCGCAGGAATAATATTCATCGGCTCCCATATCTACGTAAGTACCATTGATGCGGTCTTCGTTATCGATGTCGGTTTCACCGGTTATTACGTTGGTGTTGTCGCCTTCATCAATACAGGGGGAATCGGCGGAAAGGTGGAAGTTACCGAGGGTTTCATCATCATAAGCGAAGCAGGGGTCGCAGAAGATATTGGTTGGATTATTAGGGTCAGTCTCGCCGCAAGTCAGGGTTGGATGATTAAAGCAGCTATAAATGGGAATACAGCCGCCGCTGTATTGAATGCCTGATGAGTTGTTGGCCCACAGGATATTATTGGGGACATCAAGATTGGTGGTGGAGCCGTCGAGGGCTTTGCCGGTGTTATAGACGATAGTACAGTTGCGGACTTCGGAGCCGGTGGAGCAGGCGGAAAGGTTTATGCCTGTACCGCCGTTCAGGTGTATCCAGCAGTTTGTGGCTGAGAGGATATCGGCATAACCGCTTATGCCGCTGCCGTTATTATCGCAGATAATAGAATGATCGACAATCAAATCGCTGTTGGTGCTAAAGCTTATGCCGTTGCCGGTATTGTTGGTTATACGGCAGTTGCTGATGGTTAGTTCGGTGCCGGTGCCGCAAGTGACGGCGTTACCGAAGGCGCTGGTCAGGATGAAACCATCGACAGCCACGCCGGTGGTGGAATTGTTGAGATTGACAATGGTCGAGCAGGTGCTGTTGCCGCTCAGGTAAGTTTTATTGCGGGCGGGTTTGCGTTCGGATAGGGTGGTTTCGGTGCCTATGAAGCCGCCGTAGATTTCCACGTCGGCGGGTATGGTGAATTTATCGGTGGACAGTGTCCCCGGTATATAAGTACCGGCGGCAACCCAGATTTCATCGCCGCAGCCGTTAGCAGCTCTGGCAAGGGCCTCCTGTAAGGTGTTGTAGGCGTTGGCCCAACTGGTGCCGTTGTTATAGCCGGTGGCGTGGGAGGAAACATAGATTATATCACCGCCGTAACAGCAGATATCGAAAGAGGTTTGGTCCTGAATGTAGTAATAGTCTGAAAGTACGTCCACGGTGCTGTATAGGGTTTCCAGAGGAGTGACGGCGTTGCTGACGGTGGCGGTGATGGAATAGCTGGCGGGAGTGCCGGGACTGACTGTTGCGTTTGGCCAGATGTAACAGTATTCGGTTTCGTCGAGATAGCCGGTGGCGGGACTGGCGGAGCTAAAGATGAGACTGTCGGGTATGTAAAGGATTATATCTGCGTTAATGGCGGTGGTACCGTTGGGGTCGAGCGTAGCGGTGAGGGTTACCGAATCATCGGGGGACACACAATCGCCCTGATAGGTGGCAGTTAGAGTTACATCGAAGTCATAGCCGGCATCGGCACAAGTCATCTTGACAGGGGCAGTGAAATAGCCTCCAGCGGTGCCGATACCAAGTTTGCCAATAGCGTTGCTTCCCCAGCCGAAGATTTCGCCGGTATCCTCGATGGCCAGTTGATGAGTGTAACCATCGTCAATCGCGGTGATGTGTTCGAGATAGCCGGAGTAGCTTGTCTGTTCGCCGGCGGGGACGATGGTCGGGGCTGTCGGTGTGGCGGTTCCGGTCCATTGCCAGACGAAACCTTCAGCATCGAGAGCGAGACTATGGCTTGAACCTGCGCCAATGGCGACGATGTTTTCGAGATAGGTCGTCCCCATTTCGCCGCCGGGAACTCTGGCAGGGTATCCGGTCGTCCACTGCCAGACATTGCCGTTTTCATCGAGTGCCAGAGAATGATAGCAGGAGGAGATTTCGATGATGTTTTCAAGATAGCCTGTCCCGTTTTCGCCGGGAACCTTCTGGGCGCAAAGTGTGTTATTGCCCCATTCCCAGACGTTGTCGTTAGCGTCACGAGCGATAGAGTGTTGTACCCCGGCGTCAACTTCGATGATGTCGAAACCGGTGTCGTGGCCGAGATAAGTAACCGGGTCCAAACTCGTTTTGACTTTGACGGGAGTTTCGATGTCAGCCCCAGAAGTTCCGTTGCCGCATTGCCCGTAAGCGTTATAGCCCCAGCCGTAAGTATATTCCCCTTCGGAAGCGAGCGAGTGCAAACCGCTGCGACCGGCGGAAATGCAGGTTATGTTTTCGAGAATAGCGTTTGGGTCGGCGCTTTGTTCGCCAGCATGAACAGCGATGGGGTAAATTACATCATCTGTATCATCACCGTTACCTATCTGTCCGTTTGTATCACCACCCCAGGCCCAGACATTGCCGTTAATGTTATCAACCGCTAAAGAATGATACCAACCGGCATCGAGGGCGATAATATTTTCGAGAAAACCGGAAGCTGTGTTCATTTCGCCATCGTGAGTCTGTACTAGCTCGTACTTGTCCGGCAGGTTTCCAATGCCTAGTCTACCATTTTCATTACTCCCACAAGCCCAGACTATATTATTTTCCATTAATACAAGCGTGTGGTCTTCACCACCGGAAATTGCTATGGCCCTGAGACAAACTTCGTCTGCATTTGAAGTTGCAGTAAAAGTAGTAATAAACATTAAAACAACAGCTAAAGCTTCTTTTGCGCGCACCATCCCTATTTTCTCCTTTCGCGAGATTAGAATAAGAAAATTGCTAAATTTAACGTCTACGAATTGCCAGCAATCCGCCCAGTGACAATAATCCTATAAAAGTTGGTTCTGGAACCAAAGTAGCTGATGTAATTTCCAAAGTTATGTAAAACTCATCGTAATTGGTTCCAATTTTGTCACTATTAATCGATATAAGATTTCTGCTACCCCAATCGGATAATATGGGTGCAGTCACTGGCAAGGTCAATCCAGATAAGGCTTCGCCAGTATCATCGCCTAATTGCCAGCGAATAGATTCAATGCCGATATCATCCAATATCGTTTGATTTTGATGACTACTGAGAATGTAAGCATCTTCACCAGTTGGAAATGCATCATTTGTTAATGCGAGTTTTAATTCTGGAGTAACCGGGTCCGCCCCAAAAATAATGCCATCTATATCCAATGTTATTCCATATGGCTGAGCGTTAAAAGTATAGATTGTTGTAAATTCGTCACTATATGATGGGGCAATATTGGTGTTGTACGTATAACTTCCCGTCATAACACTACCAGTAGCAATTTTGCCATTCAGAAGATTTGCTGAATCATCAACCGAAGTTACGGTTCCAGAAATAGCGATAGTAATAATTTCCGCTGGACAGGCTGAAGCGATAAAAACCAAAGCCGCGACAAAAACAATGATAACGCTCTTTTTCATGTCAAAATCCTCCATAATGATATATTGTTAGGTTCCTATTTCGATTATATGTGGTGTCCAGTTTGTTTGACCATATATTTTTCTGTTTTTTTATGGCAGTGCAAAAAATAAGGGCACCGCCGAACAATATGCTCAAGCAGGGCTCCGCTAGGGCCTGTAACGAACACACGCCAGCGATACCCAATGCCAAAGGGCAAATGGGCACCGACAATGCGTGTCTCGTCACAATAAATTAGCGGATTTTGCTCAAGACGCTCACTGGTAACAGTGACTTACCTATTCAAATGTAAAAGGTGGCATATTTCGCCTAAATTAACGCTCCTAAAAAATACAAACCACCTTCCCAAAGTCTTACGACTTCCTGTACTTTATCAGATGTTTAATCTCATTGCAAGAGAAAAAACTTTTATTTCCGTCACAGCAGCCCCGACCAACTGCTGTGACAATAAGGACTTAGCGTTCTTTGCACGCAAAGAGGACGCCGCCGCAATTATGCCTGCTTTAGGCCCGCAAAAGCCCGACGAGGTCATAAAAGCAAACGGCGTCCTTGTATCTACAAACCAAGGACACCGAGCCTTTCAAGCCACCTCGTCAGATAAATTTGCGGTTTAAAGCAGGCGGAATGAAATCTCAGTGTAATAGTGATTTCAAATATTCAGATGTGTTCAGCTCGTTTAGGTCAAATAAATCTCCTGAAAGAAAAATCGTATACTAGCAATCTACATCAAGAAATCGGAAAAGCAAATTAAAAATGAAAAAATTATGTTAATGCCGAATTGCTGTTACTTCCCCAGCCGAAGATTTCGCCGGTATCCTCTATCGCCAGTTGATGAGTGTAACCATCGTCGATAGCGGTGATGTGTTCGAGATAGCCGGAGTAGCTTGACTGTTCGCCAGCAGGAACAATTGTCGGGGCGGTTGGCGTAGCAGTGCCGGTCCATTGCCAGACGAAACCATTCTCATCGAGAGCGAGATTATGGCTTGATCCGGCACCAATAGCGACAATGTTTTCAAGATAGGTTGTCCCCATTTCGCCGCCGGACACCTTGGCGGGATAACCAGTGGTCCACTGCCAGACATTACCGTTTTCGTCAAGAGCCAACGAATGAGAACAAGAGGCGATTTCGATGATGCCTTCAAGATATCCAACACCGTTTTCGCCGGGAACTTTAATGGCGTAAAGACTGCTGTTGTTGACGCCCCATTCCCAAACGTTATCGTTAGCATCACGAGCGATGGAATGACCAACCCCGGCGTCAACTTCAACAATGTCGAAACCAGTGTCGTGGCCGAGGTAGGTTGTCGCGGAGGTTTTTACTTTGACGGGCGTTTCAACGTCAGCACCAGAAGTATCGTTGCCACATTGACCGTGAGCGTTATATCCCCAGCCGTAAGTATATTCGCCTTCGGAAGCGAGAGAGTGCAAACCGCTACGACCTGCGGAAACGCAGGTTATATCTTCAAGAATTGCGTTTGGGTCGGTACTTTGTTCACCAGCCCAAACAACTATTGGATATGTATAGTTGCCAGTATCAGTGCCGTTTCCTATTTGGCCATTTGTGTCGCCACCCCAAGCCCAGACATTGCCATCAACATCATCGACCGCGAGTGAATGATACCAGCCCGCATCGACTGCAGCAATATTTTCAAGATAACCTGACGTGGTATCCATATCACCATCATGAGTTTGTATCAGGTAAGGCGAACTCATGGTGCATGGGTCTTGGATTCCCAATTGCCCGTTAGCGTTACCGCCACACGCCCAAACAGTTTCGTTCTCCATCAACACTAGCGTGTGATATTCTCCACCTGAAATTGCAACTGCTCTAAGGCAAGTGTCGCCAGCATTTGAGGCAGTCATTAAAGTTAAAATAGCGATTAATACGACGACCATTATTTGTTTTGCGCGCACCATCTCTGTTTTCTCCTTTCGCAAGGTTAAAATATTAGAAGTTATTGAGCTTTACAAGTACGACGTAGTGTTATCAGACCACCCAAAAACAGTAAGCCTATTGTAGTTGGTTCTGGCACCAAGGTTGCTGAGGTAACTGTTGCCCTTATAAGCAAAGATTCTTTGTTACCATAATCATCTGTTTTAACACCATCAATTGAGATTATATTATACTGCCAATCAGTAAGATTTAATATGTCCGTCGGTAATTCTAAGGAAGATAAGGCTTCGCCAGTTTCATCATCTAACTGCCAACTAATTCTTTCAATGGGCATTTCTGATACAGCAACATTGTTGCTACTTAACATATAAAATCCATCCCCTCTTGATGGATAATCGTTTTTAATTTGGACTAAAACATCTCTATTTTGAATA
This sequence comes from Sedimentisphaerales bacterium, assembly GCA_963663805.2. GTDB lineage: Bacteria > Planctomycetota > Phycisphaerae > Sedimentisphaerales > SM23-30. The sequence continues at coordinate 178,679 of CAXXMR010000008.1, forward strand.
GCTGTTTCAAATTTTAAATCACCAATTTCGAGAAACATTCCACATGGAGCAGAATAGAACTTATAGTGTGCAAGACTTGTCTCCAATATTGAAGGAGCTGTATCACTTTCATAAGCATACCAGCCAGTTATTGGGGCTCCGATAGCAATTACGCCACCCAGAACATTCGCATCGTCAATAATATAGCTAATTTGCCCGGTAATTTCCACCTTAACGATGTCTGCTTGGATTATTGGAGTAACCAAAGCAGATACCAAGCTGACAAGAATAATAAAGCTCTTCTTCATGTCAAATCCTCCATAATAGTGTAATTGTTAAGTTCCTACCTCAATTATACGCGATGTCCAGTCTAATCGACGACCCTATTTTTCAAAAAAAAGGGAACCGCCACGATTACGCCAACTCTAGGTTCGGCAGAACCCGGCAAGGCCGTAAAAGCAACGGCGCCCTTGTTCGCAAAGGGCACCGAGCCTTTCAAGCCGCCTTACCAAGCTAAACTGCCGATTTAGAGTTGGGCGAATGAAATCTCGATGATCTCAGTTATTCAATTGTTACATTACCTACATTCTGCCTAAATTAACGCTCCTGACAAATATAAATGACTTCCCAATCTTACGACTTCCTGCACTTTATCAGATGTTTAGTCTCATTGCAAGAGAAAAAACTTTTATTTCTGCCACAGCAGCCCCGACCAACTGCTGTGACAATAAAGACTTAACGTTCTTTTCGCGCAAAGGGAACGCCGTCGCGATTATGCCAATCCTAGGCCCGCAAAAGCCCTGCAAGGTCATAGAAGCAAACGGCGTTCCTGTTCTACAAACCAGAAACGCCGAGCTTTCCACGCCACCTTGCATTGCTAAATTTGCGGTTTAGGATTGGTGGTATGAAATCTCGGTGTATGGTCGATTTCAAGTATTCAGATGTATTTCGTTACGTGATTTTTCCTATAGCTTCTCCTGAAAAAGGAATCTTATATAAACAATGTACAACAATATTATCGGAATGCAAATGGAAATTCCCCTTATTTTTTTGAAAATAATGTTATTTCGATAAATCTTATTATATCAGAAGGTTAAGCCTTGCATGATGGGTTTTTCCGTTCCAATGGCATCTTTTTTCCCTTTATAAGTCCTACAGACCTGCCCGAAAGGACAACTGGCCGCGGGACAGTCAACCGGGGACGGCCGGAAGCATTTTGCTTCAAGATGTATTCGTATCTGTAAAGAAGTAATGTATTTTTCAAAAGGCTACCTCCGCGCAGCGTGCATTGGAGGGCCGCAAGGTTAGTGTTTTTTTATTGGAAAGGATTTAGCAATGGCTAATTTTCCTAAGTCTGAGAATGATGTAGTTGGTCTGGCCGAAGCCATGGTTGATGGTTATACCGAATACGGTGAGGATTTCCCCGGTGTAACGGTTCTTACTCTGGAAACTGCCCTAACGGAGTTCAAGGCTGCCCGTGCTGCCCAGGAAAGCGCCAGGGGACAGGCAAAGATCGCCACGACCGCTAAGAACGATAAGTTCGCAGCTCTGGTCGATCTCATGAAGAACGACCTGAAGATATCCGAGGTCGATACGGGCGATAACCCGGACAAACTCTCCCTTATCGGCTGGGGCCCCAAGAGCCCCGGTACCCCGATCGTTCCGCCGACGGCCCCGACCAATCTGCGTAGTAATCAGCAGGGTGCCGGTGAAGTCGTTTTACAGTGGGCCAAGCCCGAAGCGGGCGGCGCGGTGCGGAATTATATCGTCAAACGCCGCGATTATGACAGCGCTGGTCAGGTCGGCAACTGGCAGATTGTCAATTTCTTCTACGATAATCTCATAACGCTCATCAACCAGCCGCGCGGCATCCAGATGGAATACATCGTCAGCGCCAGTAATGCCGGCGGCGAGAGTCCCGCCAGTAATATTCTGCCGGTGATTCTCTGACAAGAGTTTCCGTTATAGAACCTGCCGGAAGGTTTCTTGGCGATGCTTTTGAATCGCAGCCTGGAAGCCTTATTGGAATACTGTTTGATTCTCGAACCTAAATCGGGTTGTCAATTCCAATATACTGTCTTTGGGCGATCTGGCGGGCAGTTTTTTTTCTTACCTTCAGCTTCACCAGCGAGGCAATCTTATCCGGTGATTTAGCCGGCAGTCCGGAAATTATATCGCGGGTCGCAGTAGTTTCGACATGCAGCTTGTCTCCGGTATCGACAAGCTCGGCTGATACAATTTTCAAATCATGCTGATTTGATATGGCAAAACTCTTACCCGGATAGCGCAAGAGGTGAAGATACATGCTATTACCCTTTTGGGTAGCCTGCCACGGTGTGAGTATTCTGGCAAAGGGCATTTCCCATACACCTTCGCAGCCATAAACACCTTCACCATGTTTTTTGAGCCAGGTACCAATTTCCTCCATGGTCTTTTTCTGCCATGGTAACAATGAACCATCAGGCTTAGGGCCGATGTTCAGCAGCATATTCCCGCCACGACTCACAGAATAAAGAAGCTGGCCAATCAAAGTTCTCGATGTTTTACGGTCTAAATCCTTACTGGATGCTCCCCAATAGAAACCTATCGTATCGCACAATTCCCAGGGGCGGGCCTGAGGTCTGATCATTTTTTCCGGAGTGCCGAAATCTTCTGGCAAAAAAGAACGGTTATTGATTAAAATTCCCGGCTGCAATTTTCGCACCATGGCATTCAGTTTCTCGCTTTGCCAATAATTCGCTACTTTCTCATCGGTCAGCTTAATCCCCCAGGCACCGGGATAAGCCTCCCAACCTCCGTCATACCAGAGAATATCAATTTTGCCATAGTTTGACATGATTTCCCGAACCTGGTTATGTACCAATTTAACTTGTTTTTCCCAGCCTTTGGGGTTCTGTCGCGGTCCTTGCCAATAGCCTTTATATCGCCAGTCACACAGAGAATAATAGAGCCCAACTTTCAAGCCGGCTTTACGGGCCGCTTTTACATATTCACCAATAAAATCTCTGCCCGGTATTTGTTTTACCGAAGAAAAGTCCGTAGTTTCAGTATCCCACAAGCAATATCCCTCATGATGGCGTGTGACCATCACGACATATTTGCAACCTGCGTTTTTCGCCAGTTCGACTATCTCTTCCGCATCAAAGTTTTCTCCTGTAAATCCAGGTACATACTTGCGCGCATATTCGTCCACGGGAACAGCCATATCAGACATCATCCAGGTGCCCAGATCCCCCGCACTGAAAAGTCCCCAGTGGACAAACATTCCAAATCTCGCCTGCTGCCAGCTTTTCAGGCTTTCTGCTCTAAGCGATTTGTTATTCACAATAATACCTTTCTATTTGGGGTTGTAGAGTTCAGGGTATGGATAAATCATGCCCCACGATAATGATTTTCTGTTAGTAGCTAAACTTTTGCAAAACTCCAGTTAGTAGATAAGACGGCGGAAGTTTTTAATTTTATGAAAAGTGATTATATTGCCGTTATGAGCACTCTCGGCGTCTTTGTTGGCTGAACGTGACAATATCACCAAATCATCCCCGTCAATATCCATTGAGGCATAATGGCGTGCTTCTTTTTCCGATGGTCCTACAGCCACTAAACCAGCAAAGCACCAATCGAACAGGTTTTTAGAAAAATGCAGCTGTAATCTATGTCGTTCGTTGTCCGGCCCGCCAAATCTATCTGCCGAAAGATATTGCGGCCTGGTCATACTGTCAGTTGATTGCGTATTCAATAACCAGTAAAGTCCGCTGGGCTTGTCGTAAAGGATATGGAAGCGCATGTGGCCGCCGGGCATTTGCGTAAATAACAGTTTTTTGCCGGAAGGCGCTTTTTCCAGCTCTGTCGCCAGAGCACCATCAGATTTGACGACGCATTTGGCAATACAGGCAATATTGGTTAGTCCGGTACTGGCCCGCATGACCAGATGGAAAGTTTTACCCTCCGGGTCGTGAAAATAATGATGGGGGTCATAAATTTTGACAACATTTGTTTCCAGCCATCCCATGGGACTTGCGTTACGTCTGCCGGCATCTGGATAAAAATAACGGTCGGGATAAAAAGAGGGATGGAACGGCAGTCCGAAATGTGTTTCCAGTTCACGATCATTGATAACATCCTTGAAAGCGGGCGCCGGCCAAATAGTCCAGTTCTCCTTCTTGGTTAAATCGCTTGCGATTTTTCCGCGTAGTAAAATCGGGGCCAGCTCAGCGCCATACCATGCCTTCGTGTCATTGTATATGCGATCTTCCAAAGCAATATAAACATATCCATTATCATGCAAAATCCCTGTCGCGGATGCGTGCCACCTCCGCCCTTCAGTCAATTCCGACATTTCAGACCAGCTATTGCCCCAATCTTCTGAAACCGTAACTCTCAGGTCGCCCATATGCCCCATTATAACAAGCTTGTCACCGGCAACAAAAGGACGACCATGCATCAAATCCACATTTCGTTGATACTTCCAGGTTTCGCCATGGTCATCGGAGGTATAGATATAAGTCCTGCCGCCTTTTTTGACTTCCGGTATATTTTCGACTCCTTTGCCGCTTACCTGCACAGTTGCGACAATTCTGCCGGCAGGACAAACTACGATACCGGGAGTGGCAACAAAAACATTTTCCGGATCAGCGGCAGTGTACAACACCTGTTCTGTGGCAATAGGTTGGACACGCCAGTTATCAATATCATCAGCCCCAATACATAAATTGATTAACAGTGTAATAATTAGCGCCAATTTTCTCATGCGGTAAAACCCCAAAAAGGAAAGTTAGAAATGATATTATATTATGACAATACTTCAGGGAATCTCTGTTATGAGATTAGCCTTTAATAAACAACATCGCCAAGGCGGGAAGGCGCACTCGAACCACCCACTCCGACAGGCTCCTGAGCATTTCTGTCACCGTTTATTGCCAGACCATACATCCCGCAAGTAACATCCTGCCACTCCATAAATTCCACATGGCCATCAAGAAAGCCATAGTTCTTGCCGCCTTCTTCAGGCTTTTTGTTTTTATGAGGAAGATGGGTCCAAAGTGTTCCGTCAAGGCTGGTCATCCAGTTATAGCCCTGGACATCACTTTCGGTCAGTGCCCGCCAGGATTTGCCATTAGCTTCACTTTTTCTGCGAAACCGGGGGAAAGTTCGTGCCGTAAAAACCGCAGTCTGGAATTCCGTTACCGCAATCAACTGATTAGCTCGCCGAGCATTTCTGCCGCCAAAAGTTGTCAGGACCGCATTAGGGATATAACTGAAACCAACCTGGTTATTGGATTCCATGTCCTGCTGATATTGACTACGCAAAGCAGGACAGCATTTTGACTCGGGATTACTATCCCATTTGATATAAGGGTCAAGCCTATACGCCCAACTGTAATAAGTTGAATCCGGGTCGGTCAAAGCGTGCCCGACATCGCCTTGGTTAAGCTGGAGGTTTGGATTTACATAATTTGTGGGGCGAAAGGCATGTTGTTCAGGAAAAGTATCCTTGTTTTCCGCCAGGTAACCAATACTGGCAGTAACCAGTTGGCGAACAAATGACATACAAACCACTTTCTGGGCTACCTGCCGGGCCTGGCCCAGCGCAGGCAGAAGTATTGAAACCAGCAGTGCAATAATTGCCACTACCACAAGTAATTCAACCAAGGTAAACGCTTTACGGTTTTTCGTCATCTACCTTACCTTCCAGATACTATAAGGTTCGCGAAAACGGTGTAACCACCAATCATTTTTCCATGGTATCCCAAGAGTATCTATTACCCACCTCTTTTTGCGAAAAAAAAACCTCATTTTGCAAAAGCTCTCAGCAAAACCGAAAAAAACAGTTGAGTGAGTACTGCTTATGCCAAAGACAGGGCACCAGTCCCAGGATTGACAGCATATAGTTGCGGTCGTAGGCGGCTTTTGCTCTTTTTTGATCAGCGACAATTATTCTTCTGATCCGGTCTTCTGATCTGGGCTGCCATGCAGCAAAGATAATTTACACTTCTCAAAGGGAGAAAACTCTGCTATCATCAAGTGTATTGGAAATCTGCTATACTGGTGAAATATAACATAGGAGAATCAGTATGAATCGTCGCGGCTTTCTCAGAACCATCGGCTCGACCGCTCTGGGCAGTATTTTATTGACTAATCCGCTCGTTCGGGCGTTTAGCATTGCTCCGGGCAAGAAACGTAATATTCTGCTTATTCTCGCTGATGATATGGGGCGTGAGCTTTTTGAATGTTATGGCGGTCAATCTTACGATTTGCCGGCTTTTAAGCGTCTGGCCGGCGAAGGTATGCGTTTTGACACCTGTTATTCCACGCCGCTTTGTGTGCCTTCTCGTAACGAAATACTTACCGGCAAATACAGCTTCAGGAATTACACCAGTTGGGAAAAGTTTGATTACAGCCAGACCACTTTTGCCAATCTTCTCAAGCAGGCGGGTTATAATACGGCTATTGCAGGCAAATGGCAGCTGCACGGCTGGGAAACCACTCCGCCGGGTATCGAAACCGCCGGCTTCGATGAACATTGCATGTTCGATTACAGCGAAGGCAACCGTTTCTGGGGCGGCAAACTCCGACTTAACGGCAAACTCGTTGACCGCGACCAGCCCCACCTCTACGGCCCGGAAATCTACAGCGATTTCCTTATCGACTTCATGAAACGCAGCAGCCAGCAAAGTAAACCATTCCTGGCTTACTATTGCATGACGTTTATGCATCGTCCCTTCCAGCCTACCCCCGATTGTCCCGGAGCTCCCGCTCCTGGTCAAAAGCCGCCTGAGCAATGGTGCGAAACAAATGGCAAGGAAGAAAACTTCCTGCCCAGTATAAAATACGCTGATAAAATAATCGCCAAAATGCTGAACTCTCTCAAGGAAATGGGCATCGATGACGAAACCATCGTTATATTTACCGCTGATAACGGCACGGATAATGTCTCCGAAGCCAAAAATATTATGAGCAAATTCCAGGGCGAAATGGTGCACGGCGGCAAATATTTCCCTGTCGAATTAGGCTTGAATGTTCCGCTTTTCGTCCGCTGCCCTGAACTGGTAAAACCATCTTCAGTTTGTAGCGATATTGTTGACTTCACTGATATTCTGCCCACCCTCTGCGATATTGCCGGAACCAAACCGCCTCAGAACCTCCAGCTCGACGGACGCAGCTTCCTGCCTCTGCTCACCGGCCAGGAAGCTGAGCCCAAACCAGCCGTCTTTAGTTGGGGAAATTACGAAAACAGTTCCCGGAAATACAAAGCACCTCAGGACAATCCCCAACGATTTGTCTATGCCGTTTCCGATGGCCAATGGAAACTCTACAGCGACGGTAGAATGTTCAATATAGCCGAAGACCCCCTTGAGAAAAACCTATTCTCCGGCAGGTCTTCGTCCGAGGCCCAAAAGGCCCGCAATCAACTCGAAAAACACCTGCAAAAGCTGCTAACCGCCCAACCTAGAAAATGGTGAAAAATAAAATAATGAAATACAAGGTAACTATGAAAAATTCAGAATCCATTTTAGCGTTTGTTTCTCTGTTGTTGGTATTCTTGGCCCCTGGCAAACTTGGGGCGGAAACCCCCGTTGATGCCAGCAGATTTATCGCTGGCGAATCCGTGGTATTCGACGCCACAGACCCTGAAATCAGGGCCGTTTATGAGCCTTCGATAGTTATTGTTGACAAGAGCAAAAGAATTGTCATCGCGTTCAATGCCTACACTCAGCAACGTCAGGATTCATCCCGTATTTACACTTCCGATGACGGCGGTGTCAGCTGGGATTATCGCGACAAACTACCCCTGGGCGGCATGAGACTGCTAAAGGCCGGCACCGATATCTTCGCCATCGGTCATATCGGCAGCAAGGGTGACCTGGGTATTGCCAAGTCTGCCGACGACGGAGCAACCTGGTCCGAATTTAATAAAATTACTCAGAACGAACACTGGCACGTATCTTCCACCAATTTTATCGACAAGGAAAAATATGTTTACACGGCCATCGAACGCAACGATGTAAGCAAGGTAAAGGGCTGGGATGTCAGTGAATTCACTCCCGTTCTGCTCCGGGGTGATAAAACCATCGGGCTGCTCAAACCCGAAGCCTGGACCTACGCATCGAAGTTTCCGTTTTGCGAAGTGGTAGATGACCACGACATAAACTTTTTAGGCATTCCTTTCTATCCCGCCTATTATCCCAATCAGGCGCCGGTGCAGAGAAAGGCCCGGACCTTTAATTTTTCACCTGCTGGCTGGCTTGAATCTAACATCGTGCAGATAACCGATCCCAAGCATTACTGGTATGATCCCACCGGAAAAACCTTCCATATTTTTTCCCGTGCCAATACGGGCCGAACCAACCTTGCCACTGTTATCAAGGCGGTTGAACAACCCGACGGCACCATCAAAACCATGTTTGAGACCGCACCCTCCGGCGAAAAGCTGGTTTACACTCCATTCCCCGGCGGGCAAATGAAATTCTTCGTCTTGTATGATGATCTCAGCAAACTATACTGGCTTGTCAGTACCCAATCGGTGGACAGCATGACCAAAGCCGAGTATTTGTCCGACGAAAGGTTCGGCTGTTCAGACAACGAGAGAAGACGCTTACAACTTTCATTTTCCCGAAACATGATTGACTGGTGCTTCGCGGGGATTGTCGCGATAGGCCCTTCCGAAAAACAATCACGCCACTATGCCAGTATGGCTGTTTGCGATGACGACCTGCTTATATTAAGCCGCTCCGGCAGCCAAAACGCTCGCTCTGCCCACGACGGAAATATGATAACCTTCCATAAAGTTAAAAACTTTAGGAAGCTGGTGTACTGATAACGCAATTCCTGTTTTCCTAGAGGTCATCTTATAAACAATTTGCGAAACACACCGCCAGGGTTTTACGGAGGTATTCTGTAACCCTATTATTGAGTGAGAAATCTTGACTTTCCCACCTTTTTCGCTTAAAATACCGCTGGTTTAGATGTTAAGAACCGTAGTTTTTTTGAGGAAAATGTAAACCCGCTATGACCCGGCATTTACCGCCCGCGAACACGGGCGGTTTTTTCTTGGGCCCGGTCTGTAGCTTTATCTCTGGCGGAATCAGGTTATGAAATATTTCTCGTTTCGCGTAGTCGTTGTCCTGGTGCTTTTGCTGTTTAGCTGTCCTGCTCCTGCTCAGGAATGCGTCACCCTGAACTTTTTCGATGCCGCCCACAGTTATTCTCAGCCCTACACCTGCTGGGACGGCTCTAAATGCCGCGTCTACGCCTCCAGCTCTTCAGTCTTTACCATCTGCAACTCCGGCGGTATTCCTGTTGACATGTCCATCGGCACCGGCTCACTTGTTCTCGAAACTACCATGCCCGGCGGCTGGTGGAACCTTGAATTCAAAATCGACTGGGGCCATTCCATCAACTGCTATCGCTACGGCGAAAGCCCACTTCTCCACTTACGCGTTAAATGGGGACAGATAGCATCCGGCGCCGACATGTGGATTGAATTAAAGGACGACCAGAGCATCAAAACCCTTTATCGTTCCTATACCGGCCAGGGCGATTCATACAGCAACCAGTCTGCCGCCGTCTACCTTCTGGATTATGTAACCCCTTCGACCTCACAATGGCAGGATGTCTACATCCCCCTATCTGACTTCCTTGCCGACAATCCCAACCTGGACCCTACGCGTATCAGCATCCTCAAATTTTACGGGGTCGGATACTATTCCCAGACCAATACCCTCTACATCGAAAAAATCCGTATCGTCCCCGATACTGCTTGCACCTATCTTGACATGATAAAGGTGAATCAGCTTGGCTATCTGCCCGGCGATCGCAAACTAGTCCTCATCAGCTACGAGTCAGGTTCGCCTGTTACTGCTCCCACCTATTTCCAGCTCAAAGACGCTGATACCCAGGCCATCGTTTATCAGGGCTCGACAGTTCTGGACACACCCTCCGGCTCATACTGGGATTATAGTGGCGATACGGTCTATCACGCCGACTTTTCAGAATTCACCACGCCCGGACGTTATGTTATCTACTCCCCTCAGCTGGGCCAGACTTCCCCGGACTTTGAAATATCCGCCCACGCTTATGACCAGCCCTTCCGCGACGCCTTGCGTTTCTTCTATTACGCTCGAAGCGGTTACGATATCGCAGAGCCCTACGCCGAAGGACATCCACGCCCCAACATTTACGCTAACAACGCCTACTGCTCTTATGATTACGACGACAACGATGCCAGTAAAATGTACGATTACGACCCGCTTAATGCCGGTATAACCACCCGCGATGTCCGCGGCGGCTGGTTCGATGCTGGCGACTTGCATCTCGATGTCCACAATAATGTCGCCACCTTGTGGTTTCTGCTGAAAACCTACCAACAGTTCAACTCCAAGCTCGGCCCCGGCCTGCTCAATCTGCCCGAATCCGACACCCAGCGTAACGACATTATCCCTCTGATAACTTACCAGCTTGACTGGTTCAAAAAAATGCAGAACCCTGACGGCAGTGTGCATTTCATCGTCATTTCATCCGGCAGTCAACAGCAGCAGCAGGTCTCTGATGTCTCCAGCGGTGCCGCCTGTATCCTGGCCGGTATTTTCGCCAAGGCCTATACCGCCTTTACTGATGTGCCGGGCATGGAATCATACGCCGCAGATTTATTAACTCGTGCCGAGCTGTCCTGGTCCTGGCTTGTTGCCCATCCCGACAATTATAATCCCACCAGTTCCAGCGGCTACACCTGGTCCTACGGTATACGTGACGACACCTCCTTCCGTTCCTTCGCCGCCATCGAGCTCTACATCGCCACCGGCAGCACCTCCTACCGCACCTATTTCGAAACTGCCTTCAACCGTACCGGCGATGCTGTAACCGCCTTCCCCGGTGACTTTAGCGGCTCCGGTGCTTCCGGCTCATCAGGTCATTACAATTACCTCGCCCTCATCGGCAGCATTAACGGCATCACTGCCGGTTACATGGACTACATCGACACTACCCGCCCTGTTACCGCTGCCATCAAAAACAATATCAAACAGCATTTCCTCAGCGACGCCGCCTCCGCTCTGGCCCACCGCAACTATACCACCTACAACATCCCGCTTTATATGTTCAATGACCTCTCCTGGGGCTCCAGCGGTATGCTCTGCGGCAATGCCTTCGTCCTGCTGCGTGCCTACGAATGGACTGGCAACGAAGAATATCGACACGCCGCCCAGGATGTCCTCGACTGGATTAGCGGCCGCAACCCCGTCGCCCGCAACTTCATCACCGGCTACGGCGACAACCTCCACGGCACGGACCACTATTCATTTTATATGTTCGACCACGAAAATCCCGTCCCCGGTTATCTCTGCGGCAACATAAACGCCTTTGGCGCCGATTGGGGCCAGCATCCCCTCAACTATTACATCAAGTACAAATATAAATACTACCTTAATATCCAGACTGCTGCCATCCTCGAACCCTGCCTGCCCTGGCAAGCTGAAATGTGCTACCTGCTGGGTTACTTCGCTTCCGACCTGAAATTAACCGCCGACATCTACCCCGACGGCCTGGTTGATATGCTCGACGCCAATCTGCTCTTCCAGGCCTGGCTAACCGCACCAACCGACCAGAACTGGAACCCAGACTGCGACCTCGCTGACCCCGCCAATAATTTAATAGACTTCGCCGATTTCGCCGTCCTCGCCGCCCAATGGACCGAAAATTAGATATTACAAAACTCGATGATTTGTCATCTATATTTCCAGGATTGTCTTCCGAGCAGTCTTCTTGCCATAAAATGTGTGACGAAGCTTCACCGAGAAGTTCAAGGTCACTCAGTCTTCCTTTTCTATTTTTAAGGCTACAATAAAGTTCGCTAAGTTCATCCAGGCATTCTAATTTTTTTATATCTGATTTTATACTTTCTAAATATTCGGGTATTAATTCAGGATCAAACCCTAAAGGTCTTATTTTTCTGATAAATTCCAACAATCCTGTTTGATCTTTATTGTTTATGAGGTAAACAATAATTTCTTTCCAAAGAATATCTTCGTTTTCAAAAGTGTATTCATTTAGCAAAAATATTTTTCCCGCCTTGGAGTAATATCGAATTTCATAAGTATAAAGTCCTTTTTGGGAGGCGGCATCGTGGATAATTTCATATAGTTGACTTGTAATTTTATTTACTAATTTGCCAATAAATTTTTTGATCCTTAAATTATTTCTGACAGTTTTGAGTTTTCCATCTTCGTGCAGATCAATTTTAAGATATTTTGACAAGAATCTCAAAAAAGAGGTTCTCTCGTTAGAATTAAAAGAACACGAATCTATGATATAGCGGTCATATCTATACTTTGTGTAAAAAGTTCCTAGCAATTGGAGTAGTTCATTGTGAGGGCAACTTATGTTTAGACTATGTGGTTTTTTCTTAATACGTTTTATCAGTTCAAGGTGATTATGTGTAATTAGTTTTTTTTCAAATTTATGCTTGTCAGCAGAATTGTCATACTCTAGCAGTATGATAGATATTTTTAATAACCTTTCAATTCCAACTGAAAGATTATACAAAATTTCAAAGATGTCTTCGTCATGATTTAATGTATTAATTTCATGAAGATGCTTTAGGCCATTATAAAGAAAACTGCCAGAAATATGTAGTTCTGTTCCAAGCTCAAAATTTTGCCAGAATACATTCGGTTTCATTAATAGGTGTCCCATTGTTTAAATATGCTGGCGTTAGCGTTTAATTTTTTTAGGAGATCGCTTATTTGCTATAACAACTCATCCTCAGCCAGTCGCACGATCAATCCGCCCAATTTGCTCTTGAGAATAATTGGATAATCTACCCAGCCTTCCCCACGCTGCAATATAGAAACATCCGTTCGGTTCGCCGCAAATGCCGCCGGACCATTAAGGATTATTGCGTCCAGATTCTTGTTTACCAGCTTCTGTTTCGCCCGCTTCCGTGCCCCCTTGTCCTGCACAGCAAAGCCAATCAGCATTTTATCTTTCTTGTCTTGCCCCAGTTCCGCCAGGATGTCCCGTGTTCTTTCCAGTTCCAGATTCATCCCGCCCGGTGACTTTTCCATCTTATGTGTCCAACGTTTCGCCGGTCGATAATCGCAAACCGCTGCCGTCATTATAACGCAGTCGCATTTATTGAAATGTTCCCCAACAGCTTCGGCCATCTCTTCGCTACTGACCACCCGCACCAGTTTGACCCCTTTAGGTCGTGCCAAACCTACCGGACCGCTGATTAAGGTGACTTTATGTCCCCGTTTAATTGCCGCCGCCGCGCAGGCATACCCCATCTTGCCCGTTGAACCATTAGTTAAAAACCGCACCGGGTCCAGATATTCCCGGGTAGGCCCGCCGTTATTAGAAATCGCAAAGCCCGTTTCCCCATCGTCAATTACCATTCGGTTTGGGAGTCAGACCTTTCAGCAACTCCGTTATTTTATCATAAATCGCTTCCGGACTGCACATCCGACCTACCCCCGTTGTTCCACATGCCAGCCTGCCATTGTCCGGCCCAACTGTAACAATGCCCCATTCCGCCAGCGTCTGCATATTCCGCTTTACTGCTGGATGTCCCCACATGCGACTGTTCATCGCCGGTGCCAGCAGGACATCACTGTCCGCCGCGGCCAATAGCGTACTGAGCAAATCATCGCAAATTCCCCCGGCCAGCTTGCCGATAATATTCGCCGTCGCCGGTGCCACCACGAATAAATCTGCCCGCTCCGTCAGGCTGATATGCCGGGCGTCGTAAACCTGCTCCGCCGCGAACATATCAGTATAAACCTGCCGACCCGTAAGCGTGCTGAACGTCAACGCCCCCACAAACTTCTGAGCATGTTCGGTCATTGCCACCGTTACCCCCGCGCCAGCCTGCACCAGCTTCGAGCATAGCAGTGCCGACTTATACGCCGCGATTCCGCCGGTTACGCCCAGCAGAATCTCAAACTGTTCCAGTTCACCTGCCATCGCCTGACTCCCGAACACAACGCATTAGCGCAAGAACCAGCGGGTCAATCACCCGCTCCGCGACTGATACCGTTTTTTAGCATCTCCGCTGACGGCGGATACAGAGACACGCTTTTTTCATAATCAACCGCGATCTTGTCTTCCTCGACTTCCTGCAGGGCTATCTCAATCAGTGTTTTGCCCTTGGGGTCAACCAGCGGACGGGAACCATCAATCAGCTCACGCAAACGACGCTGAATCAGGGCCGTAAGGCGAAATTTGCCGCCTACCTTTTTTACCACTTCATCGCTTTTCAATACTTCCAGCATCAAGCAATCTCCTATTTATTGAAAATCGTTACCATTTCATCAATTGCCCGCTCCACATCGTCATTTACGATGGTGTAGCGGTAATGTTTGTTATTCTTAGCCTGTTCAATTTCCCAGAGAGCCTTGGCTAATCGCTTCTGGATTGTTTCTTCGTCATCCCGCCCCCGCCCGGCCAGACGTTTCTTAATCTCCTCTGCGCTCGGTGCCAGCACCAGTATCCCCATCGCTGCACCAAACTTTTCAAACACCTGCGTCGCCCCCTGTACATCAATTTCCAGAATTACCGTCTGGCCTTGTCCCAGCATCTCCTTCACAGGCTCGGCCGGTGTCCCGTAATAATTGCCGAAAACTTCGGCATATTCCAGAAATTCGTCCGCTGCGATTTTTGCTTCAAATTCTGCCCGGCTCAAAAAGTAATAGTCCCGGCCGTCAACCTCGTTCTTGCCCTGTCCCCGCGTTGTCGCCGAAACACTCACTTTCACATTTGTACGCTTAATCGCTTCCCGGCACAGTGTACTCTTGCCCGAGCCGCTCGGCCCGCTCACCACAAACAATTTACCTTTGCCATTACCGCTCATAACCGTATCCGCTTCCCCGACTGCAAACATCAAAACTATTCGATATTTTGTACCTGTTCCCGCAACCGGTCTATTGCGACTTTAATTTCGACTACATGATGACTTATCTGAGCGTTGTTGGCCTTGCTGGCGATGGTGTTGGCTTCCCGCAGCATTTCCTGTGTCAGGAAATCCAGCCGCCGACCCGCCTGAGTCCCGCAGTCGCAGGCATCCCGAAACTGACCCATATGAGAAGTCAGCCGTGAAATCTCCTCGTTGATATCACAACGCTCCGCGAAGATTGCCACTTCTTTCATCAACAGGTCTTCATCGACTTTCAGATTCGCTTCTGCCAGCATGGCATCCACCCGCTGCTGAATTCGCTGCCGATAGTTATTCACCACCGTCTCAGCCATGCCCGCCAGCGATTCAAGGTTATCCTGAATCACCTGACACTGGCCCAGCAAATCATCCCGCCCGCGCTTGCCCTCTTCCGTCCGCATTTCCTGCAAACGGTCAATAGCTTCATGCGTCAGTTTCTCGATAATCTCCTGCATTGCCTTGTGTTCATCTTCGGTGTACTTGCGCAACTGACAAACTCCCGGCAGTTGCAACAGTGCCGCCAGGTCTATTTCCAGATTGTCATCGCCGCCGTACAGATTCTTGGCCTGCTCCAGATGCCCCAGATAATCCTGAAGCATCGCGTGATTGACATCGAACGCGCCCGACTTGCCCGTATGCCGCAGGTGCATGGTATAATTTACCGAACCCCGCGCTAGCCTGTCCCGGATTATCCGTTCAACCGCCGGCTCCGCGAACGCCATAGCGTCCGGCAGACGAATGCTGGTCTTCAGGAACTTATTGTTCAGCGACTTAATCTCAATCAGAAAGCTCAAACCTTCACTTTCCAGTTGAGCGTCACCAAAACCTGTCATGCTTTGCAGCATATTATCGTCTCCAGACGTTGTTTATATCAAAACCACGCACGTTAATAAGCCGTGCCGTAAATCAGACTACTTGCCTTCCGCCGGTGCCTCAGGGGCAGTCTTTGCCGGAGCAGCTTCTTCAGTAGACGCAGCGTTTTCCGTCGGAGCAGCCGTTTCTTCCGTCGCCGGAGAGGTGGCTTCTGCCGTGACAGCACCTTCGACCGGTGCTTCAGCTTCAGCTGGGGGCAGTTGCCGCTGGTGCCGCGCCGATTGCCGCGTTCAGTTCTTCCTGAGTCTGGCTGTAGGGTTTGTACGACATTGTCAAAACCATCGCCAGCACCAGGAACAACACCACTACCACAATCGTTGTCCAGGTAAAGACATCGCCGGTCTTACTGCCGAACGCACTTTGACCGCCGCCGCCGCCGAACGCCGCCGACAGACCGCCGCCCCGACCTTTCTGCAGCAATACCAGGCCAATCAGTGCCACGCAGACAATGATAAAAACTACTGCCAATAGCTGCGCCCACCAGTGTATTGCTCCGAGAATCACTATGTTCATAACTTGCTCCAAAAACTATGCGTTAATTATTTCCGTTTGTAACTTACTTACCACCGCAGCAGCAGCCCTTGCCCGAGTTGCCCGCACCGCGAATAATGCCCATAAAATCATCAACCTTCAGGCTCGCTCCGCCCACCAATGCGCCGTCAACGTCCGGCTGAGACATCAGCTCCGCGGCATTGTCAGCTTTTACACTGCCGCCATACTGAATCCGCACCGACTGAGCCAGATTGTCATCATACATGTCAGCCAGAATCTTACGTGAAAAAGCGTGGGCTTCCTGAGCCTGCGCCGGTGAAGCCGTCTTGCCTGTGCCGATCGCCCATACCGGCTCATAAGCCACAGTAATATCAGCCATCTGAGCAGCCGAAACATCCTTGAGCCCTTCACGCAGATGACGTTCGATAACCGCTTCGGTCTGACCGGCTTCGCGTTCTTCCAGCAGTTCGCCGATGCAGAGAATAACCTTCAGGCCGCCGGCTAGGGCTGCCTTGACCTTCTTATTAACGATTGCGTCCGTCTCGCCAATCACATGACGACGTTCCGAATGGCCCGCCAGCACATAGGTGCAGCCCACATCCTTGAGCATGTCAACACTGACTTCGCCGGTGAAAGCGCCTTTGCCTTCATAGAATACGTCCTGAGCGCCCACCGCTACAACACTACCCGCCGCCGCTTCGACAACTGCCGGAAGATGCACAAAAACCGGGCAAACCGCCACATCGACACATGTCGTACTTTCGCATTTCGACAAAGCGTCTTTCAAACCGCTCGCCAATGCCGCTGCGCCTGCCTTATCCAGATTCATCTTCCAGTTGCCTGCTACAAATTTCTTTCTCATAGTCAATACTCCTGAGATTAATAGTCTTTCAAAATCCTTATATCAGAGCCGCAAACATAAGTCAGCGGTTGCCGTTAATAAAAAATAAAATCTTGTTTAATCCGTCTAAAATTCTTGGCCGTTATGCCGATTTCTGACTTCTGACATCTGAAGTCTAATTCAGGGTTTTTCCGCAAATCGCCGCCAACTCCCGTACCGCTTTCATCAATTCCGCGAACATATTCTCGGTCAGCGCCTGCGGCCCATCACACTTAGCCTTATCAGGACAGTCATGCACTTCCACAATCATCCCATCGGCACCCGCCGCGATGCCCGCCACCGCCAGCGACTGAACCATATCACGCCGACCAGCCGCGTGCGAAGGGTCAACTATCACCGGCAGATGCGAGTCAATCTTCGCCAGAGCAATCGCCCCCACGTCCAGCGTAAACCGCATTTCATTTTCAAATCCCGTACTGCCCCTCTCACAAAGCACCACGTCACGATTGCCACCGGCCAGAACATACTCCGCGCTCATCAGCCAGTCCTTAACTGTACAACTCGCCCCGCGTTTCAGCAGCACCGGTTTATTGACTTTGCCGATCTCGCTCAGCAGTACAAAATTCTGCATATTCCGAGCCCCGACCTGCAGCATATCAGTGTACTTCGCCACCAGTTCCACATTTCGCGGGTCCGTAATCTCTGTAACAATCGGCATCCCGAACTCATCCCCGCACTCACGCAAAATTTTTAGACCGTCTTCGCCCAGTCCCTGAAAACTGTAAGGACTCGTCCGCGGCTTAAACGCTCCGCCCCGCAGCATACTAGCCCCGCTGGCCTTAACCGAACGGGCAATCTCCCGGCAGCTTGCCAGACTCTCAACCGCACACGGCCCCGCTATCGCCACGCACTTACCCCCGCCGACCTTCACGCCGCTAACATCGATCTGACTGTCCTCGGCACAGAAATCGCGGCTCGCCAGTTTGTAAGGCCGCATAATCTGAACCACATTTTCAACCCCGTCGATACTTTTAATGTGGTCTGGAAACTCCACGTTCTCTTCGCCGATAGCACCAATAATGGTACGAAAAGCACCTCGCGAAACATGCGCCTGCAAGCCCAGCTCCTCGATTCGGCCAATGACCCGATCGACAACCTCCTGAGATGCACCCGATTGCAGAATTACTAACATAATTTTATTTCCGTATTATCGCCGGCTCCGATTCGCCTAAAGTACCTCGGTCGCCCGCGGAAAACTTCCCAAAACACTCAATTGCAAACAATGACGTTTCGCTTCCGCGAACGCCTGCTGGACATTCGCGTCCGCCTGATGGCCCTGACAATCAACGAAGAAATAATATTCCCGTTCCCGTTTCTTGCTCGGCCGAGATTCAATATTCGTTAAGTTCACACCGTTGTAACGAAACGCCTGTAAAGCATCCACCAACGCCCCCGCCTTATGCGCCGTGCTGAACACCACCGCTGTCTTATCATTACCCGTAGGCCGCGCCGACTCCCGGCCAATCACCAGGAACCGAGTCACATTATGAGCGCTGTCCTCGATATTCTCAAACAGCAGCCGCAAGCCATACAATTCCGCCGCCAACGTTGAGCCAATCGCAGCGCTGTAAGGTTCAACCGCCGCCTTTTGGGCTGCCTGAGCGCTCGAAGCCACCGGCATAACATCAACATTCGGCAGAGTCGCCGCCAGCCAGTGCCGACATTGACCCAAAACTTCCGGTTTGGAATAAACGACCTTAATTTCGTCCAACCCGCAGTTGGCCATCAAATTATGATGTATCAGGACCAGCATCTCGGCACAAATCGAAACCGGCGATTCAATCAGCGAATCCAGCGTCTCGATTATCCCGCCCAGTACCGAGTTTTCGACCGGCACAATACCTAAATCACAATGCTCCTTGCCAATCTCGTCAAATACCGACCGAATATCGCCCAAAGGTTCATATTCCACGCACTGCCCAAACTTCAGCATAGCCGCAGTATGCGAAAAACTGCCCTTAGGACCCAGAAAAGCGATTCGCAATGGCCGTTCCAGAAAAAACGACCCGCTCATCAATTCTCGATATACCGCCAGCAGACAAGAGTCCGGCAGCGGCCCTGCATTGCACTTTTTGACTTTATCCAGCACGGCCCGTTCCCGGTCCGGTGCGTATATCGGCGGGGCGCTCTTATCGCTGCGCTTGATTTCACCGACCTCGACTACCACTTTCGCCCGTTCATTCATCAGGCGAACCAATTCATGGTCCAGCTCGTCAATCCGCTTGCGTAACTCGTCCAGCCTGCCCAAAACCAACCGCCGTTTCTGTTTACCTAACTTACTTACATCTAACGGTTTATACAATAAACCATTAGAACCCTCTTGTATACCGACTTTTGCCTGCCCAGTCAACCCAAAAATAACCCCAAAACCGCCCGTATTGCTGGTTTTTGCGTTGAACTTACCAGACCAATAGGGTAGTTTGGCCCCCGGTAAGGTTTTATCTTAAATACAGGATTTGTTATGGGATTAATAGACACGCACACTCACCTGGCTTCCTCGGCCTTTGACGGAATACTGAATGATGTATTAGTCCGGGCCGACCAGGCAGGACTGGACAGATGTCTGGTCGTGGGAACTTCACTCGATAACTGCCAAAAAGTAATCGACATTTGCCGGAAGCATAACAACCTCTATGCCGTATTGGGTATCCACCCCCACGAAGCCGACACTGTAGACAGTGATTCCTATACCCAACTTCACCAACTTGCCCAATTTAATAAAACTGTTGCCCTGGGCGAGATGGGCCTCGACTTTCATTATGACTTTTCTCCCCGCGACCAGCAGATAGCATCATTTGAATTAGCCCTTGATTTAGCCCAAAAGCTCAATTTGCCCGCCGTAATTCATTGCCGTGAAGCCTTCGAAGACTGCATGGCAGTACTGAAAAACGGCACAAACTCCGATTCCAGAGTGGTTTTTCACTGTTTTTCCGGCGACATCGACCAGGCCCGCCCAATCATCGACCGCGGCTATTACCTTTCTTTTTCCGGCGTTGTCACCTTCAAAAAGGCTCCTGAGATACAGGAAGCCGCTGTTTGGGCACCCGCCAATCGTATCCTTATCGAGACCGACTGCCCCTTCCTCTCCCCCGACCCCATGCGGAAAATCAAGCCCAACGAGCCCGCTTTGGTAGTACATGTCGCCGAAAAGCTCGCCCAACTTCGTAATACCACCCTTCAGGAAATAGCTAAAATCACCGCCGCGAACAGTCGATATTTCTTTAGCCTGCCCGAATGACAATCGGCGGCCAGAAGACTATTATAGTGAGTCAGATGCAATCAAGGCGGTTCATATTATGAGACCGCCAGTTTTTGCGAGGTAAGCCCAATGGCAAAAAAAGCAACTACCAAGTCCACCATCCAAGCTCGCAAAACCACTCGGAAAGCCGCGGAGTCTGCTGCCCCCCCCGCAACTTACCAAAAGTATGGTTATGCTCCATGCCGCTTTGGAAGTTTTGCGTAAGGGTGCTCATTCCGCCTTGCTGCTCTACGTCGATGGTCTGGAAGATTTTTCCGAGCTTAAATTTCTTAAAGGTAAAAAAGGTTTCGAGCTGGTTCTGGTTGCCCGTTCCGAATCTGCGCGCGAAGCCTCGGAAAAGATAATCAAAAACGTTGTCCAGGTTCCACCTGTCAACCTGACTCGTACCGGCCAAATCAAGATGGCCATAATGCTCGCCCTGTCCAATCGCTTTTTACAGCCCGGCCAGGAATTCGTCTTTCTGACCGGTGTCGCCGGCGGTTCACTCGATACCATGATGGTCATGGAAGTAGGCCGGGAATATGAAATGTTCCAGTCGGTTGACCAGCCGCCCATTACCGAACATATCCGTCGGGCCGTCTTTGAAAGGGTACTCAATTTTGCCCTCGAGCTGGCCTCCGAAGGACGCGAAGGCAAACCCGTTGGCGCAATTTTCGTACTGGGAAATTCCACCGCCGTAATAGCCAACGCCCAGCAGAATATCATGAACCCCTTCAAGGGTTACGAAGAATCCGAACGAAACATTCTCGATAAACACATGACCGAAACCGTCAAGGAATTCGCCACTATCGACGGCGCTTTCGTAATAAAAGGGACAGGAACAATAGTCTCCGCCGGAACCTATCTATTGCCCAGACTTGTTGCCGAAGAACTCCCCCAGGGACTCGGTGCCCGCCACGCCGCCGCCGCCGCTATAACCGCTGCCACCAAGAGTGTTGCCATTACCATCAGCGAATCTACCGGAACCGTAAGAATCTGGCGTAAAGGAAAACTAATCACCGAAATAGAAAAAGCCAAAAGAATCAGTACTCCGCCCATCCCCCCGGAATCCTGACCATTACTCCTTTATCATTTTCCCCTTATACATTTTTTTCCGAAACTCCTCCGCTCTCTTAATCAGCTCTTCCGGTTCCGCCGGCACATTAGTCGTCAAAACAAAATTCCACTCATGCTCATCCCGAAACGGTATCGGCAAGATCTCGGCGAAAAAATCCACACCCGGAATCTGATACCAGGGCGTCGCCGCTTTCTTAGGGGCATGAATCGGCTCATAACCGTTCATCCGCAGCACAACATCATATGTCCCATACCAGGTAAAAGGCACCGTCACCGGTGTCGCTCCGACTTCCTGGTCGTTCAGCCAGACAATCGCCCCGGCTGGTCTTGAGGTAACCGTAATAACACGTTCCACACAACCAAAAGCCGTTAGGCAAAAACTGATAGCCAAAACTTTGATAATTTTATTCATTAGATTTCATCCGGATATTGCTGAGCATCTGATTTGTTATTCGCCGAGATCGCCCGGTAAATGCACCACGACAACCCGCCGATTATCAGCACCAGCATAAAGGTTAAAATAAGATAAGCCTGCCCCGATAGTTCGCCGTCATATACCACTTCTGCCAAAGTCATTTTCTATTCTCCGGGCCACAGGCCTAATTATCAAATTCACGCAACCGCGAAATCTTGTCCGCACGCCAAAGGCCCAGTATCACCGCCGTCATAAAAACCATAAACGTCAGACACAAACCAAGTATATTCCGGCCCACCAGTTCACCTTCGGGCGTAACAATAAATCCACCCTCACTGTTTATATCGCCCACCAGCGACCAGATTACCAAAGCCGCCAGAATCGTCGGGATAACCGCCTTAATCAGCCATTCCCACCAAACTCCAATCTGCCAATCGCTGTTCTTGTTAGCGTGCGCCCGCAACTTGCCTAAATCAAAAGCCCACCCCAAAACCAGACACTCAATCAGCCCCACAAACAATATTCCCCACGTCCCTTCATTGACAAACGAGTCAAACGTGTCCAGCCACGACAACCCGCCCCCGCGTCACAAAAAACACTCCCCACACTAAACCCCCACAATCGACATTACCGCCAGCACCGAAACCCGTTTCCACCCGGTCTTGTCAATCATGCTCGCCAGTGCTGCTTCCGTAATAGAAAACGCCGAATCAATCCCCAGCAGCAGCAAAGCGATAAAGAATATCACTGAGAAAAAGTTCGACCATCCCAAAGCACCCAACGCTTTGGGAAAAGCCACAAACGCCAGCCCAATCGACTTACTGCCTGCCAGAACTTCATCCACCGGCTGATTTGTTTTCAGTGCCAACGCTCCCATCGTCGCGAACACCGCGATGCCGGCAATAAAACTCGTCCCCAAATCCGCCAGCCCAATTATCAGAGCATTATTATTAATATCACTTTTACGATGCAGAAAACTCGCGTAGGTAATCATCACCCCAAAAGCGATGGTCATCGAGAAGAACACCTGACCAAACGCCGCCCGCCAAATATGCGGTTCTTTCAGAACTTCCCAGTTCGGCTCCAGATAATATTCCAGTCCCTGAATCGCTCCCTCCAGCGTCAGCCCGCGTATCGTCAGTACAATCAGCATCAGCCACGGAATCGGCACCGTCCACAGCACAATCTTACTGACGATTTTCACGCCGCGGAAGATACACAAAAACATCAAGGCCCAAATCGCCGCCAACGCCCCCAGAATAGGCCAACGCACCCCGCCCAGAGCGTAAGTGCCGTTAAATTGCAGATAATCATCAAAGAAAAACTTCTGAGCGGCATCGGCGTTTTCGGGGTCTACCCACGGCAGTTGCGGATAAAAACTATAGATAAGATAATTCAATGCCCACGCCAGCACTATCGCATAATAAGTCACAATAATGAAACTCAGCACGATAGGCCACCACCCCACGAACTCCCATTTTTTGCCCACCTGCCTGAACGCGTTCGGGGCCGCCTGCTGGGTCAGATGCCCCAGCGAAAATTCCATGATAAGCAGCGGAATCCCAATCACTATCATCGCGATAATATAAGGAATCAGAAACGCACTGCCGCCGTTACTGTAACATTCATGAGGAAACCGCCAGACATTACCTAACCCAACAGCCGAGCCAATCGCCGCCAGCACAAACCCGGTGCGTGAACCCCAGTTTTCCCGTGAATCGTTCCATTGCGACATCAGGAAGCTCCGCTAAGTTCGATTCCCAGCAGGCTCAGGCTGTCACGTTCGATAATGCTTCTGATTTTCTCACGCGGGATAGCCGGCAATGCCGCTTCCAGAGCGATTTTATTAGTGTTGTATAGCGACTCCACCGCGTTTTTTACCGTCGAGTTCGGAAAACCCGCTGCCAAAAAGCAGTTTGTCCATCACCCGGAACTCATGCGCCAACGCCAGACTGCGATAGGCATGCCAGGGACGATTGATTAAACCCACCACATCGGCATACACATTTTTGTTTTTGCCCAGCAGTGTCAGTGTTTGTTCCGTCCACGGATGCCCCAAATGCGAGATAATAATTTTCAGATCGGGAAACTTCCGCGCGATTTCATCCAGCAGCACCGGACTGGCAAACTCCAGTTGTGCCGCCGCCGGGAACGATTGGCCCTGCATGAAATAAATCGGCAGACCATGCTCCTGAGCCGCCTGATAAACCGGCAGCACTCGCGAGTCCGCCGGATGAAACCCCTGACAGGCCGGGCTAAGCGTCAACCCGCTGAACCCTTTCCGGGCCAGCCGTTCGATATCCGATTCAGTCGTCGGTCGGGTCGGGTCGATACCCGCAAAAGGCTGCCATCTTGCCCGGCTGAGCGGAGATATGGTCCATCAGAAAATCGTTGGGAACCTCCAGCCCCAGCCAATCACTGGTAAATCCCAGTACTATAGTAGCCTGAGCCGGTTCTGAGCTTTCCAGATGCTGCTGCGGCAGCGGCTGCTGGGTATCGGTGTGCTGAGCACAGAGGAAAACCCGCTGCCCCGGCACTGATTTTCAAGGAACCGGGCCAGAGTAAACTATGGCAGTCAATAATCATAAATCTTTGCCTGAAAATTGGTTATCAAGACAGCCACGCCATCAGCGCCGCTGGACCCGTATGAACATCCATTTTTCACAACCAGGTCATAAACTGCCGGAAGTATAAACACATGCCCTTGCCCGGTCAAGGGTTAAGTAAATTTGGCTGCGCTGGTTGCCCCCGAAGTCCCCACGCCTTTTATAAATCAAAACTGCGTTTCTTCTCTGGCATCGGCGTTGTCATACTCCGCACCCGCAGAGTTACCGCGAACTGGACGATTTCTGAGCCGTGCCATGATTTGCGTTTACGCGAGTAGGTTCAGCCGCACCAGTTCATCGTCCGGCTTGTTCTCCAGAAGCAGCCCGAGCATCTCGGCATCTTCGACAGCGGTATTGCCCACCCCAATCACAATATCACCCGGCTGAATCTCCGAATTATCCGCTGGTGAACCAGCCTCTATCTCGCTGATAACAATACTTCCCTCCCGCCCCGCTAAGTCGTATTTCCTCAGCATGTCCCTGGTAACCGCCGAAATCGTCAAGCCGAAATACCGTTTACACAGCTCACCGGCGTCCGGCAGGGGCCGCCGGCGATAATTCCATCCGCCACCTCTTTAGTCCTTTCCACCGCTGGTCACTTCAAAATTAACATCCCCGCCTCGCTGCCAGTCCAGCATCATCAAATAAAAATCTATCGCCGATGCCACCGGCTGCGACTCGACGGTACGAATAATATCGCCGACGACCAGCCTCGCCTGAGCCGCTGGACTTTCGGCCCGCACCGACCGGACGATAACCCCGCTATTAGCGCCCGGCTCATTCGCGTCGATAACCTCCAGCCCAAAATCCACCCGATACCGTTTCTCCAATGAAAGCATCTGCGGCAGATGCTTCCGTAAATTATCAATCGGAATCGCAAACCCAATCCCCTGCGCCGCCTGACGAATCGCCGTGTTAATCCCAATAAGCTCCCCGTTAATATTCAGCAGAGGCCCGCCGCTATTACCCGGATTAATCGGCGCCGAAATCTGAATCATCTCCTCCAGTCCAATCTGCTCGCTTATCTGCACATCCCGATGAATCGCACTTATAATCCCCTCGGTTAAAGTCTGCTGATAACCAAACGGATTACCAATCGCCAGCACCGTCTCCCCGATAAGCAAATCATTCGAGCCCAGCGTAACTTTCGGCATCGGTTTGTCCGCTTCAACCTTGAGTACCGCCAAATCCGCCGTTGGATTCGCCGCCACCAGTTCCGCCTTATACGTACTGCCGTCCGACATGACAATATCAATATCCGCCGCCCCCTCGACCACATGACTATTGGTAATGATATACCCCCGCTCATTGATGATAAAACCCGACCCCAGCGACGGTATCCGCACCTTCCGCGGCGCGAAAAAATAGTCATCGAATCCGAACGAGAAAATATCGTTCCGCACTGTCCGAATCTGCTGACTGGAGATACTAACCACTGCGTCCTTGTTCTTCTCATACGCCTCCACCACCGGCGTCCGCCGATCATAGGCCTTCACTACCCCCGTCAGCATCACTATCGCCCAAACAACCAGCCGCCCTGTCCGTACCATAACCAGCTCCTTAACACGCCTATCTTTAATGTTTGCCTCAACTTAACACATATACACCCAATCCCCGGCCCCCGCAACCCCATCCACAACAATCACAGTACTATACCGCACAGAGTCTTCCCAACGAATTTTCATGCACAAATCAATATCTATTCATCTCAAAACCCGCCCACAGTAATTAAAAGCAAATACTACTGGATTTTATCTGGATTTTATGTAAAATAGATACGTATGGCTTTGGAGTAGCGATAAGTCGAGTTTTAACATCGAGTTACAGAAAACGGATAGCTGTTTTGTATTCGTCTGTCCGAAAAAAACAATTCCGGGCAGCAAAAAAAAACACCCAAAGCCAAAAAAGTAAGAAGTAGTACCGTGAAGTTTGTCGTAATTATCGATTGTTTGCATTCTGCCCCGGCATTTTGCGTCCCCTCAAATCCACTCCAAACGTTGCGTATTTATGTCGGCCCTCTCAAGTCCTATATCCCTGTAGTTGCAACAACTATGCAGAGAATGTAAAAAAGGAGAGATGCTTCAAATAAGATTTGTAGAGCCTGAATAACCAATATCACATAAATAGGGACATAAACATTTTTCTGCATGTCCCGTTTGGATAACAGCCTTGAAATGTTTCGTAAGAGTTTTATGCGTATTTGCACAACACAACCTGAAGCTATTTCAGGTTTTTGGATGGCCAAAAACAGGGATTTTCCACTAATGACGGCCACCTGACACTCCGATGGGCATGAAAGAGCGAGACTGCCTTTGCGAATTATTGTCGATTGTAGGCTCAAAATATAAATCAATCAGGTATAACATGAAAAATACACCATATAGAAATACCAGTCAGAACATATCGGCTGCTAGAATATTGCTGGTAGATGACCACGAAATTATTTGCCAGGGTATTAAAGCCGTTCTCGAAAAACATTACCCGCAATTTGAAGTCGTAGGAGAAGCCCATAACGGTAGAATCTGCATCGAAATGATAGAAGAATGTAACCCGAATATCGTCATTATGGATATTAGTATGCCCGATTTGAACGGCATAGACTCCTCTGAAATCATCAAAAAACGCTTCAAAGACACCAAAATCATCATTTTTAGTATGCACCAGAAAAAGCAATTCATCATCGAATTGCTTAAAATCGGTGTGTCCGGCTATGTATTGAAATCCGACACCATCAAGGGAATCGTTGATGCTATCATAAAGGTTGTCGAGGGAAATGTTTACCTCAGTCCCGCTATTTGCGGACTCATCGCCGACGACTATGTACAGAAAACGTTACCAACGTACAAAGAAAGAATACTAACCCCGCGCGAGAGGGAAATTCTCCAATTAATCGCCGAGGGAGTATCAACCAAAAACATCGCCGCTAACCTGCATATCAGCGTCAAAACCGTCGAATCAACCCGAAACAACATCATGCATAAACTTAATGTGCACCACATCGCGGGCCTGACAAAATACGCTGTCAGAGAGGGATTGACAACCCTCGATTACTAACTTTCGCTAATACCGTTTTCATTTCGACATGCTTCAAACAAGCACTTTAAACCCAAAAAACAGCACTAAAGTGGTTTTGGGTCGCCAACCCTCTCTTTTTGCCCTGCCTCTTGAAACAGCCAACCTGATTATTCGTTTACCCTGAAATGCCCCTAGGGTTTTTCGTCTTCCAAAATCCGGTTTTTCCCCTTCATACTGTTATTCACACTCTCCGATAGGCATGATAGAGATAGGGAGTTCCGAAAAAATAAAAGGTCGCAGATGTAAATGCTGATGACTATGACTAAAATTAAGGGACATGCCATGAATCACGAAAACGCACGTAGTATCAATCTTAACCCGGATTTCCGCCAGAACTTATTCGACGATGATTACGATGTACTCGTTTCGATTACCAATACCGCACCCAGCATTGATAGATATACAAATACGATGAAAGAATCTGTTAGCCGAGTCACAGGTATCGATACTGACTACCTGACAGTACTTAGAAACGCAGAAAAAAGTATTAACAATTTCAGTGAGAATCTGCGAATCCTGAAAAAAAATGCAAGTCAACAGCCCCATCTTGTCGCAAAAATCCGGCAAACAGAAAATTTAATCAAAAATCTAAAGTCTAAAATTGAGCTGCTCAAGCAAAATGAAAATGTCCGAAACGCGCTGGATGCCGATTCTAATATTGACAAAGTAGCCCTGCTTATGAGAAATCAGATCGGCTACGCCCTGGATTATATGTATTCGGTCGAGGAGAAATAACATAATCAGATCTTACGCTACACAATTATTTAAGAGGAACCATTATATGAAATAAATTTTACTGTCTGATGTTTTGTTACAGTCTTCCTGACACCGTTAGAAAGGAAAAAAGAGATGAAAAAATTTAAATTAAGCACAAAAATGTACGCGGGTTTCGGAGTGGTTCTGGTACTCTTGATTGTGGTCGGCACCGTCGGCTATCACGGTATGCAGTCCGCCATGAGCAATATCGACCAGATCATCCACCAGTTGGAAATTGCCCAGAAAGCAAATACCATCCTCACCGACGCTCAGGATACCCAGGCAGCGTCATTACGTTATATTATGTACAAAGAAGATCAATACAATCAGCAAATACAAGATGAATATGAAAGCGTCGTAAAAAACGCTGGTGAAGCCAAAGATATGATGGAATCCGAAGCCAACAAGCAAAAAGCCGATGAAGTAATTGCCCAGATGGATAGATACAAGCAGGCCAACGACTCTATGTACGATCTTCAGCAAAAAGCTTTTTCGTCAGGCGAAAAACGCGCCGCGGCCGCCCAAACCGTAATCGAATCTATTCGAGAACTAATGGCCGCTCGCAAAAAATTCATCGATGAACGAACCAAAGACTCAACCGATGGAAAAATCGTCCCGTACGAAGCGATCGACAAAACACTGGTTGCCCAGGAAGCACGCAACGCATTTAACCGGGCCCAAATGAGCGCCTACCTCTATCTGATGGCCCAAAAACCCGAACAGCAGGAATCAGCCGCTCAGCAGTGGATTAAAGAACTGGACCAAACCAAAAAAGTCCTGGCTACCTGTAAAGAACAAATGAACGACCCAACCTGCCAAAAACTGGTTGACCAAAGTCTTGAGGCTCTCGATAGCTACCTGGCCGAAGTCCAAACCTTCCGTCAGATCAATCAGGAAAAATACAGCATCCAGCTAAACAGGCAAAAACCCGCGGCTGACGCCGTAATGGCCGAATCCAGAGCGGTACGCGATGGAGTTTACTCATACATCGAAGATGTACGGAAAAACACCGAAAAAGCCATGAATCTCGCAAACTCCATGATTGCCGTATTCGGAATATCAGCTCTGATTATCGGCACAGCTATTTCCATACTCATCACCAGAGGAATCGTTAAGCCGGTAAGTCGCATTATCGAAAACCTCACCAGCGGGGCCGAACAGGTCGCCTCAGCGTCCAGCCAGGTTTCAGCCGCCTCACAGTCACTTGCCGAAGGTTCAACCGAACAAGCAGCGAGTCTGGAAGAAACATCCTCTTCACTCGAAGAAATGTCAACCATGACCAGGCAAAACGCAGATAACGCTAACCAGGCCAATACCCTCGCCGGTGAAGCAAAAAAACTCGGCGATACCGGTAGCGAAGCCATGGGCAGAATGTCGCGTTCAATTACCGACATCCAAAAGTCTTCCGACGATACCGCGAAAATCGTCAAGACCATCGACGAAATAGCCTTCCAGACCAACCTCCTGGCTCTCAACGCAGCCGTCGAAGCTGCCCGGGCCGGTGAAGCAGGCAAAGGATTCGCCGTGGTTGCCGAAGAAGTTCGCAACCTCGCCATGCGTTCCGCCGAAGCCGCTAAAAATACCGCGGCTCTCATTGATGAGTCTGTGAAAAATTCACAGAACGGTGTTGACATCGCAGCCGAAGTAGCCAAAGTCTTCGAAAATATCGTCAACGGTATCGGAAAAACAACCGAACTGGTCAGCGAAATTGCAGCCGCCTCGAACGAACAGGCCCAGGGAATCGAACAGGTCAACACTGCCATGAGGCAGATGGACACCGTAACCCAGCAAAATGCTGCCAATGCCGAAGAATCCGCTAGTGCCTCCGAAGAACTTTCCGCCCAGGCCGAACAGATGAAACTAGCCGTGCAGGAGCTCGTAACCCTCGTCGGCGGAACTTCGGACAATAATGACAATGGGTATAGCGGCAGGCACATGGGACATACCGACCATGCCTATCACCGCATCGCCGCCCAGCCCAGCCGCAGCAAACAGAATAAAATACCTGTAGCTGCCGAAAAAGCTATACCCATGAATTCGGACGATTTCGATGAATTCAATGGCTAAGCAAATAATGCCAAAGTAACAGTACAGTTCCTTAACCGGGTCGGCCAGGCTTCTACCAGGCTTGGTCGACCACTATTCACATAAACAAAGAGCCTCGACATTCATAGACAAAAAGGTGGTTAAGAGACTCAAAATGAATCAGAACTTTACAAAACTTGCACGCCGAATCAAGAGCGACATAGGTTGCGGCCAGCTTATCAACAATCTAAACCATGAAATCAGAACGCCTCTGAGTTCTATCATGGGTTTCATCGATTTACTGGCCGAAGACAACCTGACTGCTCAACAGTGCGAATACACAGAAATCATCAGGTATTCCGCCGACAATCTCATGGCTCTTATAGACGAAATTCTGACTTTTATCATGATAGAAACCCATACCATAGACCTCGAAATAAAAAATGAACCACTAGCTGAAATTTTAGACGATATCGACTCCACCTGCCAGCCCTTGGCCCAAAAGAAAAATATAGAATTCCGCATCATCCCCTCCGACTCTCTGCCCAGTCAAATCCATACAAACGCCGAACAACTCCAACAGTGCCTGGCCAAACTAACCCTAAACGCCCTAAAATTTACCCAAAACGGCTATGTGAAAATTTACATCAATTCAGAAGAAAAACAGAACCTCAGGCAAATACGCTTCGATATCGAAGACACCGGAATCGGCATCCACCCCGACAAACAAAAAGAAATCTTCCGGCCCTTCATACAGGTCGATAGCTCCACAACCCGAATTTTCGGCGGCATAGGCCTGAGCCTGACCATAGCCCAAAAACTCGCAAACCTGCTCGATGGAGACATCTCACTCAAAAGCAAACCGGATATCGGTAGCACCTTCACCCTGCGTATCCCCGCACACCAACCATAAAAAAACCCGGGAACCGAAGCTCCCGGGCGGGTACTAGAACAATGTCACGGCAAACACTAAAGATAACATTGCTCCTCATAATACAGGGTAGCGAATCCTGTTACGGGCTTTGTCGCTGCCCGTCGAACGACTAGTTCAGCCACTGCTCAGCCAGCAGAGCGAAATCAGCCATGTCAACCGAACCATCGCCGTTAATATCGGCACTCACTGCCTCGATACCGTTGGCCAAATCAAGGTCAGCGGCGGTAACCATGCCGTCACCGTCAACATCACCAGCAGCCCAGCCGCCGGCGGTGCCGAGATTGGCATTGATAACCGCTTCGTCAGCCGCGTCGAAATCGCCGTCGAGGTCCACATCGCCATAAACCGTGCCCAGCACGTTCAGTACGATAGCGTCAACATCAGCCTTGCTAATCATCAGGTCGCCGTTCATATCGCAGCTCAGGTCCATCCAGACCGCTGTATCTTTGTCAGCGAAATCACGTACCTGACCGCGAACCGGCACAACCACCGAACCGCCCACCAGGTCAATCTTCATCTGCTGACGAAGGCTGGCATAAACATAGTCAATATCATCGGCATCAACCATCCCGTCAGAACCCAGCGGCATAGCACCCGGAGCGGCATCATTGCCCGCCACGTCAGCCATTGAAGCACCGTAAGTATAAGCCGCACTGGTAGCCAGAGTCGTACCGAAGTAGTTACCACCAAAGGCAGCGTCAACAGCTACGAAACCAGCCGCACGATTCAGCTTGCCCGCCTGTATCGCCAGGCCGTCAGCAAAGTAACGCACATCAGCAGCGTCAAAATTACCGTCGCCGTCAAAGTCACCGATAACTTCCGGAATCACATAGTCACCTGCCTGGTCACCAGCGGCACCGCCGTTGTCACCTTCAGCCGCAGCGAAACCACGCGGGTCAGCCACAGCAGCCATCAGATTGCTGATGTCGTTAATATTGCGAACACCGTCATTATTGAAATCACCGGAGATGCGATTACGAGCAGCCAGATTACCGCCGCTTATCGCCGAGCCATCACCATCAAAGTAAGCGCCAGTCGAGCCATCAGAGTAGGTTGCCCCGCCGGTCAGAACCACGCGCGTGGGAACCTTGCCCGCCGGATTAACACTGCCGAACGCCGGAACTTCCAGAACATTCCCATTATAGGAGAAGGTCTGCAAGTTGGTATTCAGATTTGTGTTCAACTGGAAATCACTCGGATTCAGCGGGTCCGGTAGATAGGAAATCGAATTCATCAGAGTGTAATTGTAAGCCATGTACTCACCCGGCATATTATAATTCTCATCCAGTCCGGGCGAAGAAATGAAATCATCAATACTGGTCAGAATATTGTTGATATAGTCAGCCGCATGACTGTTAGCCATCGGAAAAGCACCGCCGGCCGGATTGCCAACTGTCGCAAAAGTCTCAGGACCGCCAATCTGCCAGCCGTTCGGGTCGATATTATAAAATACCGAACCAAGTGAAGGACGTACAAAAACATCCTGTCCGTCTTTCTTCAGGTTGACAATCTCATATTTACCGGAAGAAGCATCAACCGCCGAACGACTGCTGCCAAAAAGACCTGTATAACCAAGAGCCAGACGACCATTCTGAACCGCGCCTTCCATCACGCTCGAACCGCCCAGATTGCTAACCTGATAATTGGCACCAACGGTGTAATATTGCGACTGGTCTACTTTCGCACCGTAGTTGTCACCACGTCCCCAACTCGGATCAACACCCATAGTGCTCATCGCGCCATTACGCGTACCCGAACCACTGTCACGCGTAGCAGCCGCCAGGTTTTCACCGTTGGGCATACGACCGGTAATGAACAGATGCTTCAGTTCATCCTGCGTAACATTTTCAACGCCCGTACCCGCATTAGCGATAAAGCTAATCGGCACCCAGGCAATCTGAGTATCAAACACAGTCAGTGCGTCAGGGCTCGAAGTATTGGTATTCAAGCCGCCCAGACTCTTGAGCTTATTGCTGCGGGCTCCGGCATCCCAACCGACAACAGGATTCATACCATAACCATCGGTCGCCGGCAGAGCATCCCACTCCGAATCAACCGAAGAACCCTTGGTAACAAACCAGGTCGTCGGCACATCCATTACGCCAATATCAACATTGTTCGGCATAATCGGGGCACCGCCGGGATTAGCAGCATTGTAAACACCGGCAATCGGCCCGCCGGAAGTAACATCGTACCAGAAAGTACGGTTGATTTGACCCGTATCGGTCGGATCACCGAAAGCCGGAGTGGTATTGTAATAGTTCACCATCTCTGCCAAACCGTTGCCGCTGCCTACGCCGCGATACATTACCACCCACCACGAACTGCTGCTGTTGTAATTATCCAAGGCCAGCTGGTCCACAGTATAAGTCTGACTGTCAAAACCAAAAATCCCGTCACTATCCACATCAATATAATCATTCGTCGAAGCCGGTGCCGTAAAAAAATCGGCAAACAGCGTCGCCCCGCTGATATTCACCTGGTGCTGCTGAGCGAAACTACTGCCGCACAACAGAGCCAGACACGCTAACGTCATGGTAATCTTCTTCATGGAATAACTCCTTATAGGTTTATTTTTTTCTTCCCAACCGGAAAACATACACTGAAAATTCAAAACATAACTTCTGACTACCTTTTCTATTTCGCGAACAAACCTCCTTTCCAGACAATCGTTTTTCTTTCGCTGTTAAAAATCCGCGAAATCCGTGTAATCCGCGGTTAAAATTCTCCGTTGCCGTTGGACTACCTGCGATACTTAACATTATTATGACCGCTCAAACTATAGAACCGGTCACCCCATAATCTGTCCTCAATCGTCTCTATTACATGCATATTCTCAACGCGACCATCACAGAACAGAAAATTAGCCGTCCCGCCCAGCTCCTTATCAACCGAACCGCCACCCGGATGATGGCGACCGATAGCGTTCAATGCGTATATACTGCCCGTCCCCAGAATGTCCGTCTGACGCTCGATCTCACGCTCCGACAAAATCCCAAAATTATCCGCGTCAGTCCCGCATACAAAACCCGGAGTGCCCGTCGGTATCTGATAATATGCGTTGGTATTGAAACCTGCCGAAACATGCCAGAAAGGTGTCACAGGCCGATGGCTCTTACTCAAAACCGAACCACTGCTGCCCGTCCCCACCGCCTTCCAGTTCTTGGTGAACTCACTGGCCAGAATAACATTACCGGAATTCCTGACCTCAGCCGTTTTCACAAACCGGTTCACACGCACACCGCCCAGATTCGTCGTAAACTTGTTACGAGGTACCAACGCCGCGTTCGCCGTATATGCCATACGAGGTGCCTGCTTGTCTTCCAGCCCGTTGGGATTCGACTGACCATTCTGGTCCACCTGGTCACCTTCCCAGTCTGTCGAGTTAGAACCCGGATTCGTACGAGGGGCCCCGCCATTGCGAACCGCCGCACAACTGAATACATCAGGGCTCACCTCACCACTTTCAAACAAATAATAAGACCAGTGAAGATAACCAAA
Organism: Sedimentisphaerales bacterium; assembly: GCA_963663805.2. Lineage (GTDB taxonomy): Bacteria > Planctomycetota > Phycisphaerae > Sedimentisphaerales > SM23-30. The sequence continues at coordinate 213,474 of CAXXMR010000008.1, forward strand.
ATCATGACCGGCGTCCTGACCCTGAATATCGAAGCTCCCCGAATCATTATAGGGATACAAATAAGAAGCCGGATAAAAATCCTTATTCTCAACCGTATAAATCATCATCGCCTGACCAACCGTCCGGGCATTTGTCATGCACTTGACCTTGTATGCCTGCTGGCGTGCCTTGCCAACCGCCGGCAGCAGAATACTGACCAGCATCGCGATGATAGCCACAACCACCAGAAGTTCGATGAGTGTAAACCCGGATTTGCCATTTGCCTTTTTTGTCATTTCTTAACCCTTTTTCTAATGTCCAATTTTCTAACAAGAATCGCTACTGAAACAATGAACTACTCCTCAGTTCAATCTACCATAGGCCTGAATCTCCATTTTCTGCTTGGGTTACCTGTTTCGATTTCTGACAAACAATCATTTGGCCCAAGTCTAAGCCCCCCATGTTTCCTCCCGATTAGCCCTTTATTGGAACAAAATTTTCTTTCAATTAGCATTTTATGTGGCCCCGCCTTTAACACCTTAGCACCGTAAAAGCCTACTATGCCCAGGTCTACACTTTCATAGAGATTCCCCCGCCAATACCAGTATGGCCGATGCGCACCCAACCCCGAAGAAATCGAGCAGCAATACTAAAACTTCTGCCGAAAAATCCTCGCCAGCGTAAATTTTAAAAAATAAATCTAACCCACCACTGCGTATTTCTCACGATAACCGCCCGGAGTACAACCATAATAACGCCGAAACGCCCGATAGAAATGGGCTGCCTCGCCATACCCCACCGTCCTGCCCACCTCTTTTATCGCCCGCGAAGTCTCCCGCAAAAGCCGCCCCGCCCTCTCCATCCGCATTTCCATCAGATACTGATACGGGCTAATCCCCAGCTCCCGCCGAAACAACGCCCGAAAATGGCTCACCGAATAACCCATTAACTCCGCCATATCATCCGGTCCAATCTTATCACCCAGATGCCGACCCAGCCATTCCAGCAAATCACCCAAACCACCCCGCCGAGTCTCCAAAGCCTCAACATGCCGCCCCCGTTCCAGCTCACCCACCATCAAAGTCAGCAACGCCCGCCGCATTTCCACTACCAGACCACTCTGCTCCTGATAAGCCAGCTCCAAAGACCGCCGAACATAATCCTCTATCAGCACCCCACGCGAACCAGCATAAAGCTCATACCCGCAAACCTTCCCCGCCAGCCGACCAAAAGGCTCACCCGCCGCCCCATACTCAACCACAAAATGACAAACACTAACCTTACTAACCTCCGCAACCGTATACCCCCTAAACAGCGTATCAGGATAAAGCAGCAAAACCCCCTTACTCTCCACCACAACATCCTCCAAATCATTAACCCGCACCAGAACCTCCCCTTCATGAACATAAAACAAATCAAAACATTCCCAAACCGCAGGCCCAATCGCCCGCGAATCATGAAACTCACCCAATAAATGTTTAATTATCCGAACCATAGAACCATTTAACCAAACCACCAACAAAAGCCGAGCCGCCTAAGCGGACGGATAAGACCACCAACCATCATATCCACCCCAACCACATCGGACGTTAATATACTTGCCAACCAACCAAGCGACCAACGGAAGCGCCAAATACGCCAAACGACCGCGGCGATCAATCAGTGCGATAAGCACCTCCGCCAAAGGCGGCACCTCGCCGTTAATCGGACCTCTGATTTCTAATCTCTGACATCTTCGGCCCAAGGCCGACGCCTCCTGCCTTCCTCACCACTTCCAATCATATAATACAAAAAAAACCATCGTTTTTGGCAATATTAATCTCAAATAAACCCAATATAATTAATCTAAAGATAAACATAATAATCATATTATCCAATAAGGAAAAATAACCATGACTACCCAAATGACCTCCCGCCAAAGAGTTAAAGCCGCCCTGAACTACCAGCCACCCGACCGGATCCCCTGTAATGAAAGCCCCTGGCCCGACACTCTTCAGCTCTGGCGCAACCAGGGCATGCCCGCCGACATCTCACTCGCCGACTATTTTGATTTCGACATCTGCACCATGGCCCTGGACTGCTCACCCCGATACGAACAGAAAATAATTTCCCAGGACTCCCAATGGATAACCTACCAGGACCGCTGGGGATATTCCGCCACCAAGCAGTTCGGCAAAGCCTCAACCATCCACTTCTTCGACCAAAAAACCCCCGACAAAACCGCCTGGCAAAACAGCAAACACCGCTGGCAGCTTTCAACCGACCCCAACGAATCCGCCCGCATCGACTCCGCCTCCTACTTCGGCCATTTCGACCCTTACCCAACCTGGCCCCAAGCGAAAAATATATATAACGACATCTACGCCCAAAACCGCTATATGCTATTCGAAGTCTACGGCCCCTGGGAAGCAACCTGGCGCCACCACGGCTACGAAAACCAGCTCATGACCATCGCCCTCGACCCCGACTGGCTCAAGGAAATGGCCCAGGCCCACATCGACCTCATCATCGCCGTAATGAAAAAATGCCTCGAACTAAACATCAAACCCGACGGCCTGTTAATCGCTGAGGACCTCGCCGCAACCCGCGGCCTGCTCTTCTCACCAGAGTCCTGGCGACAAATCTTCAAAACCATGATAAACCAGCTCGGCCAATTCCTTAAACAGAACCAGATTGATTTCTGGATGCACTGCTGCGGCAACGCAGAGGCACTTTTCGAAGACCTCATCGATTGCGGCCTGCAAGTAATGAACCCCCTCCAGGCCAACACAGGCCTCAACGTCGCCGAGCTAACCCAAAAATACAAAAACCGACTCGCGTTCTACGGCAACATCTCCGCCCCCAAAATGTCAGGACCAATCGAAGAGCTCGAACAGGAAATTAAATCAAAAGTACAAAACGCCCGAAACGGAGGATACATCTTCCACTCCGACCATTCCGTCCCCCCCCAGGTAGACTTCCAGAGATACCAGTGGATAATCAAAAAAGTTCGCCAATACGCCGACAAATAAACTCCAACTTAAGACCCAAATTCCCCCAAAAAACGCCAAAAAAACAAGAAAACAAGGTTTTTTTGCCCAAAAATCGTCAAAAACCGGTCATCTCAGGCCAAACCGCGCCGATTTTTCACCGCGACGCTTACTCATGCCCCCCGCATAAAAAATCTGGTAGCCCCTTCAGTTTCCCCGTCTCATCCACATGCACCAGCACCGTCTTACCCTCCGCCACAACCTGTTTGCTGTCCTTACTCCTCAATATGTACGTATGCTCCAGCCGGACCCGGTCGGCCCGGCTTTCTTCGGTAGTGAGCAGCAATTCTTCGTCATAACGGGCTGGCCGACGATAGCGAACCTCCAGCTTCGCCACCACCAGAATAAAGCCATTTTCCTCTAATGTCTTGTAATCATAGCCATTTACACGCAACAGCTCCGTACGGCCCATCTCAAAATAGACCGCATAACGGCTATGATGCACCGCACCCTGTTGGTCAACCTCGCAGTAACGAACCCTGACAGGTATTTCACAACTCTTTATAGAACAGTGATTTGTATTGACGGACATCGATAATACCTCTCGATTTTATTCGTGTAATCCCAAAAAACTTTCCCATTTTTAACACTGATAAGACCGTTTAACCAGAATCTTTTGCGCAAAATCACTTAAAACACCATTTTCGGCACATTTTTCAGGGATGAAGGCTTTTTTTGCTTGAATTATAAAAATTTGCCCCTAAACTAAAAACTCTTTATAGGTTAAGCCGATAGTAACATGGAGTATGTTTTTTTTAGATTGGAGTTGAGTGCTATTATGATAAAGATTAAAGCCCGTGGTGGCGAATCTATCCAGCAGATGATGAAACGCTTTAAGAAGCTTTGCGAGAAAGAAGGTCTCATCAAAGACATCAAGAAACAGAGTTATTACGAGAAGCCTTCTGAAAAGCGTCGTCGTACCATGGCCAAGGCCCGTATCAATGCGGCCAGGGCCCTGCGCGAAAACTCCTAAGTAGTCATATAAAATATAGTTACACCTGATTCCCGGAGTGCGAAGGAGCTCGCCCGGACTCAGGTTCGGCAATACAAGGCGTTGATTGTGCGCCTTGGGGGCCACATCAGGCCCAGTGCATGGAGGCCGGGGCGGGGGAGAAAGCCTGGTCGTATCTTTTCAAACGATAATTGTAGTAACCGTTTATACGGACAGTGTTTAGCTAGGATTTCGGTAATGTAACCAAATCCGAGTAACTACTCACCGCGAAAGGAGACAGTCGTGAGCAGAACAAAAAAATATGGTAAATGGTCCCTGTTATTAGTGCTGATAACGGCATGTATAGCAATGACCGCAGGCGTAGCGTCAGCCCAGGAAGCTGAAATGGCCCACGAGGGAGCCGCGGGACACAGTCTCAGCGACATCCCCACAATCTGGCTGATTGCCCCGATTATGGCCTTCATTGCCCTGTTCATGGCCTGGAAGTTCTATCTGGAAGTCAAGGCCGCCAATCCCGGCGATGCGAAAATGCAGGAAATCGCTCAGCACGTCACCGACGGGGCCATGGCCTACCTCAAACGGCAGTACAAAGTTGTTACGGTATTCTTTATCGCCGTTAGTGCTATACTTTTCCTGATGGGCTGGGTTTGGCATGTCCAGCACAAGATTGTGTTCATCGCCTTCCTCACCGGCGGATTCTTCAGTGGTCTCTGCGGCTGGTTCGGCATGAAAACCGCTACGCTGGCCAGTAACCGGACCACTCAGGGCGCCAAAGAAAGCCTCAATCGCGGTCTTCAGGTCGCCTTCCGTGCTGGTGCCGTTATGGGCCTGGTGGTCGTAGGTTTCGGCCTGCTCGACATTTGCGGCTGGTTCGTCGGCCTAACCTATTTCTCGGACATGAGCCTCGTGGAAATCACCGTGGTTATGCTTACCTTTGGTATGGGTGCCAGTTCTCAGGCTCTTTTTGCCCGTGTTGGCGGTGGTATTTACACCAAAGCCGCTGACGTTGGTGCCGACCTGGTCGGTAAAGTCGAAGCCGGTATCCCCGAAGATGACCCACGTAACCCCGCTACCATTGCTGATAACGTCGGTGACAACGTCGGTGACGTTGCCGGCATGGGTGCCGACCTTTATGAAAGTTACTGCGGTTCAATCCTAGCTACCGCTGCCCTGGGTGTTTCCGCCGCGGTATCCCTGGGACTGAACATCGCGGACACCATGAAAATGCTCGCCGCCCCGATGGTCCTTGCTGGTGTCGGTATCCTCATGAGCATCATTGGTATTTACATGGTAAAGACCAAAGATGACGCATCCATGAAGGAACTAATGGCCGCACTTATGCGGGGCCTGGTGGGTTCCAGCTTCCTTATCCTCGCCGCCGCCGGAGTAGTAATGTGGTACATGCTCGGCGGAATCCCCGGCGTAAGCTGGCTGGGTATTTTTGGCGCTATCATTGTAGGTATGCTTGCTGGCTTGGTCATTGGTAAAGCTACCGAAGTCTATACCAGTTACGATTACAAACCTACTCAGGATGTTGCCGCTAATGGCGAAACTGGGGCCGCGACCGTCATTATTGCCGGTATCGCCGAAGGTATGAAATCAACCTGGATGTCACTGGCAACGGTTATTGTTGCTATTATTCTGGCCTACAGCTTCTCCGGCGGTGGTGAAAGCACCCTGCTCGGTCTTTATGGCGTAGGTATCGCCGCGGTTTCCATGCTGGCTACGCTGGGTATTTCGCTGGCAACTGACGCTTATGGTCCTATCGCCGACAATGCCGGCGGTAATGCGGAAATGACCCATCAGGACCCCTCCGTCCGCAAAAAAACCGACGCCCTCGACTCTCTCGGCAACACTACCGCCGCTATGGGTAAGGGTTTCGCCATTGGCTCTGCCGCTCTGACAGCCCTGGCTCTGTTGGCGGCCTATGTCGAAGAAGTTCGTATAGGTTTTGTTCGTGAAGCCGGAGTCGAAGCCATCACCATGGAAATGACCGAAGGTCAGGTCGCACATATTCGCAGCGGTAAGTTCTGTGCCATCCTCGACGGCAAAACGCTGGGGCTGATGAGTCTGACCAATCAGCATAATATTGGTCTGACCGGCAACTATAGCGGTATCATTCCTGGTGCCACTTTGGTCGAGAATCCTGACGACCCCGACCATTTTGCTTTGAATCTTCCCGCCGCCGATGTAGATGGCGAATCGGTTGACCCCAAGGCTTTCACTGTGGTTAGTGTCGAAAAAGCCTCGCTCCGTGAGTTCATGGACTATTACGGTGTCAACCTCATGAACCCCAAAGTACTTTGCGGTATCTTCGCCGGTGTATTGCTGGTGTTCCTGTTCAGTGCTTTGACGATGAAGGCTGTCGGTCGGGCCGCCATGGCGATGGTCATGGAAGTACGTCGTCAGTTCAAGGAAATTCCCGGCATTCTCGAAGGTACAGGCACCCCTGAATATGCCAAGTGTGTAGCTATCTCCACCGCCGGCGCTCAGAAGGAAATGGTTCTGCCTTCACTGCTGGCTTTGGCGGTTCCGATCGGTGTTGGCCTGCTGCTTGACGTAGCCGGTGTACTCGGTCTGCTGGCAGGTGGTTTAGCCTGTGGTTTCGCCATGGCTATCTTTATGGCAAACGCTGGCGGTGCCTGGGACAATGCCAAGAAGTACGTCGAAACCGGCAAGTACGGCGGTAAGGGCTCCGATGCCCACAAAGCTACTGTTGTCGGCGATACCGTGGGCGACCCGTTCAAAGACACTTCCGGCCCCAGCTTGAACATTCTCATCAAGCTGATGAGTATGGTTTCGGTTGTGTTCGCCGGCCTGATCGTCAAGTTCGCTCCGATTATCGCTGACAAACTGGGCATCTAAAACCGCCCATATCCCGATAACCTTTCGGGAAGATTATTTTATAAATATCCGGTCGGTGTTATTAATTTAGCACCGACCGGTTTTTTGTATAAACATAATTTGAGTAGGATTATGAATGGTTACCATATTTTTATAACTGGGTATCCGTCCAATTTGGAATCCAATTCCATATTAGACGCACATTCATTGATTTTCAGGCCCTTAATTGCGATAGTTCGTTAAAACGCTGTTGGCAATATCTTCACTGATAATCCCTTGCTTGAGCAGGCCGGTAATGGAGTCATTCATGGTCACCATGTTATAGCGGGTGCCGGAGGCGATTACGTTGCGCAGCAGGAACGCACCGCGTCGGCGGATGATATTTTTCGCTGCGTCGGTGACAACCATAACTTCCGATGCCACTCTTTTGCCGCCGTTGGTAGTGGAGAGCAGTTCCTGATGAATAACCGCGCGCAAACAGTCTGCCAGCAGAAAACGCATGTGGGTTTCTTCTTCCGGCGGAGCATAACTCAATAGCCGCTCGATTATTTTATCAATCGAGATAATATGCAGGGTGGAGAGCACCAGGCAGCCGGTCTCGGCGGCGTTCAAGGCGATTTTAATCGTTTCATAGTCACGCATCTCACCGATAGCGATGACGTCGGGATCCTGCCGAAGGGCCGCGCGCAGGCCGGTGCCGAAGGTGCTGGTGTCCCGACCGATTTCACGCTGACGCACGATACCTTTTTTGTTGGTATGTAGATATTCAATCGGGTCTTCGATGGTTACAATGTGTTTTTGGTAGTGGCTGTTGATATGATCGAGCATGGCAGCCATGGTAGTGGTTTTACCCTGGCTGGTACTGCCGGTAATCAGAATAAGCCCCTTGGTGAGATTGGCACACTGAGCGACTACCATTGGCAATTGCAGTTCGGTAATTGTAAGCGGCCTTTCCGGCAGCAAACGAATTACCGCACCGACAGTGCCGTTAAACTTAGCTATATTAATACGATAGCGACCGTTCGCGTCAGCCTTCATGATGTCCATATCGAGCTTTTCGTCGAAGGCGAGCTTCTGGTCTTCGTCCAGCAAAGAAAACGCCAGAGAGCGGGCCTGCTCAGCGTTGATAGGTTCGCGGGTGACGGGTTTCAGTTCCCGACCGACCCGGAACAATACCGGCGAGTCCGCGGCGATGTGAATGTCAGCAGCGCCCTGGGCGTGGGCGTGATTGAGTAGTTCTTCTATGGTCACGGCAAAGCTCCCAAGTATTTTGGTGTCAATAGGTTACGCCCAAGTTTTTTAAAAAAAGAGGTTTCCCCCCTTATAATTTACTGATGCGGTCGAGGGCGGTTTTTACGTTTTCGGGATGAGCGAAAGCACTTAAACGAAGAAAGCCTTCGCCAGAAGCGCCAAAACCCGCGCCTGGGGTGCCGACGACATGGGCGTTATTGAGCAGTTTATCGAAGAATTCCCAGCTTCCCATATTGTTTTTGGTCTGGACCCAGACATAAGGGGCGTTGGTGCCGCCATAGATGGTATAGTCTAATTCGTTCATTCTTTGGCGTATAAGGGCGGCGTTGCCCATGTAGGTTTTGATAAGGCCCTGGACCTGCTGCTTGCCCTGGGGGGTGTAGACGGCGGCTGCGGCCTTCTGGACGGGGTATGATACGCCGTTGAACTTGGTGTTGTGGCGACGAGTCCAGATGGGGTTGACTTTTACGGGTTCGCCAGCGGCGGTGTATGCGTTTAAGTCCTTTGGTACCACAGTATAAGCACAGCGGGTACCAGTAAATCCGGCGGTCTTGGAGAAGCTGCGGAACTCGATGGCAACCTCGCGGGCACCGGGGATTTCAAAGATCGAATGAGGAATTTCGGGGTCGGTGATGAAGGCTTCGTAGGCGGCGTCGAAGAGGATGAGGGCTTTATTTTCGCGGGCGAAGTTTACCCACTGAGTTAAGGCTTCTTTGGTGGCGACGGCGCCGGTGGGGTTGTTGGGGTAGCAGAGGTAGATGATGTCGACTTTTTGGCTGGGCAGTTCGGGGGTAAAGTCGTTTTCGGGTATGCAGGGCATATATACGATACCGGCGTAACGGCCCTTATTGTCGCTGTTTCCGGTGCGTCCGGCCATGACGTTGGTGTCAACGTAAACTGGGTAAACCGGGTCGGTTACAGCAATTACGTTATCGATACCGAAGATTTCCTGGATGTTGCCGGTGTCGCATTTGGAGCCGTCGGAGATGAAAATTTCGTTGGGTGCGAGTTCGATGCCTCGAGGGTTGAAGTCATTTTCGATGATAGCCTGGGCGAGAAAAGCGTAACCCCTTTCAGGGCCGTAACCTCTGAAGGTTTGGGGTTGGGCCATTTCGTCTACTCCCTCGTGGAAGGCCTGGATGATGGCGGGCGGCAGTGGTTCAGTAACGTCGCCTATACCTAGACTTATGACGTGGGCGCTGGGGTTGGTTTCCTTGAAGGCGTTGACTCGACGAGAGATTTCGGGGAAGAGATAGCCAGCTTTGAGCTTGAGGTAGTTCTCGTTGATATTAATCATGTTAGTCTCGCAAATTCAGATAGTTACGTATTGGGCAGGGCCACTTCGGCCCATAGTTTTCGGGGATAGGATACCATTATGTGACAAGTTTGGCAAGGTATCTGCCCTGGGCAAGTCGCGAAAAAGTGGCTAAAAGTCGGCGCGTTTTGGCCTGAGACGACGGTTTTTTGACGGTTTTTTTTGGATTTTTTTGGATTTTGGATGAATTTTTTCAAAAAATACCCAGTTTCTGGTGCTTTTTATGGACAGAATGGACGGAGTGGACAAACTGGACTGGTGAGGGTTGGTAAGGTTTTTTGGTTGGCTAACGTGATTGGGTGGAGCTATATTTGTTGGGAGGTTTTTGATGGTGACCGCAGGGTATTTAACAAAATAACAGGATGGATGGTTTGTATAATATTTTTGGGGTTCGGTATCGTACTGTTGAATTTTTCCTGTGAACCCAAATGCGAAATATCGAAAAAGATGAGTCTGGACAATAATATAATTACAGAACAATATGGTATTGTCCGTATCAGCACGGGGCATTTGCGGGCCGAGCCAGGGAATTCGGCTGAGCTGATTGACCAGGCAATCATGGGGAATACCTTGCGATTGTTAAAGGAGGATGACGGCTGGTATTTTGTGGAGACTGCTTACGGCTATAGGGGCTGGATGAAAGAATCTTCATTTGTCAGATGCGATGCCGAAGGGTTGAATGAATGGGAGCGGTCGGAAAAGGTCAGGGTTGTTTCAAATTATGCCGTGGTGTACTCCCGACCCCAAAATGATTCTTGTCCGGTTACTGATATGACCTTGAATGGGACGCTGAAGGTTCTGGAAGCTGAGGGGGCTTGGCTGAAGGTCGCGACTCCTGATTTGCGGGAAGGATATATTGAAAGTGGTTTCGTTTCCGGGCGGGTCGATAGGGGGTTAGCTGGTGAGGCTTTACGACAATCTATTGTCGAAAGAGCGATGAGCATGATGGGAGTACCGTATTTGTGGGGTGGTAATTCGAGTAAAATGAGTGACTGTTCGGGTTTTGTCCATACGGTTTTCAGGGCCCAGGGGATAATGCTGCCGCGTGACGCGGGCCAACAAATCGCTGAGGGGGTTGAGGTTGGTTATTCAGCGGACTTTTCGGAATTGAAGGCAGCTGACTTATTGTTTTTCGGGCAGGTAGGGGGGAAATCACTCACGTGGGGATAAGTCTGGGCGGGGCGCGATTCATTCACCAAAGCGGTGATGTTCATTTCAATAGCTTTGATTCGGCTGACGCTGATTTCAGTTCTTCCAGCAGGGCAAGTCTGGTTATGGTGAAAAGAATTATTCAGGAGTAAGGCTGGAATTGATTACTACGCAAAAGATGACACTAAAACTCAAAGATGTATGGACGATAGCCAGAGGGTCCAGCCAAACCAAAGAAAATGTTTTGGTCAAAATCGAAAAAGATGGTGAGACGGGTTATGGAGAGGCGGCGCCCAATGTCAGATATGGCGAAAACGCGTCGACGACCGAGGCAATGATTCAGCGGGCGGCTGAGGCGATTCGGGGTCGGGATTTATTCGCGTATACGCAAATCAAAGAGGTTCTTGACGAAGTGATTGTCGGCCAGAACTGCGCGAAAGCGGCTTTGGATATGGCCGTGATGGACTGGGTGGCGAAATCGTTCCGTCTGCCGCTTTATAAGATGCTGGGGCTGGACGCGGCGAAGGCGCCGGTGACTTCGTATTCTATCGGGATTGACAAGCCGGAAATTCTAAAACGAAAAATTGATGGCAAGCGGCTGATTATCCGATTTTTGAAAAATCAAGGTGGGTTGTTCCGGAAGATGAAGAGATAATAAACATGGTGAGGGGGCTTACGGATAAAACGATTCGGGGTGGATGCCAACGAAGGCTGGACGGATAAAGAGGTGGCGGTCAAGAAGATTGAGTGGATGCAATCCCGCGGGGTTGAATTTATCGAACAGCCGATGCCGGCGGCGATGCTGGCGGAGACCGCCTGGGTACGATCGCGGGTTGATATTCCGCTGGTGGCGGAATGAATCGGTGATGAATGCCGCGGATGTTCCTTTGCTGGCTGAGGCTTTTGACGGCATTAATATAAAGCTGATGAAGTCGGGCGGGGTTCAGGAGGCATTAAAGATGATTCATGTCGGGCGGGCGTTGGGGATGAAGATAATGATTGGCTGTATGATAGAAAGTTCGGTGTCGATAATGTGCGGCGGCTCACCTGAGCCCGTTGGCGGACTGGGCTGATTTGGATGGTAATTTGCTGATTGATAATGATTCCTTTTGCGGCGTGGTGGTTCGCGAAGGGAAATTAATTTTGAATGATGAGGCGGGGGGGATTGGGGTTGCTAATTTAGAGATAAGAGATAAGACGTAAGAAAGGGCATGAGGCATTCAGGAAGGCAAAAGGCAAGAAGGCATGAGTCATAAGTGAACGGCCAGGTTTCGGCCTTTGGCCGATGGTTTTTAATTTAACAGTGTGGTTTCGACCTGCGGTCGAGGGTTTGAGCGATTAACGGCGAGGTGCCTGCCTTAGGCAGGGGTTGTTTTTATGGACAGATTACTAAGAACTGGAGTTTTGCAAAATGACAATTTGGCATACTTATGATCAGAAAAAAAGACGCTACGCTGTTTTTTCTGATTCTACTTTTTTTGTCGTAACTTTTTGTTGCTTAGTAATTTAATGCAATTTGATTTACTTTTAGATTCGAGGTAAAAATCAAATTGCATTAAATTAGGTTATGCCAAACTGTCATTTTGCAAAAGTTTAGTAAGAATTCAATTTTGGCTGAGGGCGGCGAGATATTTTTTTGAGGATGTTGAGCATTTTTTTCTGGTCGAGTGGTTTAGTCAGATAATCATCGCAACCAGCCTGGGTGCATTTTTCCCGGTCATCTTTCATGGCTCGAGCGGTCAGGGCGACGATAGGTGTTTTGCCCCCTTTGCTATTTAGAATGCGGGCGACTTCATAGCCGGTCAATTTCGGCATCATCATATCGAGGAAGATAAGGTCGAAATTCTGAGCGAGAGCTTTTTCCAGGGCCTGTCGGCCATCGGAAACAACGGTGACGGTTAGTCCCCTCTTTTGGAGCATTCTTTTCATCAAAATCTGATTGGCGGGGATGTCTTCGGCAATGAGAACATTTCCGGCGAAAGTTTCCGGCTTAGCGGTCTCTTTTTTGGAGGGCGGAGTTGGGGCGGCAGATCTCTGTGATAAAAAGGTCTGGCCTTCCATATAGAAATCAGCGGGGATGGAAAGTGAGAAAGTGGAACCTTTGCCGGGCTCGGAAGTCAGGGCGAGTTCTCCGTTGAGAAGTCTGGCTAACTGTCTGGTGATGGTCAGGCCCAGTCCGGTTCCGCCGTATTTGCGTGAGGTGGTCATATCGCCCTGGGCAAACAATTCAAAAATTTCCTCCTGCCGTTCCAGAGGAATTCCGATACCGGTATCTTCGACATCGAAACGGATGTGCATAAGATTATCTTTTTTCTCGGTTGAGACCCTGACATACACATGGCCTGTTTCGGTGAATTTAAGAGCATTGCCGATAAGATTAATCAAACTCTGCTGTAATCTGTTGGGTCGGTTTTTATCAAGGCTGGTAAAGCGTCTGTCTGGATAATCTTGAAATCCAGTCCTTCTTCCTCAGCTTTGTTTTTCATTAACAATTCGATTTGGTTCAGCAAATCGTCTAGGGGAAATTCGAGTATTTCGACATCAAGCTGGCCGGCTTCGATTTTGGAAAAATCAAGTATATCGTTAATCAGTCTCATTAAATTATTGCCGGAATTCACGATAATATCCACATACTGCTTCTGCTCGGTGGGTAGGTCGGCATCGGCTAAAAGATGGCTGAAACCCATGATGGCATTTAAGGGCGTTCTGATTTCGTGGCTCATATTAGCCAGGAAGTAGCCTTTGGCCTGATTAGCGGCCTCGGCTTTTTCCATAGCCAGGACCAGGGCCTTTTCGGTGTTTTTACGGTGGGTGATTTCGGCACTCTGGGCATTGTAGGTCCTGACAAGTTTCTGGTCTATCCGTCTCACGTAAATGTAGAAAAAGGCACAAACCAGGACCAGCAGAGATGCCGAGGAGGTTACCAAAACAGCCAAAATCGTTCTGCCCACGGCGAGCGAATGGGTAATATCTTTCAAGACCACAATTTCGCCGACTTTCTGACCAGCAGCGTCTATCAGAGTTACAAAACCGGTCAGGAAACTTTGGGAGGCCAAGGGTTCAAAGGAGAAATTTTCGTGATTGGCACGATACCGCTGGATTTGCGGCCCTATCAGGATGTCATATTGGGGAATGGTGCTGTCGATAAAGACAAAGTTGTCGAACTCGTCCCAGTTACCAATCTTGTTGAAAACTTTGAGGCCTGCTTCCCATTTTTTGCGTTCAAGGAATTGTTTTTCGATGAGAAAGATTATTTCCGAACCCAAAATATTTTTCATTTCAAGTGTTATATGCTCGATTTCCTCGCCCAGTTCGAGATAGCCAATCAGGTTCGCCGTCGGCGTACCAGGGCTGAAGCACGCGCAGGGTAAATGTCCCATATTTGCCAAGTTCGATACCGTAAAAAGGTTTATTCTGCCTGACGGTTTCGGCGAGGGTGAATCTGGTAACGAGGTCGCCGTTTTTGGTGGGGTTATGGACTCGCATAAAACATATTTTGTCGAGGCCGTGTACATAAAAGTGGGTTACGTTATATTTTTCGCGATAATGTTTAAAAATCGGCTGGGCATATTCTAACAGAGCGGTTTTGTCGTTGGCCAGGCGGGCATTCTGGAGAGTTTTATCGTTTTTTTAGCAGGTCGAGCAGTCCATTAAGAAACCGAGCATCCTCGTCAATTTCCATCTGAAACAATCTGCGGGTTTCTTCCAGAGAAACGACGTGTTCCCGTTTCGATACTGTTGTATTGATAGCGATTGATTCCGATAATCAAAACGGTGAGGATCAGGGCAATAACGATAATGACCGGAAGCACAATATATTTGATAATATGTGGTTTCTTGACAGTCATTTATCTGTGTTCCCAAATACGTTTTTTCTAGCCACGCATTTTACCGGTTTGTCAAACGACCTGGCAATGAATCAAACTCATTTCGAGTTTGCCCCAGATTCTGGTCAGGATTATGGTGCAAATCGCGGTGAGGGCGGCACAGATAATCGCGGCTGTGGTTTGGCCGTACATGTAATATCCGGTGGCGAAAACGGCACTGTAGACCCCGATGCAACCCAGGAGCATGCAGAGTATGCCGCGGGGGCAGGTCGCCGGCGGTGGCGGTCTGGGCAATGGGTTCGCCTGCGGTTTGGGCTTTTTTGAGTACTGCGTTCCAGCCTAATCCGCCGGGGCGGACGAGACGGTAGAATTTTCTGAGGACGGCGTCGTCGGCGGGACGGGTGAGGAAGGTGACCAAGAGCCAGGCGGCGGTGGTTATGGCTACGCCGGTGATGAGTTTCTGGTAATCGGGCAGGGTTTCGCTGTGATATTTGGGGTAAATGATTTCGAAATAGAAGGCTACGAAGAAAGAAACCACCATACCAGTTATCTCGGTCCAGGCATTAAATGCGCCACCAGAACCAGCGGAGAATGAATATCAGGCCGGTGCCGGCTCCGATTTGGAGGAGAATATTGAAGGCCTGGAGAGCGTTGCTGAGCATAAGGGCGATGATGGCGGAGAGGATCATGAGAATGACGGTTGAGATTCTGCCTACTTGTACGAGTCGTTTTTCGCTGGCCTTGGGGGTTGATGAAACGTTGGTAGAAGTCGTTGACGATGTATGACGAGCCCCAGTTGAGGTGGGTTGACATGGTTGACATATAGGCGGCGACCAGCGAAGCGACCACGATACCTAACAGACCGCTGGGCAGAAAACTGAGCATAGCAGGGTAAGCGATGTCGTCGCGGATGATTTCGGGGGCGACGTTGGGGAATGTTGCCTGAATGGAGGCGAGGTCGGGGAAGACGATGATTGAGGCCAGGGCGACGATAATCCAGGGCCAGGGTCTGAGAGCGTAATGGCAGGCGTTGAAGAAGAGGGTTGCGGCGATGGCGTTTTTTTCATCCTTGGCAGAAAGCATTCTCTGGGCGAGATAGCCTCCGCCGCCGGGCTCTGCTCCGGGATACCATACGCTCCACCACTGGACGGCGATGGGGATTAGCATTATGGGGACGAAAGTATCGAGGAAGCTGAAACCGTTTTCGGTCTTGACGATGGGGACGAGGTGGAGTTTGTCCGGCCAGGGCGGGGTGAGCGAAAAGGTTTTTAAGGCCGCCGACTTCCGGCAGTGAGCAAGCAACCACCGCGGCGGCAACGGCACCGAACATGGCAAAGGCAAACAAAATAAAATCGGTGATTAAAACTGCCCGAAAACCGCCCAGACCGCAATATATCACGGTTACGATCAAGGCGACCACGATGGAATTAAAAGGTGACATATTGAGCAGGACACCGCCGATTTTTATGGCGGCGAGTGAAACCGTTCCCATAATCATGACGTTGAAGAACACGCCGAGGTAAAGGGCGCGGAAGCCGCGGAGAAAGGCTGCGGGCTTTCCGGAATAACGGATTTCGTAAAATTCGACGTCGGTCATTACGGCAGAGCGTCGCCAGAGTTTGGCGTAAATGAAAACGGTGAGCATACCGGTGATAAGAAAGGCCCACCAGAGCCAGTTGCCGGAGACACCGTTTTTACGGACGATGTCGGTGACGAGGTTTGGGGTGTCGGTGGAAAATGTTGTGGCGACCATGGAGACTCCGAGCAGCCACCAGGGCATGGAACGGCCACCGAGGAAAAATTCAGCGGAACTACTACCGGCCCGTTTGGAGACCAACAGACCGATACCGAGAATAACCATAAAAAAGCCAATAATAATCGCCCAATCGATTGTTTGCAGATTCATGCGTTTTCCTTTGCCAACTAAAGTTACTCGAAAAACTGTTTGGGTCCAATCAGGTTTTGGCGACCTGTAGGGCCTGAATTTTTCGAGTTTACCGTGTTCCTCATCATAAAGCAAGGCTCTATGCAGGCCGAGATTATTGGCCTGGGGTGAGTCGATGAGGTTACTGGAGTTGGCGGAACTCATCTGGAAGAGAACTCGCATGTCAAATTCGCGGAGGGTGGCACGGTCGAACAATCTTTCGAGCGAGACGAGAGTGTCGATCCAGATTATGCAATGTATGCCGACGAGTGGTCCTTCGCGGAGGATTTCGGCGAGTAGTTTGTCGGGTTTGGGTGGCGCATCGCTATCGGTCGAGAAGCTGAAATCATCTTCGCTGCGTCTGAGGTTGCGGTATCGGTGCAGTCCGTTGATGACGAGAAATGTGGTCTTAAACTTCTTGTTGTTGTTTTCGGTGCGACAGCGGACTTCGTGGGCTAACTGCTCGATGGCTTCGCTGGTTTGCTGGTAAGAAATCGTGCGGCATGAGGGCAATATTTTGGCGTAATCGACTAAGGACTCGGCTGCTTCAGTTGAAACGGGGAGGTTTTCCATAACGATGAATTCGGCGGCGGGGTTTGTCAAGGCGGCGGTTAAACTTATTAATGAACTGCTGATAAGTCCCAGGGCTGAGGTTTCGCGTTGGCCCAGGATGAGCAGGTTTGCGCCGCTTTGGCGGTTGAATGTTACCGAGGTGGGTGATTTAACGGCCAGGGGTTCGCCGAGGAAGGCGGTTGCGTTTTGAGATTGTGCCGGTTGTTTGAACAGATTTATTAGAATCTGGTTGTTGCTCAGCTCGGCGGGAATGTTCCCTTCGAAAACTACCATGGGCTCGGCGGTTTGGGTTAATTTTTGTGACCATTGACTGATTTTTTCGAGATATTTATCGCGGATTTCGTCGCTGAGCCAGGCGGTCTGGAATGGGCTGTTGCCGGCAATCATACCACCGGCATCATTATATATAGCTTCGCCGGGCCGGGAGAGTAGACGGGCGGCAAGATTATTGTCGTCGAGGATGATTTGGGAGTCGGCTTCGGAACATTGCAGGGCGATACGGACGGCCATCTGCCCCATGGTCGAGCGGGCCAGGCCGGAAGCACCGGCGAGGGTCTGGGAACCGAGAATGACATGGACACCGAAGGCGCGGCCCTGACGAACGAGCTGTTCGAGCAGTACGGCAGCTTCCTGAGCGATGCGGTCGTCCTCGCCGAAAAAGACCTGGAATTCATCGACAATCAAAAGTGAACGGGGCAGTTTTTCGCCGGTGACCTGACGATATGAAGCGATATCCTGAGCGTGGGCCTGACGGAACAGTTGGCCGCGTCGGGCCATTTCAGCATCGAGTTTCTGGAGGATACTGAGGCCAAACTCTCGATCACTTTCGATAGCAACGGTACGGGCGTGGGGCAGTTTGTTTTTGACGTAGGTTTTGAATTCAACGCCGCGTTTGAAGTCGATAAGGTGCAAATGCAATTCTTCGGGCGAATACCACAGGGCAAGATTGGAAATAATAACATGGAGCAGAGTTGATTTTCCGGAGCCGGTTTTGCCGGCAGTGAGCATGTGCTGGGCCATTCCTTTGCCTAGTTCGAGATATTGCAGGCGGGTGGCACCGGTTCTGCCGATGGGTACTTTGATAGCTTTGTCACTTTGCAGGGACCAATGTTCATCCGGTCCGGGGGCAATGCTCTGGAAGGGGATTTCTACGCGGCAGGCATCTTTGGTCCAGGAGCCGACTTTGTTCATTATATCGGTGAGCGTGTCTTCGGTGGGCGGGGTGTCGAGGCGGAGCGGAAAATTCTGCCAAACGATATCGCGTCGGCAGAAGCGACCGTCTTCGCAAACAACATGGACACTGCCAGAGCAGAGGTCTTCGTAATTAAAGCCGACGGGCAGTTCTCGGCGGTCGTCGTACATAATGAGAGTATAGACGCCGCAGCGGGGGCCACTGTTAATGATGCTGGTGAGTCGTTGGGCAGACTGCTCGTCGAAATTAGCGGGGAAATCGGCGACAACCAGGAAGCGGTAGGGTTCGGCGAGTTCGCCGGCCTGCTGGTTATATTGTTCGATGGTCTCGAACTCGTTGCGGAGATATTTCTGGATAACGTTTTCCATGTGCTCGGTTAGCTGGGTGAGCTGCTGGCTGATGTGGGCAGGCTCGGTCCAGATGCGTCTGCCGACTAGTGCTTCGTGATGGTC
Organism: Sedimentisphaerales bacterium; assembly: GCA_963663805.2. Classification (GTDB taxonomy): domain Bacteria; phylum Planctomycetota; class Phycisphaerae; order Sedimentisphaerales; family SM23-30. Next base: position 231,962 of record CAXXMR010000008.1, read on the forward strand.
AGCGGCGTGCATGAATCCGGCGAAATTTTCTCCGAGTCCTACAGGGTCGATAATGGTGAAGTTTACGCGGCCGGGCGGCAAAGAGACGAACAGGCGGACCATTATCGAACGCAGGGCTTTGAGAGTTTGTTCACGTCCGGCGTGGCCTGTTTGTAATAACAATGAGGACGAACGGGGGAAAGATAGTAAGGCGGGCAGTTCGAGAGGTTTTTCGAGTGAGATGATATTTTGGACACGCTGGAGTACGGAGGGCGCGAGCATGTCGGTGGTGATTTCTATGTGGGCGAACTTGAAGAGCCAGTTGAACTGCGAGGATGGTTCAAAAGTATTCCAGAAAGCATCGCAAAAGTCGGTAATCAGGCGGCGATCAAATTGGCTGGTTTGTTCGATGAGTTTTTCCAAGCAATTCAGACTCTGCCGGATTCGCTGGTTGAGCTGATCCAGGGATTCATCGTGCTGTTGTTTGAATTGGCTGGTCTGGGTGTCGAATTTTTGCTGAATGTCCTGCAGTTGCTGTTCATGCTGCTGATTAAACTTTTGTTGAAGCTGCTGATGTTCCTTGCTCTTTGGCTTGGGTCTGCTGGCGGTGATCCTGTTCGATTTTTTGAAGGGATTGCTGATGGTTATTATCTATTTCGGTGAGTGATTCGGTGCGTTTATCCTGACAGGTTTTGGTTTCCTGCTCGAACTGATTTTGCCATTTTTCCAAATCGTGATCGCGGGTTTGATGGGTTTTGTCGACGAACTCATCGACTTCTTCCAGGGACAGACGGGCTTTTTCTTCGAGCGAAAGACGGGCACATGCGATGGCATGTTGAAACTTTTTATGCACATCATAAACTGACTGGCGTCCCCGTTTGTATACGGTTTTTCCGCAGGGGAAAATTATTCCCAGAGTTAGCAGGAGAGCGGCAGGGCCCGCTGACATAAAACGAGACGCTACCTGGCGAGATCAACCGCGGCAAGAGCCAGGCCAAAACAATCATCAGGCTGCATATCAAAAGGGTAATGGCATAAGGTATGATGCCGATAAACAGACGCGGCACCCACAAATGATGAAGCGTGTAGAGGAAGTTGTCAGCTTGCTCCTGATATTCATGGTAGTTTTTCAGGTCGGTTGGGTCGGGCAGTTCCAGCGGGTCCGATTCTGGCGTCTGGCCATAATAGTTCTGGGGGACTGCGTCGGCGGTCTGGCAGAGATTATCGAGTTTTTTATGGGCCGTGAGTTACGGCTTCTTTGATTTTCAGGCGTTCGAGCTGATATTTTTTGAGTTTGCCCTCGGCGATATTCTCAGCGGTCATGATTTCATAATCACAATTCTGCTTAACTTCGTGCAGACGGGCTTCGGTATCGCTGATTATCTGGTCGCGTTTAGCGTGGGTTTGGGTTTCCAATTTTTTGAGCTGAGTCTGGTATTCCAACTTAATATTTGCGATAGTTTGCTCGTGATTTTGGCGGGCGGATTCTGAATGGGTCTGAAAGGTCGCTTCGGCGTGATCGCAGGCTTTTTGAGATTTTTCTGCCGCGTCGGCAGTGTTGCCTCGATAGATTGAGTTGATTTGTTTTTCGATGGGTTCGATATTGTGCCGGTCGAGGCGGAGGATTTCGGCGAGGGTTTGCCGCTGGATGGTGATGTAGTCGCCGTCGAGAGCGGGGGCAGGTTCAAGGAGATATTTTTGTAATTTTTCGCTCAAGGTTGAACTCCTGTTTATTTACATTCTCGTCGGGCCTGGATAATCAGGAAGGCGATACGCTCCAGAGCCTGCTCGGCTTTGCGGGTGTCGGCATCAAGGGGATTAATATAGGTTTTCTCAAACTGGTTACGTTTATTGTCACGCCATTGTTCAGCGGTCCGGCACCAGGTGTCCAGCAGGTGTTCTCTGGAGGCTTTGATACGAGTACGGGCATCATCTACACTCATTTGGTGTCCTCCTTATCTTCGGGTGAGTCAATTTCCTTTGCGGGCCTGGTCAGCGGGGTGGTGTCGGTGTCGGGGGCGACTTCCGGCGAGGTGAAATCTGTTTCCAGTGAAGTGTAGGCATCGAGAGCGGCAGCTAACTGGTCGAGCTGAGCGCGGGCTTTGGGGATTTCGGTCTGGATGTGGCGGTTGAGGGCCTGAATCTGGCCTCGATATTCGAATATTTTCTTTTTTCGAGGGTCTGTATCCAGCGTTTAACCCGCTCGCATTTCAGCTCGGCTTCTTTGACCTGGCGTTGGGCGGCGATAAAGTTTTTTTCTTCCTCATCGTAGGCCTGCCGACCACCCAGCGGAGATTTGTAGAGGTCTTTTTTGTTTTTGAGGGCGAGTTTGGCCTGGGTCATCTTGGCGGTACGCTGACGGAGCTGGAGTTTCCAGTAACCAAGCTGGTCGCGCTTGAGCCATTCGATGGTGCGGCTGACATCGCTGTTGGATTCGTCGAGGGCACGGGTAGTATTATCAGCAAATGAAGCCAGAGCGGTTCGAAAGTCCCGGAGAATGTCGCTTGAGGCTATACGTGCGTAATCTGCCATGGCTTGGGCCTAGTGCTGCTGAAGGTATTCTTCGATTAGTCGGGCTTTTTTGCCTAAAAACACGGAATGCTGGTGTGAAGATTCGACAAATCTGGCTAAAACCCGCATGGCTTGTTCAAATTCAGCCTGGAATTTTCTGCTGTTCCTGGTCCTTCCAGGTGCTTTCGAGGCTAATCATGCGGGAATGGAGCTTCTGCATACCGGCTTCGAGCTCGGCATTGAATTTCTGGAGCTCGCGGGCAAAACGCCTGAGTTCGGCGGGGTCAACATGAGCCTTGGCCATAACTACCTCCCAAAATTAAAGTTGTAACTCAACGCGAGTATAACGGGCAGGAGTTGAATGGAAAAGGTTAAAGTGCTAACGGCCAAGTGACAGCGAAAATTCGGAAAATCATAAGGCTTCAAGTGTCAATAAAACAGGCATCCTTTACACAGTCTTTGGCCTGGCTTGACTGTCCAGCTCGGCCACATCAGCATGACTTAGCGAGCTACTTTTCAAAGAGCAAAATTACCAAAATCGGGGCCGGCAAAGCGGTATCGCGAGCGTTTAACAACTACATCACGCCCCAGCATATTCCCATATTATGGTTGATATTTGCGACATACCATCCCGTATTAACCTTGACATTTGGGAAGCTGAATTCTAAATTATAGTTGATATTTGGGAATGATGGCCGATATAATACAATGATAAGCTATCAGGAGTTCTGGTTATGAAGCGAATAGCCGAAGAAAAAATACTGAAATGGGCCAATTCCGCCCGCCGAAAGCCTCTAATAATTCGAGGCGCCCGACAGGTGGGCAAGACCTGGCTGGTAGAGAATTGCCTGGCCAAGCAGTTTGATAATTTCGTAAAAATCGACCTTGAAAGTCAGTCGCAGTTCCACGACGCATTTTCTGGCGATCTTAGTCCCGAGAGAATGCTCAATATAATAGAGGCCCGTACCGGCAGAATAGTTCCTGGCAAAACGCTTCTGTTTATCGATGAGATTCAGGGTTATCCGCGGGCAATTACGGCCCTTCGGTATTTTTACGAACAATTACCCGAATTGCATGTCGTTGCCGCCGGATCAATGCTAGAATTTGCTTTCGGGCAAATCTCCGTTCCTGTAGGGCGGGTTCAATATCTGCATCTTCAGCCCATGACCTTTTATGAATTCATGTTGGCGATGGGCAATGATGTCGTAGCTGAAAAACTACTGGAACACCCCCAAAACCAGCCTGTTGCTATTGTTGATGCGATTCATGAACAACTTAGAAAATATTTCTTCGTTGGCGGGATGCCAGAAGCAGTCGCTGCTTATCGAAATACACATTCGATGCTGGAGGCATACGAAGTGCATTCTGAAATTGTCTCGTCGTATCGCGAGGATTTTGCCAAGTATCGTCCAACGGTTGACTACAGTTGCCTGGATACGGTTTTGGGAAACGTTGCCCATACCGTCGGTCAGCAAATAGTCTATACCCGTCTTTATGAACATGCCACCAGCAAGACAAATCATAAGGCTTTTGATTTGCTTTGCCGAGCTAAGCTGATAAACAGAATATCTTCTTCCAGCCCATCAGGTTTGCCGCTTGGGTTTGGTGGCAGTAAACGTTTTAAGGCATCTTTGCTGGATATCGGCTTGATGCAGCATATGTGTGGTATTGACCCGTCTATAGCCATCGGCAAAAAGGAGCTTCTTTCCATTTACAATGGCCAATTGGCAGAGCAGTTTGTCGCTCAAGAATTACTGGCCTGGCACAGCAAGAGTCTCTATTACTGGTCACGCGCGGAAAGAAGTTCTAACGCCGAGGTAGATTACTTAACTGTCCGTGATGGCAAAATCTATCCGGTTGAAGTTAAATCAGGTTCAGCCGGTCGGCTCAAAAGTTGCATCTATGCCTTGAAACCTACCCCAACTGCGAACAGGGCTGGGTACTACAGGGTGGCCATATCGGGAACTACCGGAACAGAAACTTGTATTCTGGCCGCTGTACGCTACGCCGCAGCTGGGCGACCGTCAGTGTTTACCGTTGTAGTAAACGGCTTGCCGTGGGTGGAACTTGGGAATCATCGTTGTTTGTTGTTTTAATTTTTGAGATTAGAATTTGTTCAGGATTTAGAATTTAGGGCTTAGAATTTCCAGTTTATCTGGCTTAGGCAAGACGATACTGTCACAGAAAAACTGTGCCACATGCGTGCCACGAGCCAAAAACAGCGACAGCAAAAAAGGCATAAGCCATTATCTAATAACAGCTTATGCCACAAAACAAATAACGGAGGAGGAGGGATTCGAACCCCCGGAACGTTGCCGTTCAACGGTTTTCAAGACCGTCGCCTTAAACCACTCGGCCACTCCTCCGGCTGATAATCATTTTTGGCTGTTTATCTGTTGCCAATGATAAACTTGTAACACGAAAGGTGATAATAGTCAATATTCTGCTGGGCTGGATATTGACAAAAAGGCGGAAAAGTGCACCCTCAATCAAGCCGCGTATAAAATCTTGAAAAACAGACAGTTACACAGGCAGTCCTATATTAAAATCGTCTTTCGGTCGGTGTCTATAATATCAGCGTATCTTTTTTTTATAAAAACTTGCTGATTCCATTATCCTCCTCTATTAATGTACAGATTGGGAATGCGGAAATAAATAACCTCACATGGGTAGCCATTCCGATAGAGTTCACAGAGATTAACGATATTATTCGTGCCGACCAAGGGCCACAAAAGCCCGGCCCGGCCCTGAAGAAACGGAGAGCTATGGACAAGGACTATCGCCCTCAGGTCACGCGGCAGGTTCAATATCTGGCTGGCAGGTCGTCCCGCGGATAAAATTGAGACTTTGGCCGATCCGAAAATTCTCTATTTGTCCCTTAAAAGCAAAAGATTCCACTTTTCACAAATCGTGGCAGATGATGGCAGCATGGTCAGGCCTTGCCCAGATTTTGGCTCAAGACCCGGAAAATTTTGGGATTCCACTGCTGGCACCGCGTGGGGGCAAGGTCAACCTTAACGCCCTGCCGGGTCATATCACCCTGGAAGACCTCGAACCGGAAGACCGCCCGGTTATCGACCCTCAGCAGCAAATGGCGTATATCCCCAGGCCGGAGATTCCTAACGGGGAAATTCATCAGAAACTTATGGCGTTGGGAGCGTGGAGCTTTTTCCATGACGCCCACACTCAAAAATTGCCCGACCCCAAAATCTCCCCGGCGGCGATAATAGTTTCAACCATCCAGCTCGAGCCGTTCCTGGCCAGAGGTAACGTACTATTAAAGAACAACTTAGAGAAATTTACCAAAGGACTGGAACATTTACAATCTCTGCTGGAATATCAGCCGATATACCTTATCGTGCCAGATTTGAAGTCCGACCTGGTTGACCAGATTGGTCAGGCTATTCGGGGGCGGGCCTGCATAAAGGCGATTTTGGTGAAGTATCAGTATCCGCTGGACCATTTCGCGATTCTGGCCCGGGAACTCAACCTGAAATATGACCCTGAAAACCCCGTCTGGGGCATTCGCACCGAGGGGGTGCTGGCGGCGGAAACCGCCCTTACCCAAGGCAAGCCGGCCACCACGCGAATAATATCATTGGGCGGCCCGGCGGTATCGAATCCGACCCATTATGAGGTTTGCGCCGGTTATCCTATCAGTCAGTTTTTAGAGGGTAAGCTGAATTGTGAAAATGTTCGACTGCTCAACGGCGGTTCGCTGACGGGCGAGATTCTGGACGAAGCAACCAAAGGCATCCCGCTGGGCTATACCGGCATCACCGTTCTGGAAGAACCAACCAAACGGGAAATGCTGAGTTTCACCCGACCCGGTGCCGATCGGCAGTCATACAGCAATTGCTTCCTGAGTGCTTTGCGGAAGGCGTTCCCGGAGCGGATTACCACGTCACTACGCGGCGAAAAACGACCCTGTATCGCCTGCGGCTACTGCGAGGAAATCTGTCCGGTGGGTATTATGCCGCATCTTATTCATAAATTAATGTATCGCGACGAACTGGAACGAGCCGAACAAGCACGAGCGGACCGCTGTATCGGTTGCGGACTGTGTTCGTTTGTCTGCCCCTCCAAAATAGACCTGCGTAAGGAAATACTTGAGGCCCAGGACACCATACAACGGGAACTTCACAGCGAAGTCGAGGAGGCCGACGAATAATGAAACTATTGCAGAATATGTTCGATTCACTTCGGCCTATGTTTGAAGGCGATGGCAAATTCAAGGCCGCCAAACCACTGTTCGATGCGATGGACAATTTTTTCTTCGCCGCCAGCACCCGAACAGGCACGAGCCCTCACATTCGCGACCCGCTGGACGTTAAGCGGTTTATGTCGATGGTGATTATTGCCCTGCTGCCCTGCTTAGCGATGTCTTTGTATTATTTCGGCTGGCGGATTGTCCCGGTGATAATCGTATCGTATATGGTGGGCGGCACAATCGAAGTGCTGTTCGCAATTGTTCGGAAAGAAGAAATCAACGAAGGTTTTCTGGTCACAGGCTTGCTTTTTCCACTGATTATGCCGCCGGCGGTGCCGCTGTGGATTGTCGCGGCGGGCATAGCTTTCGGCGTACTAATCGGCAAGGAGTTGTTTGGCGGTACGGGACGCAATCTTTTCAACCCGGCTCTGCTGGGCAGGTGTTTTGTGTTTCTGGCTTATCCGAAGGCGTTGTCTTCCGGCTGGGTTCTCCCGCAGGCACAATGGCCGGGCAGGCTTGCCCAATATATCACGCCGGAAGGAACCAATCTGTTTACCGGACAGGTCGCTGACGCGATTTCCGGGGCGACTCCGCTGGCTCAGGCCAAGCAGGGTAACTGGGCGGCAATATCAGATTTGATTGTTGGCAATACCGCCGGCTGTATCGGTGAAACCTGTGCTATCGCGATTATCATCGGGGCGATAATACTTATCGTCTGTAAAGTATCGAACTGGCGGACTACGGTTAGTACGCTGGGTTCTTTTCTGGTGCTGGGCGGGATTATGCACCATTTCCAGCCGAATACTTTCGGACCGGTCACGTGGCATCTCTGGGCGGGCGGACTTTTATTCGGGGCGGTGTTTATGACCACCGACCCGGTTACCAGCCCCAACACCAATCAGGGCAAATGGATATACGGCATGATTATCGGCGTGTCAACCGTGCTGATTCGTAATCTGACCGGATACGTCGAAGGGGTAACATTCGCTATCCTGCTGGGCAATATCTCAGCCCCGATTCTCGATGAAATAGCGATACGTCAACATCAGCGGAGGTTACTGAATGAAGGATAGCCTGAATACCATTATCTACTCCCTGGTGCTCGGCCTGACTTGTGCTCTCATACTCACAGCCGCGGCGGAATTTGCCCGTCCCTACAAAGAAGCCAACCAGAAAGCGGAAAAGGGCCGTAATATTCTGGCGGTACTGGGAATCGAATTTGACGCGAAAATTTCCGCCCAAGAACTGGAAAAAATCCAGCAGACCAGCGTCGAGGAACGAGGTACGGGACGTTTCGCCTACGTAAAAGACGGCCAGGTTCAGGCAGTGGCGGTGGAGTTTGAAGGACCGGGACTTTGGGCGGGAATTAAAGGTTATATTTCACTTGAACCCGACATGCGCACGATTCGGGGCATAACCTTTACCGAGCAGGAAGAAACACCGGGGCTGGGCGGTGATATTGTCACACCCGGTTTTCGGAATCAGTTTAAGGATAAAAAAATTGTTGGCAGTGACGGCAAAGCGGGGATAGCGATTACCGCTCCGGGCAGAGCTGAAGGCCAGAACGAAGTGGACGGCATCAGCGGCGCGACCATCACCTGCGGCAAAGTGGAACAGATGCTGAACAAAACCATCGAAGAAATAGTCAAGGAAAAATAAACATGGCCGAACAATCCAACGGCAGACATTGCGGACTCTGTTCGCTTCAGGGCAAAGGCAAGGAAACACTCCACGCTGGCCTCTGGGCGAATAATCCCATCTCGATTCAGGTGCTGGGTATCTGCTCGGCGCTGGCGGTGACCAATCGCCTGCTCAACTCACTGGTCATGGGTGTCTCGCTGATATTTGTCTGCGTGGGTTCCAATCTGTTTGTCTCACTGCTGCGAAATGTCACCCCGCGTCGAATCCGCATGATTGCCGAAGTCGCTATTATAGCCACCTTCGTTATTCTGTTCGACCAGATACTCAAGGCCTTCTATTGGGATATGTCCAAAACACTGGGGCCTTATGTCGGTTTGATTATCACCAACTGCATTGTAATGGGGCGGGCCGAGGCGTTCGCTTTACAGAACCCGCCCATGCTGGCGATGGTGGACGGTTTCGCTAACGGGGTTGGCTATATGATAGTGCTGGCGATTATCGGATTTTTCCGTGAGCTGCTCGGTACGGGCAGTGTAATGGGCGTGGAAATCCTTTCGGCCCAGTGGTATCTGCCCAACCAACTTATGGTACTGGCACCGGGCGCGTTCATCGCGTTGGGTTTTCTGGTAGCTTTGTTTAATGCCTTAAAAGGACCGGACGAGGAGGACAAAAAATGAGTGAAACCTCGGCCTTAACTATTATTGTTGCCGCGATATTTACCAATAATATCCTGCTGGCTAACTTTCTGGGCATGTGTTCGTTTCTGGCCTGCTCCAAGCAAATCGATACCGCCATCGGTCTGGGCACCGCTGTTACGTTTGTGATGACCGGAACCACAGCCTTGAATTACGCTATCTATTATTATGTACTCGTACCGTGGCATCTGGACCATTTGCAGTTTATCGTGTTTATCGCGGTAATCGCGGCGTTTGTGCAGTTTGTCGAGATGTTTATCGAACGGTTCAGCCCGACATTGTATTACGCCTTGGGGATTTTCCTGCCGCTGATTACGGTTAATTGCGCTATTCTGGGCGCTTCGTTGTTTATGGTAATTCGTAATTACAGTTTTATTCAGTCGGTGGGTTTCGGCTTGGGCGGCGGACTGGGCTGGGCCCTGGCGATTATTCTCATGGCCGGCTTGCAGCAGAAAATGGGCTACAGTAATATCCCACGCCCGTTCAAAGGCGTGGCGATTGCCATGGTAATTACCGGTGTGATGGCTATGGCGTTTATGGGATTCGCCGGCATGGTAAACATCCAGTAGGGGCTTATCTGTATGGAATTTTATTGGCATTCGATTTTAGTTTTTACCGGTGTTCTGGTCGGTCTGGCGGTCATCCTTACTATCGCTGAACGCCTGCTGGTTAATTACGGGGTTTGTCAGGTTGATATTAACGCCGGTGAAAAAAATCTGGAAGTTGACGGCGGCCAAAGCCTGCTTTCAGCCCTGTTTGAGAACGAAATTTATATCCCCTCGGCCTGCGGCGGTCAGGGCTCTTGCGGGTTCTGTAAATGTACAGTGCTGGAAGGCGGCGGCCAGATTCTGCCGACCGAACGGTCATTCATGGACCGGCAGGAAATTCGCTCCGGCGTAAGGCTGGCTTGTCAGGTCAAAATTCGTCAGGATATGCGAATCAAAATTCCCGAAGATTTGCTCAATGTAAAGATGTTTGACGCTACCGTATTGAGTAACACCAAATTAACCTACGACATGGCTGAAATCCGCTTTACTCTCAACGAGCCAGACGAAATTTCCCAGCGGCCCGGCCAATATGTCCAGATTCAGGCCCCTTCGCCCGATGGACCGGTTTTCAGAGCTTATTCCATCAGCTCGGCAACCTATGAAAACAACGTGGTCGAACTGGGCGTAAGACTGATACCCGACGGTATCTGCTCAACTTATCTGCACAATCTCAAGGAAGGCGAAAAAGTAACCTTCACCGGGCCTTACGGTGAATTTCGGCTTAATGAAGACCCGGAAACCGAGATTGTCTGCGTCGGCGGCGGGGCAGGCATGTCACCTATGAAAAATATAATTTATTCGATTTACGACAAGGCCCCCGACCGGAAGGTGTGGTTGTTCTTCGGTTGCCGGACCACCAAGGACATTTTCTATCTTCAGGAATACCAGGAACTTGCGAAGAAGCATCCTAACTTCAAAGTAATCTACGCCCTGTCCGACCCGCTGGGCCCGAACGAAAGCTGGGACGGGGAAACCGGATTTATTCATCTGGCGGTTGATAAATATCTGGAGAAGGACATTCCCCGGCAGGCTTTTCTTTGCGGGCCACCGCCTATGATTGACGCGGTCATGCTTACTCTGGAGAACAAGGGCATGAAAGAGAAAGACATTTTCTACGATAAGTTCTGATATTACAATCAGATATATCAATCCGCCAGTTCGGGAACTTTGACAATTCTCAGGAACATTCCCAGGCGTTGGATGGCATTTACGAACTCTTCGTAGTCCACAGGCTTGGTCACATAGTTGTTGCAGCCGAGCTCATGACAGCGAGTAACCTCGCGGGGGTCGTCGGTGGTGGTCAACATAATTACCGGCAGAGAACGGAGTTGTGAACATTCCTTAATACGTCTGAGGACCTCGACGCCATCGACTTTGGGCATTCTGATGTCTAGCAGTAGGAGGTAGGCGGTGTTTGAGTCGCGTCCTTCGGAGCCGTTTTGACGGAAGAGGAAATCGAGGATTTCCTGGCCGTCGTTGAAGTGCATTATTTCGTTTAAGATGCCTGCCCGCTTGAGGTTGCGTTTGACGAGGTTGACATGGCCGGGCTCGTCATCGGCAATTAAAACTGTTACATTCCATTCATCGTTAGTAATAACCGGTCGTTCTTTACTCATTTTCGACTCCGCAAATCGTCCTGAAAGTACTGATTTTTACTCAAAAAAAGACAAAAATATGTTTTTTTTCTAAAAAATATTGAAAAAAACACAAAAAAGACGCCAGCGTCAAAAGTTTGTCGCTCCTTCAATATTTGAGCGTGAGAGTGTTTTTTTTAGCTTGATTTGGACTTTTGACGGTTCCGTCAAAAAAAACACTTTTACGCGGTTTTATATACCTAAAAACCTCCTGCCATTTGCTGAGCCTTTAGTATCGCTTTGTCTAAAGCGGTCTGGGCGGCATCTGGGCCGGCGGCGAGGGTCGGCTCTATCATGATGGATTGAATATCTTCAAAGCCAATGAACTGTAGAATCTGATTCATATATTTGCTTTGGAGGTCGTAGGTTGCGGCAGGTCCGGCATATTCTCCGCCGCGTGCGTAACAGCAGCAAACAGGCTTATCCTTGATTAGTCCCTGATAGCCGCTTTCAGGTGAAAAAGAAAATGTGTATCCGGGCTGAATAATAATGTCCAGATACTGCTTGAGGCGGTAAGGGATGGAGAAATTCCACATGGGAATACTGAAAAGATATTTGTCGGCGTCGAGAAACTCAGCGATGGTCTGTTCGACAGCTTGCCAGGCGGTGGCTTGTTCGGGAGAATGGCTTTGGCCGTGCATAAGGGCGTATTTGCCCTGAAGGGCGAGGCCGTTGAACTGAATGAGCTTTTTCTCGAAGATATTAATGGTTATTACATCATCTGCGGGTTTGGCCTGACTATAAGCCAGGGCAAAAGCGTCGGCGATGCGGCTGGAAAATGACTTTTCGGACCGCGGCGAACATTGCAGATAAAGAAGCGTTGCCATAATTGCCTCCTGTTTCTAAGATAGCCTAAAACAAAATGAATTGCTTCGCGAAAATCAGGTGCTCCGTAAATGAAATAACCGACAAATCAGAGAATACCACAACAGCGTGGAAATATCCAGTTAAAAATCGTACACTTTTTTTTGCTAACTGATTATTGACAAATAGAGTTATAAAAACCGTAAAGGGCTTTGCAATGTTAATGAAAATTCTGGCCATCGGCGTGGGGGCATTTTTGGGTGCTATCCTGAGATATTTGGTAGCCCTTGGCGCCCATAGAGTTACGCACTCCCCGTTGCCCTGGGGGACGCTGATAGTTAATGTGGTGGGGTGTTTTCTGCTGGGCTTTCTGGCGACGCTGATGATAGGGCCGCTGAAGGTTTCTGAGCCGGTGCGACTGATGCTGACGGTTGGTTTTCTGGGGGGGTTGACTACTTTCAGCTCATTTGGGTATGAAACGATGGCCTTGGCGGGGCATGGCAAATTTCTGCTGGCGGGAGCGAATATTCTGACCAATAATGTGCTGAGCCTGGTGGCGGTCTGGGTCGGGGTTAAAATGGCTCAACTGGTTTGAAGAATGAATGTACCGATTTTCCAGCGACAGAAATGACGTTTTTTTTTAGACGGATACCGGCAAAAAAACGGGCAGCGACCTGTATGGTTGCCACCCGTTCAGTTAATCACATCAACTCATATTTGCTATGAGGCTGTTTTACTGTAAGTTTCCGGCCAAGTACACCTTGGCTGACAATTGGTGGATTGCGGTTGGGGCGGGTTAATTTTGCGGGGTTTTCCAGTTGGCGGGCAGGAGGGTGTCGATTTGGTTGGCGCCGGTGGTGGAGATTTTTCTGAGGACATAATTGAAATACGCGAATGGGTCGTGATTGTGGAGTTTGCAGCCGGCGACCAGGCTGTAGATTATGGCGGCGCGTTCGGCTCCGGCTTCGCTGCCGGCGAACATATAATTTTTTCGGCCAATGACTACCATTCTCAGCGTTCGTTCCGAAAGATTATTATCGATGCTCAGCCGTGGGTCGCTGGTATAGCGGACCAGGGCATCCCACTGGTTCAGGGCGTAGGTGACGGCTTTGCCCATATTATTTTTAGGCAGAACCTGTCCCTGATACTCATCCAGCTTCGCCCGGATTTCGGCAAAGATCGGCAGGGCTTCTTCCTGGCGGGCTTGCAAAAGTTGCTCCGGCGAATATTTTTCCGCTTTTGCCCGTCGCTCGATTTCATAAAGCTTACCCCAGAGCACCATAAAATGTGCCGCCCGCACCGGGTCGCTGTCTAAAGCGTATTCAAACTTCCGCCGCGCATGCGCATTACAAGCCACCTCAACGGCATCGGTAGCCCGAAACAGTTCATCATAGCCGCTATAAGCATCTGCATGCACAAAACCCTGATAATCTCTGCCGATAAAATTTAGCGGACCTTCGCGCGAACGCGTCGGCGTAAAATCAAACGCCACATTATAATCAGTATCGATATAAACCCACAAATAGCCCTTATACGTGGATCCTTTACGGTTTTTGCTCTTGATGGGGATGGAGGTATCATCGGTATAAATGATTTCCGACTGCTGAATCTTCTCCCGCATACGTTTGACCAGCGGCTCCAGCAGTTCAGCGCAACTGCCCACCCAGTCGCACATGGTTGAGACGTTGATTTCCACGCCGTGCCGCTTAATAATACCTTCCAGACGGTTCAACGGCTGGTGGTCCGCATACTTGCTCGTTATGATATACGCCAGCAAACCTTCAGCGGGAATGCCTTTGTCGATCGCCATGGGCGGCAGTTCGCCAATCGAGATATTATTCTCGCAAACCTTGCAGGCGTATTTGCTTCTGACATAACGCTGAACATAAAAAGATGCGGGCACATAATCCAGCTTTTCGGTTACTTCCTCGCCGATACGTTCTTTTTCGTTATGGCATACCGGGCAGGTTTTTTCTTCTTCGGCAGGTTCAATGTCGATAGTTTCGCGGCGCAAATTTTCCGGCAGCGGCTTGCGGCCTTGATGATTAGCATTCTTACGGCCTTTGACAACCTTGGCGCGTGAGGGCTTCTGCTGTTCAATCTTCTGTTGAACTTCCTCGTAAAGATTTTCAAACAACAAACGCTGAGCCGGATCGAGCTTTTCGCTTTTCTTGCCGAACAACTGCCGCTTGAGATAATACAACTGGCCGCTGAGATCATCAATCTGACCCAACAGCGTCAGAACCATCTCTTTAAGAGTGGCAACATCATCGGGAAGCTGCTCGACAGAGCTTTGAGCGGTTATCTTTTCAGCCATCATCAATCCGTAACGTTTAGTAACTTCGTCATCCTTAACGATGAGATTATGATAAGCGAAATGATGAAAAAAGCAAGCATAAAAATGAGAAAATATGTAATATTCTTAACTCTAAGAGCCTATAGCGAGCTTTTACGCTCATAGCGTTTTCGGCGGCGACTGCGAAATAAATCAATGCCTTCCAGTATCCAGCTTAGCTTGGCAATATCAACTTCGATTGATGCCTGATTATTTTTGCCGGGGATTTTTTCAAACGTGCCTTCCTCCAGCCGCTTATACCAAACGACGAATCCGGTGCGGTCCCAGAAAAGAATCTTACATTTGTCGCCGCGTTTATTGAAGAACACAAACAGATGGCCGCTGAACGAATCTTGAAGCATGAAGTTTTCCGCCAGCATCGAAAGCTTGTTAAAACCGCAACGCATATCCGTCGGCTGAGAGTAAATGAAAATCTTCACCGCCGGGGGCAGAGTTAGCATAGCTTTGCCTGTTTTAGCGCGGAAAGAACGCCGGTTAAAAATGCATCGTCGATATTTGAAGGTATCCGCAATGTATGGCCAGCCGCCAGAACAAGCTCCAGAGAACCGGGCTGGGACGGGGGCATCGAAACGCGAATGAAGGCCTCCGGCTGCGCCTCTGACTTGCTGTCGTAATCAGAGTTTCGGGCTTGGGTCAGACGCCTGCGCCAGGAATAAAAAGATGGCTCAGATAAACCTTCCTGCCGACAAAACTGACGAACGGATAACCCACTGGATTGAAATGTCTCCAGCACCATCCGCCAAAACTGCCGCTGTTCCGTATCAGATTTTCGCGCTTTGCCCATGATTGCCTCTCCATTAAATCATGAGCCGTATTATCAATTTTTCAAAGAACCCCGCAAGATGCACTTGGCCGGAACCTTACTAGTGTTCGAACTTTGATAGATTGTAATTCTGATACTGTTAGTAGCTACACTTATGATTCATTTGGTAATAGGTTTGAAGCAGAAACCTATGAAAATCCCACAGTAGAAAACCCCTATCAGTTCGCCGGCTACCGCTGGGACCAGGACGCCGAAATGTTCTACTGCAACGCCCGCTGGTACAACCCAGAAATCTACCGCTTCACCGGTCGTGATCCGGTAAGAGGTAAGTATAAGGAGCCGTTGACACTTCATGCTTATTTGTATTGCGTGAACGACCCAATAAATAACAAAGACACAAATGGGAAATGCTTTTTTACCATAGCGGGTTTTTTAGCTGGTTCCGCTATTCGGTTGTATTTGCAAGGAGAAGATAATGCTAGGGTTGGAGCTACTGTAACTGTCGCCTTGTCATTTATTGGTGTAATCATGGACTATTACCTATTTTGGCCAAAAGTACAGTCTGTTGTTGATAGGTTTGGTGGTAAGCAGACGCAAATACCAACAGAGAAAGGTATCAATAAAATGGATGAAAATGAAATTATAGATAAATTTATTGAAAACCAACAAAAAAACTCGGGATAAATAATCAAATATTAAGGGATGTAATATGAGAAAAAAACACACGATAAAACCTATATTATGGTCACTAACGATTATAGTGTTTGTCTGGCTTGCAATTATTACAGGCAAGATGCGGGACTAGCCTATCTTCGGAATTGTTTTATTATTTCTTTCTTTTGTTCTTCATAGTTTTTTATTAGATATTCACTATACGAGCATCAAAAAACAATATGGTAAAATCGAAGAACATTTAAGATACTTAAGTAAAAAAGAAGGTAGCTGAATTGAAGTGGTCAAAAGTGAACTCTATGAAAATTTTAATCTTGTGTTTATGAAAAAAAACATTACATTATTTTTATGGCACTTGCTTTTTTTTACGGAGCGGTGGTTTTGGGTTGGTCAGTTTTCTCAGGCTATAGGAAGCAGTGGGTAGAATTTGGTGTTGGCTTGTTTCTTTGTTCGATAGCAGTTTTTTTAATTATATCATTTGAGAACTACAGAAAAACAATGAAACAAATCTATAAGATAAACAATAAGCTTGACCAGCTTGTCGAAAAACAAGAAGCCAATTAGCAACCATTACTGGGTTGTTTCTAAGCTAATCAAACATGGGTTGCAGTTGCAATCTCATTATTGTGAGAGCCTCTGCTAATCATCCCATAATGACCTTGGCATTTCACTGACGATTTCCTGAATTAGGGATTCCGTAGCGTTTTCTTTTTCGGCATCACTAATTTCCTGGTTTACGTTAGGGTATGCCTGGTTTCTCAAAAAAGACTATTTTCCTGCTTAGGAAATTGCCAATATTCAGGAAAAACGCAATCCTGTTCGGCACATTTATTGCTTTAGGCTTTTGGCCTCCTGTATTTTTTTTAAAAAAACCCGAAATGTTAAGATAGGTAATTTGCGCTCGAGGGATATTTATGCTCTAATAGGAGGCATGAGTGCTAAGCGTCAGAAAATCAAGGAGCGGGACCTGCGTGGGTTCAAGTATTTCAAGTCCCTCTCGGCTCTGCTGAAAGGTCTTCACTCGGCGGGATGTGAGCGGGACCGGGCCGGCAATCGCACATTATTCATGGACCAGTATGTCAGTCTGCTGCTGTTATACATGTTCAATCCGATCTGCAGTTCCATCCGGTCTTTGCAGCAGGCCGGCGAGCTCAAAAAGGTACAGCGGCTGTTGGGTTGTTCGCGTGCTTCGCTGGGTTCGCTTTCGGAAGCATCCCGGGTTTTTGAGAGTTCTTTGTTAGAGCCGATAATCGCTCAACTCACTGAGCAGTTAGGGCCGATATCTCAGGACAAAAAACTGGAAGTCGGTCAGGTCATTACCCTGGTGGACGGCAGCAGTATTCAGGCTTTGCAAAAACTCACTCAGGCTGCCTGGGACACCGACAAACCCGGAATTAAAGCACACACTCAGTTTGATCTGGAAAAATATGTGCCTCTGAAAATAAATATCAGTGAAGACAAGTCTGATGAGCGAAAGGTTTTTTTAGAGAATCTTCAGCCCGGCCGGATTTATGTCAATGATCGCGGATATGCCTGTTTTAAGCTGTTTCAGGCCATTGTGGATAGTAAAAGCTCTTTTGTCTGTCGGCTGCGTGAGGATACGGTTTACGAAACTATTCAGGAAAAACCTTTAACTGAAGATGCTCGAAAAGCGGGGATAATTTTTGATCGTACGGTAATCGCCGGCAGCAGTGAAAAACTGCGGGAAGATTTCAAACAACCGTTACGCCTGATAGCGGTTGAATGTCAACCGCATTTGAAACGGGGCCAGGGACCACGTCAGAGTGAGATGATTTTGATTGCCACCGACCGGCTGGACCTGGACGCCGAAGTCATTGCCCTGCTCTATCAGAAACGCTGGGCCATCGAAATATTTTTCCGCTTTTTTAAGCATGTGCTGGGCTGCCGACATCTGCTAAGCCTCTGCGAAAACGGTATCGAACTACAGATGTACGCCGCGATTATCGCCTGTATGCTGATCAGCCTGTGGACGGGCAAAAAACCAACTTTAAGAACCTACGAAATGCTCTGCTGGCACCTCTGCGGCATGGCCGACGAGCAAGAAATGCAGAACCATATCAATAAACTCCAAAGCCAAAACTAAGGCCGATCCTCAAAAAAATCGCCGCTGCCGCTGATGCTGCGCCAAAATAACCAGTGCCGACAGTCCCACTGAGGGATAATCCCCGCTAAATCATATGAACTGCAAAGACCACAGAAAAACTGTATTTGAGCAATAAATGTGCCGAACAGGATTGGGAAAAACGGGTATTTCAGTGCTTTTTTATTTAACGTCCTGCCAAATATGGACTAATGCTAATTATTGGCAATTCTGAAGTTTTCATAAACGTGTCGATAAAATTAAGAAATGTAAATATATTTGGTTGATATGTCGATGGTATCGACATATAGTAAGGACGTGTCGATAAAAGCAGATTATTTAAACATATCCCAAGGATGGTATTATGGCTTTTAATCCTGAACAACCTTATAATGACCTGCCTTTGCTTCCCCCTGATGTAGATTTTGAATCTGCTGAGATCCTGAAGAAGTGCATTTCTGCCAGGGTGGCGGTGGCGGAACTCAAGCAGGCTGGACATTTGATTCCGAATCAGTCGGTGCTCATCAATACTATCCCATTGTTGGAAGCTCAAATGAGTTCCGAGATTGAGAACATTGTCACAACCAGCGACAAACTTTTCCAATATGCTTCGATTGAAGATTCCAAGGCGGATTCGGCAACTAAAGAAACGTTGCGATACCGTCAGGCTCTGGCTCAGGGTTATTTGTCAATTAGAGAAAGACCAGTCTGCACAAACATTGCGATAAAGATTTGTCAGACCATAAAAAATTCAGATGCCGGAATCCGGAAAGTACCTGGAACTACTTTGAAAAACCCTCAAACTGATAAAGTAGTTTATACTCCGCCTGAAGGAGAAAGTGTTATAAGAGATAAATTGGCAAACTGGGAACGATTTCTAAATGAGAATGTTGACGTTGATCCTTTGATTCGAATGGCTGTGATGCATTATCAGTTTGAAGCGATCCACCCCTTTATTGATGGTAACGGCAGAACGGGCAGGCTTTTGAATATTCTGTTTCTTATCCAGGAGAATCTGCTTGACATTCCGATTCTTTACCTGAGCAGATATATTATTAACAACAAAAACGATTATTATTCCAATCTGCGGAAAGTAACCGAAAATGGGGATTGGCAGAATTGGATTATTTATATGCTTGAAGCCGTTGAGCAAACTTCTCGATGGACTACCAGTAAAATATTCAGTGTACGTTCCTTGTTGAACCATACCTGTGAATATGTACGCGAATCAGTTCCGAAGATTTATTCCAGGGAATTAATTGAAACTCTCTTTAGCCAACCTTATTGCAGAATATCCAATGTTGTAGAAACAGGGATTGCTCAAAGACAAACGGCATCAACTTATTTAAAAAAACTTGCTGAGATTAATGTTCTCGAAGAACGGACGGTCGGCAGGGAACGTATTTATGTTCATCCGAAATTTCTAAATCTGCTGACCAAGGACGTAAATGAATTTGAACCATATAATCGATGACTTTCCGCCTTCAAAAACAAATTTACAAAGGCAGTGTCCACATTGTATCTAATTGCTTACCTGCAAAAAAAGGTAAAAGCAGTATCCCTTACCTTGCTGCTCGCTGTTTTACTGTGAAAAAAATGTGAAAATCTACTCCGAGCTATGGTTTTTTATGGTATTTTCTGGGGTAGTTACCCCCTCTGGTGCTATTAAAAAGCGGGTTTGAGGGGTTGGGGCTCTGTTGTGGTCCTGGGGGTCGCGGGTTCGAGTCCCGTCTCCCACCCTTATTTAATCCCATGTATAGCAATAGCTTATATGGGTTTTTCTTTAGGCTGGGCCTGCCCAATTACCCTCAGATGTGAAAATTACTGTGAAAATATCTGCTCACTTTTAATCCGGTAAATCCAGATTTGCATAGTGAAACCCTTTTTTGTAGTGTGTCTGTAAAGAGTGCTCAAATATAGGGTTGCGAAAGATGGCATCATTAAAATACCACAAGGACGTAAAGAGATGGCGAGTTTTCTGGCATGTCACCTTGATAGAGGAATACGTAGATTAGATTGACTTTTTGAATTTTACGTTGACGAGGATTTTTCGGCAGAAGTTTTGGTATTGCTGTTCGATTTCTTCGGGGTTGGTTGCGATGTAGGTTTGGAAGATAAGGTTTCCGGTTTCGGCGTTCCAGGCTCGGGTGGGGTTTTGGTTTCTGTTGACGGCCTGGCTGTGGAGGTGCTGGGGCAGGGGCCATCGGCCTGCGTAGGCATCTTCGAGTAGGGTTTGGAGTTTTGGTGCGTATCGGCCATACTGGTATTCGCGGAGGAATCTCATGAAGGCGTAGACCTGGGCGTAATATGCTTTTACGGTTTGCTGGTCGGGGTCTTCGCTGGCACGGGCGACGACGTGGCCGGCATCGAGGTTGATGAGGTCGGCCAAGGGTATCATGGTGTTTGTGGCGAGGGTTTGGCGGAGGCTGAAGAGTCTGGAGGCGTTACGCTGAGGGGTGAACTGGACTTTGCCGTTTTGAGTGTATGCTTCAAAGTTGGTGGCAAGTCCTTCGTCGAGCCAAGCGGGCAGGCGGTACTGAAAAATCTGGTCGGCGAACTGATGCCAGGCTTCGTGTACGAGAACGGAGAAGTCGGCCAGGCGGGCGAGGTGGTAGGCGACGCAGGCGCCTCTGTAGTAATAGGCTCCGGCTTTTATTTTTAGATAGATGTCGGATTGGGGGCCTGTCCAGTAGGTGGTAAAATCTTCCCACTGGGCGCGGGTTTCAAAAAAGTAGACGACGAGTCTTTTGTCGGTTTGGAGTTTTTGTGAGACGGTTTGGGCGTAGGCATTAAAGGCGGATTCGAGGAAGACGGGTATTTGGCGGAGAATAAGAGCGTCCTGCAGGGTGGTGTAGATGTCGTAATGGGCGGTCTGGACGAGGTGAGCGGGGGTTGACTTGTCGGTAATAAAATCGGGGACGGCCCAGGGTTTGACGGCTTTGACGGTGGGCAGGCGGAGGAGGTAAGTGTCGAGGCCGTTCTGGAAAGAGTGGTTATTGTTGCAGGGGGGGTGGGAGCAGCCGAGGCAAGTTAATATTATGATAAGCAGGGATAAGGATGCGATTTTATGGGAGGCGATGAAGTAGTGGCTTGGCATATTATGTCCCTATTATTTCTTTTCGGCGGCTGAGGTTATATCTATCATACGCTGGAGGGCGAGCCGGGCGGGATGTTTGATATTATTGGGGACATCTATGGTGTTTGGCAGGGGGTTTTCGTTGGGGTTGTCGAGGTGGGTGGCGAGTGAGTCGAGCAGCCAGGCTAGATGACGGGGGTCTATGCGATACATGGTTTCGCAGAGGCAGGGAGTGTTGCTGAGTGAGCGGACTTTGATGTTTTGTTTTTTCATTTTTTCGGCGAGGCGATTGACGAGGTTGATTTCGGTGCCGACGGCCCAGGTACTGCTGGCGGGAGCATTGGTGATGGTTTTAATGATGAGGGCGGTGCTGCCGATGTAATCGGCTTTTTGGGCGACTTCGAAGGGGCATTCGGGGTGGACAATTATATTTACGGCGGGGTCATCTTTACGGGCTTTTTCGATTTGTTGGGTGGTGAATTCCTGGTGTACGGAGCAGAATCCTTTCCAGAGGATGACGCGTGCGTGGGTGATTTGTGAGGAATTAAGACCGCCATTTTTCTGATAGGGGTCCCAGATGGGCATTTGTTCGAGGGGTACGCCCATATTGAAGGCTGTGTTGCGTCCTAGATGCTGGTCGGGGAGGAAAAGTATTAGGGCTTGGGGGTTGTGGTCCCAGATGTGTTCGAAGATGGGTCGGCAGTTACTGCTGGTTACGCAGATACCGTTTTTTTGGCCGCAAAAGGCTTTAATTGCGGCTGTGCTGTTGACGTAAGTGGCTGGGACGAGGTTGTTTGGATGATCCATCTGGGATTTTAGGGCGTCCCAACAGGTTGTTACCTGGTCGATTTCGGCCATATCGGCCATTGAACAGCCGGCAGTAAGGTCGGGCAGGATGACTTTTTGATGGTCGGCGGTAAGGATGTCGGCGGATTCGGCCATGAAATGTACTCCGCAGAATACTATAAACTCGGCTTTTTGCTGTCGGGCGGCGATTTTGCTGAGTTCGAGGCTGTCTCCGGCGTGGTGAGCGTGTTTTACGACGTTGTCACGTTGGTAGTGATGGCCTAGAATTACCATGCGTTCGGCGAGTCGGTCTTTAACAGCACTGATAATCTGGTCGGCCTGAATATCGGTAAGTTCTTGGTATTTTTGAGGTAACGGTGGCTGATACATGGTTAAATTTTAAATCCTAAGCACTAAGTTCTAAATCCTAAACAATTTAAACTCAAAAAATAAAACTATAAACAACGTCAACGACGAGGTTTGGCCTTCGGCGGGGTTGTTTAATCATCCGGTCGCTTGCGCGGTTCGGCTTTTGCGTTGTTAATTTTTGTGCTTTCTTATGTTACGGGGATTAAGTTGCTAAGTCAATAGATGGCGGTTTCAGAGTTTTTAGGGGGATTATTATAGGCCCTAACGGGTTTTTAATGGAAATTTAGGAAAAATTTAGAAAAGGGGGTTGACGAAAAATCAAGAGTGGCTATTATTCTCAAACCGCCAGCGAAAGCGGCGGCGAGAATCCGGGAAACCGGCAGAGCAGTCCTGATAAGGGTTGTTTGGGTCGACGAAAAAAAGTTTTAGAAAAAACATTTTTTTCTGTTGACGCCTCAGAATGGGTGAGTTAAAGTAATTGGCTCACCACAGCGGTGTCCGGGAAATTGAAACCCTGGGTTGCTGTGACGAAGATCGCCGGGCTGAGTCCTGGCGAGCCAGAAGCGGAAAGCTTCAAGGGCTCATAGCTCAGCTGGTAGAGCACGCCGCTGATAACGGCGAGGTCGATGGTTCAAGTCCATCTGGGCCCAGTATTTTGGGTTGCCGTTTTAATGGTGACTTGAGAGAGCTGGACAGAAAGGACGCCGGAATGATAGAGCCGAGCATGTTGGCAATGAGCGGGAAAGTGCTTATTCGCTTTATGGGCTTTATAGTTTTGGGCGTAGCGATTCTGGCCTGGTTCATTGGCTGGGCGAAGGATAAGCTTCGCTAAGAAGCTAACCGAGATAACTCGGGGCCGTAGCTCAGCTGGGAGAGCGCCTGGTTTGCAACCAGGAAGTCGTCGGTTCGATCCCGATCGGCTCCATTGGCTTTAGAGTCGGGACCGGTAACCTTGTTATGAGGTTTTCAGTCCGGGTTTTAAAGCCCGAGCGTTGGAACATTGGTTCTGACAGGCTCTTTGACAATTGAATAGTGAGGTTTAGTGGTAATCTCGAAAACTACTATAACCGAATCTGACTAAAAAGTTAGGTTTTGTAAATGAATCTTTACTCAACGGTCTTGACGATATCAGACAAAAAATGATGTGGTCAAGCTACTAAGAGTATATGGTGAATGTCTTGGCGTCAAGAAGCGATGAAGGACGTGGTAGGCTGCGAAATTCCCGGGGCAGGTGTCAAACAACCGTTAATCCCGGGGTGTCCGAATGGGGCAACCCGTTATGACTAGGCAACTAGATCATATCACGCATGGCTGAATTCATAGGCCATGACGAGCGAACGCAGGGAACTGAAACATCTCAGTACCTGTAGGAAAGGAAATCAACCGAGACTCCGTAAGTAGCGGCGAGCGAAAGCGGATATAGCCCAAACCAGAGAGCTTGCTTTCTGGGGTTGTGGAAACAGCGAGGAGTTACAAAGGCTAGGCTAGCAAAAGTGTCTGGAAAGTCACACCATAGACGGTGATAGTCCCGTATGCGAAAGCCAAAGCTCTCCGTTTGAACTGTTCTCCAGAGTAGCACGGAGCTCGTGGAACTCTGTGTGAAGCTAGGGGGCCCACCCTCTAAGGCTAAGTATTCCTTGACGACCGATAGTGGACCAGTAGGGCGACTGAATGATGAAAAGTACCCCTTCAAGGGGAGTCAAAAGTACCTGAAACCATATACTTACAAGCAGTAGGAGCCCTATGTCCTTTTAGGAAATGGGTGACTGCGTGCCTTTTGCATAATGAACCGGCGAGTTACCATTTGTGGCAAGGTTAATCTGTTCCGCAGAGCAGCCGTAGCGAAAGCGAGTCTTAATAGGGCGTCTAAGTCGCAGGTGGTAGACCCGAAACCAAGTGATCTACCCATGGCCAGGTTGAAGGAGATGTAAAAATCTCTGGAGGACCGAACCCACTAACGTTGAAAAGTTAGGGGATGAGCTGTGGGGAGGAGTAAAAGTCTAATCAAACTTGGAGATATCTGGTTCTCGGCGAAATAGCTTTAGGGCTAGCGTCATGTAATATGTTACGGGGGTAGAGCTACTGAATGGGAATGAGGGGCTACCCGCCTACTTATCCCAATCAAACTCCGAATACCGTAGCACTTATCATGGCAGTCAGTCTGCGGGGGCTAATCTCCGTGGTCGAAAGGGAAACAGCCCAGACCGCCAGCTAAGGTCCCTAAATCATGCTAAGTTACTAAGGAAGTCGGATTGCAGTGACAGCCAGGATGTTGGCTTAGAAGCAGCCACCATTTAAAAAGTGCGTAATAGCTTACTGGTCGAGCGATCCGGTACCGATAATGAACGGGAATAAGCATGACACCGAAGCTGCGGACTCAGAATTACTTCGGTAATTTTGTTTGGTAGCCGAGCGTAGTTATCAGCATCGAAGCGATACGGTAACGAGTCGTGGAGCGTTAACTAGTGATTATGCCGGTATGAGTAACGATAAAGCAGGTGAAAATCCTGCTGGCCGAAAGCCTAAGGTTTCCTGGGGAAGGTAAATCCGCCCAGGGTTAGTCGGTCCCTTAGTCGAGGCTGAAAGGCGTAGACGATGGACAGCAGGTTAATATTCCTGCACTATGTATGTGGACGAAGTCAGTGACGCATTTTCTTAAGTGATCCCATGATTAGTCGTGTGGGTTTCGCAAGATCGAGGCCGATTTGTTGCCGAAGTCACCCGCGAAAGTGCCGAGAAATAGCTGGCGTAGGTTGAAGCATGCGTATCCGTACTAAAACTGACACAGGTAGGCGAGGAGAATATCCTCAGGCCCTCGAGAGAACCGTTGTTAAGGAACTAGGCAAATTTCCCCCGTAAGTTCGCGATAAGGGGTCCCTCCTCCTTCGGGAGAGGGCGCAGTGAAGTGGCTCTGGCGACTGTTTATCAAAAACACAGTTCTGTGCTAACACGTAAAGTGGATGTATACAGAATGACGCCTGCTCGGTGCCGGAAGGTTAAGGGGATGGGTCAGCTCTTCGGAGTGAAGCTCCTAACTGAAGCCCCGGTAAAACGGCGGCCGTAACTATGACGGTCCTAAGGTAGCGAAGTTCCTTGTCGGGTAAGTTCCGACGTGCATGAACGGCGTAACGACTGGAGCACTGTCTCAACAACGGACTCGGTGAAATTGTAGTAGTGGTGAAGATACCACTTACCCGCGGCAAGACGGAAAGACCCCGTGAACCTTTACTGTAGCTTGGTATTGTAGCCTGGTATGGTATGCGTAGGATAGGTGGGAGGCGTTGATCTGGTAATTTCGGTTATCAGGGAGCCAGCCTTGAAATACCACCCTTATTATGTCAGTCTCCTAACCGCGACCCTTGAATCAGGGCGTGGGACAGTGCTAGGTGGGCAGTTTGACTGGGGCGGTCTCCTCCAAAAGAGTAACGGAGGAGTTCAAAGGTACCCTCAGCGTGGTTGGCAATCACGTTTCGAGTGTAAAGGCACAAGGGTGCTTAACTGCGAGACATATAGGTCGAGCAGATACGAAAGTAGGACTTAGTGATCCGGTGGTTCCGAGTGGAAGGGCCATCGCTCAACAGATAAAAGGTACTCCGGGGATAACAGGCTGATCGCCTCCGAGCGTCCATAGCGGCGAGGCGGTTTGGCACCTCGATGTCGGCTCATCACATCCTGGGGCTGTAGGCGGTCCCAAGGGTTCGGCTGTTCGCCGATTAAAGTGGTACGCGAGCTGGGTTCAGACCGGCGTGAGCCAGGTCGGTCCCTATCTGCCGTGGGCGTAGGAATTTTGAGAAGCATCAACCCTAGTACGAGAGGACTCGGTTGGACTAACCTCTGGTGAGCCAGTTGTACTGCTAAGTGCACTGCTGGGTAGCTAAGTTGGGAACGGATAACCGCTGAAAGCATCTAAGTGGGAAGCCTCCTTCAAGATCAGAATTCCATGTTCTTCGGAACGAGAGCTCCCTGGAAGACTACCAGGTTGATAGGTCGGATGTGTAAGGTACGAAATTACTTAAGCTAACCGATACTAACGAGCGATTGCTTGACCATATCATTTTTTGCCTGATTATAAAGGCCGTTTGATAAGGTTCATTAGTTTAGAGAAAAACCCTAACCTCATTGTTCAATTAAATTTAATAAGATGGACACCGGCTGAAAAGCCGTCCAACGATATTGTTGGTGGTCATAGTGAGCGTGAAACGCCTGTTCCCATCCCGAACACAGAAGCTAAGGCGCTCATGCCGATGGTAGTGCGTAGGTGCGAGAGTAGGTCACTGCCAACATTTATGGAAACCCCGAGGGCGAAAGTCCCGGGGTTTTCTTTTGCGCGTCTGGGGCAGGTGGGGGATAATAATTTAATAAATCTTGTTTTCTGTTTGCCCGGGCTCGTTGGGGGCCGGGGCGGGTTGTTTCGATGAGCGGTTTTGGTTCTTTTCTGGTTCCTTCTTCATTGATGTCGGTCCGCTAAATGTTCCGATAAGTCTGACCGGGGGCAAAGCTGATCGGCAAAGGGATATTGTCAACCTGAACCGGGGTTTTGCGGATTTACATTGAAATGATGCAGACTTGCAATGGAACAAAGTCAATTCACTTAGAAGCCAAGTCAATCTACTTAGGGGCTAAGTCAATCTACTTAGAGGCAAAGCCAATTTACTTAGGAGCTAAGTCAATCTACTTTGGAGCAAAGTCAATTTACTTAGGGGCTAAGTCAATCTACTTAGAGGCAAAGCCAATTTACTTAGGAGCTAAGTCAATCTACTTTGGAGTAAAGTCAATTCACTTAGGAGTAAAGTCAATTTACTTGGGAGTAAAGTCAATCTACTTAAGAGCAAAGTCAATTTACTTGGGAGCAAAGTCAATCTACTTAAGAGCAAAGTCAATTCACTTGGGAGCAAAGCAGATTGGAGTTATCGGTCAGCATGTCGATTTCAGTGTCCGCAGGGCTGATTTTATGAGACTTGCAGTCAGAAATCAGACATCAGCGGTCAGATGTCAGTTATAAGACTCTAAATATGCCTTATTCGTCAACTTCTTGGTACTGCTGAGGGCTGAACTCTGAATTCTGAAAACTGATTTAGCCGCGGATTACACGGATTACGCGGATTTTTAACGGCAACTGCTAAGAGAGTTAAGCACCACGAAGGACACGAAAAACGGCATCAAAAACCTGATTTGAATTTTTGCTTCGCGACTTCGCGTTAAAAAGAATTAAATCTTCAACGCAAAGTCGCCAAGAGGCAGAGGATTTAACGGCCACTAATAACGGCGAAGATTTTTGACAGAAAGACCTGAGCTTTCTTTTGCCGATTTCTGATTCAGATATGTCAATCTGATTACCAGCGACCGATTTACCTTATTCAATTGTTAAAGAGCATTGCATTAATCGGGCATGTTAACTATCCCGTGTTTTCATGCCTATATAATCATCTTTGATTGAGGATTGGGACCTTCGGATAAATCATATTGTTTTACAAAGTAATAATTAGGGTCGATATGATCTTTTAATATATTAAAAACAGGTTCTGTGAAAATTGTTTCCCATTTTCTAAAAATTGGATATTCGTCCAAAAGTTCTTTAGAGAAGCCGAGCTCACTCATTTCTTCATCATCAAAATAGTCAATCGATAGTTTGCAGGTGTTAAGATTTTTGAACTCATCAGCAAAATCTCGATAGCGGGCAATTACCATTTCATAATAATCGCCGATTTGATCCTTGAGTTTTTTATTGTGGCGTTGCTTCTTGATGAATTTCTCAGGAGTTTTAAAGCCTTTGATATCGTAAAAAGAAAAGTCATTTGGTGCATAAGGAAATTCAAAAAGCTTAACGAATTCAACTTTAACAAATTCTATATGAGGGAAAGTGCTTAATTTTTCGCGTAGTTGTTCCGAAACCACAAGCGAGAGATCTGGACTAAAAAGCTTCGGCATCTTATAGACATTCTTTATTATTTTCATGGGAGATTTTATTTCTTCACCAAGATGATAATCTGGCTTCAATAGGCCATCCACATATCGGATATTTTCGCCATGGAACATTTCACCTTGAAATGTATGTATAGTAGGATTGTCTAAATACCCTGCAAGTTTGTTGCCAATTATATAAATTTTCATCTATTCGACCTTCTTCGTTGAGCTTCAATCGGATTAAAAAAGTCTAGGTAATATGTATGTCTATCGAATCCCCAGTTGATAGCATTAGAATCATTGGTTGAGCCCATGACTGTTTCCATAAATACATCTTGTTCTTTATAATAATTATACATATGCGCCTGGACTACATCTGTAGTTACATCTCTTAGGAAATTAAGAAACTATGAAAGCCAGATGCTCCGGGACGAATTATGTTATAATCGTCCCGGCGTGGTTGCCGCTGGGGCACCACAACTTTATTCTTCACAAGGATTAAGGAGCATCTGACCATGGAAACTATTGTAGCAATCGACCTAGGTAAACGCAAGAGTGCATTTTGCAAGCTGGAGACCGGCTCTTTGACAACCAAATACGCGACCGTCAGAACTTCCCCACAGGAGTTCCACGATATTTTCGCGCAGCTGGACCCTGAAAATTCCATCGTACTTTTCGAGGTCGGTTCTCAGGCCGGCTGGCTGGCGGACATGCTCACGGCGTTGGGCCTGCAATTCAAGGTTGCCAACGTCAATCATCCCGCCTGGAAATGGACCAACAATCCCAACAAGTCTGACAAAGATGATGCTCACCGCCTGGCTATGATGTATCATCACGGCTTCTTTCCTGAAGTTCATGTCCCCAATAAACCGGTTCGTCAAAAACGCAGTCTCATCTATTATCGCCAAAAGCTTGTCAATCGCCAGACGCAGGTCAAAAACAGCATCCGGGCCCTGATGACTATCATGGCCATAGACCTGCCTGATGGCAAAAGCTGCTGGACAAAAAAACATCTCAAGCAAATAGAAACATTGGCTCAGCCCTTCGCTGAAATAGATAACCCCGAAGAACTCTGGCGTGGCCAACTGGATCTGGAACTGAAACAACTGGAGGCGCTAAAAAAATGTCTCGACCAGACCAGCGAAAAACTCAACCAACTCAATGACAAATCGGAAAAGGTAAAGTTGTTACAAACCGCCGTAGGAGTAGGTCCCCGAACCGCTGAGGCAATAGTCGCGGTTATTGATGACCCTCACCGTTTTAAAAACAGCCGCCAGGTTAGCAGTTATGTCGGTTTTACTCCCCGCCGCTATCAGTCCGGCCAAATGGACCGTACCGGCCGTATCAGCAAACGCGGCAATCCTCTTTTGAGGGCGTTATTAGTTCAGGCCAGTTGGGCCGCTTTGCGATACGATTGGGCCCGAGAGATATACTTACGCGTCAGCCGAGGCAGCGCTAAACGACGTAAAATAGCCATAATCGCCGTTGCCCGACATTTGCTTATTCGCTGCTGGGCCATGCTGCGCGACCATAAACCCTGGAAGTATAAAATACAAAAGGTATCAGTTAACACAAGGAGAAATCGACTGACCCCAACACCTCAGAGGTGCGTTCAATAAAAAATGAATCCGGCTCAGGTCGCATCCTCGCCGGCTTCCCCCCGGCTGACGCCGAATATAAAGAACCGTTTACAATAACCAGATTAACCAGAACCTAACGACCATAAGAAAAACAAAATTGACATGATTGAAGCTCTTTAGTGATCGAGATCGAATACAGTCGAGCCTGACGGACACCTTGGGCCATTTGAGCCCGTACTTAAGAATAGGCCGACTGCCGCATAAGTTTAATAGGCCCGCGAAATCAAAATAATCCCGCGGCAACCTGAATAGGAGCATGAGACGACCGATCATAACCGAGCTGCAGAAAAGGTACGTAAAGTGAAAAAAAAGAAAATCAAAAAAAACTAAAATCAACCTTGACACATCTGGCTTCATAGGAAGGTGTCCGGTACATTTAATTCTTCCCGGATTACGCGGATTTTTAACGGCAACTGCTAAGATATTAAACCACGACACGGAGCGAAGCGGAGAGCCCCGTAGGGAAATACACGAACGACACGAAAAAAAGTAATGTATTACTTTCGGGTGTTTAGTGTGTTTTGTGGTTCAAGTTTTTTTCTGCTGATCTCTGACATCTGAACTCTGATTTCTGATCCAGATACATCTATCTGATTATCTGCGACCGATTTACCTTATTCAATTGTTAAAGAGCATTGTATCAAAAAATGTACCGGGGACCTTTAATTTACCCACCCCATTAAGCCTTTATGGATAAAGTTCTTCAGGAGTAGGCAGGTAAAGTCCACTAATATTAGCATTTTCCAAGGCATCTCTTAATGATTGAGAAACAAGCAAATGGGATAGATAATTGGCTTCTCTTGCTAAGTTGTACTTAAACAAATCAGAATAGTATCGTAGTGTTGTGAACCCCATAATCGCATCTGTGCCAGAAACTAAGGAGTATTTTGAATCATCTTTATTAAGGATGTCCTGCTTTTTAGTGGATACAACAATATTGTAATCATCTGTTTCACCGTCTGATGCTATAATTTTTGCATTCAAAAATTGACATTCTTCAGGGGCCTTCTCTTTGAGAATCTTTCGTACTTTAAGATTTACAAGAGGGAGCATAGAAGAGTTCGGGAGGACATCGTATCGCATCAATTTCGGCAAGGAGGCCTCAATGAAACGTATAGTTGCTAAGTCACACTTGTCTATCGGTTCTCCCTCGGCAAGCATAAATCGATCAGGGGAACAAGTACGGTCATATTCTCCAATTAATTTTTCGGGATAGTATTCTGGTATTTCCCAAAGATAGATCATTATTTTAAACCCTTAACTATTTGGCCCAAGGACGAGCATTTTTGTTTAATGCACGATTCCCTGATTTTAAAATTTGTCGCTCTTGTGATAGTAATTCCACAAGCGCCTGATTGTATTGCTGCTTAGACCAACCTTGCTGACTCCCAATTCTCACTATAGCATCCATCTGTTTCTCCATATTTCGACTGATAGAATTTCGATGCCGCCCTAAATGAATGGATCGGGTCGGATGTAGTAATTCGTCAGTTGGCAAATATATCAAATTCTTGCTACTATTCAAATCGAAACCCGCTAATTCCAATAGTTCATGGTTCTTAGTCAAAATATTCTTATTACTAATTATATGGTGACTTTGGAAACCTTTTACAGACTCGACGCGATTAAAACCTTTTGGTGCAACATTATCGACTCCCTTGGTGTTATCAAGCATTTTAGCATAATCACTCACCTCGTCAACATATTTGCTGCCTTTCATAAGGTCGCCCAGCAGGAATCCGGCAGCGGCGGCACTTATAGTAATATAAGCATCTCTGGACTCACCATGCAAGGCATATGTTAAAGCATTAAAAGAATCGACAGGCTGACCTGGAATTGGGTCAAGGGCACCTAAAATATCTAAGCCTATATGCATAGCAGAATGTAGAGTCGGATTTTCTTCCCACCAAGATTGTGATTGGCCGAAGTTTGCACTTATCTGAGCATAATCGCTATGCGATACTAAAGCTCCATCCCAGGAAGTATGAATATCGGGGTCATATGCTGTAGCAGTTTGCTTGCCGGTATAATAATATTCAGGATAATCACCAAATTTATCTTTGTAAATACTCTCCAGAGAACCGCCACCATTCAAATAGGCCTCTCGAGCTTCCACAAATCGTTTATATTCCGAAGTAATGCTATTTGCTTTTTTGCGCCAAGGCGTTTCCAAACCAAACGGATCAATCCCATTAACACCCATATAGGCGTTATAGAGATTCAGACCGTCGGCGTATCCGGCCGGGTCTTCGCTGAGCCAGCGGGCGTGGAGCGGGTCGTATTCGCGGAAGTGCGTGTGATATTTCCCGGTGAAGCGGTCGCGGTACATGCCGAGGTAACCGAACGGAATATATTCACTGCGGCCGAGATTGTAAGCGGCATTGTCAGGATGAGTATTCCAACTGCCGCCGCCGGAGGGATCCCAGGATTTGCACAGACCGGTAGAGTTGTAATATAGCTGCTCCACCAGCGTACCATCATCCTTGACCAGCCCCATAACGCTGCCGCGGTCATCGGTTAGAACTTCAAACCTTATTCAATTGCCAAAGAGCATTATGCCAAAAATGTACCGGGGACCTTACGATTTATCCCCAACCTATACCTCAAGATCGTAGAGGCCATCCAGAAATTCTTGAAAGCTGTCCGCAATTAAAGTTATATTTGAAAAATCGGGAACTTCCCCAGCATCCGCTTCAAGCTCATGGTCCCAAAAATATATTTTACCTGAATACTCGCCTCTTATGCCTATGCAAATAACATTTCCCCCAGAATCTTCAGCAATTGGAAAAAGATCTATAGGCAATCTATTTTGCCTTAGCTCTATTTGCTTACCTAAGTTGTATTCATAATTTTTTCGAAATCCATAGAATAACTTTACGTCAGAACCATCATCAGTGTTTTTAAAATCAAAACAATTCGGTTCTGGGCGGCCACCGTTGTATTTAAGGAGGAAGTCTCTATAATCTACAGGAAGCTTAATTCTGCATTTACTTTCTAAATCCACAATTTCTCTTTCTGAAATTGGTTCCTGTGAATCAGTCATTTTTACCATAATTCAACCATATGTAACATTTGTAACATTTTAATTATTTCTACGAACAAAAGCATAGTTGCCGCAGACCTTCTGCAATTCAATAGTCAAAGCGTCAGGATCAGTTTCTGCACCAGTAATATCTACGACAAGCTGTGTTTTCACCTTGAGGTTAGATGCAGCATCAGCGTCAAAGTTGAATATTACACAGTCTTGGGTTACGACAACGCTAAGCAGACCTCCGTAACAAGAACGAGATTGATCACACACCATCAGATGCACACCATCTTGCTGAAGGGCTATATCTTGTTCTGAGGGTTCTAGTGTTCGTTGAAGCAAAATGTACTGGTTAGTATTAAATTGGTCATCCGCTAACCCAACCATCACCACATATTCATCTTGGTTTGCATGAATAAAACCAGCCTCAAACTTATCAAGACAATCACTCATACATATATCTCCTATAACTGTTATTATGGGTTAATGTTTGTTGTCCAGTTGTTGGTGATACCACCTTCACGCCATCTGTAGCGAATTTTTGCGCCGCTATTTTGTGCTGCACGGTTCATGTAACCCTTGCATGAAGGACATGGAGGGCGTTGCCCAGTAATTATCATACTTTGACTAGATTGTAATGGTATGCGAGTCACCGCTCGCGCCTCTGTATGACTTGCTAGTTGTCCCTTTGGAAAACCCATAGCTTTTTCTGCGGGTGTCATATTTCCGCTTATTAGTCGCTCATGCCTAATGAGTTTTCCTTGGGCATCACGTATTGCCACATTGGCATTGTGGTGTGCAGGGTCAACACCGCGTCTTATGGCATTTGACGGAATAAGATTATCCACACTACCTTTGAAATTGTCAACCATTTTGACTGTTGAGGGTACAAAGGGTAGTAGGCCGGCAAGGGCGTAGTAGTTTCCATTGCAGACTTCGGCGACAGTGCTGACAAAATCGGCTCCTTCGCTCATAATCGCCGGTATGCTAAAGTAGGCCTCCGCCATGGCGGCAGCATCTACGGACATATTGGCGGCGGCAATTGCTTCTAACTGTTTCAGTTCTGCGGCCCATTCACCTGCCCTAAAGTAAGAATCCGAACCTTTGAAGGCCCCGGGGTCATTAGAGCCGTATTTCATGGAAAGAACATTCTTACGCATTTCCCGGCTATCGCCCAAAGCCTGAAAGAAAGCTTTTCGGAGATAAAAAGCGGCGGTTACAGCATCAAGGTCTTCCTCGATTTCGATGTCTAATGGCTGGCCTTTAGTGAACCAAGAGCGGTCAACATCCCAATCGCCCAGAACATCCCCCATATCAAAACTATGGCCGGAAGCTATAAATGCTCGCAATAGGATGTCGTCATAACCGAAGATATCGCTGTACGCTTCCATCATCTCCCGTTTGGATATTTCCAGCCCCAACGGATCAATCCCGTTAACGCCCATATAGGCATTATAGAGACTCAAACCGTCGACGTATCCGGCCGGGTCTTCGCTGAGCCAGCGGGCGTGGACGGGGTCGTATTCTCGGTAGTGGGTATGGTATTTCCCGGTGAAGGGATCGTGGTACATGCCCAGGTAACCGAACACCTGCGGTGGGCAGATCGCCGCGAGCGTTAATGTTTGAATCCGCTCCCGCCGGTCGCTGCGGCAATGGAGCTGTCAGGATGAGTATTCCAGTTGCCGCCGCCGGATGGATTCCAGGATTTGCACAGACCGGTAGAGTTTAATGGAGCTGCTCGAGAATAGTGCCGTTAGTGGGATTAACCACACCCATTAAGGTGCCGCGGTCATCCAGCAGCGGGACATACTCTGTGCCGCTGATATTGTTCGATGGTCCAGGTCAGGACTATTACGAAGATGGGGATGGCCAGATACATTTTGCGGGGGCCGGCGGTGCTTAGGGACTGGCTGAGCCAATATGCGGCGAGGAAGTACAGCAGGATTCTTATCGCGGTAGGTTTGGGGATTTTGCGGATGATTATCAGCATATAAATCAGAGCGATGATTAGCCAGAAGACCAGTGAGTTGGGGATGGTGTAGAATAATGTGGCGGGGTTCTGGAATTTATAGTCGTAGGGGTAATTGAAGTACATCCGGCCTATATTGCAGAGCCAGTTATAGAAATATTTCGTGGGGTTCTGTTTGAGGTTCTTAATCGCCTGTTCGAACATGATGGAATCGCGTTCGAGGCGGGGTTTTTCCTGCAGCGGTTGGCAGAAGGGGTGATGGCGGCTTAGATTGTCATCCTGCATTACGCGGGCTTCAGAGTTCCAGAATCCGTATTCGCCGGTTGTGGGGTTAGTCATCCAATAAAGATTTTCGCCGCCGGTGTTGGCCCAATAGAATACTCGGCCGGTTACGTGGTAGGTGTAAAACAGATAAGGGATACAAAGGGCAAAGGCCAACGCGAAAATCAAGGCAGCCCGGCGTCGCCTGATTTTGCTTTCAGAGTTTCTACAGAGAATCAGGCTGATAAACGATATCGCCAGAAATAAAACGATAATGTAGCCGACGAGTACTTTCGTCAGGGCCAAAGCGGCTAATGATATGCCCGCGGCGACAAGGGCAAAGTTGCTTTTTGTCTGGAATGTTTTTATGCTGAAGAACGCGAAGGCGGAAATCAGCAATAATGCCAGTGGTTCAGTGAGTAAAAACTGCATTTCCCATAGGAAGGGGACATAAAGGCCCAGGGCCCAGGTGGCGATGAGGGCTGTTTTGGATTTGACCAGATATGTCAGAGAATGGCCGGCGATGACCACGGCGGCGTAGAGCAGGAAAGGGTTAAACCATTTCAGGGTGTACCATGACAGGCCGAGTAATTTTCCGGGGGCGAGGAACAATGGATATAGTGGCCCGCTCATTAAAGATAGATTTTGGCCGGTGAGGATGCTTTCGACATCGCGGGCGTAACGTGTTTCGTCGCCGTAACTCAGGTCTTCCTTAATGAACCAGAAGGCTACCGCACAGTACAGAATCAGGAGCGGCAGGGTTTTAATGAAGATGGCTTTTGGTGAGTTTTTTTTCATCAGGTTAGATAAGGGTTGTTTTTTGTTTCTTGTTGGATGGTAGTTTGGGGCCCGTGGCCGGGGTAGGCTATGGTTTGGGGGGGCAGGGTCAGCAGTTGGTTGCGGATGCCTTCGATGAGGGTTTGGCTGTTGCCGCCGGGGAAGTCGCAGCGGCCTATGCTGCCTGCGAAAAGGGCGTCGCCGGTGAAGACTACGTTGTCCTGAGCGGAATATAAACTTATACCGCCGGTGGTATGGCCCGGAGTGGGGAGGATTTGTAGAGTTATATCAGCGGCGGTGAAGGTTTGGTTTGGTTCGAGGATTTTTTCGGCGGGTTCGAAGGTGTAGTCGGCACCGAGCATAACAGCGAGATTTAGATTACTGTCGGCGAGCATGGGGGCATCCTGCTGACTGATGGCGACGAGTACATCAGGGAAATTAGCGCGGAGCAATGTCAGACCGGCGATATGGTCGCAATGGCCGTGGGTCAGCAGAATTATTTGAGGCGTTAAATTGTTTTGTTTGAGGTGGTCGATGAGGGGCTGAGCTTCCAGGCCGGGGTCAATGATGATGCAGTTGGTTGAATCTTCTTGGGCAGTCAGGATGTAGCAGTTGGTCTGGAAATCGCCGAGGATGAGGGTTTCAATTTTCATATTCTTCTCAGAAATAAGATATTAGATATAAGGAATAAGTTTAACGGCCTGGTTTCGCCTTTGGCGAAGTTATTTTATTACCATGTCGTTTGCGCTCCATGCTGCTGTTGGTTATTTTTTCTTCTGGGGGACAGGCAGGTCTAGTTCTTTTAGTACTTTTTTCATATCGTCCCAGACGCGGCGACGGTTGTCGGGTGAGTAGTTGCGGAGCAGATAGGCGGGGTGGTAGGTTGGGATGAGTTTGATGGGGTTTGCTAATGGTGTGGGCAGGTAGCTGTGGAATCTGCCGCGGAGCTGGCCGATGGACTGTTTGCTTTCGAGCAGGGTGCGGGCGGCATGAGCGCCGAGGGCTACGATGATTTCGGGGTCGATTATCTGGAGTTGTTCGTGAAGGTAGCCCTGGCAGGCGAGTATTTCAGTTACCTGCGGGTCGCGGTTGTCCGGGGGGCGGCATTTAAGGATGTTGCAAATGTAAATATCTTCGCGGGTGAATCCCATGGCGTTGATGATGTCGGTGAGCAGTTTTCCTGCCCGGCCTACGAAGGGGCGGCCTTGCTCGTCTTCGGTTGCTCCGGGTGCTTCGCCGACGAACACGATGCGGGCGTTGGGGTTACCTTCGCCGGGCACGGTGTGATTTCTGGTTTTGTGGAGGGGGCAGGCGGTGCAGCCGTGGACCTGCTGGGAGATGAGCAGGAGTTGTTCTTTTTTTTGTTCGATTATCGCTGAGTCTTTTTTAGATGGCATGGAAGTTGGTGTTGGGGTTGGAGTTTGAGATTTTGGTTGAGGAGCTTCTATAGTTTGATTTATGGCGGTCGCGGGGGTTGCTTTGCCCATGGGCAGCCAGTCGGCACCGAGGAACGCATCGGTTTCGAGCTGGGCCTTGATGGTTTTTAACAGTTTGTCGGGTGATGATTGGGTCATCAGGAGAACTGTCTTTCGTATAAGGTTCGATAAAGTTCGCAGGTTTCGAGCAGTTGTTCGTGGGGGGCTTGAGCGATGATACGGCCGTTATCGAGTACGACGATTCGGTCGGCTTTGACGATGGTGCTGAGTCGGTGGGCGATGATGAATGAGGTTCGGCCCTGTGAGAAGTGTTCGAGTGCTTTCTGGATTTTAACTTCGCTGTCGGAGTCGATCTGGCTCATGGCTTCGTCGAAGATGAGAATGGCGGGGTTGCGTAGTATGGCCCGGGCGATAGCGATTCTCTGGAGTTGGCCGCCGGAGAGGGTCGAGGCTTGTTCGCCGATGATGGTGTCATAACCGTTGGCGGTATCCATGATGAACTCGTGGGCGTAGGCTTGTTGGGCAGCTTCGATGATTTGTTCGCGGGTAATGTCGGGGTTGCTGTAGGCGATGTTTTCGGCGATAGAGATATTGAACATGATAGTTTGCTGGGTGACGATACCGATTTGTTTTCTGAGGCTGGCCAGTGTGGCCTGGGCGGTGTCCTGGCCGTCGAATAAAATCTGGCCGCTTTGAGGTACAAAGAATCTGGGGATGAGGCTGAGCATGGTGGTTTTGCCGGAGCCGTTGGGTCCGACGACGGCGACTTCCTCACCGGCGTTAATAGTGAGATTGATGTCTTGGAGCGTGGGGTGCGGGGCGTTGGGATAGGAGAAGTTTACCTCTCGGAATTCCAGAGTTTTAGCTAGCGGGGGCAAGGTGACGGCCTGGGGTGGGTCGGCTTCGGCGGGGGTGTCGGTCAGTTCTAAGATTCTTTCGGCGGCGGCGTTGGCGGTCTGGAGGCGGGGCATGACATCGCCGAGCTTTCGTCCTGATTCAGCGATTGAACCGAGGAGCATGACCAAGACCATGAAGTCACTGGTTTCCATATCACCGCTGGTAAGCCAGTAGGCGGCGGCAATCATACCGGCACAAGCGGCGGAGATGCCGAGTACTTCGAGTACGGGCCCGCTAGCGGCGTCGATTTTGGCCATTCGGAATTGCTGTTTGAGTAGTTTGTCATTTATGCGTGTGAATTCATGATGTTCGAAATCCTCGCGATGGTAGCCCTTGATGACCCTCATGCCGAGCATGGTTTCCTGTAGTCTGCCGAGCATTTTCGACCAGCTTTCGAGGGTTCTCTTGGTGGCTTTTTTCATTTTTTTGCCGAGCTGCCCGATGGCAAATGCCGCGACGGGCGCGCCGGCCATGGCGATGAGTGTCATTTTCGAGTTTATTATCAACGCGCCAATGAGCAGGGTGATGATGGTGAATGGTTCGCGTAGCAGTTTGCCCATTACGGTGGTGAGTCCCTGGCTGATTCGGTTGGTGTCCTGGACGAGTCGGCTCATCGTGTCGCTGATGCCCTGTTCGTTGAAGTGGGTCAGGGGCAGTCTGATAGCGTTGTTAAATGCCTGCATTCTCATGGCCATGATGGTGCGGAAGGTGATTTTTTTGACGAGGTACTGCTGAATGAACCGGGTTGCGCAGCGCAGGAATGTCAGGGTGAGCATTACTATGATGACCATTACGATAGCCTGTCGCCTGAAGGTTGGGTCTGACTCGGCGGGGATGAGTTTAAGAAGCTGGTAGGCGGGTGAAGCGTAGAAAGGGATTTTTCCGGGCGTTAAAGTTGTGTTGCTTACTGACTCGTCGAGGTGTTTAATGATGAGATTGACGGGCTGGTCTTTCTGAGCCAGAGCCAGAGTTTTGAGTAGTTGGCCGTGGAGCATGTTTTCGGCGGGTTCTGGGCCGGTCTGCCAGGCCTTGATGACGATGTCGTCCAGGGCGATATGGGTGGTGGATTCAGCGAAATCCCTTTCGATTTTGATGACCTGCAAGGGGGTTGGGTTTCGCGCTTCATCGCTTTGGGAGAAGTCCTCAAGCTGACGCTGGGGGTTGAAGGTCAGGCCGAAGCGGTCCTTGACGACGGCCCGATGTATCCAGCCGTGCAGTCCTTCCTCGCGGGTCATGACCTTGAGCATAGGGAGCATGGCGACGATGTTGAGTGAGAATAGGCCAGCAGCGAGAAAAGCACAGACAAACACAACGATAACTGATTTGTACTGGGGGCGGAGGAGGGTCAGAACTCTACGGAAATATTTCATAATTTACCTGATAACAATATTTTATAAAAACCGGGCTTTGGGAGCCCAAACAACACTGTCTATCAGAACACGACTGTTTCGTCAAGGAAAAGTCTTGTGGGACAGAGTTTGGTATAGGCCAAAAAGGTTCGATAAATTGTTGTTTTTTTGGGGATTTTGCCGATGATTCTCTGGTATGGTGTGGATATATTACGCCTGAAGTCGGCGGAGCCGGCGGATTTTGGAAATGGAGTTCCGGATGAAAAAGATTATATGTTTATTTGGGGCGGTCGTTCTTTTGAATTGCCCGGGGTTGTGGGCGGCCCAGTGGCAGGTGGGTAGCGGGGGTGATTTTAGTGGTATCGGTGAGGCGCTTGGTGACGCCGGAGTGGTCGCCGGCGATGTAATTTTAGTGGCGGCGGGGACATATTACGAGAATGTGGATTTTTGGGGTAAGAACGTGACTTTGCAGGGGGCGGATACCTCTCAGCCGGAACTGACGATTATTGACGGGGGCGGGGTGGATAGCTGTATTTTGATGCAGCGTGGCGAGGATGCCAACGCGGTGGTTGACGGTTTTACGCTGACCAACGGCAAGTATAGTTATGGCGGCGGGATATTTTGCAGCAGTAGCAGTGGGGTTTTTCGCAACTGTATAATCAGTGATAATGAAGCAACTAAAAATGGGGCGGGGGCTCAGATTCAGGTGGGTGCTTCGCCGCGTTTTGAGAATTGTGTTTTTCGGGATAACGCCGCAGGTGAAAAGGGTGGGGCGATTTACGCGATAGGCTCGACGGTAACTCTGGTTGATTGTGTGATAGAAGATAATTCGGCGGATTATGGGGGCGGGCTTTATGTTAAGAGTTGTGAACTGAGTTTGACGGACTGTGATTTTCTGAGTAATTCGGTTACTATCGACGGGGGGGGGTTATATGCTTTGGGGAGTAGCGGTCTGGATATTTTACGGACTTATTTTACGGCTAATACCGCGACGGCGCGGGGTGGGGCATTGTTTTGTGACGATTTGAGCGGGCCGAAGATGGTCGCCTGTGTGCTGGATGGTAATGTGGCGGGGACTTACGGCGGGGCGGCCTATTTGCGGGGGGCCAGCAAGGGGACATTTAATTTTTGTGTGCTGGTCGGTAACAAAGCAGGCGATGACAAAGGTTCGGTGCTGGCGTGCTACAGTTCGAGCCATGCGACTGTAAGCAACAGCATAATATGGGATAATGAATATCCGGAGATATTAAAGTCGGTTAGCGATGTCAAAGTTCGGTACAGTGCTTTTGAGCATAATACCGGGGCGACCCTAGAACGCAATATAACGGGCAGTGAGAACGAACCGGTGTTTGTTACGGTGGGCAGTTGGGATGAGGATGAATGGATTAGCGGCGATTATCATCTGGTCGACGATTCGCCGGGTGTTGATTCGGGTGACCCCAATTACGCGGCGGCAATAGATGAAGTTGACGGACTGGACGGCGATGCGCGATATTGCGGGCTGTCGGTTGATATGGGTGTCGATGAGACTCATCCGATCTGGCGGGTTCATAATGTAACGCAGGATACGTGGTTTACAGGTGTTCAGGCTGCTATCGACGCGACGGCGGAAGATGATGAAGTGGTGGTTAATCCGGGATTGTATCCGGAAAATCTGGTTCTGGATACCGCTATCAGGT
The DNA here is from genome assembly GCA_963663805.2 of Sedimentisphaerales bacterium. GTDB lineage: Bacteria > Planctomycetota > Phycisphaerae > Sedimentisphaerales > SM23-30. The sequence goes on from CAXXMR010000008.1 coordinate 273,047, forward strand.
TACGCAATGTAAAGCCGCTTAATCCTGCGTTTCGCGATGTGACGGTGATTGACGGTGGTGGATCGGCATCTGTTGTGACGTTTTCGGGAGTAGGCAGCAGCAGTGAATTGTATGGTTTCACCTTGCGGAATGGTCAAAGCAGTACACTGGGCGGCGGTGTGTGGTGTATTGACAGCGAACCTTTAATTGGTCGGTGTTTGATAATAGATTGTCAGGCCAGCCAGGGGGGCGGTGTGGGCTGTGAAAATTCTACGGTTAGTGTTGAATATTGTGTTGTAAAAGGCAATAACGCCAATGAAGGGGGAGGGATTTATGTTGACCCGGACAGCAGTTTGAGTGCTGTTGGTTCAGCGGTGGTGGTGAATAATGCTGAAATAAATGGCGGCGGAATTTATTTCGACGAATCGGGTGGTGATATAACTTTATGTACCATCAAAGGTAATAACCGCTATGGGATTTATGACAACAATGCCGCGGCGGGTGTTACGATTGCTAATAGTATTTTGTGGGATAATAACGGGGACGACCCAAACCAGATTTATCCGATAGATTCGCTGAATGTTTCGGTCGCGTATACAGCGATGGAAAATGCGTGGGATGAGGAAGGTGAGGGATCTACTAATATCTCCGACGACCCGCAGTTCGATGGTTATACCGATGAGCATGATGTGGATGACCCGAATGACGATGAATGGATAGAGTATGACTATCAGTTGAAATCTACTTCGCCCTGTATCGAGCGTTCCAATGTCGCACTTGTGGATGAAGACGGGGTTTGGGATGATATTGTGGATTTGGACGGTCAGGAACGATTGGTGTACTGTCGGCTGGATATGGGGGCCTATGAGGTTCAAGAGGCCGATACGCGTCAATTGCTGAATATGGTTACGAATACCACGCTGAACAACAAGTGGTATTGTTCGATTAGTGAAGCGTTGCAGGTAGCCAAGAAAGGGAATAGCATTATAGTTTCGGTGGGAATTTTTACTGAGAATCTGGAGATTAAAAAGACCGGTATAACTTTGCAGTCATTTAATCCTTATGACCCCGACGTGGTTTCCGCGACGATAATCGACGGCCGTAACGGACTAAGTGACCCGAACGGGATGGCTTCGACGGTAACACTGGTTGATAGTAAAGCCGGTTCGACTTGTCTGAAAGGTTTGACGCTGATAGGCGGGATTGGGCGTGTGGTTTCCGGGGGTACTGCTGATAGCTATTGGGGGGGCGGGATTTATTCCTGGAATAACTCAGATTTGGAAATTATTAACTGTGAGATTCGTAATAATTCAAGCTCAGTGGGCGGGGGGGCGTATATTCAGAATGCTAACGATACTGTTATTAGCGGATGTACTTTTAGGCTTAACGCGGCCGCTGACGAGAATGTGGGCAGCGGGGCCGGGCTTCATTTATTCCATTCGGATAATGTCGAAATCACCGATTGTGAGTTCATCGGAAACGCCGCATCAAGATTAGGCGGCGGGATTTACGCGGATGAGTGTAATGATGTGCATCTGGAGAATAGTCTTATTGTCAGTAACACCGCGGCGGTGGGGGGGGGGATGTATTGTCAGGCTGGTCTGGAACATACGATAGATTTTTGTACGGTAGCGAATAATCCGCTCGGTGGCGGGCTGGTTTTTGGTGATAAGGCCGGGGTTGAAATTGAGAACAGTATTATTTATGGTAATTATTATGGACAGATAGAGGGTAATGACCCTAATTTGACCGTGACTTATTGTGATGTTCAGGGGGGATATGAGGGGCAGGGAAATATCGACGCGGACCCGTGTTTTGTGGATGAGGCGGTGGGTGATTACCATTTGAAAAGCGCGGTGATGACTTTGCCGGTGCCGAAAGGGGATTATGACGGGGACGGAATATTGAATCTGCGGGACTGGGTTGAGCTGGCAGGGGTTTATGGCGAGGCAGACCCGAATTCGGTGCATGATTTAGATGGGGATTTGGAGATTGGGCTGGGCGATGTGCTTTATATGGCGGAGAACTGGCTGGTGCGGGCGGCGGGTGATTATGAGGTTACCAGCCGGTGTATCGATACTGGAAACCCGGTTTTGGACCCTTCGCGGGAGGTTACTGCGGCGAATGTGCTGGGCGGACGCAATGTTCGGGTAAATATGGGGGCTTATGGTAATACCGGTGAAGCGGCCCGGGCACCGGATATTTGGGCTTACCTTTGTGATATTGATAATTCTGGTCAGGTTGATGTGGTTGATTTGGTGCGATTTTCGGGGGAATGGTTAGAAAAAGGGTCCGATAAGCCGGTAGATGTCAGTCGGGACGAGAAAATAAATCTGGTTGATTTTGGTCTGATGTCAAAAGATTATATGGAACCAGCGATATGGTGAGGTTTTTGACGTTAAAAAGTTGATTTTTCAAGCGCTTACGGTTCAGGAAGCGGCGTTTTATGGTCGATAAAATGTTTGATGGAACAATACAGGAGAGTGACTGTCTAATTAACGGCAGGCATAAGGCATGAGTGAACGGCTTGGTGAAGGTGAATTGCTTTGACGAGAGTTTTTTGGCTGTTAAAATAGGCTAATTGGGTGGGAAAAGACGAGTTGATGTAAAGGCAGGTAAGATTTGGTTAAATGGTTGTGGTGGATAAACTTCGCGATCGCCGGTCTGGCAGTTCTGACGCTATGCGTGGGGCTGGGGGCTTTGCTGGGTGATGATCTGCCTGCTGTTCATGAGGGAAATCAAGGTGGTGTTAATGCCGATTTGTTAGTAGATAATTCGGGGGAAAAGGCCGGTGGTGAGAACAAGGATTCTTTGTTAGTCGCTGCGGCGCGGTCATTTGGGAATCGTTTGGATCCACCTCCACCGCCGAAGCCGCCTGTTCCTCCCCGGCCGGTAGCTCCGCCTAAGCCGGTGGCTCCTCCTGAACCTAAGTTGCCTCCTCCGCCGAAGTTACCGCCGAAACCGGTTGAGCCTCCTAAGCCTAAGTTACCTCCAAAGCCTCCGCAGCCGAGCTTTACTTTGATGGCCACTATCGGTATGGGTCCGACGGATGGTTATGCTTATATCAAGCCTTTGAAAGATAATGACGCTAAGCTGATTCGTCTGGGCGAGAGCATTGAAGAATACATGGTAGTAAAGATAAATGACGGTTCTATAGAGCTTTACCGCGAGGGATATTATTATACCTCTGAGGTTCCCAAGCCCAAACCGGGTCAGGTTGGGCCGGTATCGGCGGTAGAGCGTAAGCAGTCTCCGGGTCTTCCGTCGCCTCCGAGTCGTCCAACGAGGCCTGTTGCGTCGCCTTCCCGCTATACTCCGCCAAGTAAGCGTTGATTTTTTGAAGTTGAAATGAGGCGTGAACGCGTCGAAAAAACGCCGCGATTTTGCCGCGAAGAACGATTTTTGACGTTTTTTTTGATGTTTTTTAAGAAAAGATCGCTTTTTTTAAGCGTTTTTTGGTGAAAAGTTAATAAGGAAAACCGGTTTTGGTCAGGGTTGGTCGGCGAGATTAAGCTGCCAGTTCTGTCCGGGCTGACTTCGCTCGAAATTGAAGATTAAGGTCGTTAGCTGCGGGGGGTGGTTGGGCTGACGTCGGAAATAGATTTGGGTTTCGGATTGGGCATTGAGTTGGTTGGGCTGGACGGTGATGTTGATCAGGTCGGCGTTCCAGTTTCCCAGGATTATGGACGGTCCTTCGGGGCCGAGCAGGGCGACGGTGATTTGGCGGCCGGTGAGGTCGGGGTCGGCCTGGGCGATCTGGGTGATGAGTTGTTCATCGTGGGTTGCCAGGGCGACGAGCAGTCGGTCGGTGAAGATTTTGAGGGTCTGGTGGTCCAGGTCGGTTGGCGGCTGGTAGTTGTCGGCTGATTTGGGATTATGGCAGGAGCCGACGGCGAGTATAAGACAAAAGGATATTAGTACCGGCAGGAAACGGTAATAATTGGCTAAACAGAGCAAATTTTTTATGGAGTATATGGGACGATGACTAAGCATGTCTCTGATAATAACCGCAAGGACGGTGGTAACGCAAGTGTCAGGTGGGCCGAGAAACCCCTGGGTTTCGTGGTTGAGCTGTGTCGGTGCATGTTTATCAATAAGAGGCGGGGGGCGTTTGGTCTTTTGATTATTTGCGGAATGTTGGGGCTGTGCTGTGTTTATGGTATCAGCGGTGCGGCAGACGGTGAGAAGTCCGAGAGTGAGTCGGCGCAGAGTTCGGGGGGTGGGATGAAAACTCCGGGTTTGACGGACGAAGAAAATCAGCGGATGAACAAGCTGATTTCAGATTTTATAGTTACGACCGACAAGTCAGAACTTGCCGCTATTCAGGTTGAGATAGACAAATTAAGTGAGTTGGCCAAGTTGCGTCTGGCGGCGGCGAGTGAGTCCGAGGTTGAGCCGGCGGGGCCGGCTGTTCCGGAAAGTGATTTTTTGGTGGGTGATGAGAATGAGCAGATGAACAGCCTGATGGCTGCCATGATGGCTGCTCAGGCGGCGGGTGATGACGAGCAGGCCAAGGCGGTTCAGGATGAAATAGATAAGCTGATGCAGGGTGCTTTATCTCGTCAGGCGGCGAAAAAGTCTGAGGTTCAGTCTGAGCCTAAGTCTCGGTCAGTCAGCAAGAATGGTTTGCTGCCGTCAGAAGAAAAACGGATAAATACTCTGAAGATGCAACTGAAGGCTGCCCATGCGACGAATGACCAAAAGAAAGTTGAGTCTATAGAAAGGCAGATAGACGTTTTGATGGAGGGTGCCATCACCCGGCAGAGGAAAGCGGAGTTGGGGGAGCCGTCGGGCGAAGATACGGAAGCGTCGTCGTCGTCGGATGATGCAGAGGTTGATGAATTGATGGCTGAAGTTGAGGCCGAGGTTGAGGCGGCAGAAGAATCTTCTGATGAAGCTGCGGTTGAACCGGACTCTGATCCGTCGGAAACGGAAGAGCCGGCTGGGGCTGCTGATGAGAAAAAAAATGAGCCGGTCGAAGCGGTCGAGCAGGCTTTGCCGAAATTGGCTCCTCCGCCGGTGATACCGAAGCCGGACCCTCAGCCGGATGATATTGTTAAGCTGGACCTGAAAGATGACCAGCTGGATTTGGGGATGCTGATAGAGACGGTTGGTAAGGAGTTGGGTTTCAGCTTTTTGTATGACAATGCTTCGGAGCAGGCGTTCAAGGTTAAATTGCGTCAGTATGGCGATGTGCGTCGGGGTGATTTGCTGCCGCTTTTGGAGTCGGTATTGAGTTTTTCGGGTCAGACTCTGGTTCGTGAGGATCCGTTTATTCGGGTGGTGAATAAGGTTGAGGCGACAAAGAAGGCTACTCCTTATATGGGTTTTGGTCTGGAGATGCCTGATATTGCCGAGGGTGACGCAGTAGTGACTCAGATAGTTCCTTTGCAATATACTCAGACGAATACGGCGAAAGCCTTTTTGACGAATTTCACGCCGGACGCTTCGGGTATAATCGATGTTCCGGGTTCTAATCAGTTAATAATTACGGAATACGCCCAGCGTCTGGAACGGCTGCTGCAACTGATAGAGCTGATAGACCAGCCTGGTCCGGAGCGTGCTCTGGAAGTGATGGATTTGGAGTTTGTCAAGGCTGATGACGTCAAGGGTCAGATAGAGGAGCTATTGGCTGCTTTGGCAGAGCAGGGTGTATTGGAAACTGGTGGAGAAGGAGCCCCTGCCCCGGTTCGGATTGACCCGCGAACGAAGCGTCCGATACGTAATCCGGCGAGCCCTTCGACGGGTGGTTCTTCGGGCAAGGATGGTCCGACGATTCTGGTGGATGAGCGAACGAATCGTTTGTTGGTGGTGGCGACTGAAGATGAGATGGATATGATTCAGGAGCTGTTGGATATACTTGATATAGACCGTCCTGATTTGGAAATATCTTTGGAAGTTTTCACGATAGAATATGTTGAAGCGGCGGAGATAGTTGACCAGTTGGATAGTTTGCTGGAAGCGTTGAGTGACGAGAAGGCTTCGACGGCAACGACTGGTGAGAGTGGAACGGCTGCTGCTGCTCCGGCGGCAGTTAAGGCCCCTCAGCCGGTTCGGTCTCGGACGAGTCGTACCCGTGATTCGGGCGATAAGCGTACAGGTCCTTTTTTGCTGGCGGATGAGCGTACGAACCGGGTTTTGATGGTTGGTACTGACGAGCAGGTTGACCAGATAGAGGATTTGCTTTTTGTTCTGGATGTTCCGCCGGTGGAGTATGGCCAGCAGGAGTTGTTTATTCATCAGCCGCAATATGTTGAGGCTGAGGAAGTACGTCGGATACTGGATGATTTGGAGATTACCCGTTCGACTCGTCAGAGTGCGCGGGATCGGGCTCGGACTTTTGAGCGTGGTCGTACGCCTGATATGCGGGCTCGGACGACGGGTGATGAAAATAATAATGACGGTGGTTTTTTTGGTGCGGAAGAGCCTGATGTTCGTATCGCGATACAGGAATCGACGAACCGGATATTCATTATGGCGACGGCGAAGCAGCTTAAGGATATACGCGAGATAATGGAGTATATCGATATAGAGCCGGAGGACCGGCTGGGTGCTATTAAGATATACAAGCTGGAGAATCGTGACCCGGAAAGTGTTCAGGAGATGCTTACGGAGCTGATGGAGAGCAAGCAGGAGGTTATGCAGGGTGAGCAGAATGTTAATGTTCCGGGTCGCGAGGGCGCTCCGATTATCGTTGCTCTTAAAGATATTCACGCGGTGGCGGTGCGGGGTACGAAGACTCAGCATGAGGAGATTGCCGCGATAATCGAGCAGTTGGATGAGCGTTTGCCGCAGGTGTTGATAGAGGCGATTCTGGTGCAGATAAACGCCGACGATATTTTGAAAGTTGGTATTTCTCTGAAGGACAAATGGGAATTGGGTGGTTCTCGGATGATTTCGGGTATTTCGCCGTTCCCGCTGGGTGAGCTTACCCAGAGTGATAATAATATTGTGAGCGGTACGGGTGGTACGCTGGCGTTTTTTGATGATTCGTCGGTATATGCGACATTGGAGGCATTGCAGGAAGCTGGCAATGCGAAGATTGTTTCTCGGCCTCGTATTCTGGTGAGTGACAATTTTGGCGATGATGAGAACACTGCGACGATAACGAGTACCCGCTCGGAGCCGACGACGAAGACGACGATTCAAGCGGGTTCTGATACTCCAATTATCGAGTTTAATGAATATCAGGAAGCTGGTACGACATTGGAGATTGTGCCGCATATCAGCGAAGGCAATTTTCTGCAGCTGGATATTACTTTGACGGTTGATAGTTTCGATGGTCAGAGTTCGGGTAATATTCCGCCGCCGAAGTCCAATAATGAATTGACAACTATGGTGACGGTGCCGGACGGCAAGACGATAATTCTGGGCGGTCTTACTACTCAGACGAATTCGATAGACGTTAAGAAAGTGCCTGTTTTGGGTGATTTGCCGCTGGTAGGAGCTTTGTTCCGTAATACGGCCCGTTCGAATATCAATAGTGTGCTGTATGTTTTTGTGCGAGCGCATATCGTACGCAGTCAGGGTGAGAATTCTGAGTTCCAGGATTTGGAGCGGTTATCCCAACCGGAGATAGATAAGGTTAAGAAAGGCGAGGACGCTTATTACCAGACGCCTTTGATTCCGGGTTTGCCGGCAGAGAAACGTCCGTTGGGTGTGGGGGTATTTGAGTGAAGAAGGCATGAGGCAAGAGGGAAGAGGCAAGAGTGACCGGCCAGGTGCCGCCTTTGGCGGGCTGGTTTATTTTAACGGCGGCGGCTTTAGTCGCTGATATGAAATAGAGTGTTATGAAGGAAAAACTGATAGCAATCGCGGAGCGGACTAACCTGGTTGAGGCTGGGTCGTTGAAAGCGTTTTTCGCTCAACATGCCAATGACAAGCGGCCTTTGGATAAGCAGCTTCTACAATCGAGCGGTTTTACGGAAGAGCAGGTTCTGCGTCTTTTTGGCGAGCTGCTTGATGTCCCTTATATTGAGAAGCTCAAGGCCGGCGATGTTCCGGGTGAGTTTGTGGCTTTGGTACCGCCGCCTTTTGCTCAGCATCACAGCATCATCGCGTCGCATCTGGAAGATTCGGTGATGACGATCGCGACTTGCAAGCCTCTGGAGATGTATGCTCTGGATAATGCCAGTAAGATGCTGGGCTGTGCGGTTCGGCCTGCTTTGGCGATTCAGGCTACGATTAACAGTACGATAAACGCCGCTTATGAGCAGCGGGTGACGGTTTTGGAAGATGTGGCGGGTGAGGTTGACGCTCATAATATTCAGGGTCTTATCGGTGATGTTACGAGCTCGGAAGATTTGCTGGATGTGGTGAACCGTCCGCCGGTGATTCGGCTGGTGAACGATATACTGTTTCGGGCTTTGCAGTTGCGGACTTCCGATGTGCATATTCATCCGTTCGAGCAGAAGGTGATAGTGCGGTATCGGATTGATGGTTTGATGTACGATATGCTGACGCTGGACTATCGGGTGTTGCCGGTGATTGTCTCTCGTATCAAGGTTATGGCGGGGATGGACATCGCGGAGAGGCGGATGCCACAGGATGGCCGCTGTTCGGTTAAGATTGGTCCGCGTGAGGTTGATTTGCGGGTATCGACGGTGCCGACTGCTTATGGCGAGCGCAGTGTATTGCGTCTTTTGGATAAGAGTACGGGTGTTTATTCGCTGGATGATTTGGGGATGGCTGAGGGGGATTTGACGCGGATAGACAAACTTCTGCTGCGGCCTCACGGGGTGTTTTTTGTGACGGGTCCGACGGGCAGCGGTAAGACGACGACGCTATATAGTTTTCTGCGGCAGATTGACGCGACGGAAAAGAATATTATTACGATTGAAGACCCGATTGAGTATCAGCTGGACGGCATCAGTCAAATTCAGGTGGCTGAGAAGAAGGGTATGACATTTGTTACGGCTTTGCGGCATGTGGTGCGGCAGGACCCGGATGTTATCATGGTGGGTGAGGTTCGCGACGAGGAAACGGCCCGGATGGTGATTCAGTCGTCGCTGACGGGTCATCTGGTGTTTAGTACGGTGCATACGAATGACGCGGCGGGTACGATTACGCGAATTATCGATTTGGGGGTTGAGCCTTATCTGGTGGCAAGTTCGGTTATTGCGGTTTTGGCTCAGCGGCTGGTGCGTCGTTTGTGTCCGAAATGTCGAAAGGTGGTGGAGGCTGATTCGCAGCGGATGCGGGAGCTGGGGATAGGTTTTGGCGCGTTTGAGCAGGTATGGCAGGCGGGTGGCTGCGAGGAATGTTTTCAGACGGGATATAGGGGACGTACAGGGATATATGAGTTGATGAATGTGGATGATGATATTCGTCAGTGCATTTATCAGCGGAGTACCTCCGGCGAGATTAAGAAGGCTGCTCTGGCGGCGGGGATGAGTACTTTGCGGATGGATGGTTTGCGGCGTGTGGAAGAAGGGTTGACATCGCTGGAGGAGATTTTGCGGGTAGCTCAGGCGGATGATATTTGATTTAAGAAGGCATGAGGCATGAGGCAGAAGTGAACGGCGTGGTTTCGACCTGCGGTCGAGATTTGAATGATTAACGGCGAGGTGCGGTCTTGCGACCGGGTAGTTTTACTTAACGACACCGCTTACTAACGTGCGCGGCTCTGATGTGTGGATGCTAGTGATTTGAGTGACAACTTATAATCAGGACTTGACACGGCGTGTTTTTTTGGGAAATAGTAAAGGGCGCTAATGCCTACTTTTGAATATATAGCATTGGATCGGGCGGGTAAGCAGTCTCGTGGTACGCTGGCAGCGGAGTCGGCATCGGCGGCACGTCGGCAGTTGCGTGACCGTAGGCTTCATGCGACGAAATTGCGGCCTGTGAGTGAGCTGGCGGGGCAGGGCGGTTTTTCGCTGGGGAATATATTTCGGGGTAAGCGGCGGCGGCTGGTGCTGGAGTTTACGCGTCAGCTGGCGACGATGATTCAGGCTGAAGTGAAACTGACCGAAGCTCTGGGGGTTTTGATAAGTCAGGCGGAAGACGAGAAGTTTTCGCCGATTATTCAGAATATTCGGGACCAGGTTTTGTCGGGTGAGACTCTGGCTGATGGTCTGAAGGAATATCCGGGCTGGTTTGACAGTATTTACGTGGCGATGGTTAAGGTGGGTGAGGTTACGGGTAATCTGGGCCGGTCGCTGCAACTGCTGGGGGATTATATGGGTAAGAGTCAGCGGCTGGAAGCTAAGGTTAAGTCGGCGTTGATGTATCCGCTTATTTTGATTTGTATTTCGCTGCTGGTGATTGTGCTGCTGATGACGGTTATTGTGCCGAAAATCACGAAGATTATTGTGCAGAGCGGCAAGGAGATACCGGGGATAACTCAGTTTTTGATGGACTTCAGTGATTTGCTGGTGGGGTATTGGTGGCTGTTTATATTGGGCGGGGTTGGTTTGGCGTGGCTGGTGCGGCAGACTTTGTCGCGGCCTGCGGGTCGGCTGGCGTTTGACCGGTTTAATTTACGTCTGCCGGTGATTGGCGAGCTGATACGTCAGACGATTGTGGCTCGTTTTACTTCCACGCTTTCGGCTTTGATACGCAGCGGGATGCCGATGGCGGACAGTTTGCAGGTGGTGTCGGAAGTTACGGGTAATTCGGTGATGGCTCACGCGGTTCGTTTGGCGCGGGAGCGGATTATCGCCGGTGCCGATATTGCTACGCCTTTACGGGAAAGTAATGTGATTGGTCCGGCGGTGGCGCACATGATAACGGTGGGCGAGCGGACGGGTGAACTGGAAGCGATGCTGTTGACGATCGCGGCGAGTATCGAAGAAGATACGGATATTACAGTACAGAGGATAAGTTCGACAATCGAGCCTATCATTATTGTGTTTATAGCGGTTATAGTTGGTTTTATATGTATCGCTACGCTGATGCCGATTTTGCAGGTCGCGAATCTGAGCGGAGCGTAAGCGGTATATCAGAGAGAGTTTAATGTACATTAGATACAGGAGAAGTAGTATGACAACTTTAGTGAGAAAGTGGAATGGCCGAAGCAATCGGGGTTTTACCCTGGTCGAGCTGATGGTGGTAATTGTGATTCTGGCTTTGCTGGCGGGTCTGGTGGGTAATAATGTTATGGGTTATATCGCCAAGGCGAAGATTACGACGGCTCGCTCTCAAATCAAGATGTTTGAAGGTGCGATAAGTGCTTTTAAGCTGGATACAGGTCACTACCCTGATAACGCCGATGGTTTATACGCTCTGATTGAAGAGCCGCCGGGTGTTACAGGCTGGAATAGTGAAGGTTATCTGGAAAACATGAATGATATACCGAAAGACCCGTGGGGCGGTGACTATTATTATCAGTATCCGGGCGATTACGCGAAGTTTGATATTTGGTCCTACGGTGCTGATGGTCAGGAAGGCGGCGAAGATGAAGATGCCGACATATACAACAGTGACATCGCGGGCAGTGAACAGGAATAGTGTTTTGCGACGTTCGTCTGGTCATACTCTGCTGGAAGCAATGTTCGCGGTGGCGATTATGGCGTTGCTGTTTGGTGTAATAGCGGTTGATATGGTTGGTTCGGATCGTCGCAGTCTGATGGAAGCGGATTTGGCCCGTTTTACGCGTACTCTGACAGTGATGGCGGAGCAGGCGGTATTGCGTGGCAAGCCGCTAATGATAATCATTGATGTTACGGAAGGTTACTATACGGTTTATGAGGCGGACGCGGATGGCGAGCCGGTAGACCTGGATGAGCCGGTGCTGGACCCGGATGTTCTGGATAAGTCATATATTTATGAGGCTGAGCTGGAGGACGGGACTCGGCAGCTAAGCGGTGAGTTGATTCTTTACGCTGGTCCGCAGGGTTGGGAGACTTCGGCTTTGTTTCATCTGAAGGGCATTTTCGGGCGTGAGCGGTGGCTGAGGCTGGACCGTTTGACGGTTCATGTAATGACTAAAAATGAGCCGTTGTTCCTGCCGGAGACTTTTACGGAATTGTCGATACATCGTTCGTTGTGATATTTAACGGCAGGCAAGAGATAAGGCAAAAGGCATGAGGTATGAGTGGAACGGTTTGGATTGGCTTTTGGTGAGGGGGCGGTTCATTCTGCCGGGCGGACGGTTTGGGCGGGTGCGTTCGCTGGGCTTTACGCTTGTCGAAGTGATGGCGACGGTTGTGATTATGGCGATTATGCTGGGTGGGGTGCTGCTGGCGATAAATCGTACTACCGAGACGGTAATGGGTCAGGCCCTGAAAGAGCGGGCGTTGGCGGTTGCTCAGCGTCAGATGGAACTTCTTCTGGCAAGTCGTCAGGAGCCGGAGACGGCAGATATGATGGGCGAGGATGAGCTTGACCCGTTGTTTGTCTGGCGGATGGATTTGCGGCGGATAACTCTGGGGGGGGAATCGCCTAAGCCGGATTTGTCCAATACGGTTATCGAAGCGAAAATCGAAGTTGAAGATGATGATATGCTGGGCGAAAGAAGCACCAAGGTTGAACTGGTGCGTTATTTTTCTCAGCTTAAACCGATACCAGGTCATGCGATCGCGGTGCCGCTGTCGCAGGTGGTCGAAGAGCCGCTATGGTATCTGGAACTGCGGGCGAAGCTGGGGCGTGACCCTACGCCGGACGAGGTTATCGCAGAACTGATTCGGGCGGGTGAGCTGGATATGCCGGCGGTTCAGGAGGAGAGCGATGAGAATGTTGAGGAAGTTGAGGAGGAGTAACGGCAGGCAAGAGGGATGAGGCAAGAGGGATGAGGCAAGAGGGAATATGAAGCGTTCGGGTTTTTCGATAATTGAGATTTTGGCGACACTGGTGCTGGCGGCTATGCTGAGCGCGGCGGTGCTGGAGGTGCTGAATCAGATAACCCGGAATAGTCATGATGTGGAAGATGATTTGACCCGGCAGGCGGCGGCGAATTTTGCTTTGGACCGGCTGTGCGAGGATATAACGATGGCGGCTGACAGTGATTTGCAGATTTCGATAGAAAACGCTTATGTCGATGGTCATGAAACCTCACAGTTGACGATAGCTGGTTCGTCCGAAGGCGGCGGTGATAAATCGATGCAGATAGACTGGCTGGCGGTGGCTCGATATGACGAGATGGATATGGTGCTTTTTCGGCGGCAGCTAACCCCAGGAAAAAAAGATGGCGACGAGGATGTTTATGTGCCGCTATGTGAAGGCTTGAATACTTTTCTGGTGCTGCCTCTGGATGTTGAAGGCGAGCCGATAGAAATTTTTCTGGATGGTTCGACTCCGGATTTGCTGGAAGTTACGGTTGAGTTGTTTCGCACGGGCATACCCAATCCCGACAGGGTTGTTTTGTTGCGGCGGACGATGTGTCTGGATCGGTTTGGTGATGGGACAAAGGATGATAAGAGGCAAGAGGCATTAGGCAAGAGGCAAGAGTGAACGGCGAGGTACCGCCTTTGGCGGGTTGGTTTATTTAACGGCAGGCATTAGGCAAGAGTGAAAGGCGAGGTATCGACCTGCGGTCGAGGGTAATTGACGGCAGGGTTTACGGGTTTGGTAAGATATTGAGATAATGGTTATGCGGCGACGGATTGGTCGAAAAACTGGGTTTACGCTGATGCTTACGCTGTTCGCGTTGGTCGTGCTGGCGACATTGTCGGTGCAATATCAGGCGGATACGGCGGTTCATGCGCGTTCGAGCAGTTTTCGCCGGGAAAAAACTCAATGTCGCTATGCGGCGGAGTCGGGGATTATCGCAGGGATCATGCTGGTTCAGCAGGCTATCAAGGAGCAGGCGGAAAAGATTAGAGATTCTCGCACGGCAGCGGCCAGCGGCGAGCAGACGACAACTGACGCGGCGGCGGGGCTGGACCTGAACGACTGGGAAGACCCCAATGTTACGGAATATCTGGAACAGCAGGAGCGCTCGTTTGTAATTAAAGAAGAAACGATTCAGGTGGGTGAGGCTGAAGTTACGCTGGAGATTCACGATGAGAGTGCCAAGTGGCCGGTAATGTGGGTTTTCGCCAGTCCTTTCGGGGCGGGTACTTCGAGTGTTAAGCCTGATACTCAGGTGGCGAATCTGGGTGAGAGTCTGGATTTGGAAAGTGAAGTGGCGGAGTTGGCGATGGATTTGATTCGTGAGATTGGCAAGCCGGCAAGTCTTCCGCCGGCGGAGTTTACGATAACATTATCAAGAGGTCGTTCGTCGGTTAGTACCAACAGCCGACTACGGGGCAGGTCAACCAGCAGCAGTGTGGTGACCCGTCGTCGTCATTTGGGCTATACCAAGCGAGTCGAAGAAGGTGACCAGCGTCGCGAAAGCATGGGTGAGTTTGCCAAACAGTTGCAGCATGAGCTTCATTATAATTCGGAATACTCATTTCTGAAAGAACCGTTGTTTGAGGATGGCGACCGGTTTGTGGATTATCTGGGTCCGTGGGGTCATAATAAAATCAATATCAATACGGCACCGAAACGGGTGATGCTGGCGGCATTTAGCGGGTTGGGTTTTACCGAGTCGATGGCTGAGGCGGTGGTGTCCCGTCGGGAGACGATGATGTTCGCCAGTACCAGCGAGCTTCGGGAGCTGGCTTTGATAGATGACGATGTTCGCAGCAAGGTTACGCCTTTGTGTACGACGGGCAGCGATACATTTTCGGTGCATGTGACAGCCCGGCTGGGCAGGACGAGTATGAAACTTAACGCGGGCGTTTACCGTAATACGACAGGCAAACTGAAAACCGCGGCGATAAATCCAGGAGATTGAAATTGGCAGAAAGTAAATGTTTAGGAATTCACTATGCTCGCGATGCTCTGACAGCGGTTATGCTGGAGAGGCAGGGTGATAAGTCAACGATTACCGATTGCTGGCAGCTTCCGTTTTCGTCTGAAGAGCAGTTAGGGCTGAACGAGTTTGTCAGTGAGTTGTCGGGTCAGATTCGGGAGCGTTATCCGAACAAGGTTTCGGCGACGGCTCTGTCGCTGGGCGGGCGTTTGTATCAGACGGTTCAGCATCACTCTGATTTTGTCGAGACGCGGCAGATAATGCAGACTTTGCGTTATGACATTGAGGTGGAATTCGCGACGGACGCGGACGCAATTGCGGTGAGTTTTCAGAAGCTGCCCAACGGTGGTAATGTTGAGGACGGCTGTGATTTGATTGTGCATACAGCCCGTCGGGATGAGCTGACATCTCTGCTGGAGGGTTTTGAGGCCGCCGGTGTTGATGCGCTTATCGCTGAAGCGGATTTGAGTTCATGGATGCACTGGCTGAAAGATGAAGGGGTGCTGCGTGAGAGTGAGTCGTGTCTGTATCTGGCCTGGACCGCTGAAACGCTTTATTTGCTGGCGGTCGATGACAAATGCAATCCGCTTCTGGCCCGCAGTTACGTTTGTCCGTCGGTTGAGCAGGCTTCTGAGGTTCTCGGCTCTGAACTCAAACGCAGTTTGATAATGCTGGGTGAGGAAAGTCAGCCGGGCAAGGTTTATTATCATTCCGAGAATTTTATTCCTGACCTTTGTAAACTTGTTCAGGAGGCTGTGGGTGTGACTCCCGCTGAACTGAGCGAAACTAATGTTCGCAAGGCATTTGCCGCTGGTGTGGCCATTGGATATCTCAATGGCGGCGAGGTGGCGGATTTTCGGTTGGACGGGCTGGAGCCGCATTCTATGGTTGAGTCGCGGAAGCGTGGTTATTACGGTTTGTCGGCGGCGATTATATTGTTTTTTCTGGCGTTGAGTTTTGTGATGCAGCTTAACGAGAATCGTTTTGTCAAGGTGCAAAATCAGGTTGACAGTGAGATTATTCAGGCGTGGCAGGACACACATCCGGGTCAGAAAATGCCGCGGAATCAGAGTGCGGGGCAATTGACGCGTGATATAAATAATCTTTACGCGAATTTGCGGAAGCAGAAACTTCAGCAGGAATCTCAGGTGGTGTCGGGTTCAGCCAGTCGGACGTTTATGGTGGCTTTGGACGCGTTGAACAGCCTGCCGGAGAAGTTTGATTTGCAGATTGATACGCTGCGGACGCAGGCGGAAGTGGTGAATATATCGGGCAGTGTGCCGGAACTGGCGGACCAGATAGCCTTGGAGGCGGCCTTAAAGAGGCATGAGAGCATAACCATCGAAAACTGGGATTTTACGCAGAGCGGTTCGGGCAATCGCAACGACCCGACCAGTCGCCGGCAGTTTAATATGGCGATGAAGGTGGCTCAGGAAAGTAAAACCGCTAATCAGGATAAGGACGAAAATGAATAAAGAGAATCTGAAAAATCCGAAGTTATGGTCTATTGTCGTGCCGATACTGCTGTTTTTCTATGCTGTTAGTTCGACCTCAGCGATGTTTCGTGAGCGGGGTCTGGCGAATAACCGTATCGGTAGTTACTCCAAAGTAATGAAGCAGGCCTCTTTGATAAAATCCATGCGTGAGAAAAAGGGGGACGCCAGCGGGGAATACGGCAGTATGTATTTTGATGGGGTTGATTCGGCGAATCGTTGTGCGCAGATTGCGCTGGTTTTGCCGGGCCAGTTTCGGCGGGGCGAGTTTAGCAAGCCGACTGAGCAAAAGGACGGGACGATCGAGCATCGTGAGACTTATAATCTTAATGGTGTCAAGCTGCTGCAGGTGGCTCAGTTTATTGATTACGCGGAGCGCAATTTTGACGGGGTGCGTTGCACGGTTTTGAGTGTAAGTCATTCTCAGGGCAAGAGCAAGGATAACTGGGACGCGACTTTGACGATTGTGTATCGTCGGCCGCAGGAGGGGTAAGTCCCAAAATCAATTTGTGGTGCTGTTTAGGGTTACGATTAGAGGGAGGGTGTTAAACAGGGCGTGCATGGTTATGGGGGGTGACCAGTCCGCCGGTTTTTTCCGCGGCGTAGCCGAGGCAGATGCCGAAGATGAACAGGGCGGGCCAGTGCTGCCAGTCGGCATGTACCAGGGCGAACAAGGCGGCGGTTATTAAAATGGCCAACCAGCGGGTGTTTGGGTGGTCCCATTCTGGTTCGGGTAATTCTGCATTATTTTCCTGTTCTTCGGGTGCGGTGACGGTCTGGGGTGAGAGGTATAATCGGCTGATGATTTTGATTATGTAAGGTTGGATTGTGCCGCGGAAGAGAAATTCTTCGGTGACAGGGGCAGCGACGGCGGCGGAGAGTGACAGCAGCAGGATAGTGTATGGGTCGGGGTTCTGGGCGAGTTTTTCGAGGAAGAGATGTTTCTGGATGGTTTCGTAACCGCAGATTTCGCAGAGTGTCAGGGTGACGATAAGTGCAGAACCGACCAGGCCGGTCGATATTATCAGCAGGATGATGCCGCGGACGATGTCGCGGGGGATGCTGGTCAGGCGACAGGCGAATCCGCTGATGCCGTTTTGGAAACGAAAGGCGGCAAGGCAGAGTATGAAGACGGCGACGGTACATTGGCCGGTAAGGAGCTTGAGCAGGAATTTATTCCATTGAGCGTTTTCGGCGTTTTGGATTGGGGGGATCGAGGCCAGGCTGGCCATGAGGAATACCGCGAGAATTATGATGATGTCGTACCAACGGAGGCTGTTGCGTCCTAAGGGTGGGAGAATCGTCGAACGCATTTTTTGCCCAGGTTGGTTCGGGCTAGCCAATAAAGGGTGATGGCCAGACTGATAAGGCCCCAGGCGATGTCGTATATGGTTGTTTGTTCTTCGAGCAACTCTTAGTTATTCCCAAGTTC